>JBBRAQ010000064.1:0-4065 GCA_038206635.1 Candidatus Nanopelagicales bacterium | reverse complement strand
CTTCGTTCGGTTGGCGTGAGAACCGCCAAACCTAGGTCACCGTCCGTGCGCGTCCTGCAACCAGGCCCCGAACCGCAGCTCCCCCTTCACCCCAACGCATTCCCCGCCCTGAGTCCAACATCCGACCCACACTCATGCCGGTAGAGCCACTTTTCCGCGGTCGCATTCGGCCCTCGTGGAGGGCACCCTTGGGCGCATGGCATACGTGGAGCTAGCAGACCTGAACAGGCGCGGCCGGGTCGTCGAGTCGACCGAGGTTGTCGTCGACCCGAAAGACGAGGACGCCTGCCTCGACCTCTTGCGGCGGATGGCAAAGCGCACGACCTCAAGCCAGCCGATGTCGAACTCCGCATCAGCGGAGGCTGGACCAATAAGAGCTACCGGGTCTGAGTGGCGTTTGGTGACACGCATGAGCGACCCTCCGTCACAGCCGAGGACCGAATGACCGACACGTCCGATGGGATCACGAGTCCGCAGTTCCGCGTCTGGTTGCGGCCGGACGGCATCATCCAGGTGGTCTGGCAGCCGGGGGCCCCGACGGGGCTTGAGGACGTTGTCGCTTCGGCCGACGCGGTGGACACGCTCGCGGGCGGGCACCAGCATCCGTTGATGGTGGACGCGCGCGACGGTGCCGCGCTGGACCGGGGCGCCCGCATGGAGCTCGGCCGCCGGGACGAGTTCGTGTCGGCCATCGCGGTGATCGTCAACACCCCGCTCGGCCGAATGACGGGCAACATTTTCCTCGCGAAAAGCAAACCGACGCCACCAATGCGACTGTTCGGCGACGAGGCCAGCGCGCTCGCCTGGCTAGGCGGGTTCGCGCCGTGACCGCCATGTCGGGGCGGGTGTGCACGAGCGGGTCGTGAGTGGCGAGCATCGGGTCCGGATAAGCCTCGCGACCGGGACTCGTGCTGACGGTTCGCCCTTCGAGCGGTACGTAATGCGGTGTCCACGAGCTGCGATGGTCGCGGCGGTGGACCCCCAGGATCAGGTTCTCCTGCTGTGGCGCTACAGGTGGGTACTCGATCGGTGGTCGTGGGAAATCCCCGGGGGATACGTCGAGAAGGGGGAGAACGATGTCGTGGCCGCAGCTCGTGAGTTTGAGGAAGAGACGGGATGGCGTGTCGACCAGGACTACCTCGAGCACCTAGTCACTTATGAACCGATGGTCGGCGCGGCAGAGCACCCGTGCTCGGTGTTCATCGCGACCAACGCCACGATCGGAGATCACCAACGTAACGACGAAGCTGTGGGCATGCGATGGGTGCCGCTCAAGGAAGCACGGGGCTGGGTCAACTCAGGGGAGATCGTGTCTGCTGCAACGGTGTTGGCGATCTTCGCGCTATGCGGAGACCGCAGCCCTGGTCTGCACTGCAAGGACTTCGTCTGACGTCACCAGTTGCCGATCGCCGATGAATCGCCCTGTGACCAGCAGGACGGCGTTGTGAGCCTCGGCGCCGGCGTGGCTATAAGTTGCGTCGGTCACGACCCACAGAACGAGGCCGAGCTCGAACGCATCGGCCGCTGTCTTCATGACGCACGACTCGGTGGCGATCCCGGCCACGACGACGTTCGTCCAGCCGCGACGCTTCACCCTGGGGAGTGGCGACTCAGACGCGCCTGACGATCTGGAGCCTTGGGGGGCTGGCCGTCCTTAGCCGGGGTCGGCGTCGGAGACCGCCACGCCCCCCAGGACCAGGCGTCTGGCGAGGTCGGACCCCAGTACAGAAACGGTGGCCGCGCCCTCCTCGAGAAGGCGCTGCACGGCATCCGCCTCGCCGTCGGTGAGCCGGATGCGACCGGCGCGGCTTTCGAGCGCGATGTGGTCAGCCGCGCGGACCAGTCGCGCGGCGAGGTGCCGGCGCAGCGTGAGCACCTGACCGTCATCGAGCAGCCGTGCAGCGCGGGTCTGCGCGAGCGGGCCGAGCGGGGCCGCTCGCTGGGCGCGCTGCTGGCGACCGGCCAGGGCGGCGATGATGTCGTCGGCGGTGAGCCGATCCAGCGCGCCGGCCAGCGCGTTTCGGACGAGGTCGACGTGGTCGGCAAGCGCGTCGGGATCGGCGAGATCGATCCCCACCGGTAGCGAGGCGCGGACCTCCTCCTCGGCACTGATGTCGTGCACGGCGGCGGCGACGAGCTCGTCGGCGAGATGGCCCCTGGTCCACGGGTGTATGCCGATCGTCAGGTGGGTGCTCACGTCGCTGAGCGCCGTGGCCGCGTGAAGGTAGCCGCGGGGCAGGTAGAGACAGTCGCCGGCCCGCAGCGTGGTCTCGAGCAGCGGATCACCCGCGGCAGCGGCCTCGACCGCACTGCGGCGGTCGGTCCACGGCTGGTCGCGCAGCGGCGCCCGGAGCACGGGCGGGCGCACCCGCCAGCGCTTCTCGCCGGCGATCTGGAGGACGAAGACGTCGTGCACGTCGTAGTGGTCGCTGAACCCGGTGTTCTGTGCCGGCGTGACGTAGGCGTTGACCTGGACGGGGTGGCCGAGCTCGGCGGCGAGGTCCTGGGCGAAGGTCGTAATGGGCGGCCAGGAGCGGTGCAGCGCCTGCAGGACGAGGGTCGCGCCGTCCGCGAAAAGCGCAAGGAGCTTGTCGTCGCTGGCCTGGTCGGCAATGGCGGCGCCGACGCCCCCTCCGCTGGTGAACGCCCTGTCCGGCAACGTGGTGCCGTTCTTGGCCACCCGCAGGAACGGCGCCCGCAGCCCGCGCTGCGAGACGAGCACGTCCACGTCGTCGTTGCCGAACAGGTCTCCGAAGCCCTCGGGTAGGTCAGCGGCTCGCGTGAGAAGCGGTGCTCGGCCCCAGTGCTCGCGGGCGAAGGCGTCGGGCGTGATGGCGACGAGCCGGCGGAGCGCGGAGTGCCCGCCCGTGTGGGCGGGCCCCCGCGTCCTCGTGCCCGAGGTCACCTAGATGCCGCTGCCGCCGGCCTCGTCGGACGAGTCTGCTCCGCCGTCTGCTCCGCCGTCTGCTCCGCCGTCTGCGCCGCCGTCGGTGGTCGAGTCGGTTCCTGCTCCGCTGTCGGCTGGGCCCTCGGTGGTGGAGTCGGTTCCTGCACCGCCGTCGGCTCCGCCGTCGGTGGTCGAGGCGTCGGCCCCGCCGTCGGCCCCGCCGTCGGCCGTGCCTTCGGCGCCGGCATCCGCGCCGCCGTCGGTGCCGCTCGTTGGGTCAGTGGGGTTGTTGCTCACAGGATCCTCCTCGGTCGGGGACGCGCACGGGCATGTGCGGTCCCTGCATTCTTACCCGGCGAGGCGTCGGGCACACCTCGGGCGGATGCCGCCGCCGTCAGGACCGTCGAAGCGGTCAGGGCCCGTCGAGGCGGATGATCTGCCGGATCGCCGCGCCCGCGGCCAACCGGTCCATGCCGGCGTTGACGTCGTCGAGGCCGATCGTCCCGCTCACGAGCGCCTCGACCGGAAGCCGTCCCGCGCGCCACAGGTCGACGAAGGTCGGGATGTCGCGAGCCGGCACCGCCGACCCGAGGTAGCTGCCGATGATCGAGCGGCCCCCTGCGACGAGGGCCAGCGGCGACATCGACGCCCGGGCGTCCGGGGCAGGCAGGCCCACCGTGACGGTGCGCCCACCCGGGCCGGTGAGCTCCAGGGCGAGCTCGAAGGCCCGGACCGCGCCGGCGGCCTCGACGACGACGGGCGCCGAGAGCCCGGACTCGAGCGCCTCGTCGGGTGACATGGCGCGGTGGGCGCCGAGCTCGAGGGCCCGGGACAGCTTCTCGGGAACCGCGTCCACGCCGACGACCTCCACGTCGTCGAGGCCGAGCGCCGTGATGAGGGCCGCCATGCCGACCCCGCCCAACCCGACGACGACGACCCGGTCGCCGGCGGAGGGACGGCCCGCGTTGAGCACCGCGCCGCCGCCGGTGAGCACGGCGCACCCGAGCACCGCGGCGACGTCGGGAGGCACGTCGAGGGGGACCGGCACCACGGAGCGCCGGTTCACGACGGCATACGTCGCGAACCCCGACACCCCGAGGTGGTGCAGGACCGTCTCGCCGTCGCGGTGCAGCCGTATGCCGCCCCCGAGCAGGGTCCCCGCGGTGTTGGCGGCGCTG
>JBBRAQ010000063.1:0-6557 GCA_038206635.1 Candidatus Nanopelagicales bacterium | reverse complement strand
CAGGCGTGCGGAGTCGTCGTCGGCTCGCCGGCGCCGTCGTCCGGCAGGTGCGGTCGCGCTCGACGGACTGGGCGCAGGTGTTCCCCGAGTGGGGGCTCGCGGGAAACGCGGCGTTCATCGTCGCCCCGCGGTGGCTGACCGCCGGCATCGATCTGCGTCGGCGGGCGTTCCTCCACTCCTACGAGCCGGACGGGGACCCTGAGGGCAACGCGCTGGAGACGATCCTCACCGCACCGATGGTCGTCGCTCAGTGGATCAACGCGCAGTACTACTTCTCGTCGGTCGACCCGGAGCGCTTCGGGGCGGGCACGAAGACGGTGCACAACGTCGTCGGCGGCCTTGGGGTCCTCCGCGGCCAGGACGGCGACCTGCGCGTGGGGCTCCCTCGGCAGTCCGTCGCGGTCGGCGACAGGCTGGTCCACGAGCCGATGCGGCTGCTCACCGTCGTCCACGCGCCGCTGGACCGCATCGATGCGATCGTGGCGCGAAACACCGTGCTCAGGCAGCTGTTCGGCAACGACTGGGTGGCGCTGGCCGCCCGGGCCGAGCCGGGGCAGGAATGGTCCAGGTACACCTCCCACGGCTGGGTTCCGTGGCCAACGGCAGAGGACGGCACACCATGAGGCTCGATGGGCTCACACGGATGACCAAGGTCGAGGTCGTGGTCAACGGGGCGGAGGCTCCCGCGGTCCGCGAGCTCGTCCAGGCCGTCGGCGCCACTGGCTACACGACCGTCTCGGGCGTGTCCGGGCTGGGCCACCACGGCTACCACCAGGGTCGGCTGATCTTCAACGAGCAGGCGACGCTCGAGCTCCTCATCACCGTCGTGCCCGACGACAAGGTCGACGCCCTCCTCGCGGGGCTGCGGCCGCTGCTGGCGTCGTCGTCCGGGGTGATGTTCGTGTCGGAGACCTACGTGAGCCGGCCCGACTACTTCGGGACGCCCGAGGACTGAGCGCCGGGCCGGCGGCGCGACCGGTGTCTGGCGGAAGCGTCACGACGGGCGGACGTCGAGGCCCAGCGAGGTCGCGAGGGTCACGCACTGCTCGGGCGTCACGAGCGCCCCGGCCAGCGGCGTCGCGGGGGTCGAGAGCGGACAGGTCGCTGCCGCGAAGGTCGCAGCCTGCCAGCAGCATCAACGAGCGGCGGCACGCCCCAGGACGACTGTCGCGTCGAGCTCGTCCGACGTCGTCACGTCGACGTCGAGGCCCGCTGCGCGGAGCACGCCTTCGGCCGTCGCGGCCTGGCGGTGACTGACCTCGACGAGGAGGACGCCGCCCGGGGCGAGCCATTGCGCGGCGAGATGAGCGACCCGCCGGTGGACGTCGAGGCCATCGGGGCCGCCATCGAGGGCGGCTAGCGGCTCGTGCAGGCGCGCCTCCGGAGGCAGCAGCGAGATCTCGGCGGTCGGCACGTAGGGGGCGTTGGCCACGATGAGGTCGACCGTGCCGCGCAGCTCGTCCGGCACGGGGTCGAACAGGTCACCGACTCGGACCTGCGCTCCCGTCCCGGCGAGGTTGCGGCACGCACAGACCACCGCCGCTGGATCGACGTCGACCGCCCACACCTTCGGGCGCGCTCCTCGACGCCCCAGCTCCTCGGCCAGGACGAGGGCCACGGCGCCGCTGCCGCAGCAGAGGTCGACGACGACCCGCACGCCGCCGCCGGTCCGCCGGAGCGCCTCGGCGACGAGGTGCTCAGTGCGTCGTCGGGGGACGAAGACGCCGGGGTCGACGAGGATTCGGCGTCCACACAGCTCCGCCCAGCCGACGACGTGCTCGACCGGTTCTCCCGAGCACCGTCGCCGCACGAGCACGTCGAGCTCGGCTGTCGTCCTCGCAGCCGCGATGAGCACGTCGGCCTCGTCCTCGGCGAACACCGACCCGGCCCGGCGCAGCGTCGCGGCGACGGCTGTCCGGTCTGGGGTCGGTGCGGCGGGCATCCGGTCCTCTCGCGCGTCGGCTCCGAGGATGGCAGAGCGCAGGATGGTGAGAACTGTTCAGGTCCCCACGCGCTCGACGGATCTAGAGTTCGCGCATGGCCACGGAGCAACGCATCATCACGGTCCTCGTGTACGCCGACATTGCCGCCGCTCACGATTTCCTCGTGGACGTGTTTGGTTTCGCATCCGGCGACGTGCACCGCAATGACGAGGGCGACGTCGTGCATGGGGAGGTGTCGATGGCCGGGGAGGCGATCTGGCTGCACCGCGTCTCCCCGGACGACGGCCTGCGCGCGGTCGGGGATCTCGGCTCGGCGACCGGGATGCTCAACGTCTTCGTCGAGGACGTCGACGCGCACTACGACCGCGCGGTGGCAGCCGGAGCGACGATCATCCTCCCGCCGACAGATCAGTCCTACGGCCAGCGTGAATACAGTGCGTGTGACATCGAGGGACGCCTCTGGTCGTTCGCCACGCGCACCTAAGTAACCCCACTCCCGGGTCGCCTCAGGAGCGCGCAGCGCCGCAGCGCCGTGGTTGGCCCCTTCGGGGTCACTCGTCGCAGGGGCGTCCGCTGTGGCCCGAGTGTGTCGTGGGCGTTGGCGTCTACAGTGCGTTATGGGGTCTTTGTTCGGGCGGGAGGCGACCTGGCTCTCGGTCGAGCGGTTCCTCGACTCCCTGGCGGGCGACTCGGCTGCTTTCGTCGTCGAGGGTCAGGCCGGGATGGGGAAGACCGCAGTGTGGCTCGACGCGGTGGCCGCTGCCGGCCGCCGCGGTCAGCGGGTGTTTCAGGCGCGGCCATCCGAGAGTGAAGCGGCGCTGGCCTACTCGGGGCTGACCGACCTCGTCGGTCCCGTCTTCGACGAGGTCGAGGGCAGGCTGCCCGCGCCGCAGGCGAGCGCGCTGGGAGCCGCTCTGCTGCGGACCTCGTCGAGCCATCCGATCGAGGTGCGCGCGATCGCGGCCGCGGTGATCTCGACGCTCGGCCACCTCGCTTCCGCCCAGCCAGTCCTCGTGGCGGTTGACGACCTGCAGTGGCTCGACCCCTCCTCGGAGCGGGTGCTCGCCTTTGTCGCGCGGCGGCTGCCATTCCGCACCGGTCTGTTCGCCTCGTTGCGACTGGTTCCTGGTGCTCCGTTCCCTCTCCTGCTCGAGGCGTTCCCGGCGGAGCGGCTGTGGCGCGAGTCCCTCGAGCCGTTGTCCGTCGCAGCGCTGCATCACCTGGTCCGCGACCGGCTCGGCATCTCGCTCACGCGACCGGTGCTGACCCGGCTGGCGGCAGCCTCGGGCGGGAACCCGCTCGTCGCCTTGGAGATCGGGCGCGCGTTGAGTCGGCGCCCGGAGGGCGATCGCGTGATCGAGCCGCTGCCGGTGCCGTCGACGCTTCGTGGTCTCGTGGCCTCCCGGGTCGATGAGCTCTCGACGTCGGCGCGGGCGGCGCTCCTCGTGGTAGCCGCGCTGTCCCATCCCACCGAGGCGGCCCTCGCGCGGGCGCTGAGCGTTGACGTGAGCGAGCCGGCCCTGGTCGAGGCGCTGGAGGCGGATGTCCTGGTCTCCGAGCATGGCCTGCTGCGGTTCACTCATCCGCTCATCGCGTCGGTTGTCTACGGTGCCTCGTCGGTCAAGGACCGGCGGGCGATGCATCGTCACCTGGCCGAGTCGGTGGAGGATCCCGAGGAGCGGGCGCGTCACCTGGCCATCGCGACGGAGGAGCCCAGCGGCCCCGTCTCGGCCGAGCTCGAAACGGCTGCAGCGCGGTCAGCCTTTCGAGGTGCTCAGGACGCCGCTGCCGACCTGTTTGGCGCTGCTGAGCGACTCACCCCACCAGCCGCAACGGAGGACCGAGCGCGACGGGTGCTGGGTCAGGCGGCGGCGCTCAACTCCGTCGGCGATTTCGCGGCTGCGCGAGCGGCCGCCGTGCGGGCGCTCGAGACGACGGGTGCCGTCTCTCCGGTGCGGGCGGCTGCGTTGTTGCTCCTGGCCACTTTCGCCTGGTTCGATGGTGACGCCGCGACGGCGATCGCGCAGACGCAGGACGCGCTGGCGGTGACGGCCCGGGCGGGCGGTCGGCTGGGACCCATTCATGCGCAGCTGGTGCGAGTCTGCTACTCGCTGGACTTTGCTTCGGCTCTCGATCATGCGCAACTGGCCGAGGCTCTGCTCACCGAGAAGGATGAGATGGCCCTCCTCGCTCAGGTGCTGGTTGATCGGCAGTGGGGGTCAGCACTCAACGGCGTGGCCGTGCCTGCCGGGCTCATCCACCAAGCGTTGGCCTTGGAGGCGAACCATCTCGGCGAGGACGAAGCCCCGCAGGCGATGCCGCTGCTCTGGTTCCAGTGCATCGACGACATCGAGGCCGCTCGGAACAGGTTCGCCCTCGAGGAGCGCTGGTATCGCGAGCGTGGTGAGGAGGTGTGGCTGGCCGACCGTCTCTCACACCTCGCCGTCGCCGAATTGCGGGCCGGGGAGGTCGAGTTGGCCGAGCAACATGTCGAAGTTGCTTGCGTCGCAGTCGAGACGCTTACCCTTGGCGGCCCGCGTGCCATGATCTTCGAGAAGCGGGCCCTCGTGGACGCCCACTGCGGCCGTGTCGAGCGGGCACGCACGACGCTGCAGGAGCTGCTCGCCCTGTTCGAGCGCACGGAACAGCCATGGTGGGCAGCACTCACCCTCTCCACGCTGGCGTTTGTGGAGTACGCCGCAGGCGATGCACCGGCCGCGGACGCTGCCCTGACGGGGATGCGCGAGCGCGCCAACAAGGTCGGCGTTGTCGACATTCTCTTCGACCGCAGCGAGCCGTTCCACATCGAGGTGCTGCTGGAGCTGGGGGAGGTCGACCGAGCGCGGGAGGCCCTGCATAGGCTCGACCTGCGAGGGCGGCGGCTGGGACGCCCGTGGGTTGCCGCCGCGCTGCCGCGGTCGCGCGCGCTGATCGCCGTCGAGGACGGCGACATCGAGGCGGCGTTGGCCGGGCTCGAAAGCGTGAACCTCGACGAAGCAAGGGGGCTCCCGTTCGAGGTGGGCTGGACCCTGCTCGTCAAAGGCCGACTGCAGCGACGGGCAAAGCAGAAGCGCCGAGCTTCGGAGACCCTGGAGGCTGCCCGGGACCTCTTCCAGAATCTTCGTGCGCCGGGGTTCGCCGAGCGCGCCGACAGCGAGCTTGCCCGCGTGGGGCTGCATCGAGCCGGCCCGGAGCTGACGCCGACCGAGCTCCGCATTGCGCAGCTCGCGGCCCGTGGATCGACTAACCGCGAGATCGCCCAGGCCGCGTTCATCAGTCCCAAGACCGTCGAGGCCAACCTGGCCAGGGTCTACCGCAAACTCGGCATCGGGTCCCGGGCTGAGCTCGGGGCGCACATGGCCGCCCAACAGAGGGACAGCACCCCCCGGACGTAGGGATTCACCCGATTCATCGAGGCGGGTGCGTGCCCTAGTTTTCTCGACATGCGGAGCCACGACGTCGAAAGAACCTATTTGGTGGAGCACTACCGGCCCGGCGTCGAGATCGGGCAGCTCCGACTCTGCGTCACAAGGGTCCGCGAAGGCCTGCAGGCCCTGGCACGGCACGGCTCGTCGACCGGATTCCTGTGCTCAGTGATCGTCCCGGACGACGAGGCATTCCTGGTGGTCCTCCGGGCGAAGTCCGAGCAACAGGTAACGGAGGCGTTCGGCCGGGCCGGAGTCACCTTCGACCGAATCTCAATCGCGATCGCGGAGATCGCCCCTCAGACGTCCCCGAACCCAGACCAGTAGACACCCGCCGGCACGAGCCGGACGGCGAAAGTACGCCATCAACCGAGCTCCCTTCGGAGCTGGAAAGGAACCATCATGCACATCACGAGGAAGCCCCTAGCCGGTATCGGCGCACTGCTCGCCGCCCTCGGCACAGTTACGGCGGCACCAGCGTTGGCCGGCACTCCGCAACCTGTGGCGCCACGCCCATGTTCGTCGCAAGCTCACAAGCTGAGCGGCACCTGGGCCACCAGCATCCAGATCAGCGACGCGCCGCCCGGAGCCCCGTCGGGGTTCAACGCCCTCGACACCTTCGAGCCCGGTGGCGGGCTCGTCGTGTCCAGCTCGGCGCCGAATCCCGCCACGCGCAGCCTGGCGCACGGCTACTGGACGCACACAAACCAGCAGAACTACACCTCCACCTTCGTCTGGTTCCGCTTCGATGCCGCCGGTGCCTTTGTCGGCACTCAACGCGTGCGGCGCACCATGGAGATCTCGCAGAATGGCGAGCGGTTCAGCGGGACAGACGTCATCGAGGTCATCGCGCCGTCCGGTGCAGTCGTCGCCACCCTCCACGCCACCGAGTCCGGCACCCTGATGCGAGCGCTCGGTTGATGCACCAGTTCCTTATGAAGCGTGGTCGTGTTGCCGGTCGGGCGGACGTCGTCCGCCCGGGGTCGAGTCCGGACGTGGTGCGGCGAACACGCCTGACTATCCCCAAAAAGCCATACGCCACCGCATGTGTTGTCGGTCGCGTCTGTTGATGATGACGGCGTCGCCGTCGGTGATGACGTGTTGAGCTGAAAAAGGGCCCCGCCGGTCGGTTCCGGCGGGGCCTTGGTGGTCATGCTGTCGGGGTGGTGGTCACTCTGTCGTGACTTCG
>JBBRAQ010000062.1:0-7932 GCA_038206635.1 Candidatus Nanopelagicales bacterium | reverse complement strand
GGTCTCGTCGATCGCCTTGGCCATGGAGGCGGTGATCGTGTCGGCGTACATGTGGACCTGGCCGCTGACGTTGCGGGCGGCGCGACCGATCGTCTGGATGAGGGCGGTGCCCGAGCGCAGGAAGCCCTCCTTGTCGGCGTCGAGGATGCTCACGAGCGAGACCTCCGGGAGGTCGAGGCCCTCGCGGAGCAGGTTGATCCCGACCAGGACGTCGAACAGGCCGAGCCGCAGCTCGCGCAGGAGCTCGATGCGGCGCAGCGTGTCGACCTCGGAGTGGAGGTAGCGCACCCGGACGCCCTGGTCGAGGAGGTAGTCGGTGAGGTCCTCGGACATCTTCTTGGTGAGCGTGGTGACCAGCACCCGCTCGTCGCGCTCGGTGCGCAACCGGATCTCGCCCATGAGGTCGTCGATCTGGCCCTTGGTGGGCTTGACCACGACCTCAGGGTCGACGAGCCCGGTGGGCCGGATCACCTGCTCGACGACGTCGCCGTCGACGCGCGAGAGCTCGTAGGGGCCGGGCGTGGCCGAGAGGTAGACGGTCTGGCCGACGCGTTCGAGGAACTCCTCCCAACGCAGGGGGCGGTTGTCCATGGCGCTGGGGAGCCGGAAGCCGTGCTCGACGAGGTTCCGCTTGCGGCTCATGTCTCCCTCATACATCCCGCCGATCTGCGGGACGGTGACGTGGGACTCGTCGATGACGAGGAGGAAGTCCTCGGGGAAGTAGTCGATGAGGGTGTTGGGGGCGGTGCCGGCGTCGCGGCCGTCGATGTGGCGGGAGTAGTTCTCGATGCCCGAGCAGAACCCGACCTGGCGCATCATCTCCAGGTCGTAGGTGGTGCGCATGCGCAGCCGCTGGGCCTCGAGCATCTTGCCCTGGCGCTCCATCTCGGCGAGGCGGTCCGCGAGCTCGATCTCGATCGCGTCGATGGCGCGTTCCATGCGTTCGGGGCCGGCGACGTAGTGCGTGGCCGGGAAGATGTAGAGCTCGGTGTCCTCGGTGAGGATCTCGCCGGTGACCGGGTGCAGCGTCATGAGCCGCTCGACCTCGTCACCGAACATCTCGATCCGTACCGGGTGCTCCTCATAGACCGGGAACACCTCGATCGTGTCGCCCCGCACGCGGAACGTGCCGCGAGTGAAGGCGATGTCGTTGCGGGTGTACTGGATCGACACCAGCCGGCGCAGGAGGTCGTCGCGGTCCCACTCCTGGCCCACGCGCAGACGCGCCATGCGGTCGACGTACTCCTGCGGGGTGCCGAGGCCGTAGATGCAGGACACGCTGGCGACGACGATGACGTCGCGCCGGGTGAGCAGGGAGTTCGTGGCGGAGTGCCGCAGCCGCTCGACCTCCTCGTTGACCGAGGAGTCCTTTTCGATGTAGGTGTCCGTCTGCGGGATGTAGGCCTCGGGCTGGTAGTAGTCGTAGTAGCTGACGAAGTACTCGACCGCGTTGTTGGGCAGCAGCTCGCGGAACTCGTTGGCCAGCTGGGCGGCGAGGGTCTTGTTGGGGGCCATCACCAGCGTCGGACGCTGGAGCTTCTCGATCAGCCAGGCCGTGGTGGCCGACTTGCCCGTGCCGGTGGCGCCGAGCAGGACGACGCCCTGCTCGCCCTCCTGGATCCGCCTGGTGAGCTCGGCGATGGCAGCGGGCTGGTCACCGGAGGGGACGAAATCGCTGATGACCTCGAAGGGCGCCACCTTGCGCTGGAGGTCTGTGACGGGACGGGCCATGCGGCCACCGTACGTCCCCCCTCCGACAGCCGCTCCCGCGACGAGCGACCGGGCGCCCGGCCCCGGCTGCTGCCACGCTCGGTGCCCTCAGCCCTGAAGCTGGTCCCAGAGCGCGTCCACGGAGCGCTCGAGCTGCGCGAGGGAGCCGTCGTTGACCAGCACGTGGTGGGCGATCGCCCGCCGCTGCGCGTCGTCGGCCTGCGCCGCGATCCGGGCCCGGGCGTCCGGCTCGGTCAGTCCGCGGGCTACCAGCCGCGCGACGCGGGCCTTGAGAGGCGCCTCCACGACCACGACGACGTCGAACTCCGCCGTGCGGTCTCGGCTGCCCCCGGCCGATTCAGCGAGCAGCGGAACGTCGTAGACCACGACGGCGCCCTGGGGCGCGTCGGCGATCAGCCGGGCGGAGCGCTGCGCCACGAGCGGGTGGATGATCGCCTCGAGCGCCGCGCGGCGCTCGACGTCGGCGAACACGATCGCGGCGACTGCCGCACGGTCGAGGGCACCGTCGGCCGTGATGACCCCCGGGCCGAACTCGGTCGAGACCGCCGCCAGTCCCGGCGTTCCCGGCTCGACGACCTCACGGGCGATGCGGTCGGCGTCGACCACGATCGCTCCGTGAGCGGCGAGCCGGGCGGCGACGGCGCTCTTGCCCGAGCCGATCCCACCGGTCACCGCGATCCGCATGCAGGTGAACCTAGCGCCCGCCGCGCGGGCAGGTGGCGGGGTGGCCGCTCAGGGCAGCACAGCGAGCAGGCGGTTCGCCAGGGCCAGGTGCCCGGCGTCGTTGGGGTGGATGTGGTCGGAGAACATCCACTCGGGGTGGCCCACCAGCCACGTCTCGGCGCCGCCGACGAACACGGCGCCGTTGGCAGCGGCAGCGTCCTGGATCCACGCGTCCATCTCGAGGAAGGACGGCGTCGGCGTCGTGTCGTCCCACATCGGGGTCAGGGCGACGATCGTGGCGTTCGGCAGGCCGTTGCGCAGGATGGCGAACGTGTCGGCGATCGCCTGGCGCTCCAGGGCGGGGTTCTGGTGGTACATCGTCAGGTCGTTGCGCCCACCGCAGACGATGACTACCGACGGGAGCGTCGCCACGGCCTCGACGGCCATCTCCTGCATCGACGGGCAGTAGGTGAGACCGCAGCCGGAGGAGTTCGAGGTCTTGGTGTAGCCGGTGCCCCCGCGGGCCATGTCGTCCTCGAGCCAGCCGCGCTTGACGGCGGTGAGGTAGGTCCAACGGTGGGTGAAGGACGAGGCACCGCCGCCTGCGGAGTAGGAGTCGCCGAGGAAGACCGCGAGAGGACGAGTCGCGACCGTGGCGGGCGTCCACGCGGGGATCGTCGAGGAGTTCCAGACGCCCCACCTGTCGGTGTAGAAGACGTCGCCCAGCGTCGCGCTCTCGACCACGGTGAACACCGACACCGACACCGCAGTGGCCGGTGCGACCAGGCCGCTGACCGACAGGCGCTTCCAGGTGGTCGACGAGAGGACCACCCAAGGGCCGTTGGCGACCGCGACCTGCGCGCCGTTCGCGTCGGAGAAGCGCACCTGTGCTAGCGCCCGCTCGCCGACGGCGACACCGCCACCGGCGAGCACCTCGAGCCCGGCGGAGTAGGTGGCCGACGGCGTGACTCGTGTCCACCCGCGCAGGGTTCGGACGGAGAGGCCGCCGGTGGACGTGGCGGTCAGCGAGAGGGAGGCGACGCCGTCGGAGGCCCGCGCGAGAGAGCGCGCCAGGGAGACGCCTCCGTAGCTGGGTTCGACGCCCGCGGTGCTTGTCTCGAACGAGGACTGGTTCGGCGTCAGCAGGTTGGCCACGGCCTGCGCCGGGGCGGGCACGGCGACCGTGACGGCGGGCGACGCGGGCCCGACGTTGCCGGCGGCGTCGACGGCGACCAGCTCAACGACGTAGCCACCCGGGGAGAGCCCGTCGCTGGTCCACGACGTCGTGGACGTCGTCCCGCTCGGTGTGCCGGTGGTGCCGGACCCGGGGGCGGCTGAGAGGAACACCCGGTAGAGCGCGACGCCGAGGTTGTCGGTCGCGGCCGTCCACCGCACGGTCACCGCCGACGTGGCGCCGCCGACAGTCGCAGACACCCCGCGCGTGGCGCTCGGCGGCGTCACGTCCGCAACCGGCGCCGGCGCCGGCGGTGGCGCCCAGGTGGGTAGCGAGGAGCTGCGCCACAGACCCCACTCGTCGCCGTAGTAGACGGCGCCGGCAGTGGTGCTCGAGATCACGAGATAGACCGAGACCGACGTCGTGCCTGCCGGTGCCACGGCGTTGATGCGGGCCAGACGCGTCCAGGACGAGCCAGAGAGCCGGACGAACGTCCCGTTGGCCGAGCCGAGGCCCGCGCCGGACGAGGACCAGAACCGGAGCTGGACCAGGGCCGTGGCCGGCGAGGTGATTGAGGACGCGGCTCGGGCCTGGACGGAGGCCGAGTACGCGGCACCGGCGACCGCGGCGCTGGTGCCGGCCCCTGTCCGGGCCGCCATGCCGGTCGTCCCGGTGGAGGTGATCGCCAGCGAGGCGACGCCCTGGGATGAGACCGCAGTCGAGCGACTCAGCTTCTCGGCGAAGTAGCCGTTGTCGAACCCGGTCAGGTCGGTCTCGACGGTGGCCTGGTTGACGGTGAGGAGATTGGTCTCAGCCGTGGCCGCCGTGGCCGGGGCCGCGAAGGACAGGGTCACCGCCATGAGGGACATCGCTGCGACTCCCGAACGCACACCTACCCGCGCCACCTGGCGCACCCCCGGCTTCCTTCGATTGCGTTGTCCGAGCCGGACTATAGACCGGTCACCGGGCGCGAGAACCGTCGACCCCGTGGCCTTGCGCGCTCCGGCGCGAACCTGCCCGTGGCCAGCGCGAGAATCGGATCCGGCTGGATGAAGGCAATATAGGCCAACACGTGCCCATGCCGACCAACGCGGTCACCTTCGGCATGTCGGCACGGGCCGCGACGCAGATCGGCAGGCTGGACAGCGTGCTCGAGGCAGCCATCCGATCAGCGCTCAGCCGACACCATCATGCGAGGCCTCGTAGTCGCGCCATCGACTGTCCGTGTTCTGCGTGGCGAGGTATCCGGCGCGCCCATCACCGGGTGGAGGCCGTCGAACTCGCGACTGAAGTACGTCGGCTCCTCGACCCGGATCCCCACCTGCAACGTCACCCCGAAGGAACCTGTGGAACGACCGTGGCGGTGCCTACACGGATCCCGGCGATGCACACCCCGCCATGATCTGCAGGTGCCGACACATAGATGTTGTCGACCGCACCCGACACCGGGGCGAACACGGATCCGGGACCCTTGTGGACCGGGACCGTGACGAGGGAGTCCCCTGCCTTCAGACGGAGCGTGGAGTCAGACTGGGCCAGGTAGTCGATTCTCGCCCACCATGTCCAGTTGAAGAGGCCCTGCCCGAGGGAGAGCCTTCGGGTCCAACCCGGTTGGACAGCCGTTCCGCACGAACCGTCAGGGCCGGGAGGCGTTGACGGGCCAGCTGTCACGTTCGCGGGAAGCACGGCGCCGCTGTCATCGATGGCGTAGAGGCGTTCAGTTGGTGTATCGAACAGCGGGCGGGGAGACGCAGCGCTCAGAACGCGAGACGCCAGCGTCTGACTGGTGAGAATGGGCGGGACGACATCGCCCGGGAGTTGCCTGTCGACCAGAACCACCGGCCCCAGCCGCTTCAGGTCGCTGAGGGTCCTCTCGAGGAACGGCTGGGCCGGATTTCCGCGAAACTCCTCAGCTGCGAAGTACGAGGTCATCACTGCGCCGTTGACCAGCGCCAAGCCGACCACACCCCATACGACAGGGTGAGTGGCGAAACTTCGCAGAGGACGATCAGGAAGTCTTGCTGGCCACGGACCCGTGACGCGGTTGGCAGGCGGCACCAAGGCCAACGTCACGAGAAGGGGGCCCCAGACGCTGAGTCCGGGGTAGTAGCGCCAGTCACGCATCGCCAGGGCACCGACGGACCCACCGCGCGCGACAGCGATCATGATCAGCGACACGGCGATGACAACGCCCAGGAGGGCCAAGGCGGCCCAGGTCTGTCTCGTCCTGCGCATCAGCATGATGGCGATGACAAGAGCGAAGAGCACTTCGATCGACAGCAGCACGGCGATGCTGGGTACGTTCGCGAACGTACCCACGCCAGTGCCCTCAAGGAACCAGGGTCCTCCGAGCAGGGTGGGGGCTACCGACTGTCCGAAGCCCTCGATGGCGTTGACCACGACGTTGTCCGTCGTCGGGCGGACTGTCAGAAGAGGATCCGCGAGCGTACCTCGAGTCACGTGGAGGTAGGAGATGGCGTAAGCGCCCAGCACCAGCACTCCACCGGCGTAGAACACCCGCATCCGGCCGAGAAACGGTCCGATCCCGCCGACCTGGCCGGAGAACGTCACACACGCGAAGATCCCGACGCACACCGCTTCGACTGCCGACCGCTCTGTCATGAGAAGGGCTATGACGAGCGTTCCTAGCCCGATGAGTATCCGACTGCGGCTGGGAACCCTGGAAGCACGAATGGTCGTCAGGAGCATGAGCGCCAAGGCAAGCACCGCGGCTGCGCCCAGCCAGACCTGGCTGGACCACAGGAAGCTCGGCGCGGTGAAGGGGCTGATGGCATAGGCGCCGTAGGCCATCGCGGTCGGCCAGCCCCATCCCCAGAGCTCGCGGAAGACGAGCAGAACGACGATGTCAGTGACGAGCCACAGGATCGCCGCGGCGGCCACCTGCGCAGGCCAGTCGAACAGAGTGATCGACGTGAACGCATGAAGTACCAGGTAGGTGAGTGGCTCGACGTGCCCGCCTTGCCCGGTGGTCGCAATATCCCAGATCGAGCGCCTGGTCACGACGTCCTGCCGCCAGAAGTCGTCGGCAAAGAACCACCCGCCCCAGGCACCCCAGAGGCGCGGCGCCATCTGCAGAACTGATGCCAAGAGCACGACGGACAGCAACCCCGTGCTGCCACGGAGGGTCGACGCCTTGGTGGGCGACGTCGCCGAGGCATCGGTAGACGCGCTCATCGGTTCCATCCGCTCCCGGGTCTCCCTCACTTTGCTGTGCTCACGCTTTGTCGGCATCTGGACCGACGAGGTCATGGCACGGTGATCACGCCAACGCCCCCCGGACCTTGAGGTCGGGGGGCGTTGGGACGCGCAGACTGTCAGGCGCCGGTGAGCTTGTCGCGCAGTGCCTGCAGGGCCTCGTCGGTCGCGAGCGTGCCCGCGGCCTCGGGGGACGGCGAGGCGTAGGTCTGCGTGCCGGTCTCGGCCTCCGTGGAGACTCCGGCCTCGGCGTCAGCCTTGCGCTGCTCCTCGACCTGCTTCTTGTGTGCCTCCCAGCGGGAGTGCGCCTCGGCGTACTGGCGCTCCCACTCGGCCTGAGCGGTCTCGCGGCCCGGGAGCCACTCGCCCGTCGCGGAGTCGAAGCCGTCGGGGTAGACGTAGTTGCCCGTCTCGTCGTAGGTCGCGGCCATGCCGTACAGGGCCGGGTCGAAGTGCTCGTCCTCGGCACCGGTGATGCCCTCGCTGGCCTGCTTGAGCGACAGCGAGATGCGGCGACGGTCGAGGTCGATGTCGATGACCTTGACGAAGATGTCGCCGCCCACGGTGACGACCTGCTCCGGCAGCTCCACGTGGCGCTCAGCCAGCTCGGAGATGTGGACCAGGCCCTCGATGCCCTCATCGACACGCACGAACGCACCGAACGGGACCAGCTTCGTCACCTTTCCGGGGACGACCTGACCGATCTGGTGCGTGCGGGCGAACTGCTGCCACGGGTCTTCCTGGGTGGCCTTGAGCGACAGCGACACGCGCTCGCGGTCCATGTCGACGTCGAGCACCTCGACGGTGACCTCGGTGCCGACCTCGACAACCTCGGACGGGTGGTCGATGTGCTTCCAGGACAGCTCGGAGACGTGGACGAGACCGTCGACGCCGCCGAGGTCCACGAACGCGCCGAAGTTGACGATCGAGGAGACGACGCCGGAGCGGATCTGGCCCTTCTGCAGCTGGGTGAGGAAGTTCTGGCGAACCTCGCTCTGCGTCTGCTCGAGCCACGCACGGCGGGAGAGGACGACGTTGTTGCGGTTCTTGTCCAGCTCGATGATCTTCGCCTCGAGCTCCTTGCCGACGTACGGCTGGAGGTCGCGGACACGACGCATCTCGACGAGGGAGGCGGGGAGGAAGCCGCG
>JBBRAQ010000061.1:0-10401 GCA_038206635.1 Candidatus Nanopelagicales bacterium | reverse complement strand
ATACGACGAAGTGACTGAAGATCCGGGGGCGGTCTTCAACCCCGCGCCCCGGCGACAGGCGCCCGAGCCTGCCACCGACTTCGACCTGTCGGCGCCGCCACCACCCTCCGACCGCGCACCGATCCGGTGGCCCACGTCGCGGCCTTGTTCAGCCGGGTCGGTCGGTACGTAACTCCTCTCAAGGCGCAGTACGCCATGGCGTCGGGGACGGAGTAACTCCTCCTTCCGGTGCTGGGACTCGGAAGCCATGCCGTTCCTCGTCAACGGGGCGATCGAGATCAGCCATCGCTGTCGGCATCGGCAAGGACGCGAAACGCCACCGCGGAGCGCACTCTCGCCCACGATCTGGTCCGCACCGGCCCAGTCTCTGCTGACAGGGACTCGAGGCCCGGGAGTCCCCGCATCGGGCTACGAGCAGCAGCGTGACGACCCGGAGGCGGTTACGGCTTCCGCCAGACCGAGACGTGCTTCTCGCTATCCGAGGTGAACGAGCCGCCGTCCCAGTCCTCCAAGCGCTTCTCCAGTTCCAGGCCTGCGAGCTGGGCCATGAGGTCGCACTCCGCTGGCCAGATGTAGCGGAAGTGCCCTACGTCGTATCGGAACGATCCGTCCGGCTGTCGGGAGTAGTGATGAGACATGCACCCTTGCCTCGCCAGGTCGAACGTGTCGAAACCGATGTGAGTCTCGGACACGTCGAAGGGAACTGCCACCTGGCCGGGCGGAAGGCGGCGCAGCGGCGGCACGAACAACTCGACAACGAACCGTCCTCCTGGCGCGAGGTGGCGCGCCGCGTTGCGGAAGCACTCCACTTGCTCCTCCTGCGTCACCAGGTTGGAGATGCTGTTCCACACCACGAAGACAACACCGAACTCGCCGCGAACGGTCGTCGTCGCCATGTCGCCGACTACGACCGGAAGGAGTTCCTCACTGACCTTGGCCCTCAGGCGCGAGGCCATCGCAGCGGAGAGTTCGATACCCGTGACCGGAACACCCCGCCGCATGAGTGGGATGCCGATCCTGCCTGTGCCGATCGCGAACTCCAAGGCTGGGCCAGATCCAGCGAGCCGAGCCAGGAAGTCGACCGCGGGCTCGAGCACTTCCGGTTCGAACATCTCGGCGGCGTCCTGGTCGTAGACCGCCGCTGTCGCCTCATCCCATACGTCGCTGCTCACCACCCGCACATACTGGCACTGTCACCTTGCCTCAGCGGAGCGGCGGCCCACGCCGGGTCCTTCTACATGACCTCGTCTCACGTTCATGAGGAGAACTCCTCATGTCGGGGATCTCTCCGCTCAGTAGCGTCCTGGCCTGACGGATCCCACCAGGAGGAACACGATGGACACCCTGATCAACCCGAACAAGGCACTCTGGGAGAAGGGTGACTTCACCCGCATCGCAGCCAGCATGCGATCCAGCGGGGAGGATCTCGTGCACTCGATCGGTATCGAGCCCGGCGACCGGGTCTTGGACCTGGGCTGCGGCGACGGGACAACCGCTCTCCCCGCCGCACGACTCGGTGCGGAAGTCCTAGGTGTCGATATCGCCAGCAATCTCGTAGACGCGGGCACCCGTCGCGCGCACGTCGAGGGACTCGCGAACTGCCGCTTCCAGGAAGGGGATGCATCTGGCCTTCGCGACCTCGCCGACGACTCGTTCGACGTGACCGTCAGCATCTTCGGCGCCATGTTCGCACCGCGACCGTTCGACGTCGCACGTGAGATGGCACGCGTGACCCGCCCTGGAGGGCGGATCATCATGGGCAACTGGATCCCCAACGACCCGACGCTGGTGGCGCAGATACTGCGTATCTGCTTGGCGTACTCGCCGCCGCCGCCGTTGGGGTTCGTCAGCCCGATGACCTGGGGTGCGGAGGCCAACGTCCTCGAGCGCTTCGGAGCCGCCGGCGTCGCAGAGCAGAACATCTCCTTCGCCCGGCAGACGTACGCCTTCAAGCTCCCCGTGGCTCCCGAGGCGCTGCTGCACGAGTTCCGGACCTACTACGGCCCGACGATGAACGCGTTCGCTGCCGCGGAGGAGAACGGTCGCAGCGAGGACCTGCACGGGGAGCTCGAGCAGCTCTTCGTGTCGCAGAACGCGAGCCTGCGCAGCGACGAGACCCATATCCCGGCCACCTACCTGCGGGTCACGGTCGAGGTCTGACGACTCGGCACCGACGTCGCCGCTCGTGATAGAAGGGCGGCGACTTCGCTCGCGGGCTACGGTTCTGGAGTGTCCCAGGAACGAGAGGGTGTCCGAGTGGAGAGGACCTCCGGGGTCCGGCTGTCCGAGGTGGTCGCGGCTGTCTCACTCGCGGCGGACCTCGGACTCGGGCAGCCGATGGAGCACGTCCTCCGGTCGTGCATGATCGCCACCGGCTTCGCCCGTCACCTCGAGGTGAGCGAGGACGATCTCGAGGCGACGTACTGGGTGACCCTGCTCGTGACCGTCGGCTGCACCGGAGCGTCCTACGAGCTGACGCCGCTATTCGGCGACGACATCGCCTGGCGATCGCGCTGGCACGATGTCGGGCCGTCAGCCCTTTCGCAGCTGCGTTATCACCTGGGCCGAGCCGGGAACGACCGAACAGCGGCCGGCCGCCTGCGCGTCCGTGCGGACCTGATGCGTACCGGGATGCGTGCGGTGCAAGATTCGCTCGTGGCGCACTGCCATGTCAGCGGCCGTCTCGGCGAGCGGGTCGGCCTCGACCCGCGCATCTCCGCCGACCTCGACCAGACGTTCGCGCGCTGGGACGGCAAAGGCGTGCCCCGGGGGCTCGGCGGCGACCGGATCGCGCTCCCCATGCAGATCTGCCAGATGGCCGATGGCATCGAGGTCTGGCACCGCGAGGAAGGCATCCAGGGGGCGGTCAACCACGTGCGCGCAGGCGCGGGGACGTTCTTCGACCCGGCGCTCGTCGAGGCCTGGACCCGCGTCGCGGCCGACGTCCTCGCATCGGTGGGCGTGGAGTCGTCGTGGGATGCCGTCATCGGGGCCGAGCCGCGTCCGCGACCCCCGCTCATGCAGGGCGAGCTGGACGAGCTGCTCGAGGTGGTCGCCGACTACGCCGACCTCAAGTCGCCCTGGTTCGCCGGGCACTCACGTGGCGTCGCCGACCTCGCGGCGACCGCGGCTCGTCACGCCGGCGTCCCCGAGTCCGACGTCACTAACCTGCGCCGTGCTGCGTTGCTCCACGACCTCGGCCGCAATGGCGTTCCGAACACGATCTGGGACAAGGCCGGGCCGCTGACCGAGTCAGAGCTGGAGCGCGCCCAGTTGCACGCGTACTACACCGATCGTGTCGTGCGGCGGGCCGGAGCACTCGCCCACCTCGCACCAATCGCGTCGGCCGCGCACGAGCGGGCGGATGGCAGCGGCTATCCGCGGGGGATCGGCGGTGACACGATCCCGATGCTCGGACGGATCCTCGGGGCCGCTGATGCCTATCACGCCATGCTCGAACCGCGTCCCTACCGCGCGGCGATGACAAGACCGGCTGCCGCCGGGGAGCTGCGCGACATGGCGCGCGCGGGCACGCTCCGGGGTGACGCGGTGGACGCCGTCCTAGCCGCGTCAGGTCACGCGCGCCGGCGCAAGCCGGTGGCGCCGGGAGGGCTGACACCGCGGGAGATCGAGGTCCTCGCGCGCGTCGCCCGTGGCGCCACGCTGCGAGAGGTCGGGACACAGCTGGGGATCACCCCCAAGACGGCCGGCAACCACGTGGAGCGCATCTACACCAAGATCGGCGCCTCGTCCCGCGCCGAGGCGACGATGTTCGCCATGCAGCACGGCCTCCTCGAGACCGGTTAGCTACCAGCCACCTAGGTCTCGGTCCGGAACCGAACACGTTCGTGAGGAGAACTCCTCATGGCAGGTCAGGGTGCGTTCCCTAGCGTCATCGGACCCACCGGACCCGCCAAGGAGCAGCCATGAAGCATCTGCAGGCGCGCAGCCTGAACCACCCGGACTCGACCCAGGAGTTCCCCAACGGCGTCAGGGCGCAGGTCCGCCTCGCCGACCGCACCGTCACCCGCACCGAGTACCGCGCGGGTTGGCGCTGGTCCAACGACGTCCAGCCGATCGTCGGTGGAGGCAACTGCCAGATCCACCACGTCGGCTCCATCCTCGGTGGCGCGTTGCACGTGGAGACCGACGCCATGCCGGTATCCCCGAGTACTCGAGTGGGCGTGTGATGGCCGCTACGGGCGAGCTCATCAGGTTTCGTGCGACAGTCTCGAGCGCCGCTGACCGGCAGACGGTGTTCGACACGATCCGAGACCTGCGCACCCATGCCGAGTGGGCCGGGACCCGTTCACAGCAAAAGGCATTCAGGCTCCTGTCGCTCGACGCCCCCACCGGACTCGCGTCCGTCGGCACCACGTTCGCGTCCACGGGGTCGAACATGAACGGAACGTTCCACGACGCCTCTGTCGTGACCGTCTCGGAGCCCCACACCTTCGCGTTCGAGACGATGTCGCGGCTCGAACGACGGCACGGCGCTGAGCTCCTCGTGCACTTCGACCACCGCTACGACGTCGAGACTCAGGGTGCCCGCACCCGGATCAGGTACTCCTGCCGCGCACATGACGGCAACTACAGG
Source organism: Candidatus Nanopelagicales bacterium (assembly GCA_038206635.1). GTDB lineage: Bacteria > Actinomycetota > Actinomycetes > S36-B12 > CAIYMF01 > Longivirga. The sequence continues at coordinate 5,804 of JBBRAQ010000061.1, read as the reverse complement.
CCCTACTGGTTGAGGCCGGGGATGCGCACGATGACGCGCTCGATGATCAACCGGTCCATGGCCAGGCAGCTGCGCCTGCTCGCCGAGCTCGCCGAGGAGCGGGCGGCGCTAAGGCCCGCTGGGCGCAGTGACGCCCAGCAATGAACTCGAAGGCCATGCCCGGGCCCTGAGCGCATGACGCCCCACTAGGGTCGGCCGCATGGAGCGGATGCTGAGCGTGGGGCAAGGACGTGACCAGGTATGGGTGGAGGACTCGGGTGGCGACCGACCACCGGTGCTCCTCCTGCACTCCGGCGTGGCCGACTCGACGCTGTACGACGACGTCTGGACGGAAGTCGTCGTACGTGCGCGCGCGATCCGATTTGACTACCGCGCCTACGGGCGCTCGCCGGCAGCGACCGAGCAGTGGTCGGTCGTCGGCGACGCGCTGACGGTGCTCGACAGCCTCGGGGTCGGACCCGCGCACCTGGTCGGGACGAGCATGGGCGGGGGCGCAGCGCTCGACCTCGCGGTGCTTCACCCCGAGCGAGTCGCGTCTCTCACCCTGCTGTGCCCCGGCATCAGTGGCGCGGAATGGCCGGACGACCCGGAGACCGACGCGGAGTTCGAGATGGCGGGTGACGACTCTGAGGCGATGATCGCTCTGACTGCACGGCTCTGGGCGGCGTCGGGGCACGAGCCGCGCGTCATGGACCTTGTCCGCCGTGCTGTGCAGGCGATGCCCAATGACAGCGAGTTCGAGATCGAAGCCCCGCCGACGTACGACCGGCTCAGCGAGATCGCAGTGCCGGTGACCATGGTCATCGGCGGACGCGACTACCTCGGGTTGGTCGCCGCCGACCACGCAGCGGCCAGGCTGATCCCCGGTTGCCGCGTCGTCGAGCTGCCCGACGTCGACCACTACCCGAGCATCCGCGAGCCGCAGACCATCCTCCGCCTCATCCTCGAGACCGCCAACCTCACCTGAGGACCCTGCGCACGACGGCGAAGCCCCACCATGACGTCGTTGTCCCCGATGAGGCTGCCCCAGCTACGACGGCCACGGGTCGCGTCAGCAGTTCCTCGGCCACGTCATGCGACCGGGGCATTCGGTGCGGATCTTGGCGGGCAGGAAGTGGTCATGACGCCGTCGCGGATCTGATCGCTGCCCTGGGACCCGATTCGGCTGCGAGCAGATCATCGAGTGGTCGTCCGTGGCCGTCCGCGGGGAAGGTCGGTCGGGATTCCAGCGAGTGGATGCTCAGGCTCAACCTGAGTTCCGCGGCCTTCGCGCCCGCTGTCGGTTAAGCCTCGGCCACGGGTGCGGACATCCGATGAACCGAGGCGCCGTCGAGCGCCACCGCGGGCGACGCGGGCGACGCGGTCGTGACGACGCGTGGCCCAAGACGCTCGTACAGCAACCTCGCGCGGGCGTTGTGGACGTCGACGTCCAGGGTGAGCGTGCGGCATCCTGCGCTTGCGGCACGGTCGAACCCGGGTGGACCTCTACTGATTCCGCTCGGAGCTGGAGGCGCGTGGCCACTCGTCCGCTGGAGCGGCCGCCTGTTTGAGACGGTGCAAGCACGTCGCCAGCACCGTCCCCGCTACCCGCGGTGGCTAGCCGACAACTGACCCCCGCGGAGGTCGGCACACTCGTGACCTGAGCCGAGGCACTGGGCGGACGGCTAACCCTGGTCGCTGAGTTCGGAGACCAGGCGGTGGTGGTTGATGAGCCTCGCGCAGACTGACGAACTCACACCCCGAACGCGTCGCGTTCCTCGGAAGACAGTCAAGGCGCGAGGCTGGTCGCGGGTATGGTCGCCAGATGCCGGTGATCGAGGTTCGTGGGGCAGCCAAGACTTATCGGCGTTGGCGCAAACCGGCAGAGAAGGCCATCGACGGGCTGGACCTCGTCGTCGAGGGTGGTGGGGTGCACGGGTTCCTCGGGCCGAACGGTTCGGGCAAGACCACGACCATCCGCATGTTGCTGGGTATGGTCCGGGCGGAGGCGGGAGAGCTTCGGATCTTCGACCGCCCGGTGCCCTCGGCTTTGCCGGACGTGATCGGCGACATCGGGGCGTTGGTCGAGACCCCGCTCTTCTTTCCGACGTTCTCCGGACGCCGCAACCTAGAACTACTCGCTGTCACGGCCGGCGTGGATGGCGCCCGGGTGGACGAGGTTCTGTCGACAGTGGGGCTGCTGGATCGCTCCTCGGACAACGTCAAGGCGTACTCCCTGGGCATGAAGCAGCGACTCGGAATCGCCGCGGCTCTGCTCAAACGACCGCAGCTGCTGATCCTGGACGAACCCTCCAACGGCCTTGACCCGGCGGGGATGGTCGAGATGCGCGAGCTGATCCGTGGCCTTGGCGCAGACGGACGGACCACTGTCTTCTTGTCTTCCCACCTCCTGGGGGAAGTCGAGCAGGTCTGCGACCACGTGACGATCCTGGCCCGAGGCCGCTGCGTCGTCTCCGGCCGCGTCGATGAAGTCCTGGCCAGCCGGCAGACCGGAGACCTGCGCATTCGCCTGCCCGACCCCGAGGCCGGCCGAGTCGTGCTCGAGCAGGCCGGTTTCACGGTCACGTCCATGGGCGACGCATGGCGCGTCCACGGTGCCGACGACCCCTCCGCACTCACCCGGATGCTGGCCGAGCGCGGCCACTTCCTCAGCGAGCTCGCTCCGATTGCGGCCGACCTGGAGACCGTGTTCCTCGACCTGACCAAGGACGCACCATGAGTTCCCGGGAGGTCATGCGCGGCGAGGCCGTGACCGGGCGAGGGTCGCTGCTGCGCGCAGAGATCCTGCGGCTGCGTTCGCGCCGGTTCGTCCGGCTGCTGCTGCTGCTCGGGCTCGTGGGGATCATCGCCGTCGGAGTCGGCGAGTTCGTCTCCCACGCCCGCCCCGACGCCGAGGCAGTCGCCCTCGCCAAGGCTCAGGCCGCGACGCAGACTCAGTCGTGTCTGGACGCCACCAAGAACGACACCAACCGGGACCCGAACGCCACGCCGGACCAGCTGGCCCAGATGTGCCAGGTCGACTATCAGTACTTCTTCGCCATGACACCCTTCGTTCTGGCCGATGACCTTCCGGGCGTGGCCTCGGCACTGGCCGCGGGGGTGGCCGCGCTGCTGTTCCTCGTGGGCACAACGTCGGGTGGGGCCGACTGGGCGGCCAAGACCATGCCGGCCCTGCTGTTCTGGGAGCCGCGCCGGGCAAAGGTCCTGCTCACCAAGCTCGCCGTGGTCGCTGGCCTAGCCGTCGCTGCTGCTGCCGTGACGCAGCTCCTTTGGACGGCCACGGCGCTGGCTACCGCCTCGCTCCGCGGGATCAGCGACGGGAAGCCGCCGGACTTCTGGAGCCAGCTGCTCTGGCTGAACCTGCGCGGAGCCCTGCTGGTAGTCCTCGCCGGGGCCGGCGGATACGCTCTCGCCTCGCTGATCAGGAATACCGGTGCGGCTCTGGGCATCGCATTCGTGTATCTCGTGGTGATCGAGAACCTCGTCCGTGGGTTCTTGCGGCCGTTGAGCCCGTACCTGCTCGCAGAGAACGTCGCTGGGCTGCTCCGCAACAACGGCATCGACGTCTACACGGGGCAGCGCTTCGTTCCCGGCGACCCCAACCCCCAAGACATCATCATTCACCTGTCCAACCTCAGGGCCGGCCTCACGCTCACCGTGGGAGTCATTGTGTTCGTCCTGCTCGCTACAGCCCTCTTCCGGCGACGCGACCTCACCTGAGACGGTGGCCCACTTCCTTTCTGACGGACGGCGGCGCGGCTGGCTGCTAGTCCCGCGTCAGGGTGTCGCACGGGGATCTGGCCGATGACCAGGTATGAGCGGTATTCCGCGAGTTCAGCCGGATCCCCCCTGGGAACGCTGATTGACCGCTTTGGGTTGCTGGGAGACGTCTGACCTCAGCTGTGGGAATCGATGGAAGGGCTGGGCGGCCGACTGCGCGTCGGTCTTCCCTGTAGACCCACCCGACCTTCCGCGGAAGAGGGCGTCAAGGAATCTGACCCGCGAAGAAACGGGTGCGCCCGAAGGGATTCGAACCCCTAACCTTCTGATCCGTAGGTCTGCCCAAGCCCGGTTCCGAGGCTGCCCGCCAGGCGCCTTACAGGCCCTCACAACGCTCTGACCTGCACGTTTGCCACGATCCCAGTTACCGAAGCGTACCGGTCAACACCCTGTCTATCCACGTTAGACGGAGCTTTGGTTCTCACCCCGGTTCTCACGGAGCTCGCCTTGCCGACCCGTCAACACGTGTTCGTCAGCCGTGGTCAGAGGAGTCCAGATCCATGCACGGGGTCGAGCTCGCTCTCGTTAGCGTCGAGGTGAAACTCCTCAGGGTCAGCGACGAAGGTGGTTTCGCCGGCCGCGGGGATGAGCCTGGTGCGGCTCCCCTCGGTTAGCGCGTCAGGTTGGGTCCTTTCGGTAGTGACGCGTGGGGTGGGTCTGCACCAGTTTGCGGAGCAGCGGTTCGAAGGCTTCGCTGTAAGTGGGGAACGCGTGGATCACGTCGGCGAGGATCTCGAGCGGGACCTTGGCCCGGATCGCGAGAATCATCTCGGCCATCCATTCGTCGGCCCTGGGCCCGATTGCCGCAGCGCCGAGCAGGACCCGTTGCTCGACGTCCGCCGTGAGTACCAGCAGGCCCCGCGGTTCGCCCTCGGTCAGGCTTCGCGCCACCTCGCTGAGATCGAGCTCCAGCCGGACGACGTCGTGCCCCCGCGCCGTCGCCTCGTCCGCGGTGAGGCCGACGCTGGCGACCGGCGGGTCCGTGTAGATGGCCCGAGGGATCGCGGAGTAGTCCGCCACCCGCGAGCCGCCGAGCAGGTTCTCGGCTACCAGCCGGGCCTGGTAGTTGGCGGTGTGTGTGAACGGGGCAGTGCCGGTGACGTCACCGGCCGCCCACAGGTGCAGGCGGCCGTCCACCCGTCCGGACCCGTCGACTTCGAGCGGGTCGGTCGGGCCGAGGGCGAGCCCGACCCCTTCGAGACCGATCCCGTACACCGCTGGGTCGCGGCCGATGGCGAGGATCAGTCGTTCGGCCTCGACCCGGGCCCCGTCCGAAAATAGCGCCTCGGTCAGCCCGGTGGTGCCCCGGGCGACGGAGCGCACCTCAGCGTTCAGCCGGACGTCGACCCCGTCGGCGGCGAGGATCTTGGCCAGCCGTCCGGCAACCGAGGCGTCTTCGCGTCCGACGACCTGGCCACCGGGCTCGACGAGGACGGTCCGGACGCCGAACCGGGCGTACAGCTGGGCGAGCTCGCAGCCCACCGGGCCCCCGCCGAGGACCAGCAACGACTGAGGGCGTTGCGGGCTGCTCAACGCCTCGTCGCTGGTCCACGTGGGGACCGTGTCGAGCCCCTCGACCTCTGGCCTTCTTGCGCGCGACCCCGTCGCCACGACGAGGTCGCGCCAGCCGATGTCCGTCCCGTTCACGGTGAGCACGCCCTCGGACCGGATCCGCCCTTCGCCGCGCAGAAGCGTCACGCCTGCTGCGGTGAGCGACCGTGCCGTCGCCGCGTCATCCCGGTAGTCGGAGATCCGGTCGCGCCGTGCCACCGCGGCGGCGAACGCATCGAGGTCGGACCCCGTCAGCACCGGGTCGGCGACTGCGCCCAGCTCGTGCGCGTGGCGCATGAGTCCACGGACCTCGGGACTGCGCAGCATCGCCGTGCTAGGCATGCACGCGACGTACGGGCACTCGCCCCCCACCCTGAGCCGCTCGACCAGAGCGACGGAGCGGCCGGCCAGCGAGACGGTGGTCGCCACGATCTCACCCGCCGAACCGCCGCCAAGCACCACGACGTCGAAGA
>JBBRAQ010000060.1:0-11992 GCA_038206635.1 Candidatus Nanopelagicales bacterium | reverse complement strand
GCGGAAGACGCGTTCCACCTCGGCCGCGGCCGCCGACGCGTTCGCCGTCGCGTTCGCCGCGGCCGGTGCCGTCACCGGCTCCGACGCAGCGCTCGGCGACAGCGACGGCGTGACCTCGGCGGTCGACGTCGCTCGCGGCTCCGGCAGCGACCCGGGCGGTGCCGTCGTGCCGTCGGTCGTCACGGTTGCTCGCTCAGGCTTCGGGCTAGGCCTGGAACGGGCGGACCTCGACCGGGTTCTGGCAGGCGACGGCGCCCTTCTCGGCCCATGCCGCGGCGGCGGCGTCGTCGGCGACCTCCACGATCCAGAAGCCGCCGATGTGCTCCTTGCTCTCGAGGTACGGGCCATCGGTCTGCACGACCGCGCCGTCGGTGACGCGGACGACCGACGCCGTGCTCGCGGGCTGCAGCCCTCCGGCGAAGACCCACGCGCCCGACGCCTGCAGCTCGGTGTTGAAGGCGTCGACGTCGGCGTACGCACGCTGCATGTCCTCCGGGTTCGTACCGTTGCCGTCCTCGGAGCCGTGCACGGACAACAGGTACTGAGGCATGCGCCTCTCCCTTCCTCTTCGGCTCGACCGCGGCGCGGCCTCGTAGCAACTGCACGATCGGGAACGGTCCCGATCGACATCTCACGACGTGACGCTGGAGTCCGGCTCGGCGGCGTCAGCCGCCGTGCACGAACGGGCGGACCTCGATCGGTACGGTGATCACGCTAGCCAACCGACCGGCCCAGCCGAGCGCCTCGTCCAGATCGGCGACGTCGATGATCGAGACGCCGCCGATCTGCTCCTTGCTCTCGAGGAAGGGGCCGTCGGTCATGACGGTCTCGCCGTCGAGATCGGTGACGACGGTCGCCGTCGACGGGTCGTGCAGACCGCCGCCGAAGACCCAGGCACCGGCCGACACCATCTCGGCGTCGAGCGCCGCAACGCCGGTCATGATCCTTGCCAGTGCCTCGGGAGCGGGTCGCACCGCGTCGGCGGGGTAGCAGACCGACAGCAGGTACTGCGGCATGGGAGCCTCCTCCATCTCGGGGCCAGTCGGCACGACGGACCTCTCACCCTCCAGATGAACGGTGCTCGCCCGGATCGACAGGATCGCGGCGACGCCGGTCAGGACAGAGCCGCGGTGCGCTCGGCGTTGGCCCGTCGGTGCTCGTCGGTGGCGACGAGCAAGGCCTGCATCGTCGTCGAGACCGGCACCGTCGTCGCGATGGCGGGACGGGTCACAGCCCACACGTGGCGTGGTTCGGGCTCGCGGCGAAGGGGCCGGATGACGACGCCGCGGTGCACGGTGCCCAGCGCGAGCACCGGCACGAGCCCGACGCCGATGCCGGTGGCGACGTAGGCCTGGGCCGCTGGGAACTCCACGGCGTGGGCGACGAAGTGCGGCGCGAAGCCGGCCCGGCGGCACAGGTCGATCGTGTCGTCGCGGCAGAAGCCGTTGCCGCCCATGGCCGCGACCCAGTCGTCGTGGGCGAGGTCGACGAGCTCGATGGAGTCCTCGCCGGCGAGGCGGTGCCCCTCGGGCAGCATCGCGCGGTAGGGGTCATCGAGCAGGTGCAGGTGCACCAGACCGTCGTCGGGCTCCTCGCCGGCGCCGAAGGGCTCGAGAACGACGGCAACATCGATCTGGCTCGACGCCAGCAGCTCGTAGGCGTGGTCGGTCTCGCCGATGGTGGTCGCGACGTGCAGCCCGGGCTGGGTGCGGCGCAGGTGGGCGACGGCGGCGGGGAGGAGGGAGTCGCCGGCCGAGGAGAAGGACATCACCCGGACCCGGCCGCTGCGGCCCTCACGCAGGTCGTCGAGCGCCTCCTCGGCGTCGGACACGGCACGCAGCACGATGCCCGCGTGGCCCGCGAGCAGCATGCCGGCCTCGGTGGCCTTGATGCCTCGGCCGTGCTTCTCCAGCAGCGGGATGCCGACGTCGCGCTCGAGCGCGGAGACCTGCTGGCTGACCGAGGACGGCGTGTAGCCCAGGCGAGTGGCGGCAGCGGTGACCGACCCGGTGTCGACGACGGCGGCAAGGACGTGGAGGCGGCGGATGTCGAGCATGGGCCTATTGTTCACGAATCGTGAACAGAAGTGAAGAGACTGTTGCTTGTTCTTTCAGAGTCGAGCGCTCACAGTAGGACATGGGCCGCCAGCGGGTGGACCCTGGACCTGAAGGATGTGAGTCACATGGCCCCCTTGTTCTTCCTCGGTTTCACGGTCCTCGTGGCGATTCTCGCCCCGTGGCTCGGCACCGACTCCTCCGACGCCCGCTCGGAGGACGCCCGCCCGGAGCGCGGCTGGTGGCCCGCCGGCCCCGACCCCCGCCCCCGCCCCCACTTCTGAGCACCACCCGTACGTAGCGATGAAGGTGGCCTTCGTTGCTTCTAGCGCAACAATTCCACCCATCACGACCGACGTCGATGACAGTGACGCCTCGGGTGGCACGGCCTAGACGTACTCGTGCCTGCGCAGCCAGCGCATCGAGACCGAGCCCCAGATCGGTGGCAGGTAGAACGTCACCATCCGGAAGGCGATCGCGGTCGACACCGCCACCGAGCTCGGGACGCCGATGGCCTGAAGCCCGGCGGTGTATCCCGCCTCGGCGACACCCATCCCGCCGGGCACGGGCATCAGCCCCGCGAACAGGCTCACCCCGGTGTTGATCAGGATCAGCTGGGACATGTGGGCCGTGTGCCCGAAGGCGTACAGGCAGACGCCGAGGATGGCCGCCTGCAGCACCTGGGCGCCGAGGTTGCCCAGCAGCATCGTCGCGATCTTGCCCGGGTGACGGAGCACCTCGAGCGAGGTACGTGCCGTCGCCGCCTGCTCCCGCACCATCTCCCGGATGCGCGGGATGCGTCCGACCACGCGGTGGCGCACCGGCGGGACGAGGGCGGTCACGAGCGCCCCCACGACGAGGAGCACCGCGATCAGGATCAGCAGGGTCGGCGTGGAGGATTCCCCGCTCGACGTGCTCGACGTGCTCGACGTGCTCGACTCCGTCCCCCGCAGCGGCGCGGTGAGCCCGGGGAGGTCGGACACCAGGATCACCAGCAGCAGCACGACCTGGACGAGGAACCCCATGAAGCTGTCGATCACGCCCATCGAGACGGCGCTCGCCGAGGGGATGCCGAACTTCTGGAAGAACCGCACCGAGAGCGCGAGGCGTGCGGCCGTGGCCGGCAGCGTCAATGCGATGAACTGGATCGCGTACTCCAGCAGCAGGACAGGGAAGTAGCGCAACCGCGCCGTCGCCGCTCCCATCGTCGCGAAGGCGAACGACGTCTGCACGAACGGCGACATGGCCAGCGCCACCCAGAGCCACGTCTTGTCCGCGGAGGCGAGCTCCTCCTCGATGCTCGAGAGGTCGACGTCGGTGAGCATCCCGACGATGACGTAGGCCATCACCCCGACGAGTACCACGACGCCGACGGACTTCACCGTCACCCGTCGCACGTTCAGCAGCGCCGCCGGCTCGACGCCGGTTGCCTCGACGGCGGCCGTACGCAGGTCGTCGAGGGACCACTCGCGGTCCGACACGGTCCGGCGCGTCACGCGGTCCAGCACCGCCGCCTGCAGGTACGGCAGCATCTCCGCGACGCCGTCGGGGCCGAGGGCGTCGACAGCCGCGTCGAGGGCCGCGTGGTGCCCGGCCGCGGTCGCCGTCGCGACGAGCAGGCGCACCCGGTCGATCATGAGCGACGACATGTCCGCGGCATGGCGGGCATCGCCGAGGTGCGTGATCGCGAGCGCGCCGTCGGCCCGCCGGACGAAGCACGAGGCGTCGAGGTCGCGGTGCGCGATACCGAGGCCGTGCAGACCGAGCAGCGTCGTCCACGCGGAGGCCAGCACCGCAGGGTCGAGCTCGTCGCCTGAGAGTCTCGCCAGCGATGTGACGGACGCGCGAGTCACGAGTACTGCGTCGCCGTCGGCGGTGACCCCCGCGGCCACGACCTCGAGCACGGGGACGCCCGCGCGCTCGGCCAGCAGGCTGGTGAGCGCCTCGCGTTCCACGCGGTGCCGGCGTCCCCCGAGGACGTCGAGCGTCTCGCCCTTACGGGTCAACGCCGTCCAGAACGAGCCGACGAACTGCTCGTCCCACGCATCCCGGCCGTACTGCGTGACGACGAGGTTGCCGCCGTCCACGCCGACGGCGTGGAACGTCGAGACGCCCAGACGCTGCGCCGGTGCGAGCACGAGCGACGTGACCTCGACGCCGATGTCGGGGAGGGAGCGCGCCACCTGCTCGGACGTCGCGTAGCCCGACGGCGTTCCCAGGGCCAGGTGCGTGAACGCCGCCGCCACGGTGCCCACGAGGATCGCGGTGACGCCGCCGACGGGATGAGTGATGCCCAGGAGCAGGGTCGCTGCGCCGCCGAGGGCGACGAGGCTCCGGCCGGTCCAGCGCAGCGGCCGGGTGAGGTGCGGGGAGGCGATCACGACGACGACGGTCGCGATCGCGAGAGGACCTACGACATCGACGGGGGACGGGCTGCTCGTGAGGATCTGGTGCAGGGTGTCTGACCAGCCGCCGCCGACCGGACGGGAGACGAGGACGCCGACACCTACGGTGATGGTGGCACCGACGACGTAGTCGAGCACGAGCCGGCGTCGTCCACGTGCCGCGACCGCCAGAAGGGCAAGGAGTGCGGCCCAGAGCACGAGCAGGGCGTACACCAGCTCGGCGACCCCGGTGATAGCGCCGGCGAGGGTGCCGGTGAGCGTCAGGCCGGAGGGCGGCGTCCCGGTCTGGTGATGCAGGGCGACGCCGATGATGGCGCTGACCGGGCCGGCGCCGACGAGAAGCAGGATGTCGGTCGGACGGCGCAGCCGCGGGGCGTCCGGTGCCGACGACCAGACGCGGACACCGCGCCGGAGCCGCTGCCTCGACACGGTGCGCACGCGTGCCTCCCGCCGAGACGTGGCGTCGCACGCTTCTCGCGCGACGGTTGACCGGCATCCTGCCGGATCGGCGCCGCCGCACACGCCGACCGTCGCTCCGACGCGTGCCCGCGTCGTTGCGTCCTCGTCCGCGCTCGCTGCGGATGCTGTCGTGCCCCCTGAGGCTCGTGGCGTGACCGTCACGGACCTGGCAGGGTTCGCCCCATGAGCGAGCACACGTACGGAGTCAGGTCGTCGGTCGGCACCCTCACGCGCGTCGCTGTCCGCCGTCCCCTGGTGGGCGACGGGGGCGCCGGCGTCGTCGCGCAGTACGAGAGAGCGCACTGGCAGACGCCTGACCTTCCCGCGCTCGCGGCCCAGCATGCGGCCTTCGTGGCGACGCTGCGCTCGCTGGGCTCCGACGTCGTCGAGCTCGACCCGGTCGACGGCTTCCCCGACGCCGTCTTCGTCTACGACCCGGCGTTCGTGATCCCCTCGGGCACCGTGGAATTCCAGTCGGCCAAGGCTGCGCGCGTCGGTGAGGGCGCCCGCCTCGCCGCCGATCTCGAGCTGGCCGGCGTCCCGACGATCGGCCGTCTCGTCGGCGAGGCGACGGCTGACGCCGGCGACATGTTCTGGCTCGACGAGAGCACCGTCGCCATCGGCCGCAGCTACCGCACGAACGAGGCCGCCGTCGACCAGCTGCGCGGGATCCTCGCCGGTGACGGCGTCGGCGTCGAGGTCTTCGACGTCCCCCACGACATGGGCCCCGAGTACTGCCTGCACCTGATGTCGGTGATCTCCCCGATCCGCGAGGACCTCGCCGTCGTCTATGAGAAGCTGGCGCCCGTCGCGTTGCTGCGAGCCCTCTCGCGCCGTGGCATCGAGTGGGTCACCGTCGACGACGAGGAGTACCTCACCCTTGGCTGCAACATCCTCGCCACGGCACCCGGCGTCGTCGTCATGGGGCAGCGCAACGTGCGCACGGCCGACAAGCTGCGCGAGAAGGGCGTCGAGGTCCACACCTTCGACTCCGAGCAGAGCGACAAGGGCGAAGGCGGCCCCACCTGCATGACCCGCCCCATCTACCGCACCTCACCGTTGCGATGAAGGTGCCCTTCGGTGCTAAGAGCGCAACAATCCCGGCCTTCATCGAGCCCGTCATCCCGACCGGACCACCGGTCGTTGGGATGAAGGTCCCCTTCAGTACAACGAGCGAATCGCCCGGCGCCTGAGCGTCCTGCGCCTGGGACTCGAGGGCTGCGTTCAGCCCAGATGCTGCTCCGCCCACGCAGCGAGCGCGCGGGCGTGGGTGGCGACCGAGTCGGCCCAGGTGGTGCTGGCGTTCTTGCCCGCGTCGTCGCTGACGAGCTTCACGATCCGGACCGGGACGCCGGCGGCTGCGCAGGAGCCGGCGACGACGACGGCGTAGCCCTCCAGCTCGACGAGCTCGGCGCGCAACGCGAGGGCCACACGGAAGGCGCCTCCGGCCACGAAGCGGTCGCCCGTGGCGAGGGCGGGACCCTCGCCCAGCACGATCGCAGCGCTGAAGTGCGCGCCGGTGAGGGCGAAGAGGCCCTCGTCGTCGACGTCATGCTCGAACACCGTGCCGACGTCGTGGATGCCGTCGAGGCCGCAGCGCCGGCCACCGGCGGCGCCGAGCTGCTCGGCCTCCTCGCGCATCGCGACGACGATCAGGGGTCTGAGGACGAGCACCGTTCCGCGCAGTTCCATGGGCACCAGCCAACCCCGCCCCCTCCCGCGACGAAGGGCTGCATGGGACCGGTCGAGCCCACCGCGACCCGGCTCGTCCGGCGCCAGCCGTGACGTCGGTTGCATTCGACCTGGCCGCGCGCTGCGACGATGGGGCGCGTGAACCAGGACCCCGCCGACGCCGAGCACGGACTCCAGCCCGACGACCTCGCGGCACCCGACGCAACCGATCCGGCGATGCCCGACATGCCGCGTGACGGCGAGCGGACCCGTGGCCGCTACGTGCGCTATCGGGACGGCGAGCCCGCGGGCCTCGAGGAGCGGTTCGCCCTCGGTGAGATCTCCCCGGGCGTCGTTCGCGTGCGCTCCGTGGTCGTCCTGCGTGCCCCCGTCGGCCGGCTCGAGTGCGACGTGCGGTACGAGGTGGGCCTGGTCCGGTTGCAGGTCCGGTGGACCGGCACCGGTGCCGGGGCCGTGCGCGACGCGACCGCCGACTACACCTGCGCCGACGGCGTCGTGAGCGGTCGGCGGGTGGTCGACGGCGTCAAGCACCCGCGGCGCTCGCTGGCAGGCACCCTGGATCCGGGCTGCCTGCTCACCCAGGGGCTGCTCGTGACGCGGGGGAGGGCCGGCGTCGACCTCGTCGTGCCGGACACGTCGGACCCCACCGACCCCGGCTCGTTCCTCTCGCCGCTGACGCTGCGCGCCATCGCGACGCTCATCGGTGAGCGCGACGTCGACGTCGACGGCGTCGCCCGCCACGGGCTCGAGCACCGCTGGGAGGCCGAGGGCGTCGGGCCCGTCGTCGTCGTGGACCGCGGCGGCGTCCTGCTGCACCAGCGGATCGAGTCGCCCGACGCCGTGCACGAGGCCCGGCTCGTCGACGTCACGGGGCCGTGGCCGCGCCCGCTGGACTGGCCGGTCTGACCGAACGCCCGAAGCGACGGACCCGCCGAAGCGGCGGACGCGCCGAAGCGACGGACCCGCCGAAGCGGCGGACGCGCCGGAGCGACCACCCGCCGACTCCCCGACGCGACGTCAGTCCGTGGTGTCGCGGCGACGCCGGTGGACGAACCACCCGACGACGACGCCGGAACCGTTCGCGGCCCAGTGCAGCGCCGACGGCGGGAACAGGCTGCCGGTGAAGAGCCGCAGTGCCGCGAAGCCAACGCCGGACAGGCCGGTGAACGCGACCGTCGAGAGCACCGTCGGCCAGGCCGAGCCGTTCGTGGAGTTGTGCGAGGCGTGCATCTCCAGTGCCGGGCCGACGTGCCAGAGGCCGAACAGGACCGACGTCACGGCGATTGCCCACGGGGTTCCGGCGAGGGTCGTCACGAGCGCGAGCATGACGCCGCGGAACGCGAACTCCTCGATGAGCACGGTGCCGAACGGGATGTCGAGGAGCACCTTGCGCGCGGTGACCGGACCGCTGACGTCGGTGACGCGGTCGTCGGCGAAGAGGTGATGGGCGCGGGGGATGCCGCCGACGATGCCGATCGCGGTGCCGACGACGAGGACGATGCCGACCGACCACAGCGCGCCGGTGACCCAGGTGGCCCGGCCGAGGCCGATCTCGGCCGCGGAGAGGTGGTGCCGCCAGGCGACGAGCGCGATGCCACCAGTCGTGGCGAGGCCGGCGACGATGTAGGGCGCCCCCTCGACGCCACGGGTCAGAGCCTGGAACCCCACCATCGTGATGAGGACACCGACGATCGCGCCGACGGTGCCGCCGACGAACGCGCCGACGAGGATGCCGGCCACGAGCGCCGCAGCGCCCATGCCGCGGCTCACCGTCTTCACCATCCACCTGCCTCACGTTCCTTGGATGGCATACGTTCGCACGAGGAGCATGACCACGCTGCGCGAGGAGGTCACATGGTGGGGCCGGAGATCGTCGGACGGGGTCAGCAGGTCGGTCTCGTACTGGCCTCGGCGGCGGTTCCGGGTACCTTCACCCGGTCGCTGTCAGAGCGCACCTGGATGGACCAGGGGCTCATCACGGGCCTCGCGACGGGGACGCACTTCCTGCTCACCGCCATCGCCCAGGACGTCATGGACGCCGGCGGCGGTGCGATGTCGACGGCGCTGCCGCTGCCGGAGTCGTGGACCGACGAGCAGCGCAAGCAGTTCGCGACGCTGATGATCGACATGGCCGCCGTGCCGCTCGGTCTGGGCCTCGTCGCCCTCATCGGCTATCGCGCCCATGAGAATGCGCGTCGCGGCTTCCTGCGCCAGCTCGGCTGGCGCTTCGGCGTCACCGGCGCTGGCGCGACGCTCCTCGCCGGTGCGCTCACCGTCCAGCACGCGCTCGACGACGCGGTGGGTGCCGACGGCCGGATCGAGCGGTTCCCCATCGCGGTTCCGGTCGGGCTCGTGACGGCGGCGATCATCGAGGGCGTACGCCAGCGCGAGACGCCCCCGGAGCACTTCGCCGACCCGGCACGGTCCAACCCGCTGCTCGGCCTGGCCGCGGGTGGCGGCGTCGTCCTGGGCATCGCGGCGCTGGCCACCGGCGAGTCGTGGCTGGCGCGGCAGCTCGGGTCGGTCGGGAGCCGGGTCCTTCCCGGCTCTGAGCAGACCTGGGGCCGCGTCGGGCACGCCGTCGCGCTCGGTGTCGTCGTCGGCGGCACCAACCAGCTGTGGAAGCGCGCGATGCACGGCATCGAGAGCGGCACGGCCAAGTACGACGAGGGGATCGACGAGACCTCCGCGGGCCTCTGGACGACGAAGTACGTGAGCGGTGACCCGGAGAGCTACGTGTCGTGGGACAGCCTCGGCCGTGAAGGACGTCGCCACGTCGTCACCTACGTGCGTCCGCAGCCGATGCTCGACAAGCCCGCCGAGGTCCGCGGCACGGCACGTCCTGAGCTGTCGATCCGGACGGTCATGCAGGAGGAGGCGAAGGCGACCCCCATCCAGATCTTCGTCGGCCTCGACAGCGGTGAGACCGCGACCGACCGGGTCAACCTCGCCCTCGCGGAGATGGACCGCACCGACGCCTGGTCGCGCTCGTTGCTGATGCTCATCTCCCCGACGGGGACGGGGTACGTCAACTACGTCGCCGTGGCGAGCGCGCAGTACATGACGCTGGGCGATTGCGCCACGATCACGCTGCAGTACTCCAAGCGCCCGTCCCCGCTGTCGCTGGGCAAGATCGGCGACGCGAAGGAGCAGAACCGCCTTCTCTGGCTGCGCATCCTGGAGCGCGTGCGGCTCATGGCGCCCAAGGACCGGCCCAAGATCGTCGTGTTCGGCGAGTCGCTCGGCGCGCACACGAGCCAGGCGGCGTTCCAGGGCTGGGGCACACTGGGCCCGGAGGCGCTCGGCATCGACTGCGCTCTGTGGATCGGTACGCCGGAGGGCAGTGCCTGGCGGCACGAGCTCGTCGGCCCGGATCGGCCCGACGTCGACAAGGACATCGTCGCGGTGGTGAACGACTACGAGCAGTTCGTCGCCTTGGGTGCCGACGCCAAGGAGAAGGCCCGCTACGTGCTGCTCAGTCACGACAACGACGGCGTCACGAGGTTCGGCGCGAGCCTGATCAACCGGCGTCCGATCTGGCTCGGGCCAGAGCGGCCGCGGATGCAGGAGGTGCCGGAGCGGTCGCCACGCGGCATCCCGGCGTCCATGCGGTGGCGCCCGCTGACGACGTTCTTCCAGCTCCTCATCGACATGAAGAACGCACAGATCCCCGGCTCGTACCGGGCCTGGGCGCACGACTACCGGCCAGACCTGCCGGAGTTCATCCGCGACGTCTACAACCTCGAGTGCACCGACGAGCAGATCGCCCGGATCAAGGACGCGTGCGAGAAGCGTGAAGAGTACCGCGAGGCCATCTTCGACTGAGCAAGAAGCGATCCCGGCCGGTCGGAGGTCCGACGGGCCGGTATCTGCGGGTGCGCAAGTCCGCGAGAGGTCACTGCCTCGGAGCCCAGGTCAGGCGAGGTGGACGACGCGCTTCTCGCGCGCGCTCAGCGCGACGGCGTCGAGCACCTCGAGGACGGCGAGCGCCTCGCGCGCATCCACGGGGAGCTGCCCGGTGTCGCGCACGGCCGCGGCGAACGCGGGGTAGAAGGTGTCCCAGCGCCCACGCTCGGACACGACGACGGTCCGCTCCGCACCGCGCGCGACGTGGCCCCACGCCTCCGGTGGCTCGACGCCCCAAGCCTCGCCCTCGGACGCCGGCGTACGCCCCGCGCGCAGCGCGTCCTCCTGCCCGTCGGCGCCCCCGATCACGTAGGCGCCCTCCGTGCCGGTCACGCGGAAGCGCCGCGAGACGTCACCGGACATCGTGCAGGCGAACAGCTGTGAGCTGACGCCGCCGAAGTGGCTGAGCAGCACCGACACGTCGTCCTCGGCGGTGCTGGCTGAACGGCGGGTCGCCAGCTCGGCGTACACGGTCGCGACCGGACCGAACAGCTGCACGGCCTGGTCGGCGAGGTGGGTGACGAGGTCGAGCCGGATGCCGCCGCCCTCCTCGGGCGGCAGCTGGGCGCGCCACCATGCGCGCGGCGGGCCCGGCTGCCAGCGCTCGAACCGCGATTCGAAGCGGAACACGTCGCCGAGCGCCCCGTCGGCCAGGAGGCGGCGCACGGTGAGGAAGTCGGAGTCCCACCGACGGTTCTGGAACGCCGTCAGCAAGAGGCCTGCGGCGTCCGCATGCGCGATGGTCGACGCCGCGGCGGGGGCGGCGAGAGCCAGCGGCTTGTCGCACACGACGTGCAGGCCGAGGTCGAGCGCCTCGTCGGTGAGCATCGTGTGGGTGCCGGAGGTGGAAGAGATCGCGACCGCCTCGGCACCGACGTCGACCAGCGCGCGCAGGCTGTCGACGGCCGGCACTCCCGGCTGGTCCATCGCGAGCTGGGCGCGTCGGTCGGAATCGGTCGTCACGACGCCGACGAGCTGGAGCGCGGGGTCCGCGGAGATCAGCGGCGCATGGAACGTGCGACCGCCGAGGCCATACCCGACGACGCCGATGCGGACAGGATCGGTGATGGTCACGGTGCCTCCTGCGACGTTCGCCGACGCCGAGGAAGGAGTCGGTCGTGGGGCCCCACTCTGCCGTGGTGGGCGTGCTCGCGCCCGCGGTCTCGGCGAGATCCGGCACCCGGGCCCGGCCCGGCCCGGCGACGGGCGGCGGGCGTGCGGAGCGACGGGGGGCGGGCGTGCGAGGCGACCCTGCCGGTCGGGTAACCTGTGCGGGCCGG
Organism: Candidatus Nanopelagicales bacterium; assembly: GCA_038206635.1. Classification (GTDB taxonomy): domain Bacteria; phylum Actinomycetota; class Actinomycetes; order S36-B12; family CAIYMF01; genus Longivirga. Next base: position 196 of record JBBRAQ010000060.1, on the reverse strand, counting down.
AAGCAGGCCCGCGTGCGGGTCGGCCCCGGAACTGGAGGCGTCGCCTAGTCCGGTCGATGGCGCCCGCCTGCTAAGCGGGTTGGGGTCTCAAAGCCCCTCGGGGGTTCAAATCCCCCCGCCTCCGCCAACGAGAAGCGGCCCGCGGGGGGAACCACCCCCACGGGGGGGTCTAGGTTGCGGGGGCAGGGGGGGTGTG
>JBBRAQ010000059.1:0-12079 GCA_038206635.1 Candidatus Nanopelagicales bacterium | reverse complement strand
TGAGCGACGCCGCTTTGCACGTACGGGAAGCCTCTTGGCCGATGAGCAGGGGCGACCGGACCCGCTGCCCGTTTGCATTGCCCTTACGACCGCCCTTCGCCAACAGGGAATCTCAGTGGTCGCGCTTAGATCCGATTCTTCTGGGCGCATGCTCACATCGGCGCTTGCCTGGTGCCTTGAAGCGGGGAGCGTACTGAGCGTCTTCCAGAACGCGCCACCACACGTCGGACGCCTCCCGCGCCGGCGCCTGGTCCCGGCACTGCTTCTCGAAGACCTTAGGATCGTTCGGGCGATGACACAGGCATCGCCGGACTGCGACCGAATCGATGATGAACTTCGGAGATTCGTGCAAGACCAAGCGCCGACTCTGTCAAGGGGCGCGCGGTCTACCCGCCGTGACGCGTCGATGGCAATTGCCAATCTCGTTGGTCTCGCGAGACCGCAATCGGAACCAATCCAGGGCGCTGCCATCCAGGACTTGGTCCTGGTTCGGAAGATGCAACCAGGTGCGCTGGTGGCGCTGGTGTTCGGCGGTGCGGATCCGCTCTTTCGGGGCGTCAGTTGGGCGCAACTATCGAGTGCCGTGGTCGCCATCGCCGCGCAGGGCACCGCGGGTGTTCGCGTCGCTGTGGTTGATGGCGCACGTCACAACGCGCACAGCGCCTATCCTCGCTTCTACCAAGCATTGGAACGTGCACTAACTTCAAGCGCTGCTTGAGAACCCTCCGCGCTGAGGAAGATCGCGAGTGCCCGCTGGGATTCGTGTGTCCCCGGACTCCGCATCGGATTCGCGAGCACTGTACAAATGCCGTAGGGAACACGGCGCAGACCGTGCATCGTCGAGGACCATGGTGCGCCTCGAGGACGGTGCCGAACTGCTGACCTGCAGAAGCGCTACCCGGCGGAGGCTGACGATCCCCCTTCGCGCCTCTACGGAACAGATGGTTGGTTGGCTTGTTCGGCTTCGAGGCCGACCAGCGTGCCATTCGCGTGCCTCATCGCAAGGCAAATGGGGGTCTCCAAGAGGACCCCACGGGGTCAGGAGCCCGCCACCTCGTGCTCGATCCACGCGTAGCTGGAGGTCACGGCGCTGCACTGTTGATCTTGAAAACCGCTAGGCGGAAACGTCTCGAGGGTTCGAATCCCTCGCCCTCCGCTCGCTGACCTGCGGTAATGCCCCGTTGGGGACCCGACCTGAACGACGCGGTCCCGATCAAGATCGAACCGGCGTTTCGTGCCACATCCGTGCCACATCTCAGGGCCAACGATGGCCAAGAGCAGGTGGCACGGCCCATCCCGAAAGACGTCTCACGGGTCGCCGATCATGATTCCGTGAGGCCGCGAGGAACTCGGAAATCGCTCCTACAGCCGTGCGTTCCAGTAGGGACTCGTCGACCGGGCTCTCGGCCAGGAACCGCGCGTAGCTTCGTGCCCCCACGGAGTTCGTGTCAGCGAACAACTCGCCGAGTCGGGTTAGGGCCGGCGCGACTCGCGCGTCGAGAAGCGCGGGTCGCGACGCGAAGGCCACAGCCGCCGCGGCCGGCCCACCGGGCCAACTCTCGATCAGCCATACGATGTCGTAGTCATCCTTGGGCTTGTCCCGTCCCTCCAGGGCGTCGATCTTGGCAACGATGAACGCCACCGGCCACGTGTTCCGCGAGTACGTCCCGGCCCGCACGGGGTACGTCGCCGCCAGCACGACCAGCAAGCTCCTCACGGTTGCCTGAGACCGAGGAACGCCGCGGACAGACCGCCGCCAGCCGTAACCGCGTCGTCGCGCGAGGGGTTGACAGCTCCAGAACCCAGGGCAGATCCGCGGTGCCCCGGAGTGACCGGGCGTGACCGCCGGCAGTGCTCCTGACCCGCTCTCGCCTGGGATCACCGATGCCAGCCCCGGCTAGCTCAGCCCGGTCGATTCCTGGTCGCGGCGTAGTGGATATCGGAACGGTCACGCGAGCTCGGCGACTTGACTCGGCACCGCGTACAGCGGACTCTCAGGAACAACAACACCTCGGCCTTTCCTCCCCGCAGACTCCCGTCTGTCCAGGGAGAGGTGCTGCGACCAGTCGGCGCGTGCACGACGGCCGACTCGTAGGAAGGGTTCCGATGACCACCACGACCGACCGTCAGGTCTCCGTCGTCCCCGAAGACAAGATCACTACACCGGCGGGCCAGAAGTGGTCCGGCGTCGTCCGGATCCTGCTCGGCTTCACGTTCCTGTGGGCCTTCCTCGACAAGAACTTCGCCTGGGGCTTCGCCACGACCAAGGCGTGGATGTTCGGCAGCGGCGATGGCAACCCCACGGCCGGCTTCCTCAAGTTCGGCGTGAACCCCAACGGTCCGTTCCACACCTTCTACGCGAACCTCGCGCCGAGCTCACCGAACGGCATCGTCAACTGGCTGTTCATGGGCGCGCTGCTGGGTGCGGGCCTCACCCTCGTGCTCGGTGTGGCCATGCGGATCGGCTGCATCGGCTCGGCGATCCTGCTGCTGTCGATGTTCCTCGCGGTCGCCCCGTGGGCGAAGTACGAGGACAAGGGCGGCTCGACCGTCGCGTCGAACAACCCGTTGCTGGACGAGCACATCATCTACGCCGCCACGCTGATGGTGCTCATGCTCATCGGCGCCGGCCGCTACTGGGGCCTGGGCCGCTGGTGGGAGAGCAAGACCCCGAGCTGGCTGCACTAGGCGACCGGCACGAGCCGACCCTGAGGACCTGTCGCGATGGGCCTGGCACCGCTCAGGTGCCAGGCCCATCGCGCTGGCCCGATCAGGGTCGCCGGCCCGGCGTCACACGAGACACTCCTCAACTGCGTCGTCCTCGACACCCGATCAGGAGGGTTGCGCTTCGGGGCCGGCGTCGTGCTGAGGACGGCCTCGGGCTCGGGCACCAGGTCCTGGCGCCGCGAGCAGGTGTCGAGGATCGAGACGCCGGCGGCGGCGAGCAGGATGCCGATCAACGCGCCGAGCGGGCCCCAGACGGCAGCGCCGACGAACACTGCTCCGCAGGCGATCGCCGGGTTCAGATCCATCGTCCGCTTGCTGATGCGCGGGGTGACGCACTAGGTCTCGATCTGCTGGTAGACCCCCGCGACGACCACGATCGCGATCGCTTTCCACGGGCCGATTCCACGACGCCGAGACACCGCCCGGACAGCGAGCCCGCCCAGGACGCGATCTGCGAGGGCCCCAGGTTCAGCGACGAGGAGATCGTCGAGGGTCCAGCGTCGTCCCGAACCTGGTGTTGACCCGCTCGATCACCGACGATGCCAGCGCGGGAACGACGCGGACGAGCTCGGCGATCGGGTTGACGAGCAGCTGGCCGAAGACCGCAGCGAGGGCCAGCGCGACGAGGATGGCCCCGCCGCGACCAAGGCCAACAGGATCACGCCGGAACGGCGGACCGAGCCTCGATCGAATCGGACGTCGACGTCGAGGCCACCACTCGGCGTCGGCACGACCGGTGTCGGTATCGACGGCTCCCTCGCGGTGCCCTCCGGAGTCGTTCCGCGGGTGGTCACGACATCTCCGACAGGGATCGGTGTGGGTCAGCAGGCGGATGTGGGCGTGAGGGTGAGGGTCGCGGGTCCGCTCCTGGTCTGGTCTCCCACAAAGGGGATCTTGATGGTCAGCTTCCAGCTGATCGCCAGGGTTCCGGTGCCGGAGCCCTCGGGTGCCGCCAGTGTGTAGGTCCCGCTGCCGCCCATCGCGAACGGTGCGTTGCCGACCTTGCCCGTGAACGTCACCTTGCCCGCCGTCGCGCTCTTCGGCGTGAAGGAGGCGGTTCCCACCATGTCGCCCGTGGTCTGCACGGTGAACGGCTTGTCAGGCTTGCAGATCGTGCCGGTGAAGGTCGTGCCCGAGGGCACCGACGGCATCGTCCCGGTGACCTTGTAGGAGCCCGGCTTCGTGTCGAAGTCGACGCTGGCCTTGGCGACTCCGCGTTTGGACCGCGCCTCGAGCGCGACGCTGGCGGACTTGTCCTTCTCCCCGGGAGCCACGTAGGTGAACGTCGCGTCAGCCTTGACCTTCGAGCCCGACGGGTCGACCGAGGCGTCGCCGGTGAGGTTCGCGGTCACGGTGCCGCCGACCGGCCCGCCGTCGATCTTGCTGCGCGGCGCCGCCGTGATCGTCACGGTGGAGGAGGGTTCAAGACCGCTGCGCTTGTCCGGCGACGTCGTCGGCACGAGCGCGACGCAGCGTCCGGACTCCCAAGCCTTCTGCGCTGCGCCGACGACCTTCGGCACCATCATCATCGCGGTGATCATGCCCCAGTCCCCCCACTGGTCCGCGAACTTCGCCGGCACGTTCCCGGAGGTCCGGCCGGCGACCCGGGTGTAGCCGGTGAGCTTGTCGCCGACGGTCGTCGACGTGTCGGTGACCTCGGCCCAGTGGTTGTCACCGGACCCGAACTCCGCCGCCTGGGAGTGCGTGATGACCTCGTAGGACGTCACGTGCGCGTCGTCGTCGACGTGCCCGGTGATGTCGATGTCGATCGTGCTGTTCGACCCGACGCGACCTCCGGAGGAGGTCGCCGACATGGCCATCGACAGCTTCGCGGTGAAGGTCCCGGTCGCGTCAGGGCAGGGGTTGACCGTGATCTTCGTGCGCAGCTTGCCCTCGACCCCGTTGGCGGTCGTCGTCATCGTCCAATCCATCGCCGCAGTTCCCACCGTCCCGTCGAGCGTCATCGAGCTCGTGTTCCCGCCCTTCCCGTCGTTGCGCTCGTCGTGCAGCGGCTTCCCGCCCGGTTTCGCGTCGTTGGTGGCCGAGGTGACGGCTTCGGCTGACAAGCCGCCGATCATCAGACTGGCGAACATCATGCCGCCGAGCGACGGCGTGTCGTCCGCCCGTGCAAGCCCACCGAACTTGCCGACGTAGCCGGCGCTGCGGATCGCAGCCGCGCGCGCGACCATGGCCGCGGTCATCGCGTCGTACGCCGCGGTCGCCTTCGCCGGCCCGCCGAGCTCCTTCTCGAGCCCCGAGAGGGTCAGGAGCTGGTGCTCGAGGTCGGTCGAGATCGTGCGCAGCTGCGCCTCTTGGTCTTGCGGCGCGAGAGCGGCGTACGCCGCGGCCTGCGCGGCGAGGTCACCGGACGCCGATGGGCTGTCGGTCGCGGTCGGCGACGACGAGCAGGAGCCAAGCAGGAGCGCAGCGCACGCGACCAGCAACGCGACCCCCGGACGGCGGGCGGGCCGGGCGGAGCTGCGGACGTGGAACGACACGGGGACCCTCGGTGGTGATGGCGTCCGGCGGCGCGGGGCGTGGACGCGGGCCTCCGGGATCCCCACGGACCTTCTACTCCTGCGGCGCGCGACCCGCAGGGCTGTTGGCCGAGTCGATACGAGACCGCGACTGCGCGCACGTGACCACGCAGGCCGCGGCCGCCGGTCGGGTGCATCCGGCCGTGGCGTGCGCGTCCGGTTCGGGGATCAGCTAGCTGCTCACCAGCAGCTTCGAGAAGCAGGTCGTCGACGGCAGCGTCTTCGTCGGTCTCACCACCATGTCCATGGTCATCGGCCAGGGGCGGGCCGACGTGCTCAGCTGTGGTGGCATCCCGCGCATCGGGGAGCGCTTCGACGTCCGGGTCAACTCCGCCCACGTGCAGGGCCGTGGCGAGCCGGCGCTCTTCACCCCGGCGTTGCGCCGGCCGGCCAGCGTCTATCCGGCCATCGACGCCAGCAGCCCGATCACCCGTATCGCACAGAGGCTGTCGGACGGCGCGACGGACGGGTCTGTCACCTGCTCCAGCGCAGGAGGTCTGGACTCCTTCGCCGGCGGTGGGGTCGGCGGTGAACCCTCCGTCGCGCGGTCCACCAACCACACCTACACCATGGGCCAGACGAAGATCCCGGCCGGCTGGGTCGGGTACGGCCACCGGCCCGTCGTCGCGACCAAGCCGCTCGCCGGTCTGGGATCAGCGCGCACCGACTTCCTCCGGGCCGGCGGTCGCGTCGACTACCTCGGTGCGCCCGGCACCGCGTACGGATACTCCTACAACCCCATGACGGTGTCGGACCGGGCGCCCGAGCTCGGCTACCCGGCGCCGGCCGCGTCGGTCACGGCGTCCGGTGCCGTTCCCACCGCCCGGATCGTCATCGTCTGGAAGGCGGGCACGGCCGTCGTGCAGTTCAGCGCCACTACTTCCCACGGCCGCACGACGATCGCCGACACGATCCCGGGCAACGACCCGGGTTTCGCTGGCTAGGACACCTCCCCGCTCGCGGGCAACCGCGCGGCGACAGTCACCTGGGCGGCGCCGGCATCGAACGGTGGTCTGGCCCTGACCGGCTACACCGTCACCGCGACGCCCGGCGGGCGGACCTGCGCGACGACAGCGGTGCCTTCCTGCGTGGTCGCGGGGCTGGTGAACGGTACGGCGTACCGGTACGGCGTCGCTGCGGCCAACTCCCTGGGCAGCGGCGCGTCGAGTGTGCTGAGCGTCGCGGTCGTCCCCTCGACGGTCCCGACCGCCGTGCGCACAGTCAAGGTGACCTATCCCGAGGCACTGCGCACGACGGTCATCTGGCTGGCTCCGGTGAGCACGGGTGGCGCCGCGGTCCGGCGCTACGAGGCGCGGTTCCGGCTCTCGACGTCGACGACGCTCTCGGTCTGGACGTCGCCCGGTCTCGTGCGGGCGGCGACTTCACGAGGTTGCTGAGGGGCGAGACCCACTCCGTCCAGATCCGGGCCGTGAACGTGCGCGGAGCCTCACCCGGGGTCCAGGTGAAGGCCGTCCCGACGCGCTGGTGCCCAGCGGCCTCAGACGGGCGCGCGGAGCAGCTCGAAGCGGGGGCGCCGGGCCGGCCGGAAGCCGAGCCGCTCATACACCCGGATCGCGCCGACGTTCGTCTCGGACGCGTGCAGGAACGGCACGTCGCCATCCGCGCGGACCTGCGCTGCGACCGCGAGCACCAGACGGCTCGCGAGGCCCTGACCCGCATGCTCCGGGTCCGTGCACACGGCGCTGATCTCGACCCACCCCGCCGGGTGCAGACGGCGTCCGGCCATGGCCACGAGGGCACCTTCGCGGCGGAAGCCGAGGTAGCCGCCGAGCTCGACGGTGCGCGGCATGAACGGGCCCGGCTTGGTCCGCTCGACCAGGTGGAGCATGTCGGGCACATCGTCCCGACCGAGTCCTAGCGCCTCGGGATCGGTGGCGCCCTGCACCGACTCGCCGAGCAGCTGCACGCCAGAGCCACCCTCGACCACGGTCCATCCCCCCGGGACGGCGGTCTGTCGCCCGGTCAGGACGGCGAGCCCACCGGGGCCGACGAGCTCGGCCAGCTCGGTCCATGCCCGCGGATCGTGCTCGTCGGAGATGGCGGCGAAGGGCGAGATCGAGACGGGATAGCGACGGGCCCGGTCCGATCCCTCGGCGAGGTGGGCGTGGGCGCCGGACAGGGAGGACCAGGCCGGGTTGGCGAGCACGTCGGCGTCGGCGTCGTGGCCCGATCGGGTCGACGTCGCATCGTCCAGGGTGGTCATGGGATCTCCGCTCGGTGCTGGCAATCCTGCGGCACGGGGAGCGCCAGGGCGAATCGCTGTCGCGGCGACGGTGGTCCGGGCGGATGGCTAGCCTTCAGGGGTGACTGTCGGCCGGGGTCTGCCGTTCGCCGGGATCGTCGTGGTGGCGACCGGTGCGTTGCTCGTCGGCTGCACCACCTCGGGCCCACCCGCGACGCCGTCCGCTTCCCCGTCGCCGTCGGCACCCGGTTCCTCGGCGGCGTCCCCGCGGCCCGCGTCGTCCGGGTCCCCCTCCGCCGTCTCCGCTACCCCGTCGCCGGCCACGACGTCCCCCGTGGCGGTGTCGTGCGCGCGGAGCTACAGCAGGGCCGGTCTCGCGGCGTGCATCACGGCGTCCTCGCGCGTGTACGTCGCCGTCTGGACGGCGGACCTCGCCGACCGCGGGATCGCGACGGTGAAGGCGCCGAAGTTCGTGGCGTTCGACGCCGTTCCCAAGAACCCGTGCGTCGACGGCTCGCTGGGGGACGTCGCGGTCGCGTCCTTCTGGTGCGGCAAGGACAACACCGTCTACGTCTCCCGCTTCGCGGCGCCGTACTGGACCACGCAGTACGTCACCGCCGCGATCGAGGCGAAGGTGCTCGCCACCGATGCAGCGGCGCTGGGCCTGACGGTGACGGACCTTCGCAAGGGATCGCCGTTGACAGGAGCGGCCACCGAGTACGCGCACGAGCTCGGCCACTGGGTGCAGGAGTCGTCCGGTGAGATGGCCTGGTACCAGAAGCGGATCGACAGCACGAACTTCGAGGTGTCCAACGCCTACAAGCTCGCGAGCGAGCTCTCCGCGGACTGCATGGCCGGCTGGGCGCAAGCGCGCACCGCGGCCCGGGGGACGTGGCGGCAGACCGAGCTCGACGTGTGGGCGCAGCGGGCGACCATGGCCGAGCTCGGTGCAGACCTCACCGGGCTCAAGGCGGGCTTCGTGTTCCCGAAGGAGAAGCTCGACGGGATGATCGCCTACGGCGGCCCCTACACGCGGCTCCGCTTCTATGACATCGGGTACGCCGCGGGGCACGGTGGCAGGGCCGGTCTCGCGACGTGCGCCCGCGCCGCCGCGACGTTCACGAAGACGACGGTGCCGCCGAAGGCCTGACCCCTGTCGTCATGTCCGTCCGACGCGCTCGCACCCCGCGCGCCCACGGCTCGTGGGATCTGCTCAGACCGGTCACATGGTTCTCACATGTTCGGGGTCAGAACGAGGCCATGGACACCAACACCCCCACCCCAGAGTCCCCGTTCGTCGTCCCGTTCCCCGAGGAGACGCCGGACACCGCCCCCGCCGCGACCCCGCCCGCACCGCGTGGCACGGCCCGACGCACGACCGCTGCGGTGCTGGCCACCGCACTCCTCGCCGGTGGCGTCGGAGGTGCCATCGGCGCGACGCTCCACGGCCGGTCCGCCGAGCAGGCAACGTCGGTCTCGGCCTCGTCCGGCACGATCGCCAACGCCTCCCTCGACGGCGGCGTCGAGTCGGTCGCCGCCAAGGTGCTGCCGAGCGTCGTGTCGATCCAGTTCACCGGCCGGGCCGGCAGCGGCACCGGTTCGGGCATCGTGCTCAGCCGAGACGGCGTCATCCTCACCAACAACCATGTGGTCGCCGAGGCGGCCGACGGAGGCACCCTCAAGGTCGCCTTCTCCGACGGGCGTACCGCCTCGGCCACGATCGTGGGTCGCGACCCCGGCGCCGACGTCGCCGTCATCAAGGCCGACGGCGTCACCGACCTCACCCCCGCACAGCTCGGCTCGTCCGCCGCGCTGCGGGTGGGCCAGCGGGTCGTCGCGATCGGCTCGCCGCTGGGCCTGTCCGGCACCGTCACCACCGGCATCGTCTCGGCGCTGAACCGCCCGGTCGTGTCCGGAGAGGCCGGCGGCAGCTCGCAGTCGGTCCTCAACGCGATCCAGACCGACGCCGCGGTGAACCCCGGGAACTCCGGCGGCGCGCTCGTCGACCTCGACGGTCGGGTGGTGGGGATCAACTCCGCCATCGCGACGCTCGGCGCAGCCCAGGGCGGCCAGAGCGGCAACATCGGTCTCGGTTTCGCGATCCCGATCGACCAGGCCAAGCGCATCGCCGACGAGCTCACCGCCGACGGCTCGGCCAGCCGTGCCGTCCTCGGCGTCGCCGGTGAGGACGCCGCGGAAGGCGGTGCCACCCTGACCCAGGTCAGCGACGGCAGCGCCGCCGCCTCGGCCGGGCTGCGGGTGGGCGACGTCGTCACGGCGATCGGCTCCACCCGGGTCGCCGGCACGGAGAGCCTGCTGGCGACGGTGCGCTCACTCGCCCCGGGCTCGAAGGTCGACATCACCTACGTCCGGGACGGGACGACGGCGACCACCCAGGTCACCCTCGGCACCGCGACCGACCAGGCCTGAGAGCACATCTCGGGCGACCGGACCGCTGCGCCTGACTGGGAGGACCCCGGTCAGGCGCAGCGCCGTGCCAGCGTGGCGAGACGTGGCGTCAGCGCAGGCGAGCGGTCCGCACCGACGCCCCGTACCCGGGTAGGACCGACCGCTCAGGCGCGAGGTCCGGGCCTTGAGCCGGTCCCCGGCCCGGGCGCGTGACGCCGTGGCGGCCGGAGCCGGTGGTCGGCCCGCCAGCCCAGGGTGATCGCGACCAGTCCGATCAGGGCCAGTGCGGGGCTCCACACCGGGAGCGCGTCGTTGGTCGGTGCGGCCGCCCCGATCAGGAAGCTCACCACCGCGGCCACGAGCAGGAACCCGCCCCACCCGAGACCCCAGGACCGGATCGCGCGGTCGGTCTCCCGAGGGCCGCGGAACCCGGTCGAGGACCGCTCGCGGGACTCCGTCCACTCCGGGCCGCCCCCGGTCGAGCCACCTGCCGTCCCACCGCCCGAGCCACCCTCGGCCGACCTCGAGCCACGCTTCGAGCCCCCGGTCGAGCCACCTGCCGCGCGGCCGGCCCGTGCCGGTGAGGGGGCGACGAGCGTGCGCCGCGCCTCGGTCAGTGCCTGCATCGCGCGGGTCGCGTCCGCTCCGGCGTCCGACCCGGGCGGGAAGCGGTCCGGATGGCCGAGGCGCACGCGGGCCCGGAACGCCGACTCCACCTGCTCGGGCGAGGCACCGGCGGGGACGCCGAGCAGGCGCGCTGCGCTGTCGCGGTCCACCCGGTCCACCTGCCTTCCCGTCCGTCGCACCAGGCCAGCTCCCAGTATCGGAGCGGAGTCCAGACCCGCCGGCGCCGCGTCCCGGCGACAGTGCGGGGGACGAGTCAGCCGATGGGCAGCGAATCGCGACGACGCAGCAGCAGTGCGCACTCGGCCGCGTTGTCGGTGAGGGACAGCGCGGCGTCGTACGCCGCACGCGCGTCGCCGTGGCGGCCGAGCCGCTCGAGCAGGTCGGCGCGGACGGCGTGGAGGAGGTGGTAGCCCTGCAGATCGAGCCAGTCGACGACGACGAGCGCCGCGGCCGGTCCCTCGACCTCGGCCAGAGCGACGGCCCGGTTCAGCGCGACGATCGATGTCGGCGTCAGCACGAGCAGATGGTCGTAGAGGGCGAGCACCTGGGCCCAGTCGGTGCCGGCCGACGTCGCGGCGTCGCTGTGCACGGCGGCGATGGCGGCCTGCACCTGGTAGGGCCCGGGCCGGTTGCGCCGCAGGCACGCCCGGACGAGGTCCTGTCCCTGCACGACGAGCGCACGGTCCCACCGCCAGCGGTCCTGGTCGGGCAACCGCACGAGCGACCCGTCCTCGGAGGTCCGGGCCGGACGGCGTGACTCCGTGAGCAGCATGAGCGCGAGCAGCCCGGACGCCTCGGGCTCGTCGGGCATGAGCGCCACGAGCAGGCGAGCGAGCCGGATCGCCTCGGCGCAGAGCTCGACCCGGCCGACCGAGTCGCCTGAGGTTGCGACGTAGCCCTCGTTGAACACGAGGTAGATGACCGCCAGCACGGGGCGCAGCCGGTCGGGGAGGTCGGCGTCGTCGGGGACGCGGTAGGGGATGTGGGCGGCCCGGATCTTGTTCTTCGCGCGCACGATGCGCTGGGCCATCGTCGCCTCGGGCACCAGGAAGGCGCGCGCGATCTCCGGGGTCCGCAGCCCCGCCACCAGACGCAGAGTGAGTGCCACCTGAGCGCTCGGCGCGAGCGCCGGGTGGCAGCAGGTGAAGACGAGACGGAGTCGGTCGTCCTGCACGGCGATGGCCTCCTCCGGTTCCTCGCCCACCAGGAGCAGTGCCGCCTGGGCCTGGCGGTCCGCGCGCGAGGACTCGCGCCGGAACCGGTCGATGGCGCGATTGCGCGCGGTCGTCAGGATCCAGCCCGTCGGGCTCGGCGGCAGGCCGGTGGCCGGCCACCGCACGAGCGCGATGGCGAAGGCGTCCTGGACGGCCTCCTCGGCGAGGCCGATGTCGCCGAGGAGGCGGGTCAGGGTCGCCACCGCGCGGCCGTAGTCGTCGCGGAAGACGCGTTCCACCTCGGCCGCGGCCGCCGACGCGTTCGCCGTCGCGTTCGCCGCGGCCGGTGCCGTCACCGGCTCCGACGCAGCGCTCGGCGACAGCGACGGCGTGACCTCGGCGGTCGACGTCGCTCGCGGCTC
>JBBRAQ010000058.1:0-12499 GCA_038206635.1 Candidatus Nanopelagicales bacterium | reverse complement strand
GGCACGAAAGGCGGTTTGATCTTGGCGAAGTCCATCGCACTGGGCGTCCGAGACGGGCATCACTGCAGGTCAGTGAGCGGAGGGCGAGGGATTCGAACCCTCGAGGTGTCGCCACCTAGCGGTTTTCAAGACCGCCGCACTAGGCCACTATGCGAGCCCTCCTGCGCCGCAGCGTGGCTACGACGACACGAAGTTTCCCACATCGTCGGCGACGGGCGCCCGGGCCCTACCCCCGCGCCCCGTGCCCGCGCCCTACGCCGGAAGCACCAGCGAGCCACGGTGCTCCTCGTCGTGGCCGAGCACGGCCAGCACCAGCGCCGCGACGTCCATGAGGCCGAAGATGTCGTGATTCGCCGTCGACTCCCACTGCGACGGCGTGAGGTCGCGCAGCGCGGTGATCATCGCGATGCGCGATGCCATCGTGCGGGCTCCGGCCTCGTCGAGTGAGTAGTCGCGGTAGGCCGCGTACGTCGCGTCGCCGTCGGGCTCCCACCACACGAATGACGGCGCCGGCTCACCGACGTCGTAGGCGGCGACCATCTGCTCGAGACGCGGGGTCCACACCAGCTCGTCGACGTCGCCGACATGGGCCACGACGACGGGCGGCGGCCAGCCGTCCGCAGGGGCGGGAGCGGTGCGCGCGGAGTCGATGAGCCGGTCGACGCTCATCACGAGCTCGACGAGCAGCACCGACGGAGGATTCGCCACGGCCGCGAGCGTAGGGCCTGGTGCGGCACGGCGTGACCAGGCTCAGGGGCTCGACGTGACCCAGCCGGCGGTGAAGCCCTGCACGGCCGAGCCGTCGAGATCAGCGAGCTTGAGGCCGACGAAGGCACGAGCGCCGTCGGAGGTCTGCACCCGGAACGCCGGTGCCTCATCCAGCAGCGTGGCGACGATGACCTCGGCGACGGCCTCGGAGCTCTGCGCGTTCCCGAACGCACCGGCCGTGCGCTCGAGGTACCCCGCCATCGCCGGGGCGTAGGGGCCGGCGTCTGCCACGAGCCGGTCGCGGTCGAGACCGGCATTCGCGACGAACGAGCTCGCGACCGCACCCGGCTCCACGACGCTCACCCGGACGCCGACGGTCGCAGCCACGGGTGCGAGGCCCTCCATGAAGCCCTCCACGGCGAACTTCGCCGCGCAGTAAGCCTCGTTGAACGGCTGCCCGACGATGCCCCCGACGCTGGACACGGTCACGAGCCGACCGCGGCTGGCACGCAGGTGGGCCATCGCGGCCTTCGACACCGCGACGACGCCGAAGAAGTTGACCTCGACCGTCGCACGCACGGCCTCGAGGGAATCGAGCTCGAGGGTGCCGATGTGCCCGGCACCGGCGATGTTCACCAGGGCGTCAAGGCGTCCGTAGGTGTCGACGATGCCGGAGACGCAGTCCGTCACGGAGACGGCGTCGGTGACGTCGAGGCGGCGGATATCGATCCCCACAGCCGCAGCGCCGGCGGCCGCGGTCAGTGCCCCGACGCGCTCGAGGTCACGGACGGTGGCGACGACGCGGAAGCCGGCCCGCGCGGCGGCGACCGCCGTCGCGAGACCGATGCCCGACGACGCGCCGGTGACCAGCACGACCGCACTGCTCCCGACCACGGTCTCAGGGCTCATAGGTGCTCCTCGGCTCGGGGGACTGCAGGCCACGTTCGTCGTCGGGCGACCGAGCTCGCGGTGCGGGCACCACTCCCGACGCCCCCACCGACGGCGGCCATGCGCCCGGGGCAACCCTGCCACGAGGACCACCGCGCGGCGACACCGTGACGCAGTTGTAGCGACGTTCGCCGAGACCAGGACGCGCTACGTCCTCGGCGGACCCTGTTGGGACACCCGCTGACGATCGCGGGCCAGATGGCCCGACGCCACCTCGGCGGCGATCGTCCGCCCGTCAGCGTTGCCGGTGACAGCCGCCAGGAAGTCGTCGGCCTCGACGACGAGCAGCCGGCCCGCGGACAGAGCCGTGACCGTTGCCGTGCGCGGCACCGCACGAAGCAGCGCGATCTCGCCGAAACCCGTTCCGCGCGTCAGGATCACGGGCCTGCGTACGTCGGCGACAGTGACGCTGAACTCGCCGGCCGCCACGACGTAGAACTCGCGGCCCGGATCGCCCTGGCGGACGACGACAGCTCCCGGCAGGACGACGTCCCAGTGGGCGTTCTTGGCCAGCCGGGCGATGTCGAACTCCGGCAGCTGGGCCAGGAACGGCACGTCGCGCAGCAACGCAGTCTCCTCGGGGCGGTAGACCGCCCGGGCGTCGAGACGGCGCACGAACACGACGCCGGTGAGGGCCAGCAGCACGCACCCGAGGCCCAGCGGGACGAAAGCCCCACGTGGGGAGAACCAGTCGATGAGCACCGGCGCGACGACGGCACCGAGCGCGGTGCCGAGCAGGGTCGTGCTCTCCTGGATGGCGAACACCCGGGCGAGCACCCGGTCGTCTGTCGCGCGCTGCAGCAACGTCCGCCCCGACACGAGCATGACGGCGCCACCCGTCCCGGCCAGGCCGAGCATCACCATCGCTGGAGTCAGCGAGGACAGCAGGGCGACTGCCGCGAAGCACAGCCCCTCGACGACGCCGCCGACCACGATGACCGGTGCGAGCCGACGCCCCCTCGAGGTCGAGGCACCCATCACCGCGCCGATGAGCCCGCCGATGCCGAGCGACCCGATGAGCAGGCCCGCGCCGGCCTGCTCGAACCCCAGGACGCTCGCGGCGTAGGAGACGCCGAGGACGTCGAGGGCTCCGGTGAGGACGAAGTCCACGGTGAGGACGAGCAGCAGGGCGAGCGATCCCCAGTCCCGCCACAGGGAGACCAGTCCCTGCACGGCCACCCGCAGTCCCCCGACCTCCTCCTCGCCCTCGTCGATCGCGCCGTCGAGGTGCAGGCGCAGGCACAGGCACGAGGCCGTCAGCGCCAGGGCAGACGCGATCGCGAACACCGGCCAGTAGCCGAGCGTGGCGGCGACGAACCCTGCCGCGACCGGCCCGAGGAATCGGAACGTGCCGTCGGCGACCGACGAGAGCGAGTTCGCCGACACGAGCTCGTCCGCACTGGCCGAGAGCTGAGGGATGGCAGCGAAGTGGATCGGGCGCACCGTCGCGATGGCTGTCGTGGTCACCGTCGACGCCGCGATCACCGCCGCAACGGGGGCCGGCACCAGCAGCGCGAGCATCGTGATCAGACAGGTGACGGCGACGAAGCCGTGCGCGACGACGAGCGCCGTCCCTCTTGGGATGCGGTCCCCGACGCTCGCCAGCGCGGGCGCGACGAGGGCCGCGGGCAGCAGTTGGATGAGCGCGGTGAGCCCTGCGAGGCGGGCGTCTCCGATGTCGAACGCCCACAGGATGATGGCGAGCCACACGAAGAACTCGACGAAGTCGAAGAGTCCGTATGCCACGAGCACGCGACGAAGCCCGGTGCGTGACGAGAGCGCCGCCAGCGCTGCGGGCTTCCTGGTCATGAGCGCCCCGATCCACGGCATGACCCGGCCCGATCGGGACGGCCGGCCATCGGATTTCCCGACCCTAGCGGCGATCGCCGTCCATGCGGAAGGTCGCCATCTCCGAGGCGAGGGCGTGGCCGTCCTCGCTGCCGGTGACGGCAGCGAGGAAGTCCTCGGACCGGACGACGAGCACCCGGGCGGCGGTGATCGCCGTGACCGTCGCCGTACGGGGCACGGAGTGCAGCAGCGCGATCTCGCCGAAACCGTCCCCGGTCTGGAGCGCCGGGCGCTCCGCACCGTCGATCGACACCGCGAACCGGCCATCGCCCACGACGAAGAACTCGCGCCCCGGTTCGCCCTGGCGCACGAGGACGGTCCTCGGCTCGACGTCGAGCCAGCTCGAGCTCCCCGACAACCGCTCGAGCTCGTACGGCGGCAGCACGGCGAGGAACGGCACACGCATGAGCAGGGCCATCTCGACCGGGTGCAGCACCGCGCGCGCGTCGAGACGCCGGATCAGCACGAGTCCGACGATGCCGATGAGTGCCGCTCCCATCCCGAACGGCACGAAGGCCATCGCCGGGGAGAGCCGCGAGATGAACACCGGTGCGAGCGCCGCGCCGACGGCCGTGCCGAGCAGCGTCGTGCTCTCCTGCACGGCGAACACCCGGGCGAGGACGCGGTCGTCGGTGGCCCGCTGCAGGAGCGTGCGCCCGGCCACCATGGTGAGCGCTCCGCCCATGCCGCCGAGGGCCAGGACCCCCATCACGGGAACGAGCGAGACGAGCACAGCGACGGCGACGGCGGTCAACGCCTCGAGGATCGCGCCGCCGGCCACGACGGGTGCCAGCAGCCGTCGCCGTGAGAACGACGAGGCCCAGAAGGCCCCGATCAGGCCGCCGATTCCCATCGACCCGATGATGAGTCCGGCGCCCGCCGTGCCCGTGCCCAGCACCTGCTGGGAGAACGCCACACCGAGGACGTCGAGGGCCCCGGCGATCATGAAGTCGACCGTCAGCACGAGCAGCAGAGCGAGGGATCCCCAGTCGCCCCAGAGGGTTACGAGACCCTCGATGGCCGCACGCCACCCCTCAGCCTCCTCCTCCTCGTCGTCGGTGGACGGCCCCGTCAGGTGCAGCCCCACGCACAGTGCTGCCGCGACTGCCGCGACCACGGTGGCCGCGGCGAAGACCAGCCAGGGGCCCGACATCGCGACGGCGAACCCTGCGGCGACCGGCCCGAGGAAGCGCGCGGAGCCGTCGGCCACCGACGACAGCGAGTTGGCCGAGACGAGATCCTCCGGCGTCGCTGCGAGCTGCGGCAGAGCCGCGAAGTGGATCGGGCGCACGACGGCGACCAGCGTCGTGATCAGCGTCGAGGCGACGACGACCACCGGTACCGGGGCACCTGCGGACAGGGCTGCGAGAGTCAGGGCGCACGCGACGGCGACGCCGCCGTGCGCCAGGACGAGGGCCGTCCCACGCGACATGCGGTCACCGACGCTCGCCAGCGCCGGCGCGACAAGGGCAGCAGGGATGAGCTGGGCGATCGCCGAGACGCCGGCGAGCGACGCCCCGCCCTTCCCATAGGCGTAGAGGATGATCGCGAGCCAGACCGAGAACTCGATGAGGTCGTAGAGCGTGTATGCCGCCAGCACCCTGCGGAGACCCGTCGTGGAGCCCAGGGCTCGCAGCGTGACGGGCAAGGCTCTCACTCGGTCACCGTTCATCGGGTTAGGGGCTGTGCGGCGATGCTAGGTCCTCCCGATGTCGGCTAGATGACAACGGCCGGGTTGCCCGAGAGCCCCAATGCCCGCCGCGCGGCCCGAGATGTCCGCTAGCGTCCCCCTCAACCCGACCGAGAGGCCGAGATGTCGCGGGTGTCAGAAGCGTTGTCGGAGACAGGAACCTCCCTGTCGACCGTCTTCCGAAACCCGGGCCTGCGGCGGATCAACCTCGCGTTCGCCGGGTCTGCGATCGGTGACTGGGCGTACGCCACGGCCATCGTCGTCTGGGCCTACGGCGTCGGTGGCGTCACGGCGGTGGGGATCTGGGGGACGGTCCGCCTCATCCTCATGGCGTTCGTCACACCGTTCGCCTCGATGGTCGTCGACCGCCTCCCGCGCAAGGTGGTCATGATCTCCTGCGACCTCACCCGCGCCGTCCTGGTCCTGCTGGCAGCCCTCCTTATCTGGGTCGGGGCACCGCCCATCACGGTCTTCGTCCTCGCCACCCTCGCCTCCCTCGTGGCCACGCCGTTCCGCCCCGCGGTCGCAGCGCTGCTGCCCAACCTCGTCGAGCGACCGGAGGAGCTCACCGCCGCGAACGGGACGGCGAGCACGATCGAGAGCCTCGCGTTCTTCGTCGGCCCGGCGATCGGCGGCCTCATGCTGACGTTGGCGAGCGTGCCCGTCGTCGCCGTGTTCGACGCGCTGACCTTCGTGTGGTCGGCCGCCCTCGTGAGCCGCATCAGGGTCCCGGCACGCGCGGAGGCGGTCCCGGTCGGTACCGCGCCCGCCGCTGCCGCCGCTGACACCCCCGAGCCGACCGAGGAGGCAGCGACGGTCGAGGAGTGCGAGTCCTTCCTGGAGGAGGCGCTGGCCGGGTTCCGCACCATCTGGAACAACCAGGACCTTCGGCTCGTGACGCTGGTCTACTGCGCGCAGACGGTCGTGGCCGGCGCGTCGATCGTGTTCCTCGTCGAGATGGCGGTCCAGATGACGCCCTTCGGCGCCAACGGCGTCGGCTACCTCGACAGCTTCCTCGGCATCGGCGCCATCATCGGCGGCCTCGTCGCGATCGGCCGCGCCACCGCACGCCGGCTGGCGACGGACTTCGGCGTCGGCGTCATCTTCTGGGCGCTCCCGCTCCTGCTCGCTGCCGCGTGGCCCAACGTCTGGGCGGCGATGGCGGCGGTGTTCGTCATCGGGTTCGCCAACCCCATCGTCGACGTCAACGCCTCCACGATCCTGCAGCGTCTCGCCGGCGACGCGGTCATGGGGCGGGTGTTCGGCGCGCTCGAGACGGGCCTCATCGCAGCCATGGCGCTCGGCTCGATCGCCATGCCCATCATGGTCAGCACGATCGGGCTGCGGTGGGCCCTGACCGTCCTCGCCCTCGTCATCACCGTCGTCGTCCTGCCTGTGATGGGGCGGCTGCGTCGGCTCGACGCCTCGCTCGGCGAGCCTGAAGGTCTCGCCCTGCTGCGCCAGGTTCCGCTCTTCTCCCCGCTCGAGCCCAAGGCGCTCGAGCTCATCGCCCAGCAGCTCGGACGGCTCACCGTCGCGGCCGGTGACGTCGTCATCCGTGAGGGAGACGCCGGAGACCGCTTCTACGTCGTGGAGTCTGGGCGCACGTCGGCATCGTTCGAGGGCCGCGAGCTCTCGACCCAGGGACCGGGCGAGGAGTTCGGCGAGATCGCCCTGCTCCGCGACATCGCCCGCACGGCGACGGTCGTCGCCCTCGAGGACTCCGTGCTGCTCTACCTCGAGCGGGACCAGTTCCTGTCGGCCGTCACCGGTGACAGCGAGGTCGCCGGGCGCGCAGACGACCTCATCGCACGACGCATCCCGACGTACTAGGCCGGCTGCGCCCGCGCCGTCGGCCGGTCGATCGAGCAGCGCCGGGTGGACACCGCGATGTCACCCTTCCGTCACCCACCGCGGGGATCCTCGGACTCGTCAGGTGCGTCGTAGCGGTCAGACCTGCTGATGCCGCGACCGAGGAGGAGCCATGGGGGATCCCGTCGTCCCGAGGAAGGGCCGGCCGCCGGCCCGGGTGCCGAGCCCGCGCGCGACGTCCGCCCGGACACCGCTGCTGCTGCGTCGCGAGCACCACCACACCGACTTCGAGCTCGAGGCCCTTCTCGAGGCCAAGGGCACCCACCGGATCAGCATCTGCCTCCCCGCCCGCGACGAGGCCGGCACGGTCGGCCAGATCGTCACGACCATGCGCGAGCGGCTGGTCTGCGGGACCTCCCTCGTCGAGGAGATCGTCGTCCTCGACCACGGCTCGTCCGACGACACCGCGCGGATCGCTGCCGAGGCAGGGGCACGCGTCGTTCCGGCCGACTCGGTGCTGCCGGAGTTCGGTCCCGCGCTCGGCAAGGGCGACGTCCTGTGGCGGTCCCTCGCTGCGACCTCCGGGGACATCGTGGTCTGGCTCGACGCGGACCTCGTCGGCGTCAGCGCCGACATCGTCCTCGGCCTCGTCGGCCCGCTGCTGCACGACCCGCACGTGACGATGGTGCGTGCCGTCTACCAGCGGATGCTGGCCGGCGAGGTGGGCGAGGGCGGTCGGGTCACCGAGCTGACCGCACGCCCGGTGCTCGCGCTCCTGCACCCCCGGCTCGCGCACGTGCGGCAGCCGCTCGGTGGCGAGTACGCCGCGCGCCGCGACGTCCTGGAGTCACTGCCGTTCGAACCCGACTACGGCGTGGAGATGGGGCTGCTCATCGACGTTGCCGCCGGATGGGGCGCGGACTCCATCGCCCAGGTCGACGTCGGACGGCGGGTGCACCGCAACCGGCCGCTCTCGGCGCTGACCGGGCAGGCCCGCGAGGTGCTGCGCGCCGCCCTGTCGCGGTCGGACGTCTCTGCGGCGGCCGCCCTGCGCGGCGACCTCCCGCTACGTCCGCCGATGCGCGAGGTGCGCGTCCGGAGCCTCGTCAGCTGAGGTCGACGCGTGCCCGCGGTCGCGGCGAAAGGCCGTCGACCCCCTCACCACCATGCTGAGCGGGAGGGTGAGCTGCTTGGGCTCGCGACCCGGGTTGTCGATCGCCTCGAGCAGCGACTGGGCCGCGCGCGCGCCGATATCCTCGACCGGCTGCACGATCGTGGTCAGGTCGAGGTGCTCGGCCATCTCGTGACCGTCGAACCCGACGACCGAGACATCGCGGCCCGGCTGAAGCCCGTGCGCACGAAGGGATCGCAACGCCCCGAAGGCCATCTCATCCGACATCGCGAACACCGCGGTCGGCGGGTTGGGCCGCGCCAGGAGCGTGGTCATCGCCCGCTCGCCACCCTCGATGGTGAAGTGGCCGCACGCCTCGAGGTCGGGCTCCACGGCGAGGCGCGCGCTGAGCAGCGCGTCGCGGTAGCCCACCCAGCGGTTCTCCTCGGGCCGGAATGGCGTCGGCAGGGGCCGGCCGGAGATGAGCCCGATCCGCTCGTGGCCGAGGTTGATCAGGTGCTGGACAGCCATCCGAGCGCCCGAGACGTCGTCGATGCCGACCGACCAGCAGCCCTCGCGCTCGGTGTCGATGAGGGCGACCGGGAGGTTGGTCTCGAAGATCTCGCTGAGGCCCTCGGTGTCGGTCGACAGTGAGATGACCAGGAAGCCGTCGACCCGCCGCCGCAGCTTGCGGTGCGGCGGGACGTGGTGGGTCTCGCTAGGGTCCCCGATGCTCGACAGGAGCAGGTCGAGCTCGGAGGCCTGAAGGACCTTCTCGATCCCGCTGAGCACTCGGCCGAAGTACCACCGGGCGATGTAAGGCGTGATGACGGCGATGCTCCCGGCGCGGCCGGACGCGAGCCGCGAGGCAGCCGGGGACACGACGTAGTCGAGGCGTTCGGCCACCTGGCGAACGCGCTCGCGCGTGAGCGGGTCGACGTTGGGCAGCCCACGGAGCGCACGCGACACCGTGGCGGTGGAGACCCCGGCCTCGCGCGCGATGTCGCGGATGGTCATGGCCATTGCCGAGGCTCCTTCGCTGGCGTGCCGGGTCAGGTTAGGTCTCGGGAGCGTCCGCGTGCAAGCGTTTACGCGTTGGGCACAGCGAGGGACCCGGCCCGCGGTCGCGCTCCGGATGCCTACGGCTACGCACGGATCACCCTCCCCGCGGGCGGTTCCGCGACGCCGGGCGCAACCGCCATCGGGCGCCGCGCATCAGCAGCGGGTGAAACACAGCACCACCGTTACAGGCCGTGGCGCTACCGTCGCTACCGTGCCGCCGAGCCCCCCAGGTCCGTCCGATCCCGCCCGTGCCCGGGTCGCGGCGGTCGTCCTCGCGGGCGGACGGTCCCGCCGCTTCGGCTCGGACAAGCTCGCGGCGGACGTCGAGGGTCGCCCGCTCCTGGACCGGGCCCTCCACGCCGCGCTCGCGATCACCTCGCGCGTCGTGGTCGTCGGTCCGGACATCCGGACCTGGCCGATCGGCGTCACCGTCGTCCGCGAGGACCCGCCCTACGCCGGCCCCTACGCGGCCGTCATGGCCGCGATCAGCGACCTCGCTCGCGACGCGGCTCCCCTCGACGTCGTTCTCGTCCTGGCCGGTGACCTGCTGGACCCGGCACCGATGCTGCCGCGGCTCCTCGCCGCCCTCGCCGACGGTCCCGAGGACCTCGATGCGGCCGTGGCGGTCGACGCCCAGGGACACCGCCAGCCGCTGCTCGCGGCGTACCGCCTGCGGTCGCTGCTCGCCGCCGCGACCGCGGCCGACGCCGTCGACCGCCCGGCTCGCCACCTGGTGGAGGGACGCGAGCTGGTCGAGGTGCTCGACGACGGTGGCTGGTCCCGCGACGTCGATACCCCCGGCGACCTCCCGTGACACAGTCGCCGCGACGCGGGCGTCCTACTCCGGGGGCGCCCAGCTGGGCCGGGTCCGGGTGAGGAAGGCGGTCATGCCGTCCTTGGCCTCCTCGCTCGCGAACAGCGACGCCGAGAGCTCCGAGGTCCAGGCGAACGCCGCGTCCCGGTCGAGTGAGGGCACGCGTCGCAGCAGCTCCTTCGTCCGGGCCAGGGCCTGCGGCCCGCCGAGCAGGAGCTGGCCGACGTAGCCCGCGACAACCGCGTCGAGGGCGTCGTCGGCCGCCACGGCGGTGACGAGCCCGGCCTCGAGCACCCGCTGCGCCGACACCCGCTCGCCGGTGAGCAGCAGCTCGCGCGCGTGCGACGGGAACATCCGCGCCAGGCACACGACCGAGATCACCGCGGGCGCGACTCCGACCCGCACCTCGCTGAACGCGAACCTCGCCGACTCGGCCGCGACGGCGAGGTCAGCCGCCGCGACGAGCCCGTTGCCTCCCCCGGCGACGTGGCCCTGCACCCGGGCCACGATCGGCTTGGGGTGGTCGAGCATCGCCTCGAGGACGGCGACGAGCGCTGCCGGACCGCTCGCCGCGAAGCTCGCGGCGTCGGCCGCGGCCGCACCTGCGAGATCGGCACCGGCACAGAACGTCGAGCCCTCGCCGGTGAGGACGACGACCCGCACGGCCGGATCGGTGGCGGCCGAGGCGAGGTGCTCGACGAGCAGCGCCATCGTCGCGGCAGTGAGGACGTTGCGGGTCTCCGGACTGGACAGGGTCAACGTGGCGACGCCGGACCCGACGACGTAGGAGACGGTCACAGCGCACCTCCGCGCCGTGCGCCGGTGACGCACGGCGTGCGACCGGCGGCGGCGCTGGTCATCGGCGTCCCATCCCCTCGAGGAGGGACAGCACGCGGAGCATGACCTCGTCGGCGCCTCCGCCGATCGACACGAGCCGGGAGTCGCGGAAGTAGCGCGAGACCCACATGTCCTCGGCGTAGCCCATCCCACCGTGGTACTGCACGGCGGTGTCGGCGACCTCGCGGACGAGGCGGCCCGCCTTCAGCTTGGCGATCGTCGCCATCCGCGTGACGTCCTCGCCGGCGATCATCTTGTCGGCGGCGGCCAGGCAGTAGACCCGAGCGACGTCGACGTCGGCGACGAGCTCGGCGAGGCGGTACTGCAGGTGCTGGTTGGCGAGCAGGGGCTTCCCGAAGGCCTCGCGCACGCGGAGGTACTCGACGGTGCGGTCGAGGGCGCGGCGCGCACCGGACACGGCCATGTACGCGCCGATCATGCGCTCGTCCTGGAACTGCGCCATCTGCTGCTGGAAGCCACGACCGATCTCACCGATCGTGTTCGACACCGGGACACGGACGTCGTCGAGAACCAGCTCGGCGGTGTCGCTGGACTTGTTGCCCATCTTCTCGATCGCCCGACCGACGCTGAAACCCGGTGTGGCAGTCGGGACGACGATGAGCGACATGCCGGCGTACCCGACCTCGTCACTGGTGCGGGCCAGGAGGCACAGCCAGTCGGCCTGGGTCCCGTTGGTGATCCACATCTTGCGGCCGTTGATGACCCAGTCGTCGCCGTCGCGCACCGCGCGGGTCCGGATGCCCGCGACGTCGCTGCCGGCGTCGGGTTCCGACACGGCGACAGAGCAGACCATCTCGCCACGCAGCGCCGGCTCGAGGTAGGTCTTCTTCAGCTCATGGCTGCCGTAGCGGGCCAGCGCAGGAGTCGCCATCGACACCTGCACGGCGATCGACATCGGTACGCCGGCACAGTCAGCCCGACCGAGCTCTTCGGCCAGCACGACCGTGAACGAGTGGTCGGCACCCTGGCCGCCGTAGTCCGCGTCGTACTCGAGACCGAACGCACCGACCGCGGCGAACTTGGGGAAGAGCTCGTGCGCGGGGAAGATGCCCGCAGCCTCCCACTCGTCGCAGTGCGGGTTGATCTCGTTCTCGACGAGGTCGCGCACGACCTTGCGGAACTGCTCGTGCTCGGGCGTCGTGATCATCCCTGCTCCTCCGATGTCGTGCCGATGGTCGACGTGCGCAGCCCCAGGCCCCGCGCCCAGAGCAGGCTCAAGCTCTCGACGGCCGTCTCGTCGTCGTACGAGGCGCCTTCCTGCTCCCCGCGGCCGTACCAGTGCCGACCGAAGCCCTCGACCATCGCGCAGAGCGCTCCGGCCGCGACCGCCGCGTCGATGTCGGTGTCGGCGATGCCCTGGGCCTGCAGCCGCTGGATGTCGCGTGTCACGCGGCGTACGTGGTCCCGGCGGACCCCGGCCAGCGCGTCTCGGTAGTGCTCGTCGGCGGTCGCCGCCTCCTCGACCACCTCGAGCATCCGGCCGTGGCGGCGGTAGGCGGCGAGATAGCGCCGGTTGGCCTCGAGCATCCGCTCCTGCGGCTGCGGAACGTCGTCGCCGATGGCGAGCGCGGCGTAGACCTCGGTGACGATGTCGGCGACGAGCGCGCGCAGCACGGCCTCCTTGTCGTCGAACCACGTGTAGGTCGTG
>JBBRAQ010000057.1:0-12909 GCA_038206635.1 Candidatus Nanopelagicales bacterium | reverse complement strand
CTACGCCGCGAACCCCACCCGCTTCAGCCGACGACCCCAGCCCCCGAAGTTGCCCACCATCGCGTGGATCAACCAACCCCTCCAAGAGGTCGCACAGAGCGCATGAACACGACGCGTCTCATCCGGCTTGACAGATTCCGGACTCGCCGGGGCGGTTCAATGAGCGTGGCTGAGCAGAGGTATCGGGCTGTCCTTGCGGTGATCCCGGACGGTCGCACGGTCACTGAGGTGGCGCGTGAGTGGAAGGTGAGCCGGCAGACGTTGCATGCGTGGCTTGCTCGCTATGAGGCCGAGGGTCTCGATGGACTGGCCGACCGGTCGCATCGCCCGGCGGAGTGCCCGCATCAGATGCCGGCGGCGATCGAGGCGCGGATCCTGGAGATGCGTCGAGCCCGTCCGTTCTGGGGGCCGCGGCGGATCTTCGTCGAGCTGGCCCGAGCCGGTGTCGGTGCGGTGCCGAGCGAGTCGGCGATCTACCGGTGCTTGGTGCGTGCCGGGGTGATCGCTCCGGTTCGTCGGCATCGGCGCAGCGAGGCCTTCAAGCGGTGGGAGCGCTCGTCACCGATGGAGCTGTGGCAGATGGACGTCGTGGGCGGTTTCCATCTAGCCGACGGCACCAGCGCGAAGGCGTTGACCGGGATCGATGACCACTCGAGGTTCTGCGTGTCGGCGCGGTTGATGCCCCGGGAGCGGACCCAGGCGGTCTGCGATGGGCTCGCTGCGGCGATGCGGGCCCATGGGGTCCCCGAGCAGATCTTGACCGACAACGGGAAGGTGTTCACCGGGCGGTTCCATCAGCCACCGGTCGAGGTTCTCTTCGACCGGATCTGCCGGGAGAACGGCGTCGAGCACCTGTTGACTGCACCGCGCAGCCCGACCACGACAGGGAAGGTCGAGCGGTTCCACCGCACCCTGCGCCTGGAGTTCGACACGACTCAGGTGTTCGGGTCCCTGGCCCTAGCGCAAGGCGCTCTGGACGAGTGGGTGACCTACTACAACGGCGGTCGCCCCCATCAGTCACTCGGGAACGCGTCCCCTGCGGAGCGGTTCCACGTCCCACGGTCACCACGGCCGCGACCGGTGTCCGAGCGTTCAGAACGAGCCGCGAGCGCCGGTCAGGAGTGGGTCTCCCGAAAGGTCTGCGCCAACGGGATCGTCTGCGTCGGCGCGCAGCAGGTCAGCGTCGGCAAGAACTTCCACGGATCACACTGCGACGTCCTGGTCACCGACCAGCTCCTGCAGTTCTGGATCGGGGACCAACTCCTACGCACAGTGACTCGCAAGGACCCCCGACCCATCCGCAAGAAGCGCGCCGCCGGCACCAGCCCGCGGCGCTAGATTCGAGAACGGAGTGTCAAGGATCAACCGACATCACCGCGACAAGCATCAACCGAAGGCTCACAGCCCCACCGAAGTCGTGTGTCGTGCAATGCCTCGGTTGGTGCCTGACAGTGGGGCTTAGCGTCGCCCGGGTGGCGTGAGCTGGACCCGGAGGCCGGAAAGCAGGATGTCGAGGCCGCGCTCGAGCTCGGCGGCACCGTCGTACGAGGCGAGCGCTCCGGCCAGACCTCGCAGGAGCGGGAACTCCTTGAGCGGCAAGCGGTGCAGGCCGAGGCGGAGCAGGTCGTCGGTCTCCTCCGGGTTGTCGACGAGCTCCTGGAGCTCGTTGAGCACGTGGCCGTAGAGGAAGCCGAAGAAGAGCCGGTAGATGTGCAGGGCGTCGACGTCGCGGAACCCGCTGCGGACCAGCAGCTCGAGGGTGGCCTCGAGAGGGCGGAGCGTGCCGTGCGGACGCATCGCGAGCGGGGTGGCGAGCGGCCGGGTGACGAGCAGGGGGACGACGTGGGGGTGGGCCACCGCGATGGCGCGAAATCGGCGGGCCACCTCGCGGAGCTGGGACTGCCAGTCGTCGTCGGTCGCATCGACCGTGAGGTCGCTGAGCACCAGTTCGACCACGCCGTCGAACAGGGCGGTCTTGGTGTCGGCGTAGCGGTACAGCGTCATCGGGTCGCGGCCGAGAACCCGCCCCAACCGTCGCATGGAGAGTCCGTCGACGCCGTCGCGGTCGATGATGTCCAGAGCGGTATGCAGCACGTGATCGCGAGTGATCGTACCCGTGCCGTCGCCTACTGCCTCGGTCGTCCCGCTCATCGACCCTCCTTCGAATTCAGCGTAGGTCCACAGCGTAGACCTACATCGCTTGACAGGCGGGTCTCGCAGGCGTGTACTGAATCTACGCCGTAGATCTACACCGCGTGAACCACCCTCGGACGAGCCGACGGGGCCGAGGTCCCGGAGGCAAGTCCGGTGGTGCACTTCTCGCCGATCACGGGAAGACCGCACCCCGTCGCCTATCTGAGGAGCTCGACATGATCGTTCTCGGAGTCATCCTGTTCGTGATCGGACTCGTCGCCAAGATCTCCATCCTGGAGACGCTGGGGATCATCCTCGCCGTCGTCGGTGTCGTGCTCATGGTGCTCGGCTCAACCGGCCGCATGGTCGGCGGACGCCGCCACTACTACTGACCCCGGGACCGCGCCGGTCACACCCGCGTCATCGACGCGGCGACTGCACTCTCCGTCCCTGAAAGGACCGTCATGGGAATCGGCTTCAGCATCTTCCTGCTCGCGGTGGGAGCGATCCTCGCGTTCGCCGTGCACACCACCGTCGCCGGCATCGACATCCGCGTGGTCGGCGCGATCCTGATGGCTGCCGGGGCTCTCGGACTCATCTTCACGACGGTGGTGTTCGCCCCCCGAAGGCAGCGCACGGCAACTTCGACGCGCACCGTCGAGGGCATACCGACCACCCCCGCGACGACCGTGACTCCGCATCGGGTCGTCGACCAGGAGATCCGCACCGACGGCCCCTGAGCCCGCACCACGGGCCACTGGCCCGACAACAGAAGGGACACACCATGAACACCCAGTCCGACCAGGTCAAGGGTCACGCCAAGTCCGTCGCCGGCATCGTCACCGGCAACAAGGACCTGCAGAACGAAGGCGACTCCGAGACCCGCACGGCAGATGCAGCCGCGCACGTCGACGACGCCAAGGACAAGGTCGTCGAGGTGCTCGACCACGTCAAGGACAAGCTCGACGACGCCGCCGACAAGGCCAAGGACGCGCTGCACCACAACTAGGCCCGCCCGGCGCTCGGACGTATCCGCGCTGCTGGAAGTCCCGGGCCAGTCCCGCCGCGGGTCGATCGTGCACCCGCGTGCGGGTAACGCGCGACTCGTGAACGGAAGGGGATGTCATGACCAGCGTTGCGGTGATCGCGCACTCCGGAAAGACGTTCGGCGGAGGCCTCGGCGAGCTGCGTCAGGTCCTCGACGACGCTGGCTTCGCGCAGCCCCTGTGGTACGAGGTGGCCACGAGCAAGCAGGCACCCGACTGCGTGCGCGAGGCCATCGAGGCTGGCGCGGACCTGCTGTTCGTCTGGGGAGGCGACGGCACCATCCAGCGGTGCATCGACACTCTCGCGGGGACCGGGACACCCATCGCGATCCTCCCTGCGGGGACCTCCAACCTGCTGGCCACCAACCTCGGCATCCCGCAGGACATCCCGGCCGCGGTGCAGATCGGCCTCCACGGAGACCACCGGGTGCTCGACACCGGAACGGTCAACGGGGAGCACTTCACCGTGATGGCCGGTGCCGGCCTCGACGCGTTGATGATCCGCGACGCCGACGCAGGGCTCAAGGACCGCGTCGGCCGGGCCGCATACCTGTGGACCGGGGCGAAGAACCTCGGCGCGAGCCCGGTCCGGGCCAAGGTCGACGTCGAGGGTCGACGCTTCTACAAAGGCACCATCACCTGCGTCCTGGTCGGCAACGTCAAGGATGTCTTCGCCGGCATCGAGGTCTTCGACGGGTCCCGACCCGACGACGGCCTCCTCGAGCTCGGCGTCGTCACCGCGAAGAGCCGGACGCAGTGGGCGAGGACCATCGGTCGCGTCGTGCTGGGGCGCGCCGAGAACTCACCCTTCGTCGTCACGACGCGGGGTACGACGATGCGCGTGGACTTCGACCGACCCACGGTCTTCGAGCTCGACGGCGGGGTCCGCAAGGCGACGAAGAAGCTGCGCATCAAGGTGAGGCCGGCCTCGATCACCATCTGCGTCCCGGTCGCGAAGGTCGACGAGCTGGCGGTGACATCATGAGCGCCACGAGCGGGGCGGCCGCCGCAGTCGACGCGGCCGAGACCGCGGCCAACAGCACACCGATGACCTGGCTGGCACGCATCGGACTCACCGCGCGCGGTGGCGTGTACCTGGTCATGGGATGGCTCGCCGTCCTCATCGCCACGGGCGGCAAGGCGAACGTCGACCAACGCGGAGCGCTCACCGAGGTCCTCGCCGCTCCGTTCGGAACAGCGCTCGTCTGGCTGCTGGCCCTGGGCTTCGCTGCCTACTCACTGTGGCGGCTGTCCGAAGCCACCTTCGGTGTCACCGGCGCACCCCCCGGTGCCGGCCCTCGGCTCAAGTCGCTGGCGAGAGCGATCGCCTACGCGGTGCTCGCCGTCACCTCTGTCTCGCTCCTCAATGGATCGCGTGGAACCCAGTCCGGGCAGCAGGGCCACCTTGCTGGCACGGTCATGTCCCAGAGCGGCGGCCGGTGGCTCGTGGCGCTCGTCGGCCTCGTCGTGGTGGCAGTCGGAGTCGTCATGGTGCGCGAGGGGTGGAGCGCGAAGTTCTTGCGCTACTTCGGCCATCTTCCCTCATCACTACGCAGCGCCGTCGTACTCCTCGGCCGGGTCGGCACCGTTGCCCGCGGGATCGTGTTCGCCGTCACCGGGATCCTGGTCGTGGCCGCCGCCTGGACGGCGACCGCAGCCAAGGCCGGCGGCATCGACCAGGCATTCAAGAGCTTGCTGGGCCAGCCCTACGGCACCGTGCTCGTGGCAGGACTGGGCCTGGGCCTCATCGTCTTCGGCGTCTACGGGCTGGCCGAGGCCGCCTGGCGCCGCGTCACGGACGGGGACCCGGCATGACGGACGAGCAGCAAGCGGTGCCCTACCCGCCGCTGCACCGTCGAGACGTCGCCGTGCGGCTCGTCGGCGGCGGGCTCATACTCGCCCTCGCCCTCTCGCTCATCGGATGGGCCATCGTCACGTGGGCGACACCGTCGGCGCTGACCCGCTGGGAGGACAGCGTCAACCAGTGGTTCCAGGCCGCCAGGACCCCCACTCTCGACACGGTCAGCCACATCGGCAGCTACCTCGCCGAGACCATCACCTGCATCGTGCTGCTCGTGGTGCTCACCGTGGCCCTCCGGCTGTGGCTCGGGCGCTGGCGGGAGTCGTGGACGCTGTTCGCCGCCCTGGCCGGGGAGCTGCTCGTCTTCCTCGTCGTCACCGCTGTGGTGAACCGGCCGCGACCCGACGTGCTCCACCTCGACGACGCACCACCGACCTCGAGCTTCCCGTCCGGCCACACGGCCGCGGCAGTCGCCTTCTACGGCTGTCTCGCCGTCATCGTTCTTCGCCAGCTCAGACCTCGATGGCTCGCGCTCGTCGTCACGACGCTCCTGTGCCTCGTACCGCTCATCGTCGGGATCTCCCGGCTCTACCGGGGCATGCACCACCCGACCGATGTCGAGTTCGGCGCGCTCGGCGGAGGGCTCTGGCTGGCTCTCGTACTCGTCACCCTGCTCCCGCTCCCACGGCGGGAGGTCGACCGCTCAGCGGTGTCACCTGACGCGCACGAGGAGCCAGAGAGACTGCTGGCAACGTGAGCGCCTCTGAGCCCGCGGCGTCGTCAGCCCCGACCGATCCATCGCGGGCCGTCTGGATCGCGATCGCCGCGACCGTAGTGTTCGCGGGCCTCACGGTCGCGATCCTGGGTGACGTCGCCGTCGTCCAAGGCGCCGACGACCACATCCATGGATGGGTCGTCGCGAACCGTTCGTCCTGGAGCGTCTCCCTCGCGCGGGTCATCACCTGGGGTGGCGCGACGGCCTTCGTCCTTCCCGCCCTGTTCGCGGTCGGAGTCATCGTCCTGGGCCGTGGACGGCCGACAAGGGATCGCCTGGGTTCCGGACTGCTGCTCGTGGGGATCGGCGGCGTGGGCGTGTACGTGGGGCTCGTGATCAACAACTGGGTGGGGCGCCCGCGGGCACGTATCGAGGACTGGGCTGGTGTCGCTGGCGGCCCTTCGTACCCCTCCGGTCACACGACCGCCGCCACCCTGTTCGTCATCCTCTGCGCGTGGGCCGTGACGGCTCGTGTGGCCCCGGGCCGGGCGCGGGTGCTCGTCTGGTCCGCCGCCGTCCTGTTCGCGTTGGCTGTCGGTTGGACACGGGTGTGGCTCGGGGTGCACTGGCCCAGCGACGTCGCGGGAGGGCTCCTCTACGGTGTCGCCTGGTCCGCGACGTGCCTCGCCGTCGTCTCCTGGTGGCGATCACCCCGTTCCCCAGGATTCACATCGCGCGCGGAGGGAGCGGTGCCCCACGATGGATCTCACCGCAGTGTCCCGTCAGGTGAGGCGACGAATCATCGGGAGGTGATCACCGAGCAGTCTCCGCAGGACGTTCCCTCCCGCCGTATGGCGTGCATCGCACCCGTTGTCCTCGGAGAGTGGTTCCTTGCCGCGGCGGAGCGCGGCAATCCCGACACCCGGCTCCTCGCCCGACATCCCGAGTCGCAGCCCTGGGCGACCGGGAACGATGTGCGGCCCCTGGTGCACGGTGCCGTCTACTTCCGTGAGCTCCTGGGAGCGGTTCGGGACATGGGAGCCGGGGATCTGTTGCTGTTCACCGATTGGCGAGGGGACCCCGACGAGAGACTCGACGGGCCGGGTTCGGAGGTAGGGCAGCTGTTCGCGGCCGCCGCCGCTCGCGGGGTCGACGTGCGTGGTCTGGTGTGGCGTTCGCACTTCGATCGGTTCTCCTACAGCGCGTCCGAGAACCGCCATCTCGGCGCGGAGATCGAGGCGGCCGGGGGGCAGTGCCTTCTCGACATGCGGGTCCGGGTGCTGGGGTCGCACCACCAGAAGCTGGTGGTGCTGCGCCACCCCGACCGGCCCGAGGCCGACGTCGCCTTCGTGGGTGGCATCGATCTGTGCCATGGTCGCCGTGACGACGCAGAGCACGCGGGAGACCCGCAGGGCAAACCGCTGGCGACGGTGTACGGGAGCCGACCTCCGTGGCACGACATCCAGGTCGCGGTGCGTGGACCGGCGGTCGGTGACGCGGAGGCCGTGTTCCGCGAACGCTGGGACGACCGTGCCCCTCTGAGCCGGAACCCCGTGCACCTGCTCGGTGAGCTGATTCATCGCGAGCAAAGGCGGGCGCGTCCTCTGCCGGAGCAGGGGCCGGATCCCGCTCCGTGCGGGGCCGTTGCGGTGCAGCTGCTCCGCACCTACCCCGTGCGCCGCCCGGGCTACCCGTTCGCACGCCGGGGGGAGCGGAGCGTGGCCCGCGGATACACCAAGGCGCTGAGTCAGGCCCGCTCGTTGGTCTACGTCGAGGATCAGTACCTGTGGTCGACCAGCGTCGCGGGCGTCTTCGCCGACGCCCTGAGTCGGGAGCCCGAGCTGCGGATGGTGTTCGTGATCCCCCTGTTCCCCGACCTGGACGGCCGGATCTCCATGAGCCCCAACTTGATCGGACGCGCACCCGCCCTGGAGATGCTGCGAGCGGCCGGCGGGGACCGGGTCGCCGTCTACGGCCTGGAGAACGGTGACGGCACACCGATCTACGTCCATGCGAAAGCCTGTGTGGTCGACGACACCTGGGCCTGCATCGGGTCAGACAACGCGAACAGGCGCTCGTGGACTCACGACAGTGAGCTGAGCGCCGGGTTCGCCGACTCGTCCTCGAGCGGTGTCGCCCGCTCACTGAGGCTCGAGCTCGCGCACGAACACCTGGGTGGTGCGGCATCGGACTACGACCTCGATGACGCGACGCAGTGGTTCAACGCGTTCCGCGACGCTGCGCGTGCCCTCGATGACTGGTACCTCGGTGGCGGCGCCGGCCCTCGGCCGCCCGGGCAGCTGCGCCGTTACACCCAACCTGAGCAACGGTGGAGCACTCGGCTGTGGGCCGGTGCCCTCTACCGGCGGGTGTACGACCCCGACGGTCGCCGCCTCCGGATGCGCCTGTCCCGGCGGTACTGACGTCCGTGCGCCGTCGGTGTCGGTCGATCCGTCGCCTGGCGCGTCCAGGATCCGTAGGTCTCCCCAGAACCCCATCTCACTTCCCGAGGCTAGCCAGCAGGTTGATGGTGATAGCGAGGATCACCGAGCCGAAGACGAACGACAGGAGCGCGTGGCGCAAGACCGCCGTGCGGATCGCGGCCTTCCCGATGTCGGTGTCGGAGACCTGGAAGGTCATCCCGACGGTGAAGCCGACGTAGGCGAAGTCGCGGTAGGTCGGATCCGGCTCCTGCCTGAAGTCGATGCCACCGACCGGTTCGGCGTAGTAGAGACGTGCGTACCTGAGGACGAAGATCGTGTGGAGGACCGCCCACGAGGCGACGACGCAGGCGACCCCGAGCACGAGCAGCACCGGCCCGCTGTCGTGTGCGCGGAAGATGACCAGGCTCACGGTGAGCAGGCTGACGACGGCGACGAGCAGCAGGACCACGTCGCGCATGGGGCGCGACGGATCTTCCCGACGCGCCACGCTCGACGTGTCCTGCGCGTCCATGCGCCAGATCGATGTCCATGTCCAGCCCAGGAACACGGAGGCCGCCACCGCCCACGCGACGAGCCCGCCCGCCAACCGGTCGTAAGCCAGTGCCACGACCGCACCCACGACGATCCCGATGCCGGCTGAGGCGAGAAGGTGGGTGCGGGCCGTGACCCGCTGCCAGGAAGCCCAATGGTGATGTGCTGTCCCGTGCGGATCGCCGACCATACGGCGAGCATGGCACGCGACTGCTCACGTCATCGGATCTGAGAATCTGAGAATCCCGACCCGGTCCGGGCAAGGCTATGGTCGAAGCATGAGCATCGCAGACATCGGTCCCCGTCCCCAGGCGTTCAACTTGGAGGCCGAGACGCTCGCGAACCCGGACTACCGCGCCGTGGCGTGGAGCGGCACATATCTGCAGGTCACCCTGATGTCGATTCCGGTCAACGGTGTCATCGGACTGGAGAAGCACGGTGCCACCGACCAGTTCATCCGGCTCGAGCGTGGTCTGGGGCGAGCCCAGATGGGACCTGCCGAGGACGACCTGACCTTCGACCAGGAGGTCACCGACGGTTGGTGCGTCCTCGTGCCGGCCGGTAGCTGGCACAACGTCACCAACATCGGCGACGAGCCGATGCAGGTCTACACCGTCTACGCGCCGCAGCACCACACGCCTGGCAAGGTGCAGGAGACCAAGGCTGTCGCCGACGCTGACACCGACGACGCGCCCGCTGAGTGGTCTGTTCAACCAGACCCGGTCGCGGACCAGCACGCGTGAGGGCGGTCCGGACACCACGGTGCAGGTGGCGGCGCTCCGCCGCGAAAGCCTGAGCCGTCGTACAGACGGGTCCGGTCAGCTCGCGCCGAGGTAGACGGCCCAGGGGCCGAACATGTAGGAGAAGGTCGCCGGCGGCCCGGTGAGGCCCTTGTGCAGGACCAGCACCGAGTTGGGTGACGCCGTCGGAATCCACACCATCTGCTCGGTGATGATCTTCTGGGCGTCGACGACGTGCTGCGCGCGCTTGGCCGCGTCGGGTTCGGAGCGTGCTGCTTCGAGCGCGGTCGTCACGGCCGGGTCGCTCCAGCCGCTGAAGTCCTGCGATCCGCCCTTGAGCGCCATCGTCTTGTAGAGGGCGGAGGGGTCTGCGTAGTCGCCGTAGTTGGTGGTCGGGAAGGCGTCGACCGATGCCGAGGCGGCGGGGTCGATGAAGAAGTTGATGAAGTTGGACGGGCTCACGTCGTTGAAGGTCACCTTGAGACCGAGCTGCTCGGCTGCGGCCTTGTAGGCGAGGGCCTCGGCGTTGATGGACGGAGTTCCCGACGACGTACCGATCTTGATGCTCTGCCCGGCGACACCTGCCTGCGAGATGAGCTCGTTGGCCTTGGCCAGGTCCGGCTCGAGCGGCGGCAGCGCGTCGTACCCGGCCTTGAAGACCTCGGGCGCCGAGCCCCACGTGCCCTGCGCCTCCAAGGCGTGGGGGAGCAGCGCTGCACCGCGCCACAGCGTGTTGATGATTCCCTTGCGGTCGAGCGCGTACGAGATCGCCTGACGCACCCGCACGTCGGCCAGCGGACCCTTGGTCGCGCTCACAACCATCGCGTCGGTGGCGAACGGCGCGCCCTGGAACACCTGGACCTCAGGGTTGGTGCGCAGCTGTCCGAGGGTGGCGAGCGGGTTGGCAAGGTAGACGCCGGAGATGGCGCCGGTCTGCAGGCCTGCGGTGAGACCGGCGTCGTCCGGCACCCCGATGAGCGTCATCTTGGTGAACTTCGGCTTGGGCAGGGTGCTGTCCCAGTACGTCGGGTTGGGCACGATCGAGATGCCCTGACCGGTCTTCCACGACTCGATCTTGAACGGTCCGGAGCACATCGTGAGCCCCTGCACCGTGCCGAAGTTCTCACCCGCCTTCTCGGCGAAGGCCTTCTCGACCACCATCCCCGGAGTCGCGGACAGCTCTCCGACGAGCCACTGGTCGGGCTCGGTGAGGGTGAGCTCGACGGTCGTGGAGCTGGTGGCCTTGATGTCCTTCACCCGGCTGAAGACGGTCGCGTAGAAGCCGATGCCCTTCGGGTCCGCGGCGCGCTTGAGGCTGTAGACGATGTCGTCGGCGGTGACGGGATTGCCGTTCCAGAACGCCGCGCCCTTCTGGAGGGTGAAGTCGAGCGTGGTCGGGTTCACCTGCGTCAGTGTCGTGAGGCCCGGGCCGATCGTCATGTCCGGTGCCTGACGCAGGAGCGCGTCGCACAGCAGGGAGTCGACGGTGTTCTCCGGGTAGTCGAACGCCTGGATCGGGTCGAGAGTCTGCGTCTCGCGGTAGAGCGCCCAGGTGAGCGCGCCGGCGTCACCCTTCGGCGCGGGGGTCAGGACGGTGAAGTCCGACGTCGGCGCCGAGGCCGATCCCGTGTCGGACGGCGCCGGAGCGCCGGTGCAGGCGGCGAGCAGCGAGGCCACCGCGGCGAGGCCGACGAGGACGGGGAGCGGACGCGCCATGGCAGTTCCTCCTGGGTCTGGTCGTCACACCCTAGGGGCGACGGCCAGGGATCCAGAGCCAGGTCCGGACACGACATGGGCACGAAGCGACAGCGGCCGTCGTGCCGGACCGTCCGGGCGTAACGTACGGGCGGTTCCGCTACTCGGGGCGCAGGGTGCCGACCTCGATGCGGTCGCGGCCGTTGGTCTTCGCCGTGTAGAGGCGGGTGTCGGCAAGGTGCGCCACCTCCTCGAAGGTGAGCCCCTCGGTCGTGTCGGTGATGCCAGCGGACACGGTGAACCCCGGCACCGTGCCGCCGGACAGCGCGTCGATCAGCTCGAGACGGACCCGCTCGGCGAGGGTGACCGCGGCCGTCGAGCTCGTGTTGGGCAGGACCGCCAGGAACTCCTCGCCGCCGATGCGCGCCACCAGGTCGTCCTCGCGCAACGACGACCTCAGCACCCGCGCGAACAGTCGCAGTGCCTGGTCGCCCGTGACGTGACCGTGGGTATCGTTGAGAGCCTTGAAGTGGTCGAGGTCCAACGCGATGACGGCGTACCGCTTGGCGCCTCGCTCCAGCGGCGCCACGGCGGCCTCGAGTGCGCGACGGTTGAGCAGCCCGGTCAGGGGGTCGGTGCTCGCCTGCAGCGCGGAGTCGTTCAACGAGCGCACCATGCCGAGTCGTGAGCCCACCCCGGCTCCCAGGAGGCGCAACCGCTCGACCGTCTCCTGCGTCGGGGGTACGTCCGGCGCGCCCGTCACGTGAAGCACTCCCGCGGAGCGGCCCAGGAGGCTGATCGGGACGCACACTGCGGAGACGTCACCGCTCGCACGGTCGCGCAGCCGGGGACACGCGTCGATCACGTGCGACGAGGCGAAGGTGAGCGGGTGCCCGCGTCGTACGGCAGGGCACGAGGCGGGCGTCTCCACCGAGCATCCCGGCCCGCCCTCCTCGGGGCTCTCGGCGACAAGGCGCAGGTGCGCGTGGCTCGAGTCGGCGAGCCGGATCTCGGCGGCGTGCCCGCTCACCGCGATGTCGAGGGTGTGTCGCGCGACGTCGATGATCTCGGCCTCGGTCTCGGCCATCTCCAGGCCGCGCATGATCTGGGCGTCGATCTCTCGCGACGCCGCCTGCTCGAGCAGCAGGGTGCGTCCCGCCTGGACCGACGAGTGCTGGCGCTCAAGGGCGCGACGGAACGGCACGCCGAGGGCGAACCACAGGACTGCGCCCGACACGACAGTCAGCGTTCCCGCATCGATAGCTGTCTCCAGCACCGGCGGCAGCGCAGGGAAGAGGCTGAAGCCGACCATGATGAGCGCCTCGACGGAGAACACCACGACCATCATGGTCACAAGGAAGCGCACCGGGCCGATGGCACCGGCGGCCTTGGCGCCGCCACCGCCCTCGGCATACGTCGTGTCCATCTCCTCGTCCCCCGTGCTCCCGCGTGTCCCGCGCGTCGGGGGAGTCAGGTCCCCGATGGACGTCGACGCACGTGAGCCGTGCCCCGACGACGAGACCGATGCCGACGCAGTCGACCCCGCACTCCTCGTATCGGACGACTCCCGGCGACCCCTGATGCCCAGGTCGCTCCTGACCTGTTCAGGTCTTCCTCTCGTGAGCCTCAAGCACTCTCGGACACCGACGGCAGTGCCGTCGGATGAACCGCCCCGGCGAGTCCGGAGACTCCGTTCCTTGGGAAGGATGGAGTCATGTCTGGTGCTATGTCGAAGAGGTACCCGGTCGAGCTGCGTGAGCGGGCGGTCCGGATGGTCGGGGAGATCCGCGGGGATCATGAGTCG
>JBBRAQ010000056.1:0-17197 GCA_038206635.1 Candidatus Nanopelagicales bacterium | reverse complement strand
GCGTGGGCCGCCCTGCGCGCAGCCCCCTGGCCCGGCTAGAACGCACCCACCCGACCACCACGACCCAGGACCCCACGGAGACACCGGACACCACGCCGGCCAGCTCAACGCGCCCACGAGCCCAGACCGACAGACCAAGATCAAACAGGCGCGATCAGCACCGGCCATGAAACGGCGAGGCTAGAGCTAGAGCTAGAGCCGACGAGGGGACTCGAACCCCTAACCACCGCTTTACAAGAGCGGTGCGCTGCCAATTGCGCCACGTCGGCCGGGCGCAGGCGCCCTCCGTCCGCGGGCTCTGGGCCCGTGCGGACGACGTCGATGAGTGTAGTGCCGGGGCCGTCTGGCTCCCGGGCCGCCGGACCCTACCCTCGCGGTGCCCCCGGCCGGGTGCCGGAGTCGTCCCACGCAGCACGACGCGGGTCTCCCCTCGCCCCCGACGCCCCCACGGGCGCGGCGTCACGGGTCTCCCCCGGCCCGTCGTGTCGTCCGCGTCACGGCGGCGTCCTGGCTCGCCAAGCAGCGGCGGCGCTACGTACCGTGGGTGCAGGGAGCACCAGGTAGTCATCGGGATGTCACCCCTACGTTCACCGTGGTACGTGGCCCGTACTCCCGCAGGACGGGGGATTGGTCTGTGTCTCACCGCGTCCGCCGTGCCCTCCTGTCCGCGGTGCTCGCTGGTGCCGTCGTCGGCTCGCTGAGCGGTACGGCGCGCGCGGATCCGACCTCCCAGCCCTCTCCCTCGGACTCCGTGCTGACCCCCTCGCCGAGCCCGTCGGACAACGCGGCCACCCCCTCACCCGGCGAGTCCGGCTCCGCATCGCCGGCTCCGACCGGATCACGAGCCCCCGTCGGCACCGCCGTGCCCGTTGCCCCGACCCCCACGTCGAGCGACGTGAGCCCCTCCCTGCCGTCCACCACCGTGCTGCCGGCACCCGCGACGAGCCCCCCGAACGACGGCGTGGCGCCCAGCACCGGTCAGGTCGATGAGTACCTCGCCCTGACCGCACAGCGTGAGCAGGCCGTCGCGCGCCTCGCCTCGCTCACGGTCGCGCTCGCCAGCGCCCAGGCCGCCCTCGCGGACCTCGAGAAGCAGCAGTCCGTGCTCGACTCGGCGACGTTCAGGGCGCGCCTCGCCGTCGCCTCGACCCAGCGGAACACCGACGACGTCGCGCGCAACCTCTACCAGACCGGTGACAGCAGCCTCACCGGCATCGCCACGGTGCTCACGTCGGGACCCGAGGGCTTCATCGAGGGGCTCGACAGCGCACGCATGGTCCGCAACACGACCAACGGCGTGGTCAACGACGGCGTGACGGCCAAGGCCGACCTCGCCGTCGCGACGGCGAGCCAGGACGCACTCGGACTCCGGATCACGACGGCGCGCACCGCGACAACCCTTGCCACCCAGCAGGTCACAGCTGCCCAGGCCGCGCTCGACGTCCTCGAGACACGCCTCCGCGCGCTGGCCATCGTGCCGCCGCAGGTCACCGTCGGACCCGACGGCTGCCCGACCGAGAACGTCCCGGCGACCCTCCGCGACGGCGCGCAGGTCCTCGGCGCGGCAGCTCTGTGCCGGAGCGCGGTGACGCAGGCGGCCACCCCGCAGGCCGCCCTCGCGATCTCGTGGGCGTTCCAGCACCTCGGTGCGGCGTACGCCTGCGGCGGTACCGGCCGGATGCTGCCGTTCCGGGCCGACTGCTCCTCGTTCGTCTCCCGGGCCTACCACGAGGGTGCCGGCCTCCGCACCGCCGGAGACGGCTGGGCGCCCTCGACCCGCGACATGGTCCCGTGGGACGGCGTCCGGCTCGACCCGCACTACGCCCTCGTGGCACCGGGAGCTCTACGCCCGGGCGACCTCGTCCTCTACGACACCTGCCCGCAGGGCGGCTGCCCCTACAAGCACGTGGTCATGTACCTCGGGTCGCCCGACGGCGGCCAGACGCGCTGGATGATCCACACCAACGCCTGCGGCGACGTCGCGAAGGTCGAGACGTTCTGGGGCTTCCCGACCACGGGCCACCCGTTCCTCGTCGCACGACGCGTCCTGGCGCTGCCCGGCGAGACGATCCTCGTGCCGACCCCGGCCGCAGCCCGAGCCGCCGCCCGCGCCAACCGCACCCTCGTAGCCAACGCCCTCCGCCACTAACCACCCACCCACCCCGAACTGCACAGTTCCTCCCTTAAGGAAGGATCGGGCAGTACAACTGCGTTCTGGCTCCCGGATTCGCGATCTTGATGTCATCGAACCGGGAGTCGGGACGTCGCGAGCGGTCGAGCGGCGCAGGTCAGTGCCCACGAGCGCACAGCGCGGACGCGTCGTCAGCAGCCGTCCTGGGCGACGGGCTCGGGGCGCTGGATCTCCCAATCGTGGCGCAGCGGTCGCCGTTGTCGAACGTCGCGACTCGAGCGCCGCCGTCCTGGACCTCCAGGGCGAGGATGCGGGGCCGTAGAGGACGTCACCCACCTCGAGGTCGCCCGGACGGACCGTGACGATCTCCGGCGAGACGCGCGAGGTAGACGGTGGGCTTCGCCAACCTGGGTCCCTGGACCGGCCTGGCCTCGGCGATCGCGCGGCCCTTCGAGGCTGCCTCGATCGTCAGGACCTCGGTGACCTCGGTGACCTCGGACGCGAGGTTCTGCACGGTGACGCGGTAGGCGGGCACGAACGAGCCCTTCCTGGGCGGGCGTGACCGGTGGGGGTCCCCACTGGACACGGCGGGCTGGCGGGACCCCGACCCAGTCTCACCCTGCCTCACCCGGTGGACCCAGGCGACATCAGGGCCCGGCAGCCCCAGGGCACCGTTCGCCCGCATCACGACCGCCGGAGGACCGCCCATGACAGCCTGGTCACCATGACCGACCTGACCGACCTGACCGACCGCGCCTACGCCGAGAGCCTCGACTACACCGACCCGCTCGCCGTGTTCCGGCTGCGCTTCGAGATCCCCGACGACGACGTCGTCTACCTCGACGGCAACTCCCTCGGCCGCCTCCCGGCCGCGACGCCGTCCCGTCTCGCCGACGTGGTGCGCGACGAGTGGGGCGAGCGGCTGATCCGCTCGTGGAGCGAGGGCTGGATGGAGCTCCCCGTGGAGGTGGGCGACCGGCTCGGCACGGCCCTGCTCGGCGCCGAGCCCGGCGAGACCCTGGTGACCGACACGGTGACCGTCAACGTCTTCAAGGTGCTGCACGCAGCCCTCGGCCTTCGCCCCGGACGCACCACGATCATCGCCCACCGGGGGGACTTCCCCACCGACCGCTACGTCGCGACCGAGGTCGCCCGCCAGCGCGGCGGCGGCGTGCGCTGGCTGGGGCCGCTGGACCCCGACACCGACTCCTCGGCGCATGAGGTCACTGCCAGCGACGTCGCAGGTGCGCTGAACGACGACGTCGGTGTCGTTCTGCTCTCCGTCGTCGACTACCGGTCCGCGGCGATCGCGGACGTCGTCGGCATCACACGCGCCGCGCACGACGCAGGCGCGCTGATCATCTGGGACTGCTCGCACGCCGCCGGCGCCCTGCCCCTCGACCTGCCCGGCGTGGGTGCGGACTTCGCGATCGGCTGCTCCTACAAGTACCTCAACGGTGGGCCCGGCGCACCGGCGTGGATCTGGGCTGCGACCGAGCACCACGAGCAGATGCGCAACCCGATCCCGGGCTGGATGGGGCACGCCGACGTCTTCGCCATGAGTCCGGAGTACGCACCCGCCCCGGGCGTACGCCGCTTCCTCACCGGGACGCCGTCCGCGATCGCGCTCACCGCGGTCGACGCCGGCGTCGAGCTGCTCGCCGCTGCGGGGATGGACAACGTCCGCACCAAGTCCGTCGCCCTGACGTCCTACGCGGTGTTCCTGGCCGACGCGTGGCTCGCCGAGCTCGGCGTCACCTTGGCCTCGCCGCGCGACCCCGAGCGCCGCGGGTCGCACATCACTCTGCGCCATCCCGACGCCGAGGCACTGGTGCAGGCACTCTCGGACCGCGGTGTCATCCCCGACTTCCGCCACCCCGACGGCATCCGCATCGGGCTCGCCCCGCTGACGACCCGCTTCACCGACGTCCACGACGGGATCGCCGGCCTTCGCGCGCTGCTGCACGCCCTCGCATGACGGCGACCGGCGTGGTGACAGACTGCGAGCATGCACGATCTTGACCCCACGTTCGTCGCCGCCGAGCCTGCTGTCGAAGCGCACTCCGTCATCCGCCCCGTCGATCGCCCGATCACCCGTCCGTGGCCCGCACGGCTGAGCCCGCCGGCGGACGCGGCAGTCGGTCCCGGGACGGGTGACAACCCGGCGTACGTCGAGTGGCTCGTCGGCGAGTCGATGCTCAACGACGCGATGCACACAGCCCGCCAGCTCTCCGGGCACGGGTCGATGTGGCAGAACGCCTACGCCCGACCCGATCCGCGGGCTGCGGTGCG
This sequence comes from Candidatus Nanopelagicales bacterium, assembly GCA_038206635.1. Classification (GTDB taxonomy): domain Bacteria; phylum Actinomycetota; class Actinomycetes; order S36-B12; family CAIYMF01; genus Longivirga. Next base: position 12,774 of record JBBRAQ010000056.1, on the reverse strand, counting down.
CGCGGCCTCGGTGTGGTTCACGGCCTACCCGACCTCGCTCATCAACGCCCCCGGCGTCTCCTTCATCGCAACCCTCGGGGACCCCGACCTCTGGCGGGCCTTCGCCACGATCGGCATCCACGCCGTGCACACCGGCCCGGTCAAGATCGCCGGCGGCCTCACCGGCTGGCGGTCCACGCCCACGATCGACGGGCACTTCGACCGCATCAGCACCCGCATCGACCCCGCGCTCGGCACCGCTGATGAGTACCGTGCCCTCTGCGCGGTCGCGGCCAGCAACCGCGGCACGATCATCGACGACGTGGTACCCGGCCACACCGGCAAGGGCGCCGACTTCCGCCTCGCCGAGATGGGTCACGAGGACTACCCCGGGATCTTCCACATGGTGGTCATCGAGCCGCACGACTGGGCGCTGCTGCCCGACGTCGAGGAGGGACGCGACGCCGTCAACCTCGACGCGGCGATGGAGCGCGCACTGACCGACGCCGGCTACATCGTCGGACCGCTGCAGCGCGTGCTGTTCGCCTCACCCGGCGTCAAGGAGACCAACTGGAGCGCCACCGCGCCGGTGCTCGGCACCGACGGCGTCATGCGCCGCTGGGTCTACCTGCACTACTTCAAGGAGGGGCAGCCCTCCATCAACTGGCTCGACCCCTCCTTCGCCGGTGTCCGCCTCGTCGTCGGTGACGCCCTGCAGTCGCTCACCGATCTCGGGTCCGGCGGCCTCCGCCTCGACGCGAACGGGTTCCTCGGCGTGGAGAAACGAGCCGACGGCGCCACCGCGTGGTCGGAGGGCCACCCGTTGTCGGAGGCCGCGAACCACCTCATCGCGAGCATCGTGCGCAAGGTCGGCGGCTTCACCTTCCAGGAGCTCAACCTCTCGATCGACGCGATCAAGGTGACCGCCGACTCCGGCCCGGACCTGTCGTACGACTTCGTGACCCGGCCCGCGTATCACCACGCACTTCTCATGGGCGACACGGAGTTCCTGCGCCTCACTCTGCGCGAGGGCATCCGCCTCGGCATCGACACGGCAGCCCTGGTGCACGCACTGCAGAACCACGACGAGCTCACCTACGAGCTCGTCCACTTCACCGACACCCACGCGACCGAGGACTACGCCTACCGCGGCGGCACCATCAGCGGCGCCGAGCTCGCCGACTCCGTGCGTGCCGAGCTCCTTGCCGCCCTGACCGGCCCGGGCCGGCCGTACAACCTGCCGTTCACGACGAACGGCATCGCCTGCACGACGGCGAGCGTGGCGGCGGCGGCGATCGGCGTCTCCGAGCTCGACGCCATGACGCCCGAGGACATCGAGCAGATCCGCTGCGCGCACCTGCTTCTCGCGGCCTACAACGCCTTGCAGCCCGGCGTCTTCGCCCTCTCCGGCTGGGACCTGACCGGCACCCTCCCGATCAGGGCGACGTCGGTGGCCCACTTGACGGCCGACGCCGACACCCGCTGGATCAACCGGGGCGCGCACGACCTCATGGGCGTCGACCCGACGGCGCGCACCTCGCAGTCCGGCATCCCGCGCGGACGGAGCCTCTACGGCACCGTGCCCGAGCAGCTCGCCGACCCGACATCGTTCCTGTGCCGACTCAGTGAGATCCTCGCGCTGCGGGCGCACCACCGCATCGCCGAGGCCCGCCTGCTCGAGGTTCCCGCGGTGGACGAGCACGGCGTGCTCGCGCTCGTCCTGCGGCTCCCCGACGGCGCCGTCGTGACGACGGTGCTGAACTTCCTCGGCACGCCGGTCGAGGCGACGATCCGCTCAGCCTCCTTCGTCCGCGGCTCCGACGTCGTCGACCTCGGGTCGGGAGCGAGGGTGGGCACCATCGACTCCGAGCAAGGCGTCCACCTCACCCTCGCCGCCTTCGCCGCCCAAGTCATCCTCCCCCTCCCCCCAACTCCCTGAGTTCTTCCCTTAGGGAGCGATCAGGGAGTTCGACTGCGTTCTGGCTCCCGAAATCGCGATCATGAGGGGCCGCTGACCCACCGGCTGGGCCTCCGGGCCACCGATCCGGCCAGACCCTCCCCTTCCGGTCGCCGAGCCGATACTGTCGACGACGTCGGGCACCAGCCCGGCATCCCTGTCACAACGGATCGTCCGGCACGTTCCTGCCGGTGAAGGGTTGCTACCGCCATGGCCACTGTCACCTTCGACAAGGCATCCCGGATCTACCCCGGGTCCACCATCCCCGCCGTCGACCAGCTCGACCTTGAGATCCTCGACGGCGAGTTCCTGGTCCTGGTCGGCCCCTCGGGCTGCGGGAAGTCCACCAGCCTGCGGATGCTCGCCGGCCTCGAGGATGTCGACCGGGGCAACATCTTCATCGGTGACCGAGACGTCACGACGTTGCCGCCGAAGGATCGCGACATCGCGATGGTGTTCCAGAACTACGCGCTCTACCCCCATATGACGGTCGCGGAGAACATGGGCTTCGCCCTCAAGATCGCCGGCGTCAGCAAGGCCGACATCATCACCCGCGTGGCGGACGCTGCGAAGATCCTCGACCTCGAGCCCTACCTCGACCGCAAGCCCAAGGCGCTCTCCGGCGGTCAGCGGCAGCGCGTCGCGATGGGTCGAGCGATCGTCCGAAACCCGCAGGTGTTCCTCATGGACGAGCCGCTGTCCAACCTCGACGCCAAGCTCCGCGTCCAGACCCGCACGCAGATCGCCTCGCTGCAGCGCCGCCTCGAGGTCACGACCGTCTACGTCACGCACGACCAGATCGAGGCCATGACGATGGGTGACCGCGTCGCGGTCCTCAAGGACGGCCTGCTCCAGCAGGTCGGCACCCCGCGCGACCTCTACGACCACCCGGACAACGTCTTCGTCGCCGGCTTCATCGGCTCTCCCGCGATGAACCTGCTGACGATCCCGCTGGCCGAGGGCGGCGCGAAGATCGGCGGCAAGCTCGGCATCGAGCGGTTGGTCCCCCTCGCCCCCGACATCTCGACGAAGGCCGGCGAGGGCGGCGCGACCAGCGTCACCGTCGGCTTCCGTCCGGAGGACCTCCGCATCGTCGACGAGAGCGAGGGCTGGCCCCTCGAGGTCGACGTCGTGGAGAGCCTCGGCGCGGACGCTTACGTCTACGGCCATGTCGACGCCATGGACGGCCAGTCGCGCGACGTCATCCTGCGTGCCGACGGCCGTGTGCCGCCGGCCAAGGGCGACCACGTGTACGTCGGGATCATCGCCGACCACACGCACGTCTTCCACGCGACGTCGGGCGCACGTCTCAGCCCCTGATCCACCCAGCACCACGAGAGTCCCGAAGGAGGTGGCCGCGCCGACGCGCGGCCACCTCCTTCGCCGTCTACGACACGAGGACCATCGATGTCCCTGAGAGTCACCGCCGCGGCGGGGGAGCACGACCTGCTCTTCCTACCCTGGGACATCCCGCTCGAGGAGTGGCCGCAGTCCGTCCTCGTCGCGCTCCCGCGAGGCATCTCCCGTCACATCGTGCGGTTCGTCCGGCTCTCAGGTGCCGTGTACGCCGTCAAGGAGACGGTCGAGCCGATCGCGCAGCGCGAGTACGACCTGCTCTTCGAGCTCGGCCGCCGTGATGTTCCCTGCGTCGACCCCGTGGCGATCGTCGGCGGCCGCACCGATGCCGACGGCGAGGATCTGCCCGCGGCGATCATCACCCGACACCTCGAGTTCTCCCTTCCCTACCGCGCGCTCTTCTCCACCACGCTGCGCCCTGACACCATGGCTCGGCTCATCGATGCCCTCGCCGTCCTCATGGTTCGACTCCACCTTGTCGGCTTCGAGTGGGGCGACTGCTCGCTGTCCAACACCCTCTTCCGGCGCGACGCCGGGGCCTTCGCGGCCTACCTCGTCGACGCCGAGACCGGCGAGATGCGCGACCGGCTCTCCGACGGGCAGCGCAACTACGACCTCATGACGGCCGAGACCAACGTCGGCGGAGAGCTCCTCGACGTCGAGGCCTCCGGTCGCCTGCACTCGAGCATCGACCCCATCGCGACGTCGCTCCTCGTGCGGTCGCGGTATGAGACGCTGTGGCACGAGATCACCGCCGCAGAGTCGATCGGCTTCGGCGAGCGGCACCGTCTCGACGCCCGAGTGCGACGCCTCAACGACCTCGGGTTCGACGTCGCCGAGCTCTCGGTCGTGTCCGAGGAGGGCGGCTCACGAATTCGGGTGACGCCGAAGGTCGTCGACGTCGGTCACCACTCCCGTCGGCTGCTGCGACTGACCGGCCTCGACGTCGAGGAGAACCAGGCGCGACGCCTGCTCAACGAGCTCGACACCTACCGGGTCGAGCTCGACCTCCCGGCGTCGGAGGAGGAGGTCATCGCCCACAAGTGGGTGGCCGAGGTGTTCGAGCCGATCACCGGCATGGTGCCCGCCGAGCTGCGCGGCAAGCTCGAGCCCGCGGAGATGTTCCACGAGGTGCTCGAGCACCGTTGGTTCATGGGCGAGCGGCTCAGGCGCGATGTGACCCTGAACGAGGCCGCCGAGGACTACGTCACCGCAGTCCTCACCACGAAGCCGGACGAGAAGTCCGTCCTCGGTCAGCGGCTCGGCACTCCCAGCAACACGGCGGGGATGCGATTCGAGGACACTGCTGAGATGGATCTCAGCGACCTGCCCTGACCATCCCGCGCCCAGCCTCGGAGGGCGACGTGGACGCCCACTCCCTGCTGATGCCGATGACGCGCGTCGAGGCCACCGGCGACCTGAGGCACAACGTCGTATCGCTGCTCGTCATCGCACTCATTGCCGCCACGCTGCCGCTCGTCGTCTCCGGCTGGCTCGCCTCGCTCGCGATCGCGTTCGCGGTGACCGCTGGTCCCTGGCAGATCAGCTTCGTCACCGACCTCGCCGGCGTCGCGGTCGCCTCACCAGTACCGCGATGGGCACACTGCTACCGGTCATCCGCGGCCGGGGCCCGCTGACGTCGAGCTTCGGCACGTTCCTCATGGGAGCCGGGGCCGCCGGCGAGTTCGGCCCGATCCTCGCGGTCGCGCTGCTGCTGAGCGCCCACTCGATTCCGTCACCCTGATCACGCTGGCGGTCTTCGGCGCTGTCGCCTTCGTGCTCCGGCGGTCACCGGGCCGGCTCATGACCGTACGCATCCGCGAGATCGTGGAACGCGGCCACCACACCGGCTCCCAGACCGCCGTCCGCTGGGCCGTCGTGCTGGGCCTGCCGCTGCTCGGGCTCGCCGCCGTCTTCGGCTTCGACGCCGTCCTCGGTGCCTTCGTCGCGGGAGTGATCCTGCGGCGCTACGCCCCGCCCGGTGAAGAGAACCGCCTCGCGCCCAAGATCGAGGCCATCGGGTTCGGCTACTTCATCCCCCTGTTCTCATCGTGAGCGGAGCCAAGATCGACATCGACTCGATCGCGCGCAACCCTTGGCGCCTGCTCGTCTTCTTCGTCCCTCTCCTTCTGGTGCGCCGGAGCCCGCAGTACGTCCTCCACCGGCACGCCCTCCCCGGCACCCGCGAGCGCTGGCAGTTCACGCTCATGTCGCCACGGCCCTCCCCATCCTCGTGGCGAACACCGGCCTCGAGGCCGACGCGGGCGTGAAGCGTCCGGAGAACGCCGTCGCCGTCGCCGGTGGCACCGACCAGCTGGATCACGACGACGCCGAGGCCTGAGCGAGCCGCGCCGACCGAGCGGCACGTGCGGCCGCTCGCTAGCGCCGCGATGTCCAGGCGCCGGTGTAGCGCAGCGCGACGTAGCCGAGCACGACCCCGACGAACAGCGTGCCGAGCAGCACGAGCTGACGGCGTCCGCGCCCGGACAGGGCTGTCGGCCCAGCCCCGGTGTACTCACCGACGACCGCCTGACCGGTCCCCGTGAGGTGCAGCAGGACGTGCACGGTCATCGCCAGGAACCACAGCACGAAGAAGCCCTTGTGCAGCACGGTCCATCGGCCTGCGGCGTCCGGCCCGAGCAGGGCGAGCTCGAATCCCGTGCCGAGCACACCGGCGGTCGTCACCATCACCACGGGAGCGAGGAGCCGCCGGGACAGGGGCGGCGGGCCTTCGGCGACGTACGCCGGGGCGCTCGTGTAGTAGCGCACGATCTTGTAGCCGGTACTCGACAGCTTGAGCGCCACCGGTGCGACGAGCACGAAGCCGATCACGATGTGCGGGCCGATCCACGGTTCGATCCGGAGGATCGTCACGCCCTCGGCCGCGAGCAGCACGAGCAGCACCGCGGCCGTCAGGCCGGTGAGCCGGGCGTTCTGTCCTACGCCAGCGTCACGGGTGTCGAGCATCAGGATCTCCGCGGGGGCACAGCAGAAGGCACGTCCACGGACACTAGCGACAGACACTGTGAGGACGCTGAACCAGCAGCGACGGCGCCTTGGTGGACGACGCTAGCGGGAGCCCAGCACCGCCGTCAGCTGGTGCGGCGCTCGCGGCTGACGGCGTAGAGCGTGACACCCGCGGCGATACCGGCGTTGAGCGACTCGGTGTCCGACGTCATGGGAATGCCGACGGTGATGTCGCAGGTCTCACCGACGAGGCGCCCGAGGCCCTCACCCTCGCTGCCGACGACGATGACGACCGGGCCGGTCGCGATCTCCGGGTCGAGGTCGTCGAGGGAGATGCCGTGGGCGGCGAGGCCGACGATCATGCAGCCCGCCTCGGCGTAGGCCTTGAGCGCGCGCGTCATGTTGGTGGCTCGCGCGATCGGCAGGCGCGCGGCCGCACCGGCCGAGGACTTCCAGGCCGACGCCGTCATGCCCGCGGACCGACGCTCGGTGATGACGACGCCGTGAGCCCCGAAGGCCGCGGCCGAACGCACGATGGCGCCGAGGTTGCGCGGGTCGGTGATGCCGTCGAGGGCGACGATGAGTGCTTTCTCCCCCCCGCGCGAGGCACGGTCGAGCAGGTCGAGAGGCTCGACGTAGTCATACGGCGGGACGGCGAGCGCGAGTCCTTGGTGGATCGCACCGTCGGTGAGGCGGTCGAGCTCGACGCGCGAGGTCTCGAGCATCGGCATCCCGGCCGCGGCGGCGAGGGAGTACGTCTCGCGAACGCGGTCGTCGCCCTCGAGGAAGATCTGGACGTAGAGCGCCTTGCCGGGCACCTTGGCGCGAAGCGCTTCGACGACGGCGTTGCGACCGACGACGAGCTCGGTGCCGTCCTTGCGCTTGCGCACTGTCGTGCCACCGCGGGCAGCGGAGCCCGACGCCGGGGCCTTCCTCGCGACGGCCTCGGTGGCCTTCGCCGCACGCGCCGCCTGCTTCGCCTTCGGGTGCTTCGTGCGCTCGATCGCGGGAGGTGTCGCACCACGCGGCTCGAGCCCGCGTCGGCGCTGGCCGCCGGACCCGACCTGCTGGCCCTTCTTGGTGCCCTCCTTGCGCATGGCGCCCTTGCGCTGCGAGTTGCCGGCCATCAGTGGTCCTTCCCGGGGTCGAGCGACCAGCGGGAGCCCCCGCTGGTGTCGTCCACGACGATGCCAGCGTTCTTGAGCTGGTCGCGTATCGCGTCGGCGGTTGCCCAGTCCTTGTTCTCGCGCGCCTGGGCGCGGGACTCGAGCAGACCGGCGACGAGGTGGTCTATGGCGTTGCGCAGGCGATCGTCGTCGCCCGCCTCCCCGGCCCAGGGCTCGGCGTACGGGTTGACCCCGAGCACGTCGAGCATCGCGACGACGGAGTCGCGGTGGGCGCGGACGATGACGAGGTCGCCCGCGGTGAGCGCGGCGTTCGCCTCGCGCACGGTGTCGTGGACGACGGCAAGTGCCTGCGGCACCCCGAGATCGTCGTTCATCGCGGCATCGAAGGCATCGGGCCGCGCGCCGCTGGCGACATCGTGGCCGCCGAGGGCCTCGGCTGCGCGGTCGAGGAACCCCTCGATGCGCCGGAAGCTCACGGCGTTCTCCTCGAGCGCCTCGAAGGAGAACTCGATCATCGAGCGGTAGTGCGCGGAGACGAGGTAGTAGCGCAGCTCGATCGGGCGCACTCGCTGTACGACCTCGCGCACCAGCAGGGAGTTGCCCAACGACTTACTCATCTTCTCGCCGCTCGTGGTGACCCACGCGTTGTGCAGCCAGTACCGCGCGAAGGTGTCGCCGAGAGACTTGCTCTGCGCGATCTCGTTCTCGTGGTGCGGGAAGATCAGGTCGAGCCCGCCCCCGTGGATGTCGAAGGCCCGGCCGAGGTACTTCGCCGCCATCGCCGAGCACTCGAGGTGCCAGCCGGGACGGCCGGGACCCCACGGCGTCGGCCACGACGGATCCTCGGCCTTCGCCGACTTCCACAGCGCGAAGTCGCGCGGGTCGCGCTTGCGGGTGTCGCCGACGGAGTCACCCGCGGCCTGCATCTCGTCGGGGCGTTGGCCGGAGAGGGCGCCGTACTCCGGGAACGAGCGGACGTCGAAGTAGACGTCACCGTCGACGGCGTAGGCGTGGTCGCTCGCGATCAGCGCCCGCATCAGCTCGATCATCTCCGGCACGTGGCCGGTGGCGCGCGGCTCGACGCTCGGGCGCGTGCAGCCCAGGACGTCGTAAGCCCACGCGAACTCGCGTTCGAACTGCGTGGCGACCGACCACCACGGGCGGCCCTCGTCCTCGCCCTTGGCGATGATCTTGTCGTCGATGTCGGTGACGTTGCGGACGAAGGTGACGTCATACCCCGAGGCGCGCAGCCAGCGGGAGAGGACGTCGAAGTTGATGCCCGACCGGATGTGGCCGATGTGGGGCGCTGCCTGCACCGTGGCGCCGCACAGGTAGAGCGACGCACGTCCCGGTTCGAGTGGGACGAAGTCGCGGACCGCCCTGGCGGCGGTGTCATGAAGGCGCAGGGTCACAGGGTCAAGCGTAACGGGGCCACGAGTACCTGAAATCCCCGACGAACGCCGCAGGAGGCGGTGGAACCTCGTCGTCGCGCGCACCGGCCAGCCGTCGAGTGCCCCAGCAGCGGCGTCACCGCGGTGCCCGACCCGCGTTCGCGCCACGCCTCGGCGGCGCCGGTCGTGGCCGGGTCAGGAGCGGACGACGAGCACCGTCGCCATCGCGGCGAGGCCCTCGCCGCGGCCGGTGAGGCCGAGGCCGTCGGTCGTGGTGGCGGACACCGACACCGGCGCTCCCACCACCGCACTCATCGCGTCCTGCGCCTCGCTGCGACGCGGACCGACCTTGGGCCGGTTGCCGATCACCTGCACGCTCACGTTGCCGACGACGTACCCGGCGGCGGCCAGAAGCCGCACCACCTCGCGGAGCAGCGCGGCCCCGGAGGCACCGTGCCACGCCGGACGGTCGACGCCGAACACCGAGCCGAGGTCACCGAGACCGGCCGCGGACAGCAGCGCGTCGCAGACCGCATGGGCCGCGACGTCGCCGTCGCTGTGACCGGACACGCCCGTCTCACCCGGCCACTCCAGGCACGCCAGCCACAGCACCCGACCCTCCTGAAAGGGGTGCACGTCCACCCCGACGCCGACCCGCGGCAGCGGCGACGGCAACCGCACAGCAGAACCCTCAGGCGACGACACCGGCGGCCCTCCGTCGGGCGAGCACGGCCTCGGCCAGGAGGAGGTCCAGGGGACGCGTCACCTTGAACGCCTCGTCATCGCCCAGCACGACCACGACCTTGCCGCCGAGGGCCTCGACGAGCCCGGCGTCATCTGTCGCCGGAGCGTCCGGGTCGGCCGCGGCGTGCGCCTCGGCGAGGGTCGTACGCCGAAAGCCCTGCGGCGTCTGGATCGCCCGCAGCTCGGAGCGGTCCAGGGTGGCGGAGACGACATCGGCCGCGTCGACCGACTTGATGGTGTCGGGGACGGGAAGACCGGGGACGACGGCGTCGGCACCACCACGCACGGCCGCGGCGACGGAGTCGATCAGTGTGGTCGGGACGAGCGGACGCGCGGCGTCGTGCACCAGCACGACGTCGACGTCGTCGGGAAGCGCTTGCAGCGCAAGGGAGACCGACGCCTGTCGGGTGTGGCCTCCGGCGACGACGAACGCCTCAGCGCGACCAGGCGCGGAGTCGAGCAGGCCGTGCTCGGACAGCAGCGCCTCCACGTCGCCGACGCCGTCCTCGGGCGCTGCCACCACGACGAGGTCGACGGAGTGTGCAGAAGCCAGCGCGCGCACCGCATGCACGAGCATGGGAACGCCGCCCAGAACGCGAAGCGCCTTGGGTGCGCCCGGCCCGAGCCGCTCACCGCGCCCCGCCGCAGGGACGATGACAGCCGTACGACTCACCGGACGGCCCCGGCGGACGCGGCGGGCTTGGCGAACACGAGCCGGCCGTTGGCCGTGGTGAGCACGCTGGTGACGACGACCCGGCACTCGGTGCCGACCCGGTCGCGCGCGTGCTCGGTGACGACCATCGTGCCGTCGTCGAGGTAGCCGACCGCCTGGCCCTGCTCCTTGCCGGCCTTGAGCAGATGGAGGTCGACCTCGTCGCCGACCACGACGAGGGGACGCAGCGCGAGCGCGAGCCCGTGCAGGTTGAGCACCCTGACCCCCGCGATCGCCGCGGCCTTGGCCAGGTTCGTGTCGAAGGTGAGGAGCGCGCAGTTGCGGTCGATCGCCATGCGCACGAGCTTGGCGTCGACGTCGGGGACGCCCATCGCCTCGTCCGGCACGGTCAGCATCTCGACGCCGTGCTCACGACGCAACGACTCCAGGACGTCGAGGCCTCGGCGGCCCTTGGCACGACGCAGGTCATCGGAGGAGTCGGCCATGTTCTGCAGCTCATCGAGCACCGGCTGCGGCACCAGGAAGCGCCCGTGCAGGAACCCGGACCGGACGACGTCGAGCACCCTGCCGTCGATGGCCACCGAGGTGTCGACGAGGCGTGGCAGCGAGAGGAGGGACTGGCTGCGCGGGGCGAGGCCCGCTCGTGGCCCCACGGTCTCGAGGACGGCATCGCGCCGCGACCGGCCCACCCGGAAGCCGAAGAGCGCCGTCACCAGGACGATGAACAGGAACAGTGGGGCTGCCACGAGCGGTGGCGCCACCAGGAAGATCGGCCAGCTCACGACAGCGGCGAACATCGCCGCGGCCACGCCGCCGACGCTGCCGGCGATCACCTGTTCGGCGGAAAGGCCCTCGAGAGCCCGCTCACCGCGATCGAGGGTGCGGATCGTGAGACGGGCGATGACGCCGCCGAGGACGTAGCCGGCGAGCGCACCGAGAATGGCACCGAGCCAGAGCCCGGAGAAGGCACCGAGGACCTGACCGTGCTCGGCGGACCCGATCGAGACAGCGATCTGGTAGCCGACGGCGGCACCGAGCGCCACGACGAACAGACGCAGTGCCTCGACGGCGATGCTCGGCACGCGGCTGAGTCGCGGAAGCATGCTCGTTCCTCCTCGAGAAGACCGTACGGCCGTGCCAACCGGCACGGCCGCGCCGGTCAGGAGGCGAGCACCTCGTCGAGGATCGCCTCGGCCTTGTCCTCGTTGGTGTTCTCGGCAAGTGCGAGCTCCGACACAAGGATCTGACGGGCCTTGGCGAGCATTCGCTTCTCCCCAGCCGACAGCCCACGCTCACGCTCACGGCGCCAGAGGTCGCGAACGACCTCGGCGACCTTGATGACGTCGCCGCTGGCAAGCTTCTCGAGGTTGGCCTTGTACCGGCGCGACCAGTTGGTCGGCTCCTCCGTGTAGGGCTGGCGCAGCACGTCGAAGACGCGGTCCAGTCCGGCCTGGTCCACGACGTCTCGGACGCCGACGAGGTCGACGTTCTCGGCGGGGACGCGGACCGTGAGGTCGCCCTGGGCGACGCGCAGGACCAGGTAGTCCCTCTCCACGCCCTTGACGGTCCGCTTTTCGATGGCTTCGATCAGAGCCGCACCGTGGTGCGGGTAGACAACCGTGTCGCCGACCGTGAACGTCATAGGTGACTTACCCCTTTCCAGGATTGCGCCAGTTTACCACGGTATTTGTGCCCTCAGAGAGCCGTTGCCGCAGGTCAGAGGCCCACCTCCGCCCCACCCCGGACGATCGGCGGCGACGCCGCACCAGCGTCACCCGGTCGGCCCCGCCTGTGACGGACCGTGCAGCGCCGATCACCCCGGTCCAGGGCGCCCTCGACCGGCCCTGACGTCCGCCGAGGCGGCAGCGGACCTCGACCCGCCGCGCCCGGCCGCGGCCGCGGCGCGATCGAGGTCCTCGCCGAGCGAGCGGAGGGCGATGCCCTAGGCTGACGACCGCCCGATCCAGCCCGGTCAACCTGGAGCGATCCCGTGCCTCGCACCACTCGCAGCACCATCCTTCGCTCCGCCGCCGCCGGCCTCTGCCTGGCCATGGTCCCGCTGCTGTCGGGCTGCGCCCTCGGCGTCGCCGCCAGCACCACCAACCAGGGCCCGTCCGGCAACGGGAGCAACGCCAACTCGACCTCGGGCACCGTCCAGCTCCGCGCCGTCACCATCGTGACGGGCGACGCCGGTGTCGGCACGGTCATCGGCACGATCGTCAACTCCGGGACCGCCCCCGACGCCCTCACCAGCGTCGTGATCACCGACCCCAAGGGCGCCACGACGACGATCGCCGGCTCCGGCGCGACGGGCGGGGTCGTCGCACTCCCGGCGCAGCGCCCCGGCGTTCGATTCGGCTTCGACGGCGTCCACCACATCGACGTCACCAGCCTCACCATCGCGCCGACGGCGTACGCGACGGTCGAGTTCCACTTCCAGGTCGCCGGCATCGTCACCATGTCAGTCATGGCCGTCCCTCCGACCGGCATCTTCCAGGGCATCACCCCGCTTCAGGGCTAGTCGGCCAGGACACAGGAGCGGCCCCGGCGAATATCGCCGGGGCCCCACCAGTGTCCGGG
>JBBRAQ010000055.1:0-17381 GCA_038206635.1 Candidatus Nanopelagicales bacterium | reverse complement strand
AGCGTTTTTGTTATTGCAGCGACCCCTTCGAAACGATGAAGATTCTGCGGTAAACTATCAGGTCGGGGGGGGCCTTGGGCCCCGCCCGACCTGATGTGTCGAGACTTTCTTCCTACTGCGTGCTAGGCGGTGATGGGCCAGCCCTTGAGGGTGGTCTCCTTGTTGCCCGTGATCTGCTCGATCGTCATGTCGAGGAGGTTCACGTCACCGGTCTTCGTGTCGATCTTGATCTCCTTGCCGATGGCCGAGGTCTCGGCCGGGATGGTGATGCCGTTGCCGCTGAACACCTGGTTGGTGATCGAGGCGCGGGTGCCGTCCGACTGCGCGATGGCCTGGAGGATGACCTGGACAGCGGCCACGCCGTAGAGGGCGTAGCTCGAGGCCGGGTCGCTGCCGTACTGGGCCTTGTAGGCGTCGAGCAGCGTGGCGGCCGCCCCACCCTGCTTGCGCAGGTCGTCATTGGTCAGACCCGGGAAGGACAGGTACATGCCCTGGCCCTCCGGAAGCTTGTTCAGCTCCGGGTAGCCGGTGAAGCCATCGGGCCCCATCAGGGCGACTGCCTTGTTGTCACCGAGGACGGAGACCTTGTCCTTGATGAGCTGGCCACCGTTGTTGTCGAAGATGCCGCCGAGGTAGATGCAGTCCGCACCGAGCGCCTTGATCTTGGTGAAGACGGCGGTGTAGTTCGGCTGCTTGGCATCCCACGGCTCGTTGCCGAGGACGGTGATGCCCTGCTTCGGGGCCTCGGTCGCGAATGCCGTGGCGACACCCTGGCCGTAGGTCTCGTTGTCGTTGAGGATGTAGCACTTCTTCACGCCGAGGTCCTTGGCCATGAACTGCGCGGCCGCACGACCCTGGTTGTCGTCGGTGGTGACGACGCGGGCGTAGTTGCGCTTGCCGCCCGGGTAGTACTTGTCAGGCTCCTCCGGGTCCCAGGTCTTGGTGAGACCGGGGTTGGTGTTGGCCTGGGACACCATGAGCATGGGGCCGCTCGGGTCGAGGTTCAGCACGGGCACGATGATCTTCGCGCAGCCCGAGTTGTACGTGCCCATGACCGCGACCTCGTCGGTGTTGGCCACGTGGTCGGTCGCGTTCTTGGTGCACTGCGCCTGGTCCCACTTGCCCGCGGCCGCAGTCGAGTCGTCGTACTTCTTCAGCTCGATGGTGTAGTCACCGGCCTTGTAGTTGATCTGCTTGAGGTACAGCTCGATCGCGTTGTTGGTCGCGTCCGAGGCCTCCTTCGAGGATCCCTGCAGCGGGAGGTCGGTCGAGATGACGAGGGTCTTGCCGCCACCACCACCACTCGCTGACGAGCCACCGGCGGGGGTGGAGCTGCCGCAAGCGGCCAGTGCCAGGCTTCCCGCGATGGCGAGAGCACCGAACTTGTAAGCGTTGCGCATATGCCGTCCTACCGTGAGTACGCCCGGAACTACCGGGGCTGGATGCGACGGGAACCTAGCAGCGAAATCGACCGAAAACGCCCGCCTCGACCTAACGAATCGCCTCAGTCCGATCACGCTTTGGTGACGACGACGGACCTGCGCACGGGGCGTGACCTGCGGTCATCGGCTCGTTACGCCCCGGAAACCTCGCGGATGACGACGTCGGCCACCTCACGCATCGAGAGCCGCCGGTCCATCGCCGACTTCTGCAACCACCGGAAGGCATCGGTCTCTGACAGTGAGTACTGCTGTTGCAGCAACGACTTGGCGCGTTCCACCCGCTTACGGGTCTCGACCCGCTCCTCGAGATCAGCGACCTCGGCCTCGAGGGCGGTGATCTCGGCGTGCCGGCTCACCGCCAGCTCGATGGCCGGCACCAGGTCGGCCTGGGTGAACGGCTTGACGAGGTAGGCCATCGCGCCGGCGTCGCGCGCACGCTCGACGAGCTCGCGTTGGCTGAACGCCGTGAGCATGACCACCGGGGCGAGGCGCTTCCTGGCGATCCGCTCAGCCGCACTGATGCCGTCCAGGACGGGCATCTTGACGTCGAGCATGACCAGGTCCGGGCGTAGCGTCTCGGCCAGCCGGACGGCCTCCTCGCCGTCACCTGCCTCGCCGACGACGACGTAGCCTTCCTCGCGCAGCATCTCCACGAGGTCCATGCGGATGAGGGTCTCGTCCTCGGCGACGACGACGCGCAGGGCAGCGGACTCGGGCGTTGTCTCGGTCACGGACCGAGCCTACGGAACAGGGGCGCGTGGCCGGTACTCTGAGCACTGTCGCCCCGATAGCCCAACCGGCAGAGGCAATGGTCTCAAACACCATCCAGTGTGGGTTCGAATCCCACTCGGGGCACTGCAGCGACGAGCACGGTCGGACGCACCGGGCGCCGCCGTGGCGCCCGGTCCGATCAGCTGCCCGCGGCAAGCTCCCGCAGGCCGGCCTCGGTGAGGGTGTAGCGCCGCAGCACCGGCAGGCTGACCAGCATGAGCACGGCCGGCAGGACGCCGAACCCGAGGGCGATCGCCACGAGTGCCGACGACGGTTGCTCGACGGTCTGCCCCGACGTCGTCGACACGAACCCGCCGAGGGCCAGGACGAGGGAGAACACCGCGGGCCCGAGCGCGAATCCCAGCGTCTCGCCCGCAGTCCACACCCCGGTGAACGCGCCGGACCGGCGACGGCCGGTGCGCAGGGAGTCCGCCTGGATCGTGTCGGGAAGCATCGCGAGCGGGAAGAGCTGCTGTCCGGCGTAGCCGGCCCCCGCGACCCCGACCCCGACCAGGACGAGCCAGGTCGGCGCGTGTCCCGCCGTCGCCATGACGAGGGCCCCGCACAGGAAGCAGATGGTCGCCCAGCGGAACCCTGCCTCCTTGCCGTATCGCTCGGACAGCTTGCGCCACAACGGGACCAGCAGGATCGCCGGGGCGACGAGGGCGACGAACAGGACGGTCGTGAGCCCCTGGGAGCCGAGGAGGTACTCCGCGACGTACGGCGCACCCGCGAGGGCCGCAGAGGTGCCCAGTGCCTGGATCACGAAGGCGGCGAAGAGGACCCGGAAGTCGGGGTTCTCCGCCACGGCCCTCAGCTGGTCGCGCAGGTCTCCCCCGGGCTCGGCCCGCAGGACGCTGGGGACGCCGCGCGTCGCGAGGATCGCGACGACGAACCCGACGAGGAAGAACGAGGCACACACCACCCCCATGACGCGGTAGCCGCCGAGCCCGTCACCGGCGGCCTTGACGAGCGCCGGGGCACCTGCGCCGAACACGAGGATCGCCAGGGTGAGGAAGGCGATGCGGTAGGTCATGAGCGACGTGCGCTCGGCGTAGTCGTCGGTCAGCTCCGCCGGCTGGGCGACGTAGGGCACCTGGAAGAAGGAGAACCCGGTGGCCGCACCGATGAACGTCACGGTCACCCACACTGCCGCGGGGGCGCCGGTGATGCCCCCGGGCGCCAGGAACATGAGGGCGAAGAACACCGGGAGCACGACGGCTCCGCGGATCATCCACGGGACCCGTGAGCCCCACCTCGACTCGGTGTGGTCGCTCCAGTTGCCCACGAGCGGGTTGAGGACGACGTCCCACGCCTTGGGGAGGAGCACCACGAGCCCGGCCACCACGGCGGTGACGCCGAGGGAGTTCGTGAGGTAGTAGAGGAGCAGGAGTCCGGGCACCGTGGAGAAGCCGCCGGTGCCCACCGACCCGAACGCGTAGCCGACCTTGGTGCGGCTGCTCAGACGCGGTGTGCTCACGGGGCGACGCTAGTGCCCGCGCGCCCCCCGGTCAGGGAACCAGGACCTAGGAGTCGAGCGCGAGCTTCGGCTTGATCTCCAGGATCCGGGCCAGGAGGCCGTTGACGAACGACGGTGACTCGTCGGTCGAGAGGGCCTTGGCGAGCGACACCGCCTCGGAGATAGCGACGGCGTCGGGCACGTCGTCGGCCCAGAGCAGCTCGTAGGTGCCGATGCGCAGCAGGTTGCGGTCGACGGTCGGCATGCGGTCCAGGGTCCAGCCCTGGGCGTAGGTGGAGAGGAGGTCGTCGATGCGGTCGGCGTGCTCCACGACGCCCCACACCAGCTCCGCGGTATAGGGGTTGACCGGCGGCTCGGTGGACTCCACCTTGGCGTCGAGGACCTCGACGGCCGAGATCCCGCGCATGTCCGCCTCGTAGAGGACGTCGAGCGCCTTCTTGCGTGCCTTGCCCCGAGCGGTCACGGCTAGTTGACGCGACCGAGGTAGGAACCGTCGCGGGTGTCGACCTTGACCTTCGTGTTGTTCTCGATGAAGAGCGGGACCGCGATCTCCGCACCGGTCTCGAGGGTGGCGGGCTTGGTCCCACCCGTCGAGCGATCGCCCTGAACACCCGGCTCGGTGTAGGTGATCATGAGTTCGACCGACGCCGGCAGCTCGACGAAGAGCGGCACCCCCTCATGGGTGGCGACGATCCCGCTCTGGCCCTCGAGCAGCCACTTGGAGTTCTCGCCGACGGTCGCGTCGGAGATGTGGATCTGGTCGTAGGTGGCGGTGTCCATGAACACCCAGTCGTCACCGTCGCGGTAGAGGTACTGCATGTCGCGCTTGTCGACGGTGGCGGTCTCCACCTTCAGACCGGCGTTGAACGTGCGGTCGATGACCTTGCCGGACAGGACGCCCTTGAGCTTGGTCCGCACGAAGGCGGGGCCCTTGCCCGGCTTGACGTGCTGGAACTCCACGACGGTCCAGAGCTGGCCGTCGATGTTGAGGACCATGCCGTTCTTGAGGTCGTTGGTGCTGGCCACGGGAGGTCTCCTGCTCGGTGTCCTAGAGGACGATCAGTTCACGGGTCGTCGTAGTGAGCGACACGGGCCCGCCGGCACGCACCACGAGGGTGTCCTCGATGCGTACTCCGCCGCGCCCGGGGAGGTAGACCCCCGGCTCGACGGTCACCGGCGTGCGGTCACCGAGGATACCGGTAGCGGAGTACCCGATCATCGGCGCCTCGTGGATGTCGAGGCCGACGCCGTGCCCGAGGCCGTGCCCGAAGTGCTCCCCGTGCCCGGCCGCGGCGATCACCGAACGCGAGGCGTGATCGACGTCACGGACGTCGGCGCCGACCCGGAGCGCCTCGACGCCGGCCCGCTGGGCGGCCGCGACCAGGGCGTGGATCTCCCGCTGCCACGGCTCGGGCTCCGCTCCGACGACGAAGGTGCGCGTCTCGTCGGCGTGATACCCGGCGTACAGCGCCCCGAAATCGATCTTGAGGAAGTCGCCCGCCTCGAGGGGGCGGTCCGTGGGGCTGTGGTGCGGGATTGCCGAGTGCGGGCCCCCGGCCACGATCGTGTCGAAGGAGACCGCCTCGGCACCGTTCTCGAGCATCAACCACTCGAGCCGCCGGGCGATCTGGCGCTCCGTCCTGCCCACGGCGACCTCGGGGAGCAGCGCCGCCAGGGCTGCGTCGCTGATGCGGCACGCCTCGGCGAGCGCCTCGAGCTCACCGTCGTCCTTGACCGTGCGCAGGGCCTCGACGATCCCGGCGGTCGCGACGAGGTCGAGGTCGCGATGGGTCGTGGTCAGTGCCGTGTGGGCGGCGACGGTCATGTGCTCGGCCTCGAAGCCGATCCGGGCCGCCCCCGATGCCGCGGCCAGTGAGGCGAGCGAGCCCGTCACCTGCCGGTCGACCACGACCTCGATCCCCTGGCACTCGGCGGCCGCCTGGCTGACGTAGCGGAAGTCCGTGACGAGCCGGTCGGTGCGCTCGTTGGCGCCGACGAGCAGACCGCCGTTGGACCCGGTGAAGCCGCAGAGGTAGCGGATGTTCGTCGGGTAGGTGACGAGCAGGACGTCGACACCGGCGTCCTCGAGCGACGCGCGGACACGGTCGCGACGCAACGACGTCGCCATCAGGCGGTGAGGGCGATGACGGCTCGAAGGGCGAGCGTGTAGGAGTCGACGCCGAAACCGGCGATGGTCCCGCTCGCCACGGCCGCGACGACCGAGGTGTGCCGGAACTCCTCGCGCGCCGCCGGGTTCGACAGGTGCACCTCGATGAGGGGCGCGGTGCGCTGGGAACACGCGTCGCGCAGTGCATAGGAGTAGTGCGTGAACGCCGCGGGGTTCAGGACGACGGGGATCCGGCCGTCGGCCGCCTCGTGGAGCCAGTGGACGAGCTCGGCCTCGTCGTCGGTCTGGCGGACCTCGACCTCGAGGCCGAGCGCCTGGCCCTCGGTCGTGCAGAGCGCGACGAGCTCCTCGAAGTCTGTGTGCCCGTAGACATCCGGCTCACGCGAACCGAGCCGCGAGAGGTTGGGGCCGTTGAGGACCAGGACGCGGGTCATGACGTCTCCTTCGACACCTCGGTGTACGCCGCGGTCAGCAGGGCGGGGTCCGGGCCTTCGAGGAGCCCCGGATTCCCGATCCCGTCGAGCACGACGAAACGCAGCAGGTCGCCGCGCGACTTCTTGTCGATCCGCATGGCGTCCAGCAGCTCGGGAAAGCGTCCGGCGGCGTAGGTGGTGGGAAGCCCGAGGGAGCGCAGGACCTCGAGGTGGCGCGCGGCGTCGTCGGCCGGGAGGCGGCCGGCGAGACGGGCCAGGGCCGAGACGTAGGCCAGCCCGACGCTGACCGCGTGGCCGTGCCGCCAGCGGTAGTGCTCGAGCCGCTCCACCGCGTGGCCGAAGGTGTGGCCGTAGTTGAGGACCTCGCGGCCGAGCCCGCCCGGGCGCGACTCACGGAGGTCGTCGGAGACGACACCGGCCTTGACCCGGACCGCGCGTTCGACGAGCTCGCGGAGCACGTCGGAGGCAGGGTCGAGTGCACGCCCCGGATCGGCCTCGACCAGCTCGAGGATCATCGGGTCGCTGGTGAAGCCGACCTTCACGACCTCGGCCAGGCCGGCGGCCACGTCGACGTCCGGGAGAGTCGTGAGCGCGTCGAGGTCGCAGAGCACCAGGGACGGCGCGTGGAAGGACCCGACGAGGTTCTTGCCCTCGGCGGTGTTGATCCCCGTCTTGCCACCGACCGCGGCGTCGACCATGCCGAGCAGGGTGGTCGGCAGGTGCACGAGACGGACGCCGCGCAGCCAGGTGGCCGCGACGAAGCCGGCAAGGTCGGTGGTGGCTCCGCCGCCGACGCCGACCACGACGTCGGAACGGGTGAAGCCGGCGCGGCCGAGCGCAGTCCAGCAGGTGGCAGCGACCTCGGCGGTCTTGGCGTCCTCGGCGTCGGGCACCGGCAGGAGCAGGGTCTCGACGCCCGCCGCGTCAGCCACGGCAGCGACGCGCGCGGCGTCCTCGGGACGCGACGCCGGGTGCACGACGGCGACCCGTCGGACCGAGGCGTCCAGCGCGGAGGCGAGCAGCGGGTCGAGCCCGCGCCCCACGACCACGTCGTAGGCCGTCTCCCCGTGGACGGTGATGCGGGCGGGCTCAGCCACGGTCGTCCTCGAGCCCGAGATCCGCGACGATGATGTCAGCGACCTCGTCGGGTGTGCGTCCGTCGGTGTTCACGGCGATGCGCGCGACCTCGGCGTAGAGGGGTGCCCGCTCGCTCACCAGGGCGGCGAGGCGACCGCGCACGTTGCCGAGCAGGACGGGACGCGGCACGTCGAGCCCCACCCGGTGCGCCCCGGCCGCGGCGCCCACCTGCAGCCACGCGGTCCGCTGCTCCAGGAGGAGGGTGCGGGTGCCGGCGTCGAGCACAGCTCCCCCACCGAGGGCGAGGACGCCATGGTGCTCGCGGATCGCCGTGGCGACCGCCTCGCGCTCCAGCGACCGGAAGGCCTGCTCGCCGGAGTCGATGAAGATGTCGGAGACGGTCTTGCGCTGGCTGGACTCGATGTCGTGGTCGGTGTCGCGGAACACCACGCCGAGCCGACCGGCGATCAGCATGCCGACCGTCGTCTTCCCGGACCCGGGGACGCCGACCAGCACCACACGGGGTGCCACTACGACACCACGAGTGCCGCGCGGTAGCCGGCGACGTTGCGCGCGGTCTCGGCCACGGAGTCGCCGCCGAACTTCTCGAGCACGGCGTCCGCGACGACGAGAGCCACCATGGCCTCGGCGACGACCCCCGCGGCGGGCACGGCGCAGACGTCGGAGCGTTGGTTGATGGCCTGGGCAGGCTCGCCGGTGGCGACGTCGATCGTGCGCAGGGCGCGCGGGATGGTCGAGATGGGCTTCATCGCGGCACGCACCCGCAGGACCTCACCGGTAGACATGCCGCCCTCCGTGCCGCCGCTGCGGCCCGACACCCGCTCGATGCCGCTGTCCCCCATGACGATCTCGTCCTGCGCCAGCGACCCACGCGTCCGAGCGAGCTCGAAGCCGTCGCCGACCTCCACGCCCTTGATGGCCTGGATCCCCATGAGAGCACCGGCGAGACGAGCATCGAGGCGTCGGTCCCAGTGGACGTGGCTGCCCAGGCCCGGCGGGAGCCCGTGCACGACCACCTCGACGACGCCGCCGAGGGTGTCCCCCTCCTTGCGGGCGAGGTCGACCTCGGCCGCCATGTCCGCGGACGTCGCGGCATCGAGGCAGCGAGCCGGATCCGCGTCGATCCGGTCGAGGTCGGCGAAGGTCGGGACGAGCCCCGAGGGGGCGACGACGGTGCCCAGCTCCACGACGTGGGACAGGACGGTGGCGCCGACGGTCTGCGCCAGGAATGCCTTGGCGACGGCACCGAGGGCCACGCGTGCGGCGGTCTCGCGGGCGCTGGCCCGCTCGAGAACAGGCCGGGCGTCGTCGAAGCCGTACTTCTGCATGCCGACGAGGTCGGCATGCCCCGGGCGGGGACGGGTCAGCGGTGCGTTGCGCGCGACGCCCTCGAGGTCGGCGGGGTCGACGGGGTCGGGAGACATCACCGTCTCCCACTTGGGCCACTCGCTGTTGCCGACCTCGACCGCGACCGGGCCACCGATGGTGCGGCCGTGCCGGACCCCGCCGAGGATCCGGACGGCGTCCTTCTCGAACTTCATCCGGGCACCGCGTCCGACGCCGAGCCGGCGCCGCGCCAGGTCGCGGTCGAGGTCGGCTGTGGACACCTCGACGCCTGCGGGTAGTCCTTCGAGGATCGCCACGAGGGCAGGACCGTGGGACTCACCTGCCGTCAGCCAGCGCAACATGGCGTGATCCTTTCACGGGGGGCCGCCACGACGAGGTGAGGGCCACCCCGGTGTCCGGGGCGGCCCTCACGACGCTGGGTCGTGCTGCGGTCAGGGGCTGACCGTCTGCGGCCTGGAGATGCAGACCGGCACGCTCTGGTCGCCGAACAGGATGCCGACGCACTGGGCGTTGAACACGCTGTAGAGCTGGAACGTCTTGGCGAAGACCACGCCGACTCTCGTGGCGTAGGCCTTGCCGTCGACCGTGACGGTCGCGGTCTGCAACGTCGGGTCGATCTTGGACACCGACAAGGTCACGGTCGGGGTCACCGGGGTCACCGGTGTCACCGGGGCGACCGGGACCGGCGCGGTCGACGGGGTGGTCGGCGAGCCGGCGGCACCGGAGGTGGTGCCCACGGTGGCGACCGAGATGAGCGGCTTGAACGGGTCGCGGCTGCTGACCGACACGGTTGCCGGGCGGATGACGACCGGCTTGGTCGCCGGCTTGGCGGCGGGAACGGCTGCCGGAGCCGTGCCCGTCACCGACTGCCCCGGTGACGCCGTGGTGTCGGGCGCGGATCCGCCCGAGTTGAGGAGGAAGTAGGCGCCGGCGCCGACGACGAGGGCTGCGCCCACACCGCCGAGGACCATCAGCATGGTGCGGTTTCCGCTGCCGGACTCGGCGACGGGACCGCCGGCGGGGGCGGCGCCCGCACCGTCGGGGGCGGGGAACATGGGCTCAGACATCGGGACTCCTTGACCCTCGGCCGGTCAGCTGGCCTGGTTGGTGGTGGTGGTGCCCGTGGCGGGTGCGACGGCGGCCGGAGCGGCCGATCCTCCCGGGTTCGCCATGAACACCCGCGACGTGACGACGGTGCGAAGGCTGGTGGCCCCCGTGACGTCGGAGCCACGCGTGATGTCCAGAGCGGTCACGAGCATCACTCGCTGCATGCCCTCGATCGCGTTGAGGAACAGCCGGGTGTGGGCGAACGTGCCGCTCACCTCGATGGTCAGCGGGATCTGGCTGACCTGGCCCGGCGTCGAGAACGCGTTGGCTCCGGTCGCGGTCGCGGCGGAGCCCGCGAGGGCCGACGGTGCCTGTGCCTGGATCGACACGAGCTTGACGCCGGACTTCAGGGCGATCGCGGACAGCGTGCGCAGCAGGGCGGGCTCGCTCGGCGACTCCGGGATGTGGGTCCGGATGGTCGCGACCTGGCTCGTCAGCTCGGGGAGCGTCTTGAACTCCGACTTGAGCACCGCGATCTTGGCCTCGGTGCCCTGGTTGGTGGTCGTGACTGTCGAGGCCTGGGCCGTGATGTCCCCCGCCGTCGTCTGCTGGGGCGCGACCAGGAGGAACCAGCCGGCCGCCAGGACGGCGACCGAGGCGACGCCTGCGCCCGCGTACCACTTCTGTGTGGCTCCGATGGCCATGTCAGTTGCCCTTCATGTCGTAGCGGTGGCTCAGCGCCTTCGGCCCGATGGTCGTGGTGGCCGTGAAGCGGACCGTCTGCGACGCCGGCGTCGGCGTCGCAGTGGTGGATGCCGAGTCGTCGGACGACGCCTGGGTGGCGAACGGGTCCGTCAGGCCCGCACTGCGCGCGAGGGACTCGAGGAACGACGCCACGTGCGCGTCGTTCAGCGCCTCCCCCTCGAACTGCAGGCTGCCCACCCCGGGCTTGCCCAGGATGCTCGTCACCGCGTTCGACGTCGTCGTGGGCGTGCCGGCCGCGGCCGGAGCCGCACCGTTGCCGGTGATGGTGCCCTTGAGGCCCGTCAGCGACGTTCCCTGCGGCATCGTGAGGGACAGGTTGTTCAGGACGAAGGACCAGCGCACCTCACCCGCCATGGCCGAGGCCTGCTGGGTCTGGGCGGCAGCGAGGTCCGACTTCACCTTCGGGACGTCGGCGTACTTGGCCGCCTCCGCGGCCAGGGCCGCGCTGTGCGCGGTGGCGGTGTCGAGCTGCTCCTGAGCCGAGCCCACCGAGCCGACCGCGACGAAGTACAGCCCACCGACGGCCAGGACCGAGGCGGCGACGGTGCCGCCGAGGACCATCTTGGACCGGCGGACCCGGGCCTCCTGGGCGATCTCGTCCGGGATCAGGTTGACCCGGGGGAACGCGGCGTGCGGCGCGGACGCCGGGGCCACCGGTGCGTCGGCGACAGGGGCGACCATCGTCGTACCCGCCTCCTGGACCTCGGCTTCCTGGGCCGCGCCCTTGCGACTGAACGAGACCATCACACCGCTCCCATCGCGAGACCGACCGGTACGGCGGCCAACGGCTCAACGAACTGCACCTGCTCAGGTGCCAGGCCCGTCTTGCCCAGCGTCAGCTGGCTGAACGGACGGCCGTACTCGACCTGCGTTCGCACCGCCGTGGCGAGGCGCTGGGCCAGGCCGTCGGCGAGGGACCCGCCGCCGCTGAGGACCAGACGCGACAACGGCCGGCTGGCACTCGTCGCGAGGTAGTAGTCCACCGAGCCGCGCACCTCGTCGACGAACTCCGCGAGTGCGGCGTCGATGACGCGCTTGGCATCGGCCGACGCCGGGGAGGCCAGCGCTGCGGCGTCGCGCTTGAGGCGCTCCGCCTCGGCTGCGGGGATCCCGAGGCGCTCGACGATCGCGCCGGTGATGTCGTCGCCGCCGAGGAGCAGGATGCGGACGAACTTGGGGACTCCCGCCTCGTGGACCACGATGTTGGTGACCCGTGCGCCGACGTCGACGACGGCCTCGGGGCCGGACAGGCCCAGCGGGTCCATCGTCCCCGCAGAACGCAGCACCGCGAACGGTGTGAGGTCGGCGGTCGTGACCTTGAGGCCGGCCTTCTGGCAGGCCCGGATCGCTCCGAGCACCATGTCCTGGCTCGCGGCGACGAGAAGGCCGCGGAGCAGGCGGGTGTTGTCGTTGACGACCTCGTCGAGCGGGACGAAGTCCAGGACGGCCTCCTCCACCGGCATGGGGACGAGGTCGGCGACCTGGAACTTCAGCGAGGCCTTGAGCTCGTTCGCCGGCATCCAGGGGACGTCCACCAGACGGACGAAGACCTTCTGGTTCGAGATCCCCAGAACGACGTCCTTCTTGGTGAACTTCGCGCTGGACCACAGCTGCTTGAGTGCTTCGGCCACGACGTCGGGGTCAGCGACCTCGCCGTCGCGCACCGCACCCGGAGGGAGCCCCACCTGACCGAAGCGGTCAAGTACGGCAGTGCCCTTCGACACGGTTACTTGTGCCGCTCGAACGCTCGACGTGCCGATGTCGAGCCCGATGGCGGTTCGACCTGCCACGGTTCCCACCTCTCACCCGCCACCACGGTTGTGGTGACTCTTCCCCTCCGCTTTCGGCGGATGGGAGCTCGGGCTTGAGCGATGGAGGCCAGGAATGAGAGCGTCCGGAGAGGTTTCCTACAGTCCGATGCCCTTGAGGTACCAGTCGATGACCGGTTGGCCCCAGAACAGTGCGACGAACGTGCCGGTGATCATGAAGGGTCCGAACGGCACCTTCGTCTTGCGGCCGCCCTTGCCCAGGACGATCACCGCGATCCCGACGACCGACCCCAGGATGAAGGCGACGAAGGTGCCGACGATGGCCAGCCCCCAGGCCTGCCAGCCCAGGTACATCCCGAGGACGCCGGCCAGCTTCACGTCGCCGAACCCCATGCCCGCCGGGTACACCAGGGCCAGCAGGAAGTAGAAGGCGAACAGCCCGGCTCCGGTGAGCACCGCGTGGAGGAGGGAGTCCCAGCGCCCCTCGACGGCGGCGGGGACGAGGAGCAGCGCCAGGGCGACACCATAGGACGGCAGGACGATCGCGTTCGGCAGCCGCTTGGTGTCGAGGTCGATCGCCGACAGGGCGACGCCGATGGCGGCGAGGTAGAGGTACGCGGGCAGCTGCCAGACGGGACCGCACCACCAGGCGACAGCGGCGAACAGCAGCCCCGTCGCGACCTCGACGAGCGGGTAGCGGATCGAGATCGGCTCGGCGCAGGTGCGGCAGCGACCACGCAGCACCAGCCACGACACCACGGGGATGTTGTCGCGGGCGCTGAGCTCTGTGCCGCACCCAGGGCACCGGGAGCGCGGGCTGATGACCGACTCCCCCGCCGGGACGCGGTGGATGACCACGTTGAGGAAGGACCCGATCAGCAGTCCGAGCAGACCGATGGCGACGACGAGGGCTGGCACAACAGATCAGCCTATGTACTTGCCCTTCGTGTCGTACTGGGCCAGGAGCTCACCGGTGTGTCGCGGTCCCCACTTGGCGTTCGTCCACTGGGGGAAGTACGGCGGCGAGGAGTACTTCAGGCGGGAGTCGTACTTGTAGAGCTTGATGTAGCCGTTGGACCCCTGGCCGACGATCCCGCGCCAGCGCTGGGCGATGGACCCCAGCACGAGCAGCGTCCCCTGCGGGGAGCCGTTGGCATACTGCTGCACCCAGAAGCTGTGCTGCAGGGTCTGGATCGAGGCGTCGATCTGGATGCCCGTCGTGGGGTTGGTGCCGCCCGTCAGCGGGTCCGTGTACCGGTGCGGCCAGCCCGACATCTCGACGTTGGCCGACCCGCCCTTCCAGCCCCAGACGTTGCTGGTGTTCTTGTACCAGGTGTCCATGTAGGGGTGGAAGACCTCGACCGAGTTACCGGCCACGAGGCCGACGAGGTCGGTGCCGTTCACGCCGTTCGCGAGCACGATGTCGCCGGTGACCACGGTGGAGTTCTCCGCGGCCAGGGTGATGCGGCCCTGGACGGTGCCCTCGACGTAGATGTTGCCCTGTCCGCAGAACTGGTCCGCGGTGAGCATCGTCTGGTCGTACTGGTAGGTCGTGGTGGCGCTGCCGGTGTAGGCGGGCGTCCCCAGCGGGAGCCCGTCGCCGATCTCGCCGCCGAGGCAGCGGTGCACGGCGCTGCCGGCCGACACGTAGATGACCTGGTCCGTCGGGACCACGAGGTTGGTCTGCGTGTAGCTGTTGCCCGCGGTGAAGGTGCCGCACCCGGTGCCGGTGGTCTTGCCGGCGCTGTCCTTGCTCCAGACCGTCATCGTGCCGGCCGGGGAGGCGTTGAACTTGATGCGCGTCGCGCCGAAGTAGTGGCACCCGGGGTACGTCGAGAACTTCGCCGACGTGTCGTCGAGGTACAGGGGGTCGACCTGGATCGGCGGGATCGGCGTCGTCGTCGAGCCGTAGACCGGGATCGGGCTGCCGCCACGCAGGCACCCGCTGTAGTTCGGCGCCGTCGCCGTCTTGCAGCTCGGCGTCGCGGTCTCGAAGCTGGCGAGGAAGGTGGCTCCGGCCGCGTTCAGCTTCGGGGTGTCGTTGAAGTGCACGCGTCCGTCGAGGACGTCCGCGGCAGCGAAGCCGATCTCCGTGCAGCCGCCGCCCGAGCGGGTGAGCCCGCCCGTGGTCGTCGTGGCGGGGCTCCACCAGTAGATGTCCTTCTGCGCACCGGAGGCGCCACAGATGTACTTGGTCGGGGGCGAGGGGTACACCGTCGTGTTCGCCGGGTCGGCGTCCTCGAGGTCGGTGTAGTACAGGAAGTCCGTGGATCCACCGCGGCCGATGGCGGCCTGGACGGTGCGGGTCTCCTTGCCGACCTTTCCGGTGGAAGTCACGTTGATCGTGCCGTTCTTGTCCAGGCTGCTGGCGTCGATGTCGTAGTGGAAGCTCGGGCCCGTCGGCTGGGTGGCGATCACCGGGATCCAGCCGGTCGGCGTCGTCGCGGTCCAGCCGCAGGTGTTGCCCGCCTCGTTCGGACCCTTCATCGCGTTGTTCGTGCAGTCCCAGGTGCGACCGTAGTTGTCGTTGCGGTTGAGACGCGCGACGAAGTCCTCGAGGCCGGCCTGGGCGGCCGACAGCGAGCTTCCCCACTCCTGGCCCTTGTGCGCCACGACGTTGGTCTGGATCGCGTAGCCGATGGCTGCAGTCACCAGGGTGGCCAGCACGAGCATCCAGCCCATGACCATGATCAGTGCGACGCCCGCGTCGCTGTGACGGAGCCGCCGATAGATTCTGTTCATCTCAGGTCCCACTCGTTCGGACGACACTGTCGGCATTGGGTAGGGCGACGCGCTGGATGAGCGAGGTCCCGGCGACGTTCGCACCGCCGGGGGTCACCACCTTGATCTGCACGTCCATGCTGTCGACGCCCTTGAGCTGCGCGGCGGTCAGCTGGCTCCCCGTCGCGATCGTGATGGCGTTCACCGCGTCAGCCGCGGTGTAGTAGCTGAAGACCGCCGTTGCGGTCTGCACGTTGGTCGCGAGCACCGTCGTGCGGACGACGCACGTGGATCCGGTGGTGCAGTAGTGGTAGCCGGCCGCGTCGGGTGTCGGCGAGTCCGGCTTCTGCACCGTCTCGGTGAGGACCCCGCCCGTGACGTCATAGCTGACCTTGCTCGGCCCGATCGCGTTCTTCGGGTTGTCGATGTCGGCGTAGAACGACACCGACGTCGAACTGCCCTTGAGGAACGCCGAGTCCGTGCAGACGGTCGAGGTGCAGACCGTGGTCAGCTGGCTCTGGAGCACGGCCGTCCGCAGGTTGCGGGTGACGCGCTCCATCGAGATCGTGGCGCTGTTGGACTGGTCCATCCGCTCCTTGACGCCGAGGGAGATCCGCTGGCTCGCCGTCACCATCATGACGACGGCCGAGACCAGCAGAGCCAGCACGAGCATGGACACCGACATCTCCGCGAGCGTGACGCCGGCGTCGTCGCGACGGATCCGGCGGGTGGCGCTGCGCAGGGAGAGGGGTGGGCTGATTCGCATCATGACGTCCCATTCAGCGTGACGGCGATCGGACCGGCCGGGGTCATGTCGATCGACCCCGTGACGGGCACACCACCCATCGTGGCGGAGAGGTTCCAGGCACCGAACGGGAGCGAGGACTTGAGAAGTCCCGCGCCGCTCGACGTCCCGAGGTTGAGCACCGAGTCACCCAGGGTGCAGGTCCCGGGGCCGGCGTAGGTCGCGGTCACGGGCACGTTGACCGGGATCCCCAGACGTGTGGTGGTCACCGTGATCCCCTGGAGCACGGCCGTGGTGCTGGTCGTGGACCCGCGGCTCGAGACGATCGCCGCTGGGCGGGTGGTGTCGAACGCCGGATCGGAGTCCGGGCAGCTACCGGCCCAGACCGAGTCGCCCGAGAGGAACGGCCACACCGGGCCGACCGTGGTGACCCCGCCGGCGACCGACGCGTAGGACGCGACGCCGGCGGGGAGGATCCCCGAGTTGCCGAGCGTGATCGCCGGGAGCGTCACCGGGAGCGGGTAGCCGGGCGGCGGGGTCAGGGTGGCCCGGTAGAGCACACCCTGGTCGTAGGTGAAGGAACGAACGACGAGGGAGCCGGTGGCCACCGTGGCACTCTGCGTCGTGGCCCCGTTGAACGACACGAAGCCGCTCGAGGCCTCGGTCACCGCGGTGGTGTACAGGCCCGGGGTGGTGAGGACGAAGGTCGCGCAGCCGTCCGGCCCGGTCTTGTCACTGAAGGTTCCACCGGGACCGGTCGCGGTGATGACGCGGTCGTCGTTGGGCAGCCCGTCGCGGTCGGTGACCTTGACGGCGAGGTAGCCCGACGTCGCGTTGATGACGTTCTTCGGCGGGGTGAGCACCGTGTCGGAGACGACCGGCGGGACCGCGCCCATGTTGGGCCAGGTCACCTCGACGTGCAGGCTCACGCTGGGATAGGCCACGACTCCGCCGCCGTCGCAGGCGCTGGCACCAGTTCCGGTCACCAGCCACGCAACCTGGCGCTTGACGGTGTAGGGCACGTTGTCCACGACGAGGGGACCGGTCTGACCCGGCAGCGGGCTGCCGTTCACCGTGTCCCCGGCGGTCATGACGGCGATGGGCGCGGTGTCGCCCGAGTGGAACCAGTTGCGCACGACCTCCACCTCGCGGGTGGCGAGGTTGGCGGCGGCGCTGCGCTCCTTGCTCGTCATCGCCGAGTGCTGCACGGCGAGAAGGCCCGCTGCGACCGTGAGGCTGAGCCCCATCAGCAGCGTCAGCGCGACGAGCACCTCGACCAGCGTCAGGCCGGCGTCGTTGCGACGTCGGGCCGGACAGACCACGTGCGTGATGATGCCCATGCCGCGCCCCTCCCTCGTACTCGTGTGACTCTTCCGGTCATCGGACTCAGAGCCGTCCGCCTTGAGCGTCCGGAGATGGTGAGTGGCCATGTGGGTGACGGACGGGAGCGGGGCCCGCAGCCATGTGGCTGGCGGACCCCGCTCCCGCGTCGGTCAGTGGTGCTGGGTCAGCACTTCGCGTCCGCCGCTGCGAGCGAGGCGTAGACCGCGGGCTGGAGACCGCCCTTGGCCTTGCTGTAGACCCAGTAGCCGTCGGTGGCACCGAGGTTGGTGTTGTGACCGACGAGGCAGAAC
>JBBRAQ010000054.1:0-18074 GCA_038206635.1 Candidatus Nanopelagicales bacterium | reverse complement strand
GATGGTGACCTCGCGCACCGCGCGGGTGTTACCGGCGCCGCGGATCCGGCACGGGTTCGTGCTGATCAGGTCGTCGGCGATCGCGGCGTTGCAGATCGTGCGGAGCAGGCTGTAAGCGTGGGCGCGCCGGGTCGGGTGGGCGGGGTCCAGGGTGGCGTACCAGGCGCGGACTGACGCCGGGCTCAACCGGTGCAGCCCGACCCCACCCAACGTGGGGACGATCTTGGTGTTAAACACCCGCTGGTACTCCAACCGCGTTCTTGGCTTGAGCGGGCGGGTGCGGAGGAATTCCTCGCCGTACTGAGCCACGGTGAACCGTTCCGGCTCGGCGGGGAGCTCCCCGGATGCGTGGGCTTGCAGCCATGAGGTCGCGTCGAGCTTCGTGTCGAAGGTCCGCGGCGCGGAGACCAGGCGCCCCTCGTCGTCGCGGTAGCGGGCCTGCCACCGCCCCGACGCCAGCTGACGGGGTGCTCCCGCGCCGTTCGGACGTCGCCCTGCCCGACCTGCTGAACGCCCCATGACCACTCCTGACCCGTGCCACTTTGTGCCACAACAACACCCCCAGGATAGCCGACGCCGAACGCGACGTCTCTAGGGCGATCTCCAAACAGCAAGCGCCACATGGACTATGGGGCATCACAACACACGAGGAGACACGAGACGGAACCGCGAAACGCACATTCGAATCCTGCCGGGGGCACCACCGCCGGGGCACCACCGGTCCGCCGTCCCTCCGCCGTGGTGCAGGCCGCGCCGTCCAGGCCGTCGGCCGCGCGTTCCCCTCACCCCTTCACGGTGGATTCGCCCGTGCCCTGCTCGCTCGCGTACTCGCTGCCGTGGCCCGCCACTCGCTGGTGCCGCGTCGGGGCGTCCGCCCGCCCGCTCTGCGCGCACGCCTTCCCCGACCGGGGCGCGCCGGGTCCGGGCCTGGGCCGGGCCCGGAGGCCGCGTACCGGGTCGCTGTGGTGCGTCGTCGTCAGGAATCTGAGCCGGCGATGTATCAGACGGGCCGCCGGACGCTCTAGTCCTTGTCAGTACGCCTGCCCTCCACGGGGGTGCGGGCAGGCACCAGGAGCGGATGACCGGACGTGCTCGGGTCGAGTGCCCGTGCCGGGCGCGTCCGGTACCGCTCCCGTGGACCGCGACCAACGACCCACCAGGAGGCACCTGTGATGACGACATCTGAGCCCCAGCGCGTGGCCGGGCGTGGGGCCACTCTCGCGGCCGTCGTGTGGGCGATCGTCGTCGTCGCCGCGTTGGCGCTGGCTCCCGTCCCCGGTACCTCCGGCGGTGGGGGCGGTGTGACCGCCGTCGGCACTTCCCCTGTCGACGGCACCACCACCGGCGGCGCCGTCGCCCGTACTGGTTCGTTTGTGGTGCGGCCCCTCGAGGCAGCAACCCGGCCGACTCTCCAGCACTCCCGGCTCGGCCCGGTCGTGCCCCGCGGCACTCCAAGATGCCATCCGCGACTGGGTCCGGTCGGTCGTCCCGCTCCCACGGCCGTGGATCTCGCGATGACCGGCGCTTCGCCGTCGCAGGACGCTCGCGCCCGACGCTGGACTGCCTGATGCACCTACGGGCGCGTGACGTACCCGCCACCCGACCGCCGATGAGTGGCTGGCGCCCCGCCCGACCTGCCGCCACACTCCTTCGAGGAGGGCGGGTGAGCACCCACATGACGGACGGCACTGTGGACGACGGACTCGATGAAGGCCGGGAAAGTTGCGCTCTTAGCACCGAAGGCCACCTTCATCCCGTGGGAGAGGTCGGGGGGTTGTTGGCTGCTGCTGCTGCTGGGGATCGGGCGGCTTGGGATGTGCTGGTCGAGCGGTTCGGCGGGCTGCTGTGGTCGATCGCCCGGTCCTACCGGCTCTCCGACCATGACGCTGCCGATGTCGTGCAGACGACATGGCTGCGGCTGCTGGACAACGTCGACCGGATCGAGAACCCCGAGCGACTGGGCAGCTGGCTGGCCACGACCACCCGTCACGAGTGCCTGCACACGCTGCGGCGCTCGCGCCGTGAACCACCGCTCGACGTCATCGACCTGCTCGTCCCCGTCGCCGACATCCGCGCGCAGGTCGACGTCGACCTGCTCCGCCGCGAGCGCGACACCTCGCTGTGGGCGCTCGTCGAGCGGATGTCGGACAACTGCCGACGCCTCATCCGCGTCCTGATCGCCACGCCTCAGCCCTCCTACGCCGAGATCGCCGAGGCGCTCGACATCCCCATCGGCAGCATCGGCCCTACCCGCCAGCGGTGCCTGGCGAACCTGCGGTCGCTGGCGATCGACGCCGACGTCCTGCTGGACCTGGGCTGAGGAGGCGCGATGAACCCGATCGACGCCATGACCCGTCGGCTCGTGGCTGAGGAGGCGCGATGAACCTGTCGGACGACGATCAGCTCGAGGCGCTGCTGCGCGGCCTCGCCGCGGAGCACGACCCCGTCCCCGCGATCGTCACGACGGCGGCCAGGGCGGCCTGGGAGCTACGCGACCTCGACGGCCAGCTCGCCTCCCTCGTCGCAGATTCCTGGGCCGACGCATCGGCGGTCGGCACGCGGGACAGCCTCGGCACGCTGCGCATGCTCACCTTCGCGAGCGACGGCAGCAGCATCGAGGTCGACGTCGAGCACGACCCGGTGACCGGCACCTGCCGGCTGCGCGGCTTCGTGACCGGGGCGGTGGGCGACCTCGTCATCCAGAGGTATGACGGCCAGGTCACCGCGCCCGTCCTCGACGACCAGTTCGACGTCGACGGCCTGTCCCCCGGGCCAGCGCGGCTGTCGGTGAGCTCCGTCGACGGCCGGCGCATCACCACGAGCTGGATCTCCCTCTAGGCCTGGTGGCGATGCCGTCGGTCGACCTGCGCGACCGCGCGCGTGCGGCGATCGACCTCGTCGGCTCCGATCCGAGCGCTGCGCTGGAGCTGGCGGACCAGGTCGTGGCAGCGGTCCCCGTCTCGCTCGCGAGCACCGGCGAGCACGAGGCCCTGTCCATCGCCCACCGGGCGGCAGGCCTGGCGCTGCAGCAGATGCCCGACCTCGTGGGGGCGGAGGCACGGCTGCGTCTCGCGGTGGTCGCGGCAACCACCGCCGAGCTCGTCGTCGTCGGGGCCGAGGCAACGATGTCCCTCGCGTTCGTCCTGCTCGAGCGTGGTCGCGCCCAGGAGGCGCTCGAGGCGCTCGACCGGGTGCGTCCCAGGCTCGACGGGGTCGCCGCTGCCAGGCTCGGCGTCCAGCGCGCCTTGGTCCTGCAGCGCGGTCTCGGTCGCGCCGAGGACTCGCTCGAGGAGTACTCCCGCGCCATCCCGGTCCTGAGTGCGGCGGGCGACCTCGTCTGGTCTGCTCGTGCCCACAACAACCGGTCACAGCTGTTCGCCTATCGCGGCGACGTCGAGCCTGCGATCGCCGACCAGCGACGGGCGGTGGAGCTCTTCCGCGCTACCGGTCGTTCGCACCTCGCCGCCCAGGCGAAGTCCGACCTGGCCTGGCTCGTCGGGATCTCCGGACGCATCCCGGAGTCCCTCCGGCTCCTCGACGAGGCGGCCGAGCAGCTCCCCGACAACGACCCGATCGCGCGGCTCGACCGGGCCGACATCCTCATGCGGGCCGGGCTGATCACCGACGCCGTCACCACAGCTCGCGAGACATCCACGTGGCTGTCCGAACGCGATATCGGGTGGGACGTCGTGGCGGCCGAGGCCGAGCTCCTCCTCGCGCAGGCGAGCCTCCGGGCCGGCCGGCTCGACGACGCCGTCGCCCATGCCGCGACGGCGGAGCGGATGTTCCGGACGCAGGGACGCGGCTCGTGGAAAGTCCTCGCCGACTACGTCATCGAGGTGGCCGCACTGCGCGACGACGCGGTCGATGCCCGGATTCCTGACCCATCACAAGGGCATCCCCGATCCACCGAATCGACCATTCGCGAGCTCGAGGAACAGGGATGGCGCTCCCACGGGCTCGACCTGCGCATCGCCGCGGCAACGCGGGCTCGCGAGCGGGGGTGGCTGGACCAGGCGCGTGACCTCATTGACTCCCCCGTCCACGACCCGAACGACCTCCTCGACGTCAGGGCCCGCACCGTCCACGCGCAGGCCCTGCGCGCCCTGCTCGACGGCAACCGCAGGTCAGCCGCAGGCGCGCTCGCCCGGGCCTGGTCGCTCACGGAACGGCAACGCTGCCTGGTCGGTGCGGCTGAGCTGCGCGCAATGGTGTCGGGACACTCGGCCGGGATCGTCGAGCTCGCCCTGGAGCAAGCGGCTGCCCACCGCTCAGCGCCGCGCGTGCTGCTGTGGGCCGAGCGGGGCCGTGCCGCGACCCTGCGGTTCCCGCCGGCCCTCCCCCCGGACGACCCGCAGCTTGCGGGAGCGCTCGGCCACCTCCGACTCGCCGCGCACGCCGACGTCGGGTCGCGGCTCACCGGGCACGTCGACCGTGCGGCCGCGACCGACCGGGCCCGGAGCGAGCAGGCGATCGTGCGGCTCACCCGGCAGTCGACGGGGAGCGCCAGCTCGCTCGCGCCCGTCGGTGCCGCCGACGTCCGCGATCGCGCCGATGGCGCGGCCTTCGTGGAGTACGTCGTCATCAAGGGAGATCTGGTGGCAGTGGTGGTCGGGCGACGTCGCAGCAGTCTCGTGCCGCTCGGCCCCCTCGCTGCGGTGACCTCGGACATCTCGAGGCTGGAGTTCGTCCTGCGACGGATGGCGTCGGGCTTCGGAGGCGGCCGGGGCATCGTCGAGGGCCGGGGTGCATCGACGACGTCGAGCCTGGCCGCCGCCGCCCTCGACGTGCAACGGCGGCTGCTCGACCCGGTGAGGTCGCTCCTCGGCGACGAGGATGTCGTGCTCTCCCCCACCGGTCCGCTCTGGCGGATCCCGTGGTCGACGCTCCCGCACCTGCGCGGGCGACCCGTCAGCCTCGCGCCGTCGGCGACGCTGTGGTGCCGGGCGCGCGATCGTCGCATGCCGGCTCGTCCGCGCGTCCTGGCGGTCGCCGGACCCCGTCTCGCCGCGGCGCAGGCCGAGGTCGAGGCCGTCCGCTCCGCCTACTCCGGTGTCGTGACGCTGCAGGGCGCGGATGCCGACGCCGCGTCGGTGACCCGCGAGCTGAGGCTTGCCGACGTCGCACACCTGGCGGTGCACGGGACCCTGCGCGCAGACAACCCGTTGTTCAGCACGCTCGAGCTCGCCGACGGGCCGCTCACCGGCTACGACCTCGAGCGGCTCTCGCCCATGCCGCACACCATGATCCTGCCGGCCTGCCACTCCGGGGAAGGCCGTGCCCTGGCACCGGATGAGGTGCTGGGCCTGGCGTGGACCCTCCTGGGCGCCGGGGCCTCCTCGGTGGTCGCGACCCTCACGGCCGTGCCGGACGCACCGACGGCGGACCTGATGTCGAGGTTGCACCGAGCCCTGTCCACGGGTGCAAGCCCGGCGACGGCGCTCGCGGGCGCCCAGGCCGACACCGACCCGGCTGATGCCCTTGCGGTCGCGGCCGCCGCGGCGTTCGTCGTCACGGGCAGCTGACTCACCCGCTGCTGGGTCACCGGCCGCTGAGTCACCCGGACGGGAGCCTGCCGCGGCCGACTCCTCAACCCGAAGGAGTGTCGGGTCGGTCACCGTCCACGCGTCACGCTCACTGTGCGCGCGGGGCCCTCGGATCGACCGGGGGCCAGTACAGGAGGCCCACGGGGCGGCCGCTCGGAAGACGCACCAGCTCGGACTGCAGGTCGCGCCAGGCGCCGTCCGCCGTGAGCGGACCGGTCGGCGCGGCCCCCATCTCGGCGTCCTCGAGGACCCGTCGGGCGATCTCGGCGGCCACGAGCGGCGCGGCGAAGGACGTCCCGCTCCACCGTGCGAACGGGTGCGGTCCAGTGAAGTCCTGCGACGTCGACGGCCCGGTCGGGTAGGGGCCGAGGACGTAGGTGCTCAGGAGCCCCGCGCCGAGGGTGCACACGTCGACCCACGGTCCGTAGTTGCTCCACTGGGTCGGGCGCGGGACCGAGCCGACGTCGTCGACGGCCGCGACGCCGACCACGCGTGCCATCGCCGCGGGCCAGAACGGCCGGGGTGACCCGTTGTTGCCTGCGGCCGCCACCACCACGGTCCCGCGAGGCATCCGGTCGATCACGGTCGCGAGGACGGCCGGTGGAGCATCGTCGAAGGTGTACCCGCCGAGGGACAGGTTGATGACCGGCACCGACCTCGGCCGTGACGTGACGGTGCGCACCGCGTGCGCGATCCCGAGGTCGTCCCCGATGCCGTCGGGGTCGAGGACGGCGTAGGGGCTGATGAGCAGATCCGGCGCGACGAGGTGCACGAGGCCGGCGATGAACGTGCCGTGGCCGGCTTCGTGGCGCAGGACGTGCCCGGCGTCGTAGAGCGTGTCGAGGTCGTCGGGGAACAGCGGGTTGCCAGCGTCGCGCCGCACGGTCTCCTCGAGGTGCCCGTGCCAGTGCAGCAGCTGCGCGGCCGTGGGGACGCCGGTGTCCAGCACGGCGATGTCGGCGTCGTCGCCGTCCGGCCCCGACTCGAGCTGCCGTGTCGCCCTGGTGGTGCTCGGCGGCCCGGCCGGTCCGCCCTGCGGGTGCGGCTGCCCGAGGAAGACATGGTTGACCGACACGGTGATCGGCTCGCTGAGGACGCCGAGGTCGCCGCCGGGCTCGCCGCGGCCGTTTCCGGCGGCGTCGCCGACGTCGCGACCGCGGTTCGGCTCCTCAGCGCGGGCCAGCGCGACTGCCTGCAGGCGTGCGGCCGTCGCGACCAAGGTCTCCTCCGCCGAGGTGTCGACCCGCCACAGGGTCAGGCCGATCTCGTCGAGCCACGCATGGCCGTCCATGACCGACCCGGAAAGAGCGCGGAGCTCCTCCTCCAGGAGTCCGACCGCGCGGTCGGACAGGACGAGCTGGCCAGGACGGTAGAGGCAGCGGTCACCGACGACGACGTCACCCGTCTCCGCACGTCGCCGCAGCATCTCCTCGACGCCGTCCGCCGTCCAGGCTGACGGGTGCTCGGCAGAGTCCTTCGTGGTCATCGGGTTCCCCTCGTCGTCTGATCAACGAAACCTGGCACCGCTGTTCACGATGCACAAGCGGTTGCGGCGGATCGACGTAGGCCGTTCACCCGACGCGCGGGTCGACTCGCCAGGCAGGAGCGTGCGCGGTCACAGATCGAGCGAGGTACCGGGTGCAAGGCGGGAGTAGGCGGTCCGGCTCTTCAGGTCCAGCCAGCGGTCGACCAGCGACATGCCGATGTCGCTCAGCAGCGCGTCGTGGATCGACACTGCCCGGGCGGGTGACACGGCACGGACGAAGTCGATCGCCTCGGCGAGCTTGAGCCACGGGCCCGACGTCGGGACGAGGAGGAGCTCGACCGCCGCGTCGGGGACGAACACCGAGTCGCCCGGGTGGTAGGCGCGACCGTCAACGACGAAGCCGACGTTGACGCAGCCGGGCAGGGAGTCATAGATCTCGGCGTGGAGCCCGCCGACGGCGTCGACGCGGAACCCGCCCGCCTCGAAGGAGTCGCCCGGTGCCACGGTGACAGCGGGAACACCGATCGCGACGAGTTGCTCGACGACGGGTAGGGGCGCCCGTACCACGAGGGCGGAGTTCGCGGCGGCCAGCGCCGTGAGTCGCTCGATGTCGATGTGGTCGACGTGCTCGTGTGTCACGAGGATCTCCTCGATGCCCTCATACGCCTCGACTTCGGCCCAGATGCCCGGGTCGATCAGGAGCCGGCGGTCGCCGTCGTCGAACCGGACGCAGGCGTGGGTGTATTTGGTGACCCTCATGTGCGGCAGCCTAGTTCGACCGGCGGCTCCGACCGTTACGCCGTCGTGAAGACCGAGGCCGTGCGGCGCAGCTCCTCCGCAAGGCGATCGAGCTCGGCCACGGCGCGTGCAGCCTCGGCCGTGCCGTGGGCCTGCTGGGCGGAGACGGCGGCGACGTCGTGGATCGCCGCGACGATCTGCTCGGAAGCCGACGTCTGCTGTCGCGTCGCGATCCGGATCTGCTCCGCGGCCGCCGACGCGTCGGACGCCGTGCTCGACATCGAGCCGAGTGCCCGTTCGACCTCGACGACGAGCTGCGCGCCCTCGCGGGCTGCGCGAGCCCCGACATCTGTCGCCGACACGGTCGAGGTGACGCCGCTCCTGATCCGGGTGACGATGCCCTGGATCTGGCCGGTCGCCGCTACCGACCGCTCGGCGAGCGCGCGCACCTCGTCGGCCACCACCGCGAAGCCACGGCCGTGCTCGCCAGCGCGAGCGGCCTCGATCGCGGCATTGAGCGCAAGCAGGTTGGTCTGGTCGGAGAGGTCGTCGATGACTCCGAGGATCGCGTCGATGCGGGTGCTGCTCTCGTGGAGCGCCGCCGCCTCGGCGGAGATGACCTCGACCCGGCCGACGATGGCGTCGAGCTGCTCCACCGTCGCGCGGACGACGCCGCGGGCGTGGTCCCCGGTAGCGGTGACCGCGGCGGCGGACCGCGTGACGACCTCAGCCATCTCGGCGATCTGGGCGGCGGTCGCCGCGAGCTCCTGCATCGACGACGACGTCTCGGTGAGGGCGGCAGTCTGCTGGCTGGATCCGGCAGCCGCCTGGTTGGCTGTCGCGGTGAGCTCGGCCGCACTCATCGCGAGGTGGTCGCTCGCCGTCTGCATGTGGCTCACCACCGAACGTACCGAGTCAAGAGTGAGGTCGAGCGAGCACCACACGGGCACGACGGCCGCGTCTCGGTCGACGGGCGCCTCGGTGGCGGACAGGTCGCCGTCCGCGACCCGCGCCAGGGCCGCCGAGAGACGGTCTACCTCCGAGGACAGCGAGACACGTGAGGCCTCGGACTCGTCGCGCAGGTCCCACAGCGCACGGGTGAGGGCGACCGACAGCGCGGTGGAGACGAGCAGCCCGATGCACGCGACGGACACGGCTGCGACGGAGTCCGGCGGCAGCGTGCCCGAGGTGATGGTGGTGGCGATCAGACCGACGAGGCTCAGGACGCCATAGCAGTAGGCGACCAACGGCGGGAGCTGTACGGCGGCGAGCATGACGAGCAGGAAGTAGAAGGCCCAGATCGCGGCGGGGAAGCCGCCGAGCACCTGGCAGCACAGGGTTGTCGCGAACCAGAAGACGACGAGCACGACGAGGTCGATCGCGAGGCGGTGCCTGGTCTCCCAGCCCTCGCCTCCGTGGCGCCGCAGGCGCCAGACGAGGAAGGCGGGCAGGACGACGACGATCAGCGCCATGATCAGGAACACGAGCGGACCTACCGGCAGTGCGTCGACGAGGACGGCGAGCACGAGGAGGCTCGGTGCCGCGATCGCGAGGGCGACCGACAGCACCGTGGTGATCCGCAGGATGCGGTGGTCGAAGGACACTCTGGCTCCTCGAGCGCGCGCGCCGGCCCGTGCCGACCCGTCCCCTGAGGAATCGTCCGATCGGGTGAGTACTTGAGCGTGCCCCGTAGGCTCGTCCTGCCATGCAGGACATCCGAACCTTCCACCCGCGTCGCGGTCGCATGAGTCCGGCGCAGCTCGAGGCCCTCCGGCGCCTGCTCCCGCAGATGGGGATCCCCGGCGAGGTCCTCGACCCGGCGACGCTGTTCGACGGCCGTCCGGTCGTCGTGGAGATCGGGTTCGGCCTCGGCGATGCGACTGTCGAGATGGCCCAGGCGGATCCCGGTACCGGGATCGTCGGGATCGAGGTACACACACCCGGTATCGCCCGGACGCTGCTCACCGTCGAACGCCTCGGCGTCGACAACCTCCGCGTCGAGCACGCCGACGCGGTGGAGTTCCTGCGCGATCGCGTCCCCGAGGCGTCGCTGGCCGGGATCCGCGTCTTCTTCCCGGACCCGTGGCCCAAGTC
The DNA here is from genome assembly GCA_038206635.1 of Candidatus Nanopelagicales bacterium. Classification (GTDB taxonomy): domain Bacteria; phylum Actinomycetota; class Actinomycetes; order S36-B12; family CAIYMF01; genus Longivirga. The sequence goes on along the minus strand of JBBRAQ010000054.1, from coordinate 8,210 downwards.
GCGGCACCACAAGCGCCGTATCGTCCGTCCGGATCTCGTCGGGCTCATGGCCTCGAGGCTGCGGCCCGGGGGCGTGCTGCACTGCGCCACCGACTGGGCGGAGTACGCCGCGGTGATGCTCGACGTTCTGAACTCAGAACCCTTGCTGCGCAACGCCTACGACGGCTACGCACCGCGGCTGGAACGGCCGATGACGAAGTTCGAACGAACCGGGCTGGCGAAGGGGCACGAGGTCTCCGACCTCGTGTTCCTCAGGCGCGAGGCCTGAGGCTCATCCGCCCCACGGGCGCCACCAGGACGAGACCCAGACGCGGTAGGCGACGACGTCCTGCTGTGCACACGTCGCCTTGTCGGCCGTGGCGCCGTACTTGCCACCGGAGTAGTGCGTCCAGATGTAGGACGACATCTGCCACTTGCCGCGGTAGAGGCCGCCGGCCGAGACGGCGGTGCACTTCCCGCCGGACTCGCGTCGCACGATCATCCGGCCGTGGGCAGAGGTCTTCCACACGGCGAGGGTGACAGCGACGCGGGCCGACCTCGAGGCGCGCGCGGCGGAGGACATCGTGGCGTCACCCGAGGGGCGTGGGGCGGCTGCGGCCGGCGGGTGCGCGGCGATCGCGCGGGACTTAGCGGCCCAGTACCGGCCGAGAGCGACCCACGTCTTGGACGCGACGATCCCGCTGGCCGGGGTGATCCGGTGCGTGACCTGGAACCGCTTGACGGCGATGACCGTGCGGCGGCCGAAGACACCGGTCACGGGGATCCCCAGCATCACTTGCACGCGCTTGACGTAGGTGCCCCTCGACCCGCTGCGCAGGACCGGCAGGCGCACGGCGGTCGCGGTGACGGTCGACGCCGATGCTGTGCGCGCCGAGCCAGCAGCGGCCGCGGCAGCGGTGGACGCCGTGGCAGGGGCGAGAAGGGACAGGCCGAGAGCGGCCGTGAGCGCGCCGACGCCCACGAGGGCGCGCAGCGGCATGACTGGTGACGCCATGTCGTAGTCCTCCGCCGCCTGCGAGGTGAGCTGTCGGGTTGGGCCGGAGGTCGGCCTGCCGCTTGCGCGACTTCACCCCGAGGCCGGCACGAGCGCCGGCCGAAGGTGGTTCCCCCACTCCCGTCCAACGGTGTGGTCCACGGCCGTGGACGGGACTCGGCGGACCGGCCGTGGTGCCTTGCTTCCCCACAAGACTCACCGACGTTAGCCCGGTTCACCCTGCCCTGTCGATCACAACCGAACAGATCACAGACCCTCGATCACGCCTCGACGTCTGCTGAGCGTGACGATAGCGACATGCGGCAACACCACAAACACACAGAGTCACTCCTCGATCTCACCTCGAGAGTTCTCCGCTCTCCGGACGCGGCGCCCGGCTGCGACACCCGGCTGCGGCGTGGCCCGCAGGTCCGTAGCCTCGGGACCGCACGACCGGGCGCCGGGGGTCCACCCCGATGACCCGGCGACGCACTCTGCCGACCAGCCCTGACCAGCCCCGCCCCGCCCCGCCCCGCCCCGCCCCCGAGAGGGAGATACCGTGCCCGAGCTCAGCATCGAGGTCCCCGGAGTGGGTCCTCTCCCGATGTACTTCTCCCCTGCCGTCGGCGGCGGCTTGTCGGCACCGGGAGTGGTCGTGGTCCACGAGGCGTTCGGGCTCACCGAGGACATCCGCGGGATCGCCGACGAGTTCGCAGCGCGCGGCTACCACGCCGTGGCACCGGACCTGCTCTCCTACGGCGGCACGGTGCGCTGCCTCGTCAGCGTCACGCGCGCGCTCGGAGCGGGTGAGGGGCGGCCCTTCGTCGAGATCGCCGCCGCACGCGCCTGGCTCGCCGCGCGAGAGGACTGCACCGGGCGCATCGGGATCGCGGGCTTCTGCCTCGGCGGCGCCTTCGCGATCCTCATGGCCAACCGCGGCTTCGGCGCCAGCGCGGTGCAGTACGGCCGGCTGCCCAAGCGGCTCGACGCCGCGGCCGCCGGTGCCTGCCCGATCGTCGCGTCCTACGGAGGACGTGACGCGACCCTCAAGGGAGCCGCGGCGAAGCTCGAGACGGCGCTGGCGGGAGCCGGGACCGTGCACGACGTGAAGGAGTACCCCGAGGCGGGGCACTCCTTCCTGAACCACTCGTCGGTGCCCGGGTGGATGAAGCCGTTCGCCGGCTCGATGAATGCCGGCTTCGTCGACACGGCCGCGGCCGACGCCTGGCTGCGGATCGAGACCATGTTCGGCGCAGCACTGCGCGACGACTGACGCTAGGAGCTGCGGCGCCGGGACCCGTTGCGGCTCAGGCGGAGACGGGCGGCGCAGGTGCCGGCGGAGCCACCGGAAGCCACCGCACGCTCCCGTCCTCGACGACGGCGTGCCACGTGCCCGCGGTGCAGGCGGCGAGCGGCAGGACGACGAGGTTCTCGAGCGCACGCTGCACGGGGCGGGCGCCGTACGCCGGGTCGAACCCGGAGCTCGCGACGAGGTCGACCACCGCGGCGTCGTAGGTGAGGGCGTAGCCGCGCGAGGACATCCGGGCGACGACGACGTCGTCGAGCATGCGACGGGCGATCTCGGTCACCGCGGCGACCGTGAGCGGGCGGAACACCAGGACGTCGTCGAGCCGGTTGACCAGTTCCGGCGCCATGCGTTCCTTGACGGCGTTGAGGACCGCCGCCTCGTCGGCGGCCGGGTCCACCGGGGTGGTGCTGGTGCGGCCCTCGAACACGCGGGCGCCGATGTTCGTCGTGAGCGCGACGACCACGCGGCGGAAGTCGGCGGTGCGGCCCAGCCCGTCGGAGAGACGACCGGCGTCGAAGACCTGGAGGAAGGTGTTCCACACGACCGGGTCGGCCTTCTCGATCTCGTCGAGGAGCAGCACGCACTCGGGGTGGGCGAGGATCTTCGTCGTCAGCCACGACGACGGCTCCGTGGAGCCGACGTACCCCGGCGGTGACCCGACCAGCTTGGACACCGACTGGGCCTCGGAGTACTCGCTCATGTCCAGCCGCACGAGCGCGTCGTCACTTCCGAAGACCTCGGCCGCGATCGCCTGTGCCAGTGCGGTCTTACCCGTTCCCGTCGGTCCAGCGAAGAGGAAGACGCCGTCGGGGCGCGTCGGTCGCACATCGAGCTCCGAGCGCGTGATCGCGAGCCGGCGTACGACGTGGTCGAGGGCGTCGTCCTGGCCGACGATGCGTGTCCCGAGGCCGGTGCGCGCCCGCCGGATGTCGAACGGCGGCCGCACGTCGAGGGCGATCACGTCCTCGACATGGACGCGCTGGTCGCCACGGAGCACAGCAGTGGCGATGCCGCGGTCGAGCCGGCGAACGGCGAGAGCCGGATGCGAGTCGATGTCCGTGGGCCGGCGTGGGCTCAGCGCCGCGTCGAGGACGCCGCCGTCGACGGACACACCCGATCTCGAGATCGCCGCGCGCGCATGCCATTCCAGCGCCCGCCGGACGTCGGCGTCGGTCATCGCGGGGATGTCGATCTCGGTGCACTCGTCGACGAGCTCGGGCTCCGCGCCGCGCAGGGCGGCGACGTAGGTCGAACCCACGACGAGGACGACACGCCGGGTCGGGTGCTCGACGGCACCGCGCACGACGGCGAGCAGTGCGGCATCGGCCCGCCCGGCGCCGCTGCCGAGCCCGGCGAGCACCTCGAGGTCGTCGAGCACGACGATCGCCCGGTCGCCGACGTCGACGAGCAGACCTTCCACCCGCTCCCCCGTCTCGGTCACGACGGCGTCGCTCGCGCGCACGCGCACGACCGACCGGCCGGCCAGCGGTCCGCGGTAGGTGGGCGAGGCGAGGCGATGCGCCAGAAGCGAGGCGAGCGAGGACCGCCCGCTCCCCTCGGGCCCGACGACGAGGGGTGTCCCGCCCACGGCGAGCGAGGTCAGGATCGGGTCGACGAGCGTCGGCCGCTCCAGCAAGGCGGCGTCGGCGACTGCCACCTCCGCGTACTGCTCCCGGATCGCGCTCAGCATGGTGACGCCTCCCCTGACCGACGAGGTCGGTGTCGTGCCGGACTGTCCAGCCGTCGCACGGCGACCGGCGGCGCCGCCCGGTGCTGCGGGTGCCGCCCACGCGGCGGTCGGCAGCGGGTCACCGGTGACCGAGCGGAGCAGAGCGGCCAGCGCCATCACCGGGTCGGCCGAGGCACCTGCCGCAGCGAGGGCCTCGAGCGTGCCCGGCGTCGCCACCGGGACGATGTAGGTGCGGGGCAGCTCGGAGAGCCGCATCGCGGCCTCGGTGACGAGGGCCGGGCCGAGGACGCCCTTCGCCTGCGCCGCGTGGTTGCGTGCCAGGACGCGCACGAGATGCCAGGGCGTCACCAGGCCGTGCCCCAGCGCGGCGGCCTCGGCCGTCGCCTCGTCGAGGACGGTCGACAGCGGTGGCGGCAGCGGTGGGCCGGGCAGGTTCTCAGCGTCGGTCATGTCGCCGTCGACGCTAGCGGAGACGCGGCGACTCGCACGTCAGCCCACGCGAGCCACCGCCGCGCCGGACCGCCGAACGGTCCTGGCCGGGCTCACACGTGCAGGTCAGCGCCGGTGACGTGCTCGAGACGCCGCACGCCCAGGGTCCAGGCCGACGTCGGGGCGCCCTCGACGTCGCTCACCGGCCAGGCGGCCACGGATCGCTGCGAGGTCGCGCGCACCGCCTCGCCGACGAGCGCGTCGAGGTCGACGGCGTCCTGCCACGTCCACACCGGGTCCTCGGACCCGTGGTAGGCCTCGGCGACCGGCGCGAGGGAGTCCTCGGAGCCACGGCCGCGGACGTCGAGCAGGTGCACCCGGTGCTCGCCGTGCTCGACCGCGATCGTGAGCAGGTGGCGCGAACCGGCGTCCGGCTCGTCGTAGTCGAGCAGGACGTGCGCGATGGTCTCCCGGCCGTCGAGGGTGCGGAGCGACCCCGCTTCCACCACGTGGACGAGCCCGAGATGACGGCGCCACGAGGGGAGCTCGGCGCTGAGCTCGTCGGAGGCCGCCTCCAGGACGGCGCGGGCACGCGCGCGGACGGCAGGGTGCCCGAGGTCCGCGATGAGCGCCATCGACGCGAGCCCCGGCAGCGAGACGCCGGCCCGCGGGTCTTCGACGGCCTCTCGACAGAACCGCTCGAAGGCCTGGTCCGGCACCGGACCGCGGACGTCGAGGACGTCGAAGAGGTAGGTGCCGACACCTTCGACCACGAACGCGTCGGTGACGTCGACGAGCTTGAGCATCTGACGGGAGAGGACGTCGAACGCGGGTTGGTGACGAAGCAGTGCGTCCCCGGCCGACAGACCGACCGGTGGAGCGGTCTTCCTCGAGCCGCGTGAGGGGCGACGACGCGACACGGGGCTCATGGCCCATGACCGTACCGGCAGCTCCGCGACACCCCCGGCTCGAGGGCGCACATCCCAGCGGGCACAAGGGCTCAGGTCCACTCGGAACCGTTCCGATAGGGAACGCATGACGCCGAACACTCCGGAGCCGATCGTGCGGGCGATGCTCGCCGCGGTGCACCGGCGCGACCATGCGCACTCGTCGTCGCGCTGCTATCCCCACAGCGTCGAGGTCGTGCTGCTCGGGAGCGCGTCGATCGCCGTGTGCCACGACTGTCCCTACGAGTCGGGGTTCCACACGGTCCGCGACTGCGAGCGCGCAGCGGCCGACCACCGCATGGTCGCCGACTGACCAGGTCTCGAACGCCGGGTGCCGTGGACCGGCGGCCAGTGGCTCGCGCTAGCGTCGTGCCGTGACCGAGCAGAGCCCCCCCGAGACAGGCTGGTACCCGGATCCGTCCGGCGGCGGCGGCCTTCGCTGGTGGACCGGGTCCTCGTGGTCCGACGACACGCGTCCCCACCCGTTCTCCCAGCCGGACGTTCCGGCTTTCTCCGGATACGCGGAGCAGTCGCCGGAGCCGGCCTGGAGCTCGGGACCGTTCGTCGCCGTCCCTCCCGAGGACGCGACGCCCTACCCCGACCTGTTCGGGGACCGCGGTAGGACCCAGCCGCGTCGTTCTCGCAAGGGCCTGTGGCTCGGCGTCGGAGTCCTCGCAGTGCTCGTGGTCGGCGGGATCGTCGGCCTGATCCTGCTCTTCTCCTCGCTCGGCTCGAGGTCCTCACTCGATGTCGCAGCCGTCGAGCACCAGATCGCTGTGAGCCTCGCCGAGCGCAGCGACGCCGTCACGAGCGTCGTGTGCCCGGACTCCGTCGAGATCGCTGCGGGCACGGCGTTCCAGTGCGTGGCCACCGACGACAGCGGCGACACCACCATCGAGGTGCACCAGGACGACGACCAGGGGAACGTGACCTGGCGCGTCGTCGGCGGATGAGCACGGAGTCGTCGCCCGCGGGCGGCATCGTCGCCGTCGTGCACCCGCTCAAGTCGGGCGGGATCGACCACGCCACGGAGCGGCTCGCCGAGTGGGCTCACGCGGCGGGAGTGACGGTGCCCCGGGTCGTGACGACGACGTCCGACACGCCCGGCGTCGGGCAGGCTCGCGCCGCGGTGGAGGCGGGCGCAGACCTCGTCCTGGCGTGGGGAGGCGACGGCACGGTCACCTCGGTGGCCGAGGGGCTTCTCGACTCCGGCATCCCGCTCGGGGTCATCCCCGCCGGCACCGGCAACCTGCTCGCCCGCAACCTCGGGATCCCGCTGTCCATCGACGATGCGGGAGCGGTCGCTCTCACCGGCACCGACCGCGCCGTCGACGTGCTCGAGATCGGCCTCGGCGGTCGCATGGCCATCAGCACCGTCATCGCCGGCGTCGGACTCGACGCGGTGCTCATCGACGCGCCGGAGGGGCTCAAGAGCGCCATCGGGCCTTCCGCCTACTTCCTCAACACTGTCAAGGCCGTGCAGCACAAGGCGATGCGGGTGGGTGTCGCCATCGACGGCGAACCACCCCGATGGTTCTCGGCGCGCAGCGTCCTGGTCGCGAACGTGGGGGGTCTGATCGGCGGCCTCGATGTCGCACCCGAGGCCGAGGCGTCCGACGGCCTCCTGCACGTGATCGTGTTGCCGCTCCACCGGCCGATCGACTGGGCCCGCACGGCGGTCCGGCTCGCGTCGCGCCGGCCCGTGAACGACTCCTCGCGCTTCCACCTCGAGGGCCGCTCCGCGTGGGTCGTCACGACGAACCCGCAGCCACGCCAGATCGACGGCGAGGTGGTCGAGGACGGCCGCGCGCTCCAGGCCAGGGTCAGGCCCGGGTCGCTGACCGTACGCGTGCCGTCCGACTAGAACGCGCCCTTGAGCGAGGAGCGCGCGAGCCAGAGCTTCCACGGCATGTTGTAGGGGGCGCCGATGCCGTTCCAGTACTCCATCCGGCGGTCGGTCCCGAACGTGATCACCGGGTCGCCGGTGATCGAGTGGTAGTAGAACCACTGGGCGTCGGCGGTGAACAGGTTCGTGCAGCCGTGCGAGCCGTTGCGGACGCCGATGCGTCCGGCCGCCCAGGGCGCGCCGTGGACGAACTCACCGGTCGGGGTGATGCGAACGGCGTAGGGGGCCCAGAGGTCGTACTGGTCGTTGGGGTTGGTGATGCCCGCGCCGATGCTGGTCATGTGTCGCCGGAGGTACCTCTCCATGACGGCCTTGATGCCCGAGCGGGTGACGTACCCGGGCTTACCGAGCGACACCTTGAACGTCTGGGCGAGGTGGCCGTCGATCGTGATCCTCATGCGATCGGTGGTGGAGTAGACCTTGGAGACCTGGGCCCGCGCGATGCGCAGCACGTGCGTGCGGGTGGTCGAGAGGATCCCGACGAAGCTGCGGGTCTTCGTCCGCGTGACCTCGATCCGGGCGAGCGCGAGGCGCACCTCGACGCGCGCGTGCCCCGGCCAGAAGTTCATCGTGCGAAAGACCGCGGTGCGGGCGTCCCGCCAGTACCAGGCGCCGTGGGAGAAGCGGCCGTTCACGTAGACGTGCATGTGCCGCTCGGCCTGGGCCCGGTTGGTCACCGAGACGCTGAAGCGTGCCGTGATCGGGTAGGCGATACCCACGAGCGAACCGGTCCGTGGGGTCACGACGACCGAGAATCCCACGCGGGGAAGGGGCGTCGGCGTCGGAGTCGGGGTCGGGGTCGGGGTCGGGGTGGGGGTGGGGGTGGGAGACGATGTTCCTGTCGGGGACACGTTGCCGGACGCTGAGGTGGCCGTGGTCACCGATGCGGAGTCCGATGGCATCAGCAGGACGCCTCCGAGACCGAGGGAGACGACCACGACTGAGGCCCCAGCAGC
>JBBRAQ010000053.1:0-18970 GCA_038206635.1 Candidatus Nanopelagicales bacterium | reverse complement strand
GATGGCGAAGGCTTGCTTCACCCCCGGCCAGGCAGCAGCACCTCGGTGGCTCTGCATCAGGATCGGGCGAGCCGTAGAATGGGTGGTGCGTCAGGAGTACTGCTTCAACCGCGGCGGATGTGACGAGTTCCAGCTCGGCGGCAGTGGGGTCGACTTCTTCGACGAGAACTTCGCGGGTTCGGGAACCACCCGGTGCAGGTTCCTCGCCGCCTACCTGGTCACCCACCACCCCTCCCTCGACGAGGGCTTCATCTCCAACAGCTGCGAGGTGCAGAAGAAGCCGGTCGACCCCTCCGACGACGAGAACGAGCGCTTCGCGATTCCGGACATCATCACCGACGCCCCCGGGGTGCGCACGGAGTTCTACGAGGTGAAGCCGAACTCAGACACGGGCCGCGCATCGGGGCGCCTGAAGGTGGCCACCTTCCTGTCCCTGGTTGATTTCCTCAAACTGACCGACCCAACCGTGGGAGTGCTCGCGAAGGGCAACCAGTTCAGCCCCAACAGGTCCATCACGTTCTACTCACGGATGTACCTCGGCATCATCCCGGTCCAGGTCCAGATCAACTACTTCCTCCTGGAGGACGGCCTCATCGTCTACCAGATCTGTGTCGACGCGGAGACGGCGTTGGCCGAAGCGCTGGCGAAGGCGGTCATCCTCAGCGCGCTCATCGCCCTGGCGTTCTTGATCTTCAAGGGGCTGCCCGAGGGCGGTGGCATCGAGGTGCCCGGCGGGGGTGCGCCGATCCTGGCGGACTCCGTTGGCCCCGATGGGACCAACGATCCCCAGGACGTCCGGTACGTCCACGCCCTCCTCGCAGACTGGCTCGCCAGCACGGGGGAGACACCTCTAGCGATCAGCGACACGGTGTCCGAGGAGATGACGAGCGCACTGTCGAGTTTCCAGCAGAGCGCCGGGATCGATGACACCAACGGAACCGTCACGGCCGGGGACGCCACCATCTCCTCCCTCCAACAGGCTCATCTGGAGGGCACCGTGGCCGCTATCGACACCAGCGAGCTGGGGCTGACCGACGCCGGCCCCTTCATCGCCCAGGAGACCGATGACCTCGTCGACACCGAGGGGGGCGACGAACCGGTGACCCAGACGTCGTTCAACGACTCGGTCACCCAGTACCTCCAGATCGTGCGTGCGGGCGTCTAAACGAACTCGTGGGCCACCGCTCCCGGGTGCAGGGCGGTCCGTCCTCGAGGTCGTCGCGCAGCAGCCCTGCGGGTCGCCTCCTGCTCGCTGGCTGTTGGCGGAGCTCGACGACGAGCGCGCTGACTGAGAGCAGGCAGACCTCGCCGAGGTGATCCGCGCTCACCAGCGGCCCGTCCCCCGGCGACATCCGATGGTCGCAACCACGGCCGAACGCCTGTATCGGGCCTGTCAGGAACTCTGTGTAAGTGAGCTCGGCGTGATGTCCTGGCCGGTGGGCTGGGTCGGAAGGAAGATCACGCCATGGCAGATCGACCGCAAGATCGTGGCCGCGAGACCGGTGAGGTGGTCCTGGCTGGCGGGAACGAGCCGGACATGACCGCATTGGCTCAGCAGCTGGTGTCCTCGGCGGCGGGCCGGAACCGGGGGACTCCCGGAACGGGTCCACCCCGAAGACGGTCACGACCGAGATCGGGCGGGTGAGCGTGGACGTGCCGCGCGACCGGGACGGGTCCTTCGAGCCGGCAGTGGTCCCCAAGCATCAGCGGCGACTGGCCGGGTTCGATGCGAACGTGATCTCGTTGTACGCCAGAGGGATGACAACCGGGGACATCGTCGCTCACCTGGAGCAGGTCTACGCCACCACGGTCACCCGGGACCTGGTCTCGCGGGTCACCGACCAGGTCCTTTCAAGACATGCGGGAGTGGGGATCTCGCCCGCTGGATCCGGTCTACCCCGTGATCTTGATCGATGCCATGGTGCTGAAGGTGCGCTCCGGGCGGGTCGCGAACCGGCCGGTGTATGTGGCGGTCGGGATCAGCGACGACGGGGTCCGCGACGTCCTGGGCATGTGGGTCGGGCCTACCGGCGGCGAAGGGGCGAAGCAATGGATGAACATGCTGACGGACCTGAAGAACCGTGGCATTCTCGACGCGTGCGTCGTGTGCTGCGACGGCCTCAAGGGGCTGCCCGAGGCGATCACCGCGACCTGGCCGCAAGCGACCGTTCAGACGTGCGTGGTGCACCTGGTGCGCAACTCGTTGCGGTACGCCTCCGAGGCGCACTGGGCGGTCATCACCCGCCAGCTCGACAAGATCTACACCGCGCCCACGCTCGCAGCGGCCGAGGACGCGTTCACCGAGTTCGCCGTCCAGTGCGAGGCCAAGTACCCCGGCGATGATCGGCATATGGCGCGGGCCTGGGGCGAGCGCCTCCCATTCCTGGACTACCCCGTCGAGGTCCGGAAGCGGTTCTACACCAGCAATGGCATCGAGTCGCTCAACGCCAAGTGTCCGGGCCGCCACGCGCCGGCCCGGACACTTCCCCGACGAGGACTCAGCGATGAGAGTCCTCTACCTGACCGTTCGCGAACGACGCCCCAAACGGGCCAACCCCACCGGTCAGATCAACGGCTGGAAGTCCATCCTGGCCGTCTGTCCATGACCTACGGCGACCGCCTCGGGTCCAACTAGCCGAACCCACCTACACAAAGAATCTGACAGAGCCGAGTTGCCGATGTCCTGAGACATCACATTTGCGGAGGGCATGGGATTCGAACCCATGAGGAGCTTGCACCCCTAGCGGTTTTCAAGACCGTCGGATGGCAGACGTCGACGACCCCAAGTGCGCAGGTCAGGAGCCTGTGCAGCAATGGAGACAGGCGACTCCCTAGCCCGCGTGCCCCCCGCGTGCCCCCCGCGTGCCCCCCGCAGGCCCCCGCGTGGCCCCGAGCGCTAGGGATCCCGGGCCCTAGGGTGCGGGCGTCACGCGTCTGCCCTGAGCCCTCGGCGAGGAGAAGCCAGTCCTGACGTCCCGCACGGCGCGAGCTGGGACGTTACGACGCGTGGACCTGACCAGGCTGAGCGGCTCGCTCATCGGCCCACCGTGCCGACCCTCGCGGCAGGCGGCCGCTCACGTGCGGGCGGCGGCGCGGGCGTTGATCGCGGGGATCACCTGCTCGCCGTAGGCGGCGAGCGTGGCGTCCTTCGCGTCGTGCTGCAGGTACAGCGCGAACTGGTCGACGCCCAGCCCGCGTAGCTGCTCGAGCCGCTCGAGCTGGTGCTGCACCGGGCCGAGCAGGCAGAACCGGTCGATCACGTCGTCCGGCACGAAGTCGGTGTGGGCGTTGCCGGCCTTGCCGTGCGAGTTGTAGTCGTAGTCCTTGCGCCCGGCGATGTACTCGCTGAGCGCGGCGGGCACCGCCGCCCCCTCGCTGCCGTAGCGGGCGACGATGTCCGCGACGTGGTTGCCCACCATGCCGCCGAACCACCGGCACTGCTCGCGCGCGTGCGCCAGCGCGGACGTCGTGCCGTCGGTGACGTAGGCCGGCGCGGCCACGCAGATGGTGACCGAGGCAGGGTCGCGCCCCGCAGCCTCGGCCGCCGCGCGCACGGCGGCGATCGACCAGGCGGTGATGTCGGGGTCGGCCAGCTGCAGGATGAACCCGTCGGCGATCTCGCCGGTCAGCGCCAACGCCTTGGGGCCGTAGGCGGCCACCCACACCGGCAGGCGGGACGCGGCGCCCCACGGCAGCTGCAGGCTGCTGCCGTGGTAGTCGACGGCCTGACCGTTGGCCAGGCCGCGGATCACGCCGATGGACTCGCGCAGCGTTGCGAGCGTGACCGGTGAGCCGTTGATGACCCGCACCGCGGAGTCGCCACGGCCGATGCCGCAGACCGTGCGGTTGCCGAACATGTCGTTGAGCGTCGCGAACAGCGAGGCGGTGACCGTCCAGTCGCGGGTCGCCGGGTTGGTGACCATGGGCCCGACCGTGACCCGGTGGGTGGCCGCGAGGATCTGGCTGTAGACCACGTACGGCTCCTGCCACAGCAGGTGCGAGTCGAAGGTCCACACGTGGCTGAAGCCGTACGTCTCGGCCTTGCGTGCCAGGTCGACCACGCGCCACGCGGGCGGGTCGTTCTGCAGGACGACGCCGAAGTCCATCGTCGCTCAGATCAGGTTCTGTGACAGGTCGCGCTTAAGGAACCGGCCGTGGCCCGCCGTGCCGACATAGCCGGTCTCGTCCTTGACCACCCGCCCGCGCGAGAGCACGACGTCCACGTGGCCGTCGATTTCGTAGCCCTCCCAGGCGGAGTAGTCCATGTTCATGTGGTGGGTCTTGCCCAGCCCGATGCTGGTGTGCCCGTTCGGGTCGTACACCACGATGTCGGCGTCCGCCCCCGGCGCCAGGACTCCCTTGCGGCCGTAGAGCCCGAACATGCGCGCGGGAGTGGTGCAGCAGACGTCGACCCAGCGTTCGCGGCTGATCCGGCCGTCCTTGACGCCCTGGAAGAGCAGGTCCATGCGGTGCTCGACCGAACCGATCCCGTTCGGGATCTTGGCGAAGCTGCTGATCCCGAGCTCTTTCTGGTCCTTCATGCAGAACGGGCAGTGGTCGGTCGAGACGCTCGTGACGTCGCCGGTGCGGATGTACTTCCACAGCTCGTCCTGGTGACCCTCGGCGCGGGCGCGCAGCGGGGTCGAGCACACCCACTTGGCGCCCTCGAAGCCCGGCGCGGCCAGGTTGTCCTCCAGCGACAGGTACAGGTACTGCGGGCAGGTCTCGCCGAACACGTTCTGCCCGGCGCCCCGCGCCTCAGCGATCCGGGCGAGGGCCTGTTTGGCCGAGACGTGCACGACGTACAGGGGCGCGCCGGTCAGATCGGCCAGCATCACCGCGCGGTGCGTCGCCTCCTGCTCGGTCTGCCACGGCCGGGTCAGGCCGTGGTGCACCGGAGCGGTCTCGCCGCGCTCGAGCGCCTGCTGCACGAGGACGTCGATGGCCGACCCGTTCTCGGCGTGCATCATGATCAGCCCGCCGTTGTCGGCCGCCTTCTGCATGGCCCGCAGGATCTGCCCGTCGCTGGAGAGGAACACGCCGGGGTAGGCCATGAACAGCTTGAAGCTGGTGATGCCCTCGCCGATCAGCTCGTCCATCGCCTTGAGCGACTCGTCGTCGACCTCGCCGATGATCTGGTGGAACGCGTAGTCCACAGCGCACCGCCCGGACGCCTTCTCGTGCCAGGCGGCGACCTGGTCCTGCACCCGCTGGCCGTGGGCCTGGACGACGAAGTCCACGATCGTCGTCGTCCCACCCCAGGCTGCGGCGCGGGTGCCGGTCTCGAAGGTGTCCGAGGCCTGCGTGCCGCCGAACGGCATCTCCATGTGGGTGTGCGCGTCGATCCCACCGGGGATGACGTACTTGCCGGTCGCGTCGATGACGGTGTCGGCGGTGATCGGCCCGAGGGCCTGCGAGCCGGGGGCGATGAGCGCGGCGATCTGCTCGCCGTCCACCAGCACGTCCTGGCGTGAGGCGCCGGTGGCCGACACGACGGTGCCGCCGGTGATCAGGGTGGTCATGGCGGTCACGGGGCCGTCGTGCGGGCGTAGGAGTCCGGGCGCCGGTCGCGGTAGAACTGCCAGTCGTTGCGCGCCCGGGTGATCTCGTCCAGGTCCAGGTCGCGCACCACGACCTCCTCCTTGTCCGTCGAGGCGACGTCGCCGACGTAGTTGCCGCGCGGGTCGACGAAGTACGACGAGCCGTAGAACTGCACCGCCTCGTCGCCGAACTCGCCGGTCTCTCGCCCGATCCGGTTGTTGGCGGCGATGAAGTACTGGTTCGCCGCGGCGGCCGCCGGCTGCTCGATCTGCCACAACCGGTTGGACAGGCCGGGTTTGGTGGCCGAGGGGTTGAAGACGATCTGCGCGTTGTTCAGCCCCAGCTCGCGCCAGCCCTCGGGGAAGTGCCGGTCGTAGCAGATGTAGACCCCGACCCGCCCGACCGCGGTGTCGAAGACCGGGTAGCCGGAGTTGCCGGGGCGGAAGTAGAACTTCTCCCAGAACTGCGGCAGGTTCGGGATGTGGTGCTTGCGGTAGGTGCCGAGCAGCGAGCCGTCCGCGTCGATGACGGCGGCAGTGTTGTAGTACTCGCCGGCGTTGGCGACCTCGTAGATCGGCAGCACGACCACCAGGCCCAGCTCGCGGGCCAGCGCCTGGAACCGCTCGGTGGTGGGCCCGGGGATCGACTCGACGTACTCGTAGTACTTCTGGTCCTGCACGATGCCGAAGTAGGGCCCGTAGAACAGCTCCTGGAACCCGATCACCTGCACGCCGTCCGCGGCGGCCTGGCGAGCCAGGTGCTCGTGCCGGGCGATCATCGACTCCTTCTCACCGGTCCACTCGACCTGGGTGACGGCGGCACGCACGACGGTCATCAGCTGCTCCTCGGTGGTGGACGGCGTGCTGGTCATCCTGCCCGTCAGCGCCCGCCGCCGGAACCACCCGGGCGCCATGGATCGAGGCAGCCCTCGCTCAGCGCCGCCGGGCGAAGCGGCGGTCGGCGATGCGGTGGACGTGGCCGAGCACTTGGGTGAGGGTGCGGTCGTCGACTGCAGCGATGGCCGGGCGCAGGACGATCGCAGCGAAGACGTCGGTGCCGTAGACGGCTGCGTTGGTCAGCACCGCGAGGCCGGCGAGGCCTCGATGAGGACGCTCATGACGGGGTCTCCTGGTGGGTCTGCGGCTGGGTGAGCATGCGGTGGGTGAGGTCGAGCCGGGCTTGCGCCTGACCCGGGGTAAGTCGTAGCGGTCCGGTGATGTCGTCGGCGGCGACCGGGCTGAGGGGACACGCGCAGCAAGCCGGTCGGGGCGGCGCCTGACTCGCGTGATCGGGGGCCGTCAGGGTCTGTGTCAGGCTGACGCGGTGATCGCTGATCGGCTGACGGCGCCATGGGCGCGGACCTCGGTCGTCGCGGTCGCGAGCTTCCTCTGCGGTGCGTCCACGTTCTTCGCCCAGGGCTTCCTGCCCGACGCCCTCACGTCGTTCGCGAACTCCGCGTCCGGCTGGACCTTATTGACGGTGCTCCTGCTGGCCGGGGCTGGGGTGCGCACAGCGGTCGCGGCGCCACTGGGGGCGGTGAGCTTCGTCCTGTTGACCCTCGGCTACTCCGCCGCGGCGCGCCGGCAGGACCTGTACTACGACCCGACGCTCTTCGTGGTCGTCGGTGTGCTGGTCGGACCCTTCGTCGGGATCGCGACGAGCTGGTTGCGGTCGGCGGCGTCGTGGCGGGCGGCGACGGGCACCGCCCTGCTCGCCGGGATCGGTGTCGGCGAGGCCACCTACGGATTGACCGCCGTCGCGGACACGACCAGCCCCGCCTACTGGACGCTCATCGGGGCGGTTGCGCTCTCGCTGCTGGTCGTCATGCTTCTCCGCCGCATCCGCGGCGCCATATGGGCGCTGCTGGCAGTCGTCGGGACCGGCGTCATCGCCGGCGCCTTCGTCGTGGCATACGGCCGCCTGGGAGGAGTCTGATCACACGGGACACTCCCCGGTGGTCAGGTGTCGCGATAGCCGGACCCTCTCGGGGGACGTTCACCACGTTGACGCGCAGATGCGCCCGCTGATGCCCCGAAAGACCCGCCCGGTGAAAGTGACCGCTGAGGTAGCTCAAACGGGACGCCGCCGCTCATGTCTTCCGGCTCTGTTCGAGTGCCTTCGACCTACGTCGGGCCGTGCTGCTTGTGCATGCATGAACTCCGACACCCGTGCAACCCTTTGCATCCTCTTGAACGCCGACTGTCGGTATCAGCGGCCGGAGGCGACCCGCGGTCGAGGTGCGTCTGACTGGGCGGTAGGCAGCGGCAGGGGACACGCCCCTTCTGGGCGGAGTGCAGAGCGGCGAGGAGAACCGGTCCAACACGTCCGACCCGACGTCGAGGACTGCGGTCACGATGCTCACCTCCTGCCCCCGAGTGTTGCTCCAACTTCTCCCACGTCGCACTCGTGGGGGTGTCAGCGAGGCCGATGAGGCCGACTGTCGTCGTCCCGGCTCCGGTCACGTGGAGCGAAGCTGCGTCGGCGGGTCTGGCTCACGGTCTCGCGTCCGACGGCTCGCGCCCCACGTGGGCCGTGCTGACGCGGATCTCGACTCCGTCGAGCCGTACGGTGTCCCGGCTGGCGGACTCGTCTGCGGTGGCGAACACGACGCCGAGCGCGCCGATCCCCGCGCCAGCGGCGATGGCGACCTCCACTGACATCGCAGATTTGCTACTCTAAAGCCTTTAAGATCTCAGATGTGATATCTAAAGGAGAGCGCATGGCAAGCATCCACGGCGGGCGTACCCCCGTCGCCGTGATGCGCGCGCTCGACGGGCTCGGCCGCGACCTGACCACCTGGCGCAAGCTACGCCACCTGACGGCCGAGCAGGTCGCTGACCGTGCTGGGGTCAGCCGCAGCACCGTCCTGCGCCTCGAGGGAGGCCAGGGGGCTTCCTTGGAGAACCTGCTGCGAGTCGCCCGGGCGCTGGGTGTGCTGGACCTGTTGACGAAGGCGCTTGACCCGTATGCCACCGACGTGGGTCGACTGCGCGCCGACGAGGAGCTCCCGACCCGGGTGCGCGCCCGTGGAGCCGGCAGGTGAGCGCTGTCGAGGTCTGGGTGTCTATCGAGGGCGTCGATGTGCGCGCTGGCAGCCTGTACCCGCACCGCCGCCGCGGCGGCAGCACCGAGAGCGCCAGCTTCACCTACCTGGACGAGTACATCGCCAACCCCCGGGCCTACTCCCTCGACCCGGGGCTGCCCCTGCGGGCCGGCGCCCACCAGAGCACCAGCGGTCACGCGGTGTTCGGCGCGTTCGCGGACTGCGCCCCGGACCGGTGGGGTCGCACCCTGGTCAAGCGCCGCGAGGCCGCCCAAGCCCGCGCCGACGGCCGCGAGCCACGCAGCCTGGGGGAGGTCGACTACCTTCTCGGGGTCCGTGACGACCTACGCCAGGGCGCCCTGCGCTTCCGCCGTGGCGACGGCCCGTTCGAGGCGACCGAGGAGAGCGGCGTCCCCGCCCTGACCGATCTGCCCGAGCTGCTCACCCTCGCTGATCGAGCCGAGTCGGACACAGCTGACCTGCCGGACCTTCGGCGCCTCATCCGCGTCGGCAGCTCCCTGGGCGGGGCTCGGCCCAAAGCGCATGTTCGCGACGCCACCGGCAACCTCGCCATCGCGAAGTTCCCCAGCAGCGCGCACGACACGTGGAACGTCATGGCGTGGGAGAAAGTCGCGCTCGAACTCGCTACCCAGGCCGGGATCACCGTCCCGGCGAGCACCCTGCTCAACCTCGCCGGCCGCAACGTCCTGGTCCTGGACCGGTTCGACCGGACCTCCGACGCGGACAGTGGACCTGCCGGCCGGGTCGGCTACGTCAGCGCGATGACGATGCTTCAAGCCGCCGACGGCGAGCAGGGCAGCTACCTGGAGATCGCCGAGGCCATCGAGACGCGTTCGTCACACGCGACCGCGGACCTGCACCAGCTCTGGCGCCGGATCGTCTTCTCCATCCTGATCTCCAACACCGACGACCACCTCCGCAACCACGGGTTCCTCCACCAGGACGCCGACACCTGGCGGCTATCACCGGCGTTTGACATCAACCCCGACCCCGACCCGGGGCCCAAACACCTCAGCACAGCCATAGACCTGGCTGACGACACGGCGAGCATCCCGCTCGCGCTCTCGGTCGCGGACTACTTCCGGCTCAGTGCCGACCAGGCGGTCGACGTGGTCGCCCAGGTCCAGACGGCCGTCTCTCATTGGGCTCAAGTCGCCCGACGGTACGGCCTGTCTCCGCCAGAGGTCACTGCCATGTCGTGGGCATTCGAAGCACACTCCGCGCGCACGACGCCATCGGCGTAGGGACCACATGTCCGATTTCGGGTCAACGCAACCCCGAAGCCGGAAACCTATGTCAGGTGCGTCTGGCATTCGCCGGGCGTCGCGGCCGGCGAAGCAAATACGTTGTCAGCGGCCGGCCAGGGTAGGGACTTTCCACGAGCAACCCTGCGGAGATTCGCTGAGCGGCATCACCAGGTCAGATGCTCGCCGAGAGCCTCGCCCACGCGTTGGGCCTTGACCCCGATGAAACCCGGGGCCTCAACAAGGTGACGCAGACCGATGCCTCAGGTCTACCCGGCTCCCTGGTTCAGTCGTGATCCTGAACGATCACCGCAGTCGCACCCTCTGCAAACCCAGCGCGCCGTCGGCCATGCGTAAACCCAGCACCCCGACGTGTGCTCCACCTGCCATAGGCGCGCGAGGTCTCAGCACAGGCACACTCCCGGGCGGGGGGTCTGTCAACGCCTTGCAAACGGTGCGCGAGGGAGTGGACGGCGACGGAGATGGCGAACTCGACTCTTGGCGTCCAACGGCGTTTCGGTGAACCAGTGACGCCCTACCTGAGGTCGGCGAGCATCCCCTCGATCCGCTCTTCCTCGAAGAACCCGCCACCCTCGACGATCCACTCGAGGGCGTCCGGGCACGCAGTACGCACCACGGCGCGCACGAGCTCCCCACCGCGATCGTCGTCGGCGCTCACCCGCACCTCGAGACCGGCTGAGTGCAGGGCCCGAAGCACGGTGACGGCCGCCAGCGAGGGCCGACCGAAGGTGCAGAGGAGTGGGCGGCATTGCGCACCGATCCGGTCGGCCGCGGTCTCTACGACCGACGGGTTCTCGCACACGAACACCGGTGCAACTCCGAGGGCGGCCTCGACGCCGCCGGCAAGCATCCGCGCAGTGAGCCAGACCGGCTCGCCTCGGACGCGGGACAGGGCCGTCAGCGCCGCAGTTCCCACGAGCGGCAGGTTGAGCACCAAGACGGTCGATGACACACGGTCACAGACAACCCCGACCGACCACCACGCCGCCCGCCACCCCTCGGTCGTCCGGACATCCGGCGACACCAGTTCGGGTGAGCCGGACTCAGTCGGGCGTGCACCGAGGACAGCGACCATCCGAGCCGCCGACCGACCCAGCGGTGACGACTGGTCGAGGGCGTGGGCGTCGCCGAAGACCTCCGCCGCGAGGATGGCCAACGCCACCCCGCTCCTTCGGTCGAGGGCCGCGAGTCGGTCGAGCACCCGAGCGAGCGCCTCCGCTCGTGACAGTCGCAGACCGGCCCCACCGGGCGGAAGGGTGAGGGCGACAACCACGTCGAGCAGCCCGCTCCGCGGTCCCAGCAGACGATCAATGGCCGCACCCAGAACGGTTGCGGCCGCCGCCTGCTCGCCGTGACGGGACTCGACCAACCTCGCTCGTGCGGCGACGAGGTCGTCGATCGGACCGCCGACGGCCACAAGCAGGTCCTCGAGGTCGACACCCCGGGTGGCGAGCCGCTGCCGTAAGCCGGTGACCGAGACGCGACGTGTGCTGACCTGCCACTCCAACCCGAGCAGGAGGCCCACGTCCCGTCGTTCCTCGTCGTTGAGCGCGACGGCGAGGACGCCCGTGGAGCCGAGCTGGCCGCGTTCGGCCCGTCGCCTCGCCTCACGGAGCACCTTCATGGCGCCCGGGCGCTTTGCCCACGCGCTGGTGCCGTCGTCGATCATCGGCTCAGGACTCGAGATCCGCGAACAGGCTCGGCTCGGAGGTCGTCCCGGCGAGCACCGCGAGACCCGACGTGGACGGTTCCAGTGGGGTCAGCTCACCGGCGGCCCAGAGCTCGACTGCCAGGTCGGCGCCCGGGTGCGGGTCCTCGGCCCGGACGACCTGGTAGATGGCCGCGACGGGCACGGACGGGGAGTTGAGCAGCCGGCCCGGGCCGACGACGAGCACGTCGAGGTCGAACTCGCCGAGCAGGCCCAGCACGGTGGCCCGGTTCGTGGTGTCCAGGCCGTCGAACGCTTCGTCCAGCCAGAACGGTCGCGGCGCCACCGGCATCGACTCGTAGAGCGCTGTGAGCGTCGCGACGAAGGGCAGCATGAGCATGACGACGCGGGCGCCGCCGGACAGGTGCGCGTAGTTCTGCGACGTCAACGGCGTCCAGTGCCCGCCGTCGCCGGTCTTCTTCTGGAGGGTCACCGCGAACCAGCGCCGGTAGTCCAGCGCCTCGGCCAGCAGCGGCCGCCACTCGCCGGCGCCGTTCTCGGACAGTGCCCGCGCCTCCTCGATCCGGCTGCGGAGGAAGTCGCGCACCCGACCCGCCACGTCGAGGTCGAGGATGGCATCACCCTGCTCGAGCGCGGAGAGGACCGCTTCCGTCGCGCCCGCCGCGGGCGCGATGTGGATCCGCAGCCGGGTCCGGGTGGTCCCTGTCGGATGCCGCGCCAGCACGTCGTTGATCCGGCTTGTCAACCGGCGCAGCTCGGTGAGCCGGTCGCGGAGGTGCTCGATGAAGGCCGAGCCGAGCAGCTCGGTCAGCGTGCTCTGCACCGACTCGTCGTATGCCCCGGCGAGCTGGTCGTAGATGTCCTGAAGGCGGGCAAGGGCCTGGCGGGGTGCGTATGCCGTGCCGGTCGCCTCGACGACGACGGCTACCTGGGCAGGGTCGCTCGCCTGGTCGAGCCGGGTCGTCCGGCCCCCGGCCTCGAGGCTGACGCGCAGGGTCTCCAGGCGTTCGGTGAGGCGCTGGATCGCGCGGCGGACGACGTCGGCGTGGACGGTGGGGTCTGTGGCCCACCCGCGGGGGTCGGGCACAAGGTCGCGAAGGACGGCGACCTGGTCACGAGTCGCCTCGATGGTCCGCTGCTCGACCGCGGGTAGCTCGATGATGGCCTGGTCCGCGAGGCCAGTGTCGACGAGCCGCCAGAACTCCACGAAGGACGCCTCACGCTCGTCGCGGCGCAAATCCCTGTCGGCTTGGGCCAGCGTGAGCTGCGTCTGCGCCGTCCCGAGCGCCCGCTCGGCCGAGTTCCGTTCTTCGGCAAAGGTGTTCGCGGCATCGGAATGCTCCTTCTCGACCTCCCCAAGTCGGGTCGCGCGCGCCAGTATCTCGGCGTCGTCGTCGTTGATGGCCGCGCGTAGCGCCGACTCGGTCGCCTCGGACTGGGCCACGGCGCGCTCGGCCTTGACCCGGGTCGTGCGGCGTGCTTCGAGGGCAGCGGTGGCCGCCTCGTGGCGTCCGCTCGCGGCAGCAGCCACATCGACGGCACCCCCGTGGAGCCGCTCGGCGCCCTCGACCTGGGCGAGTCTGTGCCGGGCCTCATCGAGTGCCCGACCGACGGCCAGCCGTTCCGCGGGTTCCACCGGCAGGCCGAACTCACGGGCATGGTCCAGTTCGGCGGTTCGCACGGCATCGGCCTCGGTCCGGCGGGCGGAGGCAGACCGTTCCCCGTCGGCGGCCTGGGCGCCCTGTCGCTCGGCCGCCGCCGACAGGGTCGCGGCCGCGGTGAGCAGTCCGAGGAGCTGGCCGTCGCTCGGGAGGAGCGCAAAGGCCGCACGGAGTCGCTCCTCGGCCACCGTCGCCTCGGCGATGACGGTCCGGGCGCCGTCGAACGAGACGTCGAGGTCGACGACCTGCGTGGTGAGGGCGTCGATCCGTCGCTGCCGGGCGGCCTGCCGGGCGGACTCGCCGAGCAGCTCGGCGGTCGGATGGAGCGGTTCGGCGCGGCCGGACACCAGGGGTGTCGTCCACGAGCCGTCGGCGCCGATGGCGTACGCCGGAGGCCCGGTGGGCGCGGTGTCGCGCCAGGCGATCCCGGCAAGCGCGGCCGCGACCACGGAGGTAAGCGGACTGTCGGCCTCGGCGACCTCGAGGAGGTCCGTGAGCGAGGATGCGGTTGCCGCCGGGAAGGTCGGCGTCAGCTGCACGTCGGCGTCGGCGAGCCGGACGCCCTTGGGCGTGACCCAGGCGTCGAGGACGCCCATGGCCGCCAGGGCGGCCTCGACATGGGCAAGGGTGTCGATCTGGACGCCGGGGCGTGGGTTGACGAGTCGCCAGAACGGCTGCCCGCCACGGTCGGCGCGAGCGGACCGTCGCCACATCACCGGTTCGGGGACGACCGGGTCGGGCGCGGTCCGGAGCGTCTCGATCTCGCTGTGGAGCCGGTCCCGGTCGGCTTCGAGTCGATCCCGGAGCAGCTCGGCACCCTGCCGCTGACGGGCGTGGTCCTCGACGCGCGGCGTGAGCCAGTGGGTGCGGACCCTGTCGGCGAGCCGGGCGCTGATAGCGCTGGACTCCTTGGGCAGGGCCGCCACCCACTGGTCGACGTGCGCCCCGTCCGGGCGGACCTGGGGATCGAGGCCCCCGGCCCAGGCGGCGGCTGCACTCGCTAGACGTTCGCGTTCGAACTCGGCAGCGGTCCACGCGACCTCGGACTCGCTGACCGTCGTCTCTGCAGCGGCGCGAAGTGCCGCGGCGCGTTCTTCCGCAGTGCGCGCGGCGATATCCCGCCGCTGAAAGGCCCGGTCGAGGACCTCGAGCCGATCCTGAGCGTCCCTGCGGCCAGCGATGGCGCGACCGAGGCGGGTCCAGTCCCGTTCCACCGCATGGTTTTTCGCAGCACGTACGCCAGCGGTTGCGGCCTGCTCGAGCAGGGCCACGACAAACTGCTCGAGCTCGACGGCATGTGAGTCGACCTTCTTCTGGGCCGCCGTCACCTCAGCGGCCGCATTCGTAACCGCCTTCTCGTGACTGTCAAGGTCCGCTGTCGCTGCGCCGAGCGCTATGCGCGCGCGTGCCGTATCGGCAATCCTGTTCTCGAGGTTCTGGGCGCGGCTCTGGGCGTCGAGGTACGCGCGCGACTGCAGATGCGCCTCCCGTTGCCCGCGGGCGCTCTCGGCCTGCACCTGGGCCTCGGCTATGGCCGTAACGAGCCGAGACACCTCGGCCTGGGCGGTCGTCAGCGCGTCGGTGCTCTCCCGGACGCGCCGGGTCACGCCGTCGAAGGCAGACCGAGCCGCAGCGGCCGCGTCGGCTCCCTGACGGAGGCGCGCACGGGCGTACGGCATCCAAGCCTGGTTGACGAATTGGCGCAGTGCATCGACGTTTTCGCGCGCGAGCGTGAGGTCGCGACGGGCTCGGTCGAGCTGGTCCCAGCCCTCGGCGAGCGCCTCGACCTCGGTGCGCTCGAGCCCGGGCAGCGCGTCCCGGAGCTTGTCGGTGACGAAGCTCGCATTGAGCGACTCCCCGAGCTTGGGGGTGCGAGCGACGCGGAGCATCTTGCCGACCATCTCGAGCCGTTCAACCTCAGCGCCGAGGAGCGTCTCGGCCACCGCGCTGCGATAGGCCGCGCCGCTCCCGTGGGGCAGGACGAACCGGCCCGGCTCGTCCGCGAGGGACTCCTGGACCTCTTTTGGCGAGCGGACGGCGCGCGCCTCGACGAGATCCAGGCCGCGCCGGACCCGAACGGAGCCGTGGACCGTGCACCAACGGGGGGTGAGCGTCGGACTCGCCCGGCGCGCCTCGGCATACCCGAGCGACGTGAAGAACTCGGGGTCGCCGGAGCCACCGATCCGGGCGTACTCGACCCACAGCCAACCGCGACTCGAGGAAGAGGTCGCGTCTCGGCGATCGCCGTCGAGGGTCGTCGGCTCGACGTAGTAGCGGAACTGCTTGCCCGACCCACCGAGGGTGTCGATGTTGGTGGTCGAGGTGTCGCCGAGCCACGGGATGAGGGTCGTGAGCGCCATCAGAGAGGACTTGCCGGTCTCGTTGCGACCAGTCAGCTGGACCCAGCCGTTGGCGTACCAGTACTCGGCCTCTTCGAACTCCCACAGGTTGACGACCCCGGCCCGCAGCACCTGCCACCGGTCGCCGCGCGAGGGTTCGGGGAGTCCGCCTTCGATGACCGCCTCGCGCCAGCGGGTCAGCTGCTCGTCGGCGTATGCCGTTCCGTCGGCCGGCTCGTCAACCACCCGGCACCTCGAGGGTCAGATCTGGAGCCCCGCCGGCGGGGTGGGAGTGGAGCACCGCGTCACGGTACCGACCGGCGAAGGCGAGGACCTGCCAGTCGCCGCCATCGGTGACCCGGATCAGGCCGGCGTCGGAAAGCTCGCGCTCCCCCGCCGCTCGGATCGCTTCCGGGCCGACCCGGAGCACCGCCGTCAGGCGGTCCCCGATCCTCTCGTGGAGTGCCGCGGCCTGGGCGTCGACAGCACCCGACGCCCAGGTGACGACGCTCCGATCGCCCGCCGTGGCGGCGCCGTGCGATGCTGCCGCGTCCAGGAGGGTGAGCGCGACCCACGAATCGGCAGTGGCGGCAGGGAAGTTCACCGTCGCGTGCCTGGACCATGGCCCGTCGGGTGGCAGGACGAGGACTGCCCCCTCTGCTCTGAGCTCTGCGGTCGCACCCGTCATCTCGGTCGCCCGCCGCAGGAGCAGCTGGCGTTGGGACCGCCAGTAGGCGCGGTCTTCGGGGCTGAGGTCGGCGACGAGGAGGCCCTGTGTCTCGACGAGAGTCCGGAGCAGCCGCTCGCTCCTGGTGTCCCGCAGGACGGTGCCGCCGTCCGCCTCCTCGTCGGCTGGCATCTGGGCCTGGCGGGAGTCGGCCGGGTCGACGAGGAGCACGAGGGCATCGCGGTCCATCCGGTAGCCGGCGCCCGGGCCGGTCCCCCGGTCCTCCCACTCGCGGACCAGCTCCTCGCGGGCCGTCCGTCGCTCGAGGACGCCGAACCGGGTCAGCAGGTCGAGCGCCCGGACGAGCGTTCGGCGTTCGGCGTGCCGCTCCGGGTCGTACGCCGTGTGCCCGTCGGCGGCGGCGTCGCGCGCCGCGTCGGACAGGCCTTGGATCGTGACGGTGTCGCCGGTGACGTCCTCGAGGCAGCTCGCGACCAGGAGGGCGAGGACCAGCTCGCGACGCGACGGGTGCGGGCCGGCCGGGGGGGCGACCTCGCCGGCGATGGGAAGGCGTCGGAGCCGGTGAACGGTTCCGACCGAGACGAGGCGGTAGCCGAGGCGGGTCGCCCACTGGGCCAGGCCGGCCCGGTGCCGGATGACGAGTCGGTGCAACTCCTGACTCGCGGTCGGGGTGACCAGTGGCGTCGTGAGGAGTCCGACGAACGCCTCCTGCCGCTCGGTGAGGTCGAAGGTCGCCCGACCGGCGCCGGTGACCGTCACGAGACGACCTCGACGATGCAGTCTTCGACGACGAGCCGGCCGGACGGCATACGGACGACAGCCGACCGACGCGGCTCGACGCGCATGAAGCGGGCCTCCCACCGCCCGTCTCGAGAGGCCGCGATACGGGTAGTCCAGTCGGTGCCCGGGACGATCCGGGCTGTCGCGAGCAGGTCGAGGAGGAGGTCGGCCTGGTCCTCGTCGAGCTCGGACCACGTCGACAGGGCGGTCCCGGAGCGGGCCGCGAGCGCCTGCTCGGCTGCGGCCGTCCGGACCCGGTCGCGTGCCGCCCGCGCCCGTGCGGCCGCGCGCTGGCGTGTCGTGTCGGGGATCAGCGGCGAGCGGCCGGCCAGCGCGCGCGGCCCACTCGTCCTCAGACGGCGCTCGACAGGCGCCGGGTCCGCCGTCCAGAAGGAGGTGTCGGTGGGGCTCGCGACCGCCTCGGTCTCCAGGCCGAGGTGACGCGCACCGAAGAGTCCGGTCGCCCGGCACCAGATGTTCCACGCGTCGCGGTCGGTCGGCGCCCGGTCGATCCGCGAGATGAGGTCGAGCAGCTCGGCCCGTCGCGAGACCGTACCGCCGATCGCGAGGAGAGTGCGATGGCTCCGGACGAGCGGGACGACGGTGTCCCGGATCTGTCGCCGCAGCCGCCGGGCCTGCGAGTGCGGGCCGGTGAACCAGACGTCGAGGATCCGGATCGCGTCGTGGATCTCGTCCGCCACGGCTGCGATCGCTTCGACTGTGGTCTCGGCCGGGAGTCGA
The DNA here is from genome assembly GCA_038206635.1 of Candidatus Nanopelagicales bacterium. Classification (GTDB taxonomy): domain Bacteria; phylum Actinomycetota; class Actinomycetes; order S36-B12; family CAIYMF01; genus Longivirga. The sequence goes on along the minus strand of JBBRAQ010000053.1, from coordinate 1,222 downwards.
TGCACGGCGAGGCGCCGCCAGGTCTCGGGGTCCGAGTCCAGGAGCTGGCGCGCTGAGTCGCTGATCGCGGCGGAGTGGACGTCGACGCCGGCGCCCCACATGTCGACGTAGTCGTTGACCGTCTGGCGGAGGCGGCGCACCTTGTCCTCATCCGGGACCCCGCCGATCGTCGCGGCGAGGCGCGACTGCCACACGCTCGCGGTCTGGGCCATGTCGGCGAGCGTCGTCTGGACGAGAACGAGCGTCGCCGCTCCGTCGGCGTACCGCTGGGCGGCGAGTGCTTCGAGCGCCAAGCCGGACTGGGTCGCGAGGATCGGGGGCGCGAGAACGGCGGTGCTTGACGTGGCCCGGTCCTGGCCCTCGACAGCTCTGGCCAGGCGGTTGACTGCTGCACCCCGCTCAGTCAGCTGGAAGCGTTCCCGGTTGCGCAGGAAGTCCTCGTCCGTGCGCGCCTCGTCTTGCCACGACTCGAAGGTGCCCCACGCGACGAGCTGCCGGAGGCGGGTATCGAGAACCGGCTCGAGGTCGGGGTACAGCGATTCAGGTACTCGGTCGGACAGCAGGGCAGGCAGCTGCTCGCGGGAGACTCCGGTCAGGCTATGACCTTGCTCGTCGGCGACGACATCGACGATGAGCCGGAACTGCGCGGCATTGGCCGCCACGAGGTACGTCGCTTCGGGCAGGCGACCCGGCAGCCGCGCGACGCTCCACCGCAGGTCATCATCGTCGACCGCGGCGAAGGCCGGCCGGGCAGTGGGATCGTCTGCGGGCACGGAATCAGACTAGGAGGACGATCGCCCCCGGCCTCGCCGCGCGGGGCCATGTCGGCCTGTGGCCCCAAGTCCAGGCGGGTTTGACGTCCGCTGGCAAGTGAACGGCCCCTCACCTCTCACCCGTGCTTGCCCAGTGGAGCAACCAAGCACCCAGCAAGTGACTTGTTCCGCTGTCAGCGGAGCGCTCTGTTTTCTAGAACAACCACTGGGCTAGTCTGTCCCGATAATCAGCGTGTTCCGCAGTCAGCGGAGCAATATTGATACCCGAACGGAGAACTCATGGCGCCTCGCGATCCACCGTCGGCCGCCGAGGTGGCGCGTCATGTCGCCCTGGCCGTGCGCGAGCGCTTGCCCACGAGCTGGACAGCCATCGAGACCCTTGGACGAGACCGTGGATCGAGACGTCCCGACCTGGCGATAGACGTTGCGGAACCGGACGGCCGCAAGGC
>JBBRAQ010000052.1:0-20303 GCA_038206635.1 Candidatus Nanopelagicales bacterium | reverse complement strand
CGACCCGCCTCTACGAGGCTGGTAAGTATGAGGATCTCCTGGCCCTCTACGAGCGGACCCACGTCAGCTCCGACGCCATCCTGCGGGTCGTGTGGGGCCTGCCGGTCGGCGACGTCAGCGGAGTGAAGGGCGCCAGGCGGGCCGAGGAGCAGCCCCCATACGTCGACCACCACCCCGATGGTGATGACGACGACGACTGGCGCGACGACGTCATCGCAGGTGACGAAGAGGAAGAGGAGCAGTAGCCCTAGACGGCCACCGCCGCAGGCGCTGCCGCCATGATAAGTCTTCGATGCGTCCCGCCAGCGGCGGCGGCTGTCGAGATGCAGCGAAGATTGCACGCCGTCCTACGGGATAGTTTGCACACCTCAGGATTCGCTCGACGTCGTGCAGGCTGTATGTCTTGGCGGGGCTGTACCTGGTGGAAAGTGCAGCCACGCCTCGTCCGGTGCGCGTCTCTGCCCACGCCACTCTCCATCTGGCCCGCGTGAAGCTCCCCGTGGCGCAAGCATGCGTGCGCGGCGATGGCCCGAGGCGCATGCGCCTCGGGCCACTACCTGATCAGGTCAGGTAGTGCGGTGGGTGGACCAGGGGTGGTCGGGCAGGGCCTGGAGCCTGGTGGAGAGGCCTGCGCGCTGGTTGTCGAGGTCGGCGAGGCGGTTGGCACGGTCGAAGAGGCACCTGAGATCGACAGTGTCGGCGCCGGGGATGGTGGTGCCGTTCCGGCCGTAGGGGCGGCCGTGGTCGTCGTATCCGAAGGTCGGGGCAACCTTGACGGGCTGGTCGCCGGCGAGGTCGCCGACGAGCATCCAGGTCAGCCCGTAGGGCCGGTAGGCGGCGTCGATGATGGCCTGGGTGGAGTCCACGACGGCGGGGAAGGTGGCCTTGAGGAGCCGGTCGCGGGTCTCTTCGACCGCGGCGAGGTTGACCTGGCAGTCGTTTAGGAGGCCCACGTGCTCGCGAAGGCGAGCGTCGAGCTGGTCGACCAAGTCGTCGCGTTCGCGGGAGACCTTGGAGCCGTCGGTGGCGATCGCGAGGTAGCCCAGGGCGGGCATGACGTAGCCGGCCACGACCGCGATGAAGATCATGAAGATCATCGTCCCGAGGCTGGCGTCGCCCAGGGTCATCAGACCCCGCAGGATCATCCCCGCCGTGACTGCGGCGGTGACCGTGACGCCGGCTGCGACGAGGAACGCGGTGCGGCGACGGTAGGCCCTCTCGCCTTCGTGTCGGTTGTTCTCGGCGAAGGCCTCCCGGCTGTGGTTGTGCGCGCGGCCGGCGTGGTGAACGAACCAAGTCTGTCCCAAGATGATCGAGGCGACCAGGGCCACTGCTAGGGACCAGGCGCCGAAGTCGAGCCAGGGCTGCAGGATCGGCACGTTGAGCCACATGGCGCAGAACCAGAGGAAGCCGAGGAACTCGGCCCAGGGCAGCCAGGGGGCGACCGTCTTGAGCCAGTACGGTGCACGCCGGTGGTGGCCCCTGCTGTCGTGCTCGTCGGTCTCGATCTTCTCGTCGAGACCCTGCACGTGCAGGACCGCGTCGGCGGGAGAGTGGGCCACGCCGGACTCGACGGTCAGCAGTGGGTCGGTGCGGCCTTCGAGCTCGTCGAGGGCAGCCTTGGTGTCCTCGACGCTGGCCTGGGACAGCTCCAGTTCCGGGTCCACCTCGCTCTCGAGGCGGGCGGTCAGTTCGGCGGCCGCCTCGTCGATGAACGGCTCGGTGATGCCGCGCCCGATGTGCGCCGGCGGGTGCCACGCGGACCGCGCAGTTCCGCACGACTGGTGGTGTTCGACGGTCATCCGGCGCCAGTTGGCGGCCGGCCGGAACTCGTCCTTGCTGTAGCCGTGCTGGCGGGCTTCCGCCTCGGTCAGGGCTGGGTTGCCCGGGTTGGACCCGGCCGGTTGGGTCTTGCTGATGATGATGCTCATGGTTCTGTTCCCTTCTGGTTGTTGATGGCCCTGGGGCCTCATGGGGTGGGCGTGGATCGGGGGATGGTGTAGGTGATCTGGACGGTGCGGTTCTTCTCGCTGCGAGGGTCGCTCGGGTAGGGCTGGTCGGTGTTGCCGTGCGGTACCTTCGCGGTGATGGCTGCCTTGTTGACGCCGAACTTGTTGGTGAGCAAGGTGGCGATCGCGTCGACTCGCTTCCGGCTGAGGGTCCTGTTGGAGGGGCTGTCCACCGCCGGCTTGCCGTCTGCGGTGAGGGGCCCCTCGTAGGAGGTCCACCCATCGAGCTTGAAGGTCGCTCTTGCGGTGACGGCCTTGGTGACGCAGTCGTGGAGGTCCTTGAATGTCTGGTCGGGGTCGAGCAGCGTCGGGGTGTTGGCGACGAAGTAGGACCCGGGGATCGTGCAGGTGACGGTCGTCGGGTCGTTCGGCGGGGTGACCGGCCTGATGGGCGTCCCCGGCATTCCCAGGGTCGCCACGGGCGCGGCGGCGGGACCCGCCACGGCGATGGTCGCGGTATCCGGGTCGACGAAGGTCACGCTCGTCGCTCCCGCTGCCATGAGAAGGTCTCGCCAAGTGTTGTTGCGGTAGTCCTTCTCGGCCTGGCCGAGTTGGGGCTGGGCGCCCGCCGTGGGGACCGTGACGAACGTGACGGGCCCGTGCAGCGCCGGCTGAACGCCGGCATCCTTCACCCGGTCCACGATCTCGGCGGTCGGGACCGACCAAGCGAGGCTGCGGAAGTCCACCGGTGACGCGAGGTCGATCCCCGTGGAGACGATGATGGTGGGCACGCTGGTGAAGCCGGTGCGGGTCAACCCCGTGTAGAGGGACTGGGCACCGCTGGTGGCCGGGCTGTTGAGACTCGACTCGATCGCAGCGATCTTGTCGTTGATCTTGGGCAGCGCCCTAGTGTCCACGGTGATGGGTGGGTCCGATGGGGAGTCGCCGGTGCGGGCAGTCAAGTCGACAACTGTGGTGGATGAGGAACCGTCGCTCTCGATCCGGGTGACGGCCACCTTCTCGTGGGCCAGTCCGACCTTCTGCAGGTCGACCTTCACCGAAGTGGGCAACGAGAGTGCCGACGCGTTGCCCGTGGGCGCGGTGTAGACGATGTGCCGCACGACATCAACGATGCTCGAGGCACCTCTGAAGACACCCAAGTAGTAGGCGGCGCCGGCTAGGGCGAGGAGCGTTGCCAAGGCAGCGGCGATGCCCGTCAGTCCAGAGACCCGGGACACCGAGCCGCGAGTGGGGCGTCTGCCGCGGCTCCGCCGCCGCTGGGCGGGACGGGAGATGGTGCGCGAGCGGCGGTGGTGCGTCGCCGCGCTCCGGCCGCGTCTGGTCAAGGTATTCCTCATGCTCGTTCCTTCCTCTTTCTTGTCCGGAGGGCGCCTGGTGGTCTCTCTCCTGCATGGTGCGCAGGACATACGTGACATCGAAGGAGACCTGTGTGACGAGGCGGACGAAACCGAGTCACGCTTCTGCCATCAGGGGGGCGGAGTGAAATCCGGCCCACCACGCTATGGACCCTTCCGAGTCGATGGTGCGCAGTTCGCTGCGTTACAACTCGCCCCTGCGCGGGTTGCAGCCGACGCCGCCCGATGGCACAGTCGTCGTTCGGGTCGACGCACGGGGCCCCGTCGGTGGAATGACTTTCCGTGGCGATCTGCGACAGACTTGTGCAGTTCATGGCCACTCGTCGTCTAATACGGGAGGGAGGGTGCGATGGTGGACTTGAGGCGCTTCGAGTTGCTCAACGGGGAGGTCCGTGCGTCTGTCAATGGGGCGTGGTGCGACATCCGGGGGGCGAGCGGATGGGTCCTTGCGGCCCTCCTTCTAGACGGCTTCGTCTTCAAGTCACAGATCAAGAAGGTGACCGGCCTCAGCGACGAGGCGATCCGGAAGGTCATCCAACGCGCCGGAGATCGGGCCGGTCTGACGTTCACCAACGACCGAGGCCGAGGGTGGTCACTGGATCGGACAGGGCTGACGATCGACGCCATCGATTTCCTCGACCTGGTCGAAGAGTGCGACAAGGCCCCCGACGAATCCCGGGCGACGAACCTCGCACGGGCACGCACCCTGTGGCGATCCGGGCCCCCGCGCTTTGCCCTATACGATCCTCCCGCACCAGAAATCTACCGGCGGCTGCAACGCGCTCACGATCAAGCGATGGCGTCCGGACGGCGGATCCTCGTGATCGACGACCAGATCGCCGAGGCGGTGGCGAACGCCTTGCGCACCGAGCACGTGTGTGAGATCGCCACCTCGTTCGCTCAGTTTCGTGCGATCGAGCCCCGACTGGGAGACTTCGACCTCGTCGTCGTCGACCGGCGCCTCCGCCTCGACGCGATTGACAGCTCGGGCGACCTGATCGCGGAGCGGATCAACGACCGCTCCGACGCGGTCCCGGTCCTCATGATGACCCTCAAGCTGCCCACCCACGTGCACCTCGACGACTGGGAGATGAAGCTGGGCCTCGCCGGAGTTGTCCTCAAGGAGAAGGACGGCGGCGGTGCCGAGGTGGACAAGATCGCTGCGCGCATCAACGAGGTGATCCGCGAAGGACCCACCGAGCGTGCCTGCTCCGCGATCGAGGCCAGCATGGTGCGATACCGTCGCCAGGCGCGGAAGCAACTCGAGGACGGCAGGAGTCTAGAGCAGGCTGCGCCCCTGGTGGCACGGATGAACGTCGAGGCCGAGGCGGTCGTCGAACGGGCAACAACCAACGACCTCGCGGGCGCTAGGTCGCGACGAGGGGCTTTTCTGCGGAATTACCGCCTGGGCTGAGGCTCCTCCGCGAGCGGGATGCGACAGCTGACCACCGTCTCGTGGCGCTCCGTCTCTCCGATCCAGATGTCGACGCCGCGCGTCTCCCCGAACAGCCTGAACTGACGCAAGCCGGTTCCGTTCGCGGGTCGCGCGGGGTCGTAGAGGCGCATCCCCCGCTCAAACGCCGTGCGTGCCGCGGCCGTGATTCGGCGGCCGTTGTTGCGGACGATGAGAAGCGCGACGCCCGCGTTATCCGGATCCCTTTCCAGGGTCAACCGGATCGTCGCCTCGCCTGGTGGCAGGTCGGACGTTGCCGCGATCGCGTTATTAAGGAGCTCGAGGACGAGGCACTCGATCCAGATAGACGGGCCGGCCTTCTGCGCCCACAGCGGCCCGTCTGGGAGGTGTGTGAGCACGTCTACGTCGGCGCGACTGTACTCGCGTCGCGTGGTGGCACAGAGATCGACGAGGTCGAAGGGCGATGTGTCCTCGAGACGGCCGGCGAGTCGTTCACTGGTTCGTTCGGCGAGCTCCTCCTCGGAGAGCCGGGCCTCTTCGGCTCTGTGTTGATGCTTGACCATGTCCAGGATGAACTCGTAGGCGGCCACCTGGATCAAACGGTCGGGATCGATGCGCTCCATCCGCTCCGACAGCCAATCCTGCGTGGCTGCCCGCTCAATGGTGCGCGCGGTCAGGCAACCACACGAATGGAGGCGTCCGTCGTGTTCGAGAATATAGCCGCGGGCCTTGAGCCGGCGCACCACCTCCGAGACACGCACCCGGTGATTCGGGTTGCGACCGCCTTGCCGCCACTCTTCCTCGAAGAGTTCCGCCAGTTCCGCCTCGGCACACCCTTCGACCAAGTGGCCACCGGCGAGTCCGAGCCCGAGGAGGAGAACGTCTTCGTCGTGCTCGAAGTCGAGTTCTACGCCGCGCACGACGATCTGGTCTCGCTCGGGATGCTCGATCACGTCACCTGCAGGCCTCGCCGGCGCTTGACGTGCCTCGTCGACGAGACTCCACATGACCCCGGGATGGCCGCCGGAGTAGACGCTGAGGCGGTCGACGTCCACTCCGTCCGCGGCGAGGCCGAGTATGGAGAGCAGCCACGCCAGCCGCTGACGCTGCGACGCCGAGGAGCCAGCGGGCATGTCCTCCGGCAGGATGATGCTCTCAAGGTCCAACCGACTGCAGACCAGCGCGAGGAACTGGAGCGACCGGTCGACGTGGGTCGGGGACTGGCTCGTGTCGGTGCGCGCCAAAAGCGAGAGCACGTCCGCGATGTCGACAATCGGCTCCGCCGCCGTGGACGGCGCCTGTTCCAGGGGGAACCGCAGCAGGGCACCCGGAACGGAGGTGCGCCCGACCGCCACGACCACGTCCTCGTCACGTGCCCACCGGAGCAGGGGGATTCGCTGGTCGTACGGCATCCGGAAGGTTGCGGTCATGGCGTCGCCCGCGGCCGTCAGCTCCGGGCGACGACAGTCGTCGTCGGCACTGAGCATCCGCTGGACGGCGTCGATCCACTGGTGGTCCGCGGCCTCGCAGCCGGCGCCCAGCGCGGTAAGCGCTTCAACGACGGCCCGCCCGGCCTCGTCTTCGGCGTGGGGAACGAACCGGTCGATCCCGGCGAACGGCGCGGCCATCGGCTCCGTTAGCCAGTCGGCGATGTCGCGCACAGAGCGGTCGCGCCAGGACCACCGCCTAAACGGCTTGGGCCGAGGCAACGCCTGGTCGCCATCCCGCATGGTTAGGGCGCGCGCCGCGAGCTCCAGCTCGCCGGCGGCGAGCAATGAACGTATGTATTCCTCCCATGCGGGTTGGATGTCGACCGCCGCGGGAAGCAGCAGCGCCTCGATCTCTGCCCGGCGCGCCTCGATAGCGGCCCCGGCCGTCTCGACTAGGGCGTCGACCTCCCGCTGCGCGTCGGCGAGGCGGGGCCAGACATCGACCGTTGGCGTCGCGGGCTCCAGGCCGGCCCGCTCGCAGGTGAGTGCGAGGGTCCGCAGATGGGCGGTGACGATGTCCTGTGCGCGACCGACGTGACCACCGACGACCTTGCTCAGCTCTCCGTGTTCCTCGCACCTGGGGTCGACCGCCGCGTCGACTACCGCCTGAGCGCGCGCGAACTCCCCGGCCCGCGCGAGCTCCTCCACCGCGCCCTCGACGCGTCGGTTCGCGGCGAGGTCGCGCGCGAGGGCGGCGAGGGGAACGTCTGCGTCCGGATTCCCGGCCGTGCTGAGGAAGGCCGCGACGAACGACCAGCCGCCCCAGTCCCTCACTGGACGCCCGGTCGTCGATCCCTGGGCCCAGCGGACCACCCGACCAGCCTCGGCCGCGACGACGATCTCCTCCGGCGTCTTCGGGGCCGTCTCCACGAGCCGAGCGGTCTCCCGCAAGAGGACGCCGAGAGCCGAGAGCTGTTCCGACGACCAGGCCTCGGAGCTCACTGAATCGGCCTCCGCCAGCGAGGCACACAGGTCGCCGACCGCGCGCCGAACGCGGCTGTGGTGCTCGGTGAAGGAGCGCCGCCGACTGTCGACGATCCGGGGCAGCCCCGGCGCTCTGACGACGCGGTCCAGCCACTTCCCGTCGTCGGTCACGGTCAGGTAGTCGGCCCGCCAGCGCATGATCGCCGCGGCGTCGCGTGCACGGAGGGCATCGCCCAGGAGCCGGAGTTCGCCCGTCGGCTCAAGCAGGTGCTTCATGAGCTGGTTCCCGACGGCCGACTTCGAGTCGTAACGTGCGAAGGCGTCACAGGCCTCCTTGGCGGCCTCCCAGCGGTCCGCCAGCACGGTGTCCTCCTCGAGTCCCACCGGCGGTCGCGGCGGCAGGGCTCCGTAGCGCCGGAGATAGGCGGCCGTGGCGGAGTAGAAGGGCGCGACGGCTTGAGAGGGCTCGGCCGCTTGGAACAGCAAATCGGAGTTGCCGTCGTCGCCCGGGTCGCCGAGGAGCAGGTGAACGCAGTCGGCGGCGATGAAGGCGTCGACCTCGGCCGCATCCGGATCTTCGCCCGAGGTCAGCGCCGTGAACAGTGCGAGTCCCGACGGTCCGCCCTCGGCAAGAGCACGTGTGAACGACTTGCGGGGTCGGTGGTCTGGCGACGGGACGAGGCTCCGGATCCTGTCTGCCACGCCCCAGTTGCCAGCCCGCAGGAGGTCCTCGATGGCGAGGGCTGCGGCCGAGGCCGGGTCGCGACCCATGTCCAGGGCGGCCGCGAGAGATGCCCCAGCAAGCCGCACATCCTCCACGAGACCGACACCGACCGAGCGCCGGACCTGCAGGAGCGCATCCAGCCCGTGCTTCGCGGCGAGCTCGACCAGGGCCGTGCCGGATTCATCGTCCGCCGCTTCGACCATTCCGAGCGCTAGGTAGGCGGTGGCGCCCGTGGTCGGCTCGGTCAGACGCCGTGCCCGCGGAGCGGGAGCGGGCTCGCCAGCGAGCAGGGCCCATACGGCATCGGCCACCTCGGTCGACTCAACGATGACACCGAACTCACCCGTCGACCGGCGCCCACGGAGGTTGGCGTCAACGGACAACGGGTTGAAGGAGCCGACGAGCGCATTGTCGTCGCGGAGCACCACTTTCGCGTGCATCCGGTCCGAGCGGTCGAGGTCGATCCGGTCGGACGTCTCCCGGAGAGCGGCGAGCTCCGGAAGCCCGGCCGGCGCCGACCGGTAGCGGATCGCTATTGCGAGACCGTCCGCGGCCCGCTGAGTCAACAGCGAGGCGAGATCCATCGTGAGGGCGACGTCGCTCAGCTTGTCCGACGTCAGGAGCACGCGGTCGGTGGCGCGCGTCAGCGCATCACGGACCATCCCGCGGTGTTCGAGGTCCGTCACGGTCTCGACCGTCGGGCGTGGGCGGGTGAGCCGCGCCTCGGCTCGGTCGGCGGCCTCGCGCCACGCCGCCGACCATGCCCGGACATATTCCTCCGGTGCCTGTTCGTCGAGGAGCGCCCGGTGGAGTCGGGGCAGCTCGAAGGGGAGTTCGGGCGTGGCCTCCCGGGGGCCGAAGGCGCCGCGCTTGCGGCGCAACGCCAGAGCGATATCCGGACTGGGCGCCTTGTCGTAGATGTACTGCAGGCCCGCTTCGATGATGGGGCTCTCCTGCCCGGGCAGCGCCGACAGCAGCACCCCGACCTCGGTGTGGTTCGAGCTCGACAGGTAGTTCTTGCTGGTCACCAGCATCTGCCGGTCGTCGCCGATGAGGAGCTTCGCATGGGACCGGGCGGCGCGCTGTCTGCTGTAGAGCAGCCTGCCCGGCAGGTCCTTGGCATGGACATGCTTGTGGAGGGAGTCCAACCACTGGAGGACATCATCGCCGAGGCCGTCGAGGTGGCCGTCGATGCCCCAGATGAAGACGATCTGGACACCCCTCTCCACGGCGTCGAACAGAGGCTTCCGACACGCCTCGAGGCCCTTCGCGCTCACCCAGGGCACCGCGATGGCGACCTGGTGCTCGGCCCGTCGAATAAGGTCGACGACGACCTGGTGGTGCTGGTCGCCGCCCGCGACGACGTCGACCGCCATCTCCCGCGCCACGCGGCTCTCGGCGTAGGCGGCGATCTGGCCGACGAGCGAGGCGGCCCGGTCGTGGGCCTGCTGACGGGCGTCGGGTCTGCAGTGCTCCAGCGTGTCGAGGTGACGCCGCAACTCGCCCTGGATCTGCTCGACCCCTCGTGTCTGCAGGGGGACCCTCGTTGCTCGTTCCCGCAGTCGCCGAGCAAACTTGGAGCGGGGCTGTTCGTCGACGATGCCCTGCAGGCGCCGAGAGGCGTGCTCGCGCTGCGCCAGTGTCAGCATGTCGTCCACGACGGCCACGCTCAGCTCGTCGGTGTCGGTGACACGGGCGACGGCGCGCAGCCTCACGAAGCGCCGACGCGACGAGACCTGCAGCTTGTCCGGCTGCAGGAATGCGGCGATCACCCGCTGGCTGCCGTTGTCCCCGAGGCCGAGCTCCCGGTTCGACTCCGACAGCGCCGCCACCAGTTCGCCTTCGGAGACGTCCGGACCTTGGCGGTCGTTGGGGGTGACGGGCACGGTCAGGTCGCGGTCGTCGTTGGGGACTCTGGAAATCGACGCCCGCTTGGGGAGCGCCCGCCCAGTGAGTCGTTCGATGACGATGTCCTCAGTGGTCGCCGTCTTGCTCGTTGAGGTGAGCGTCCCCCCCGTCCCCGCGGCCGCCCTGAGTTCGTCCAGACCGGCTGACGTCACCGAGAGCGTCTCGTAGTTCGTCTCCGTGTCGACGGTGACGCGCCCCGCGCGCCACAGGTCGCCGAGGACCTGAAACACGAGCCGGGGAGCGAGCCCAAGGACGCTCGCCAGGTCGTGCGGCGAATTGACCCCGGCCGCGATCGCCTCCATGAACGTCGTCTCAAGGTAGCCGGCGGTGTCGCGTGGCGCGACGACCAAACGCGTGGTGACCACGTCGGCCTGTGCGTAGATGTCTATCGACATCAGTGCCCCCTCACGTGGTCGGCGGGAAGGACGATCCCGTCGGACTGGAATCGATCGGTAACTTCGTGCCAGTGCGGCCCGGCGCAGGCCGAGAACAGATCGAACCGGCCCACGATCACGATCACCTCCCGGGCACGGCTGAGCAGGACGTTGATGCGGGACGGGTCGGCGACAAAGCCAACGGTCGACGCGACGGTCGCCATGGGGCGGATGCGATCCCGGACGAGGGACGCGACGACGACGTCCGCCTCCCGCCCCTGGAAGCGGTCCACGGTGAACACCTTGTCGGAGTGCTCGCTAAGCCGTGCGGTGAGTTCCTCCACTTGGTCGCGGTACGGAGTGAGAACGGCGAGCGACGGACCCCCCGGCGTACCGGGCAGCGGGCGCATCGCGCGCACGAGGTCCGAGCAGATCGTCGCCTCGTACTCGTTGGCCCACGAGCCGTCGAACCGCGAGCGTTCCGAGTCGCCGGTGTCGATCCAAACCAGTCGACGATGCCGGAGAAGGCCCGGGGCGTTCAACGGGTAGGGGGCAGGGTCGCGCATATTCTTGAGGCCGCCGCTGCTGGCGTAGAAGGTGTCGCCGACCAGGTTCCCGATGGAGCGGTCCATCCGGTACTGCTCGGTCAGCACGCGGGTCGGTCCCTTGCCCGGCTCCCGGAAGAGTCTTGCGAAGGTCCCGAAGTTGTCCGAGTGCGTCTGGCGTGCGTCGTACATCGCCTTCAGCTCCTCGTTCTCGTAGCCGCCCAGGGTCTCGAGGAAGCGTTCCACGTCCGACCGCGAGAATGCGCCGATCTGGGCGTGGTCCCCGACTAGGGTCCACCGCAGTCCGCGCACCATGGGGAGTGCCAGCTCAGTCGGCCAGGCTCGCCCTGCCTCTTCGATCACCACCCAGTCGAAGGGTTCCTGGGTGGCCTCCACGAAGAGCTGACGTTTCGTGGCGGACCCCGTCGTCGCGAAGACCACGTTGGCCGCGGTCCGGACCCGGCGATCGAGTTCGGGCAGCGTCGTTGGCGCCCGCTCGATCCAGCGCTGCACGACGGGCACCAGGCCGGGCATCTCGGCGCGCTCCGACGCCAGCCATTGCTGCGACTTGCGCACGCTGTAGTCGCGCACCGACTCGGCGAGCTTGGCCGGTTCGAGATCGCGCAGCTCGGGGTGGGAGTCGTAGTTGCGCGTCTTGACGCGAAGGGCCAACCGGTCGAACGAGGGCGCGGTCCCCGAGCCGGCTGGTGCGGTGATCCCCAACCTGCGGGTTATTCGCAACGCGAGGTTCTCGAGGGCGTCGTGGGACTGGGCGGAGACGAGGATCCGCGCCCCGGCGTCGTACCGTAGGAAGTCGACCACGGCCTGCGCAGTTACCTCCGTCTTCCCCGTGCCGGGCGGGCCCTGCAGGGCGAAGAGACCGTCGTGTTCCAGGATCGCGCGGACCGCTTCTCGGCCGTCGCCGAGCAAGGTCCCGCCGGCGGTCGCCCAGCGGTAACTCGGCCGGTACTCCGGCGTCGGCGTGAGGAGGTGTCGCAGAAGGGTCCGATTCTCGGTGAGTTCGAGCAGCGCCTCGCTCTGGCGCGCGATCTGCGGGGGCGTACCCGAGTCTCCGCTGACCCGCAACCAGCCCCGCTCGGGCGGTCGCTGTCTGCCGCGGGTGGAGACGACGACGGTGTCGGGCTCCTTGATCTCGACGACGTCGTACGTCGCCGCCGACACCCAGTCGGGGGAGAACTCATTGGCCAGCTGGACCCGGCCGGCATCGACGCCGTCGTCGCCGCCCGCGACGAAGACCGCCATGGCCGGTCGAGCGGGGTCCAGGATGGCTGACTTGCTCAGCGAGCCGTCGGCGCCGGGGCGCGTCCGGTCCTCGGGCTCGTCCCAGCGGAGGTGGATCCGGAAGGACCCCTCCTCGCCGGGGGCCACCTGGTAGAGGTAGGTCCGGGCATCCAGCATGGCTCGCTGATACTTGAGGTACCACTCCAGTGAGTCAAGGTACGTCCTCTCTGCCGGCGTGTTGGCCCGGCTGCTCTCAGCCTCCTCGACCAGTCGTGACCACACGGGGCGTCCCGCGCTCAGCACCTCGGCGACCGCCTCGTTGCCCATCGGCGCCGGAACCGCCTCGACCATTGGAATGCGCCGGACGAGTCCGTTCACCCGCAGCCGCGCCAGCCTGTGGTTGATGTCCTCCGTACGCCGGACGTACTTGATGACGAGAAGCTCGGGGAACGTCCTAGGGGGACCGACCCAGCGCGGCGTGTGGAAGAGTTCGCAGAACCAGGTGACCTGCGAGCCGATGACGACGGTCTTCGCCCGTTGGAGCGTGGCCGGATTGTCGCGGGCGAATCCCTCCGCCCCCGTGGGGCAGTGCAGGATCTCGGCACCCCGCATGTCGTTCTCGATGAGCTCCGTCAGTTGAAGCTTTCCCTCCTCGGTCATCGCCGAGTCCTGATAGAGCTTCCACTGAGTCAGGAGGATCTTGTCGCTCTCCTCCGCCATGTACACGACCAGATAGGGCTTGTCGGGAACGCCGTCGCTCAGCATCTGCTGGGTGTCGGCATAGCTGCGCGCGAACGCTTGGGCCACCTCGTAAGCCGTCGGCCTCTCCGAAGGGCGGGGATCCATCGCCGAGTACAGCATCTCGACGAGCTGTCCGGGCAGATCACGCGTCTCCACGTGGACGCGGCGCCGCACCTCCCGCTGGTAGCCCAGGATGTCGTCGTACGTCCCGTGGGGCGCGGTCGGCGGCATCCCGGTCACGAGCCATTCGGCCGCGACCATACCAAGCGAGAACACGTCCCCGGGCGGGCCGCCGAGTTCACCGTCGGGTTTCGAGAGGATGAAGCGCAGGCGCTCCGGGGGGGTGCACAAAAGGCTCCGCGGATCCTCCGCGAGGTACGCCGCCCGGAGTTGGTCGAAACTGGCGTCGCTCTGGCGTCGGTTGAAGAGGTTGGCCAGCAGCGCGCTCATCTCGAATCGCGCCATCTTGACCGCCGATAGCGTGACGTGGCCATCCTTCGACATCTCCGGGAGCGCGAACAGTGCGCCCGGCCACAAGCCGCGGTGGGTGACGTTGGACGCGTGCAACAGCCCGAGCGCGTCCGCGACGTGCCAGAGGTGCGGGACGAGCTGGCTCCGGTCAGCCGCGATGAGCGCGGTGAAGTTGTCGCCGTCGGTCGGCTCACCGTCCAGGAACGTCCGCACGTAGGCGGCCCCGGCGTCCCCTCCAATGCCTTCGAGCCGGCCCCCGTCGAGGAATTCGGGCAGCGCCGGGTGCTCGAAGCCGCCCAAGCGCTGGAGCGTCCTCATCTCTTGTTCCCACAGGGCGCCCCCGAGGCCCCCTATGCCGAGGAAGAGTCCCAAGGTGACCCTGCGGCTCTGCGGGCCCCCCACCAGGGTGAAGCGGTAGAGCGTGTTCGGTAGCACCTCTGCCTCCGCCGTCGTCGACGTGTGCAGCTGATAGGTCCCACCCGACGGGCCGGCCACCACCGCCTCGGCGTACTGCCGAGCGAGTTCGAAAGTCAAGACTCCTCCTGGTGTATCAGCGCACCGACGCGCTTCGCGGCCGCCTCGGACGACGAGTTCGCCCGGTGACCGCGCCGTTGCCTAGACATCCTGACGGATCGACATCGCCACGGGAAGGAAGGTCATGCGCGCTTGTGGAGGGCTAGAGCGAGTTCGAGGCGCTGCTTCTGGTCAGGGGAGGCTTCGAACTGGCGGTAGCGGGGGTGCGGTCTTTGGCTGTGGGTCGCTTGCCACGCCAGACGGGGGACAGGTCGAGGTGGGCGTGGGCGACGTGGACCTACTGCCAAGTTAGGCCGCAGTCGTAGGCGCCATGCATCTCGACAGCAAGTGTCGAGACGCAGCGAAGACTGCACAGCGATGAGCACGAGACCCTACACGGGGGGTCTTCCCTGGCTGGCTCGTGCAAGGTAGTGCGGTCGCTTAGAGAGCGGCGGAAGGACGCGCCGAGCGGATCGCAAGCATGTGCGGACGTTCCTGTCGACCCCCCGCCAGGACGGATCAGTCATGTGGGCGGCTGAGCATGTCCTGCAGCGTCTGCCGGTGCTCAGGGTGCTCAGGGTGCGCCCAGGGCAGCCCATCCAGCTCGCCGGCGCCTAGCCACGCGATGCGGTCGTGTTCATCCCTGAGCAGGTTGCGGGGCTGACCCCTCCACGTCCTGATCCGCCAGGTGCTCAAGTGCAGCTCCGCGCTGGGCCCACCGGCGGTGAGGTGCAGGCGGGAGGTGGGCTCGTCGTCGCAGCCGAGGACGTCGATGCCGAGCTCCTCGCGCAGCTCCCGTCGAAGAGCCTCGGCCTCCAGCTCGCCCGGCTCAACGTGCCCTCCGGGCAGAGCCCAAGTGCTGGGGTAGGCGCGCCGCTCCGCGCTGCGGAGAGTAAGGAGCACCCGACCTCCCGCGATGAGGATTCCAGCGACCACGGTGTTCACCAGAGAAGCCAAGCAGGCGACCCCGACATCACCTACCGGTGGCAGGCCCGACCGCGCGCCCAACGCGGCGTGCTTTGGGGGTCGGACTGGACGAGAGTGGTTGGTCGGTCAGCGTGGTGGGTCTAGCAGGGGTGACACGTGCTCGAGGGCTTGCTGCGCGAACTCGTGTGGATATCGGTCGCCGAGGGTGGACTGGGCAAGGGGGACGAACAGGTCCCTGAGGGCTCGGTGTCCGTCGATGACCGATGACAAGTCAGCACTGACCGTGGGCAGGGACTGAAGGGATGCATAGTGCTCGGACGAAAGAGAGCGCCTGAGGTGAAGAGCGCCAGTGGTGCCCCCCGGTTCGTCGACGAGGCGCATCAGCTGGATCGTCAGCTGGCGCAGTAGTTGCACCCCGGAGACGCCGGTAACGGGGTCGTTGCGGCCTGCGACAACCGGCAGCAATGCCAGGCAGCGCAGAAACTCTACGGTCACGCCGCGGGCGGCATCGAGGTCGAGACCGGCCGGTGGTGCCGGGGTAAGAGGTCGTTGATCCTTGTCGAAGATGACGATGACCCTGCGCTGGAAGAGCGGCGGGACAGCATTGGACGATGCCAGGGTCGCATCCCAGCGGATCCATCCAGGGAGTACGTGGTTGAACACCGAGGTGCCCGGGATCCGCGCGATGAAGGTGAAGGGGCCGAGCGGTCCCGACACGGTGTCCCACGCCTGCACGACAGCAACGAAGACCGTTTCGTCGACGATCAGCAGCGTGTCGACATCGCTGAGCCCGTCCGCGAGCTCCTGACCGAACGATCCGGTCAGGAACAACCCTCGGAACCGGTCGTCGGGCTCGAACAACCCGCGCAGTCGATCCACCAGTCGCGCCCGCTCGTCCACGCGACCACTGTGTCAGCCCCGCACGCGCCGAAGGCCCCGGCTGCGTGGTTCGTGCGAAGAGTGGCAGATCCGTGCGAGCGACGTTCGCCCTCAACGCGGCAGTTGAGGAAGTTACGGAGGCGGGCGTCCATGCATACTCATGCAGGACGGCCAGCGGCCGGCATGCAGTTACGATCGCTGCTTCGGTGTCGTTGGCGGTCTTTGTCGCGGTCATCGACGTCGGACGGTGCCAAGTCCCGTATGGGGATCCCGTTCCGGTCACCGTTCGGCTACTGGAGCGCGCGCAGCACGGCAAGGTCGGGCGGTTACAGGTCGGCGAGCGACCCACGCGCTGATTCGAGCAGGTGGTCTTGACCACGCTGGATCATTTCCCGGTAGGCAGGGTCGCCTTGATCAGCGGTCGCGCGCATCGTCTCGATCTGGTGAGAGAGACGCGCATCGACCGCAGTGATGACGTCGTCTGTCGATCCCGCCCACCCGTAGGCCTCAAGGAGTACTTCGAGTCGACCGCGACGTTGGCTGAAGGCAGTGAACCCCTCGCGCTCAACCACCTCCCGCGCATGAAGAGGCGTCCAGGCGAACGCGAGCCACGCCAGGTCTGCTTCGCATGTGGTCGGACCAGCGTTGTCCCAATCAAAGAAGCCGACAACGCGGTCGACGCTCCACACAGAGTTGTAGGGCGCAGGATCGCCATGACCGACGATCATCCCTGGCATCCACGTCCCTCCCTCTCGCCACGTAGCCCCACCCGGCGGGACGTAGTCAGAAACAGCGTGGTGGTACCGGGCCAGCCAGGAGCCGACGTCTGAGGTGCTCCGTTCCTTCCGGACAGTGGGCCCCAGTAGAATGGGGTGAACAGATCGGATGAGAAAGTGGCAAGTTCACGTAGAAGGTTTTCGCCAGAGTTCCGGGAAGCAGCGGTCCGGGAGGTTATCGAGAAGTCCCGTAACATCGCGGATGTTGCGAGAGAGAATGGTTTAGTCGCGCAGACCCTGGGGAACTGGGTCAACGCCTGGCGGGCCGAGCATGCGGGTGACGAGCCCGCGTTGACACTCTCGGAGCGGGCGAGGTTGAAAGAGTTGGAACGCGAAGTCCGTGAGCTGCGGATGGAGAACGAGTTCCTGGGAAAAGCGACGGCCTTCTTCGCCAAGAAGTCCCGGTAAGCGTGAAGTTCGCGTTCATCACCGGTGAAGAAGGCAATTATCCCATCGAAAAGATGTGCGGGTGGGCGAAAGTGTCACGCTCGGGCTACTACGAATGGCGCGGCCGCGGGCCCTCGAGCTCCGAGGTGCGTCGGCGCCAGCTGGCGACCCTGGTGGCGTGGTCGTTCGAGGACTCTGACGGCACCTACGGCTACCGCCGGATCCACGCCCACCTGGCCCGGCTCGGGCACCCGACCCACCCCGAGACGATCCGGGTCCTGATGCGCGAACTGGGCCTGGTGGCGTGCCAACCCCGGCCCTGGCGGCCCACGACCACGATCGCCGGCGACGCCAGCTCCACCCCGGACCTGGTCAAGCGGGACTTCACCTGCGACACCCCGGCGACCAAGCTCGTCGGCGACATCACCTACATCCGGACCTGGGAAGGGTGGCTGTACCTGGCGACCGTCTTGGACTGCCACACCAAACAGGTCGTCGGGTACGCGATGGCCGACCACCTGAGGACCCCGCTCATCATCGACGCTCTCACCCTCGCGTCCCAACGAATAGCTTTCCGTCCCGGAATCACCATCTTCCACAGCGACCGAGGCTGCCAGTACACGTCGCAGGAGTTCGCCGACTTCACCGATAACCTCGGTATTCGTCGGTCCCTGGGCCGGACCGGGACGTGTTACGACAATGCCTGGGCCGAGTGGTTCAACGGCACCCTCAAGAATGAACGGGTAAACCGGACCGTGTATCCCACCCGGGAACACGCACGCATTGACATCAGCCGCTTCATCGAACTAAGGTATAACACGAAACGGCTTCACTCCGCCCTCGGCTATCTCACGCCGAACGAAGCCGAACAGAACTGGTTCCAACAACACCAGACGGTATAGAACCCACCAGATTCACTGTCCGGAAAAGACCGGGCTCCTCAGTCCGAGAGCGAGGTCTCAGCGTGGGTCCACGCAGGCCACGGCCGCTGGTCACCAACCGTCTCGCCGCGCATGTAGGTGAGGATCTCGCGCGCTTGGCCGTCGACGCCCACGAACCTCGGGGCACCGTCGAGGCCACGCTTCGCGAGATGGTCCAGAAGGTCGTGAACAGTGGCAGACCAGCGACCCTGGCGGCGGCGGACTGTGCCGTCGACCAATGCGGCACCCTCGTCCATGCCGCCAGCCAAGCGCTCGTCCATTTCGCCATTATCTAGCCACGGCCGCGACCAATTTGGACAGATTCCGTTCGAAACACGAGCGACACGTCATCGGCATGAGCGTGCGGCTTGGATGCCGTCGCCCATCCCTGAAACCGAACCCCGTAAAACGATGGTCGAGCGGGCGATCCTCCCTGAGCACTAGCACTACGAGCCGCCGGGAAAGCTGTAGTCGATCTCCTCTCCGGTCGTGGAATAGCCGCAACGGTGAAAGGCCGCCGCCATCGGAGCGTTTCCGCGATCGGTGGAGGCCTTGACGATCGGAGCGCCGGCGCCTGCTAGGACGCGGGTGCCGTAGTCGAGTAAGTCGTCGATGTATCCGTGGCCGCGGTGTTCGGGTAGCACGCCGATGTAGGCGATGATCCAGCTGTAGTCGTTGCGACTCGGGATGACGAATCCAACCGGCTCGCCGTCCGGCAGGCAGCAAATCGCCCACCAGTCGCGGAGGCCGCGGTAGCTGGGGAACTCGTCGTCGAGCTGGTCGGTGGCGACGTCGCGCGGTGCCTTGGTGCGCAACTCGGTGCGGCTGTGCTCGTCGAGGGTGCCCTCGAGTACCTGGGTGAGGAGGTCTAGCAGCTCGCCGCGGTCCACCGGCGGGCGGAAAGTGAGCCGGCGCCGGTCCGCCGGTGCGGCGGCGTCTGGTCCCCACTGGAGTCGAAGCCGCTCGACCAGCCGCCGGCCGCCGAGCTGCTCGATCACGGTGGTGCGGTCAGTGACCATCCCTGTCTGCTCGGGGTCGTCGTGCCAGCCCGCGGGCAGGTACCGGCCATATTCCGGCGGTGAGTCGGTCAGGCCCATGGCCGCCAGGGCGGTGCGGACCAGGTCCACCGCGACTTGGTGACGGTCGGGCGCAGCGAGGTCGACGTCGAGGACGTCCATGAGCAGTGGCTCGTCTGCTCCGGGCTGGCCCCACCAGGCGGCTCGTGCCACCAGGCGGTCGTCGCGCAGGGCCAGCCACATCCACTCCGGTCGTCGGCGCTTGTGGTCGAGGTCTCCGGCGTACTCGCCGTCGAGGACGTAGTCGAGCTGGTTGAACGTAGGCAGGTCATCGGGCCCGGACAGCGGGCGGATCGTGACGTTGGGCATAGCGCTCCTCAGCTGGGAGCTACCGGTCACTGCCTCAAGCGAGCGGCGAGGCGGACGGCAGCCAAGAACGAACGAAGGTCATGCGCTGCTTCCTCTCCTAGATGCGCGCCGCCAGGCTAGTCAGCAGCGGGCGGCAACGCCAACGGTTTTCGCGGTATCGCTCGTACGACTACGCCGCCATGAGCGCCGAGCGAGGCGCGGGATCATTCGCCGATCGTGCCGTCGAGCAGTTCGCGGACAGCACGCACTCGATAGCCCGCGATCCGTCCACAGGGGGAACGCCCACCGGCGCACCAACAGACGCAGCGAACCGCGACCGGTCCGAACTCACCACCAAACCCCGGGGTGTCCCGTAAGACTGGTTCGGTGAAGATTCCCGCTCAGGGCCCCCTATGCGACACGTTCGACGAAGTGGTCGACGCCCTGAGGGTCACGCTCCACTACGTCGCCTCCCGCCTCCTCGACGGCTGAGTGCAACCCATCGTCTGACGACTGGCTCGGTGAGTAGTCATCCGCGCCGACGCATGCGTAACCAATTGAGCAACGTCCGCACATCAAGCATGACAGGACGTCGGTACACGCGCACGCCCTTGCCCGCACCAGCGGTGGGCAAGGAAAACGGAGGACCTTGGGCCCGGCTGAGCCAATGGGGGGTTCCTTGGTTGTTGTCCCCAGCGCCTTGGGTGACATCGACACGGGATAGCAGCACCTCGAGGCAGCCGGTCAGGATGCGCCTTCCCGTCCAGAGCCAGGCAACACGGGCTGGCGTAACGCCCGCCGTCATGAAACCCTCTAGGCGCCATAACGCATAGGCGAGACACGCCCGAACTGCATAACGTCAGCTAATTACTGTAATCGGGCACCGTTCTTACAGTTTTGAGTGCATCTCGACAGCGGCGGCGGTGAACGGTTCGCAGCAAGCGCGAGCGTGACCCAAAACCCGGTCTCTCAGAACCTCTCCGAGAACCGTGTTGAGACCGATGTTATGGGGATCGTCAAGCGGTCAATGGACCATCCACTTGGGCAAGACTGACCATCAACGGACCGTCCACCACCAGTGGTGGATGGCCCGTTGGGGGTGAGTCGCCCGTCAACAGGGGTGGCAACGAGGGGTCTGTTGACCGGCAACACGGCCACACCACACGCACACCACTGCGGCACCACGTCACCCATGGCGTGTCACAGATGCACGCGCACGAGCACCTTCTCTCGGTGAACGGATGATCCCGACCCGAGGAGAACTCGATGGCCCAACGCACCGCTCCGCGCCGCCCGCCGTCCCGCCAAGTGGCGCCGGCAGCACCCGCCCAGGCGCTCGCCCCTCGCCCCGCGACTCACCTGCGCGATGGTCTGGTCCT
>JBBRAQ010000051.1:0-22995 GCA_038206635.1 Candidatus Nanopelagicales bacterium | reverse complement strand
TGCTACGCACCGCACGTCACGCGCGTGGTGTCACCCAGCGCGCGCTGGCCCGGTCCGCCCAGGTGAGCCAGCCGGGCATCGCCGCGGTCGAGTCCGGGGCGCACGACACGACCGTCGACCGGCTCGAGCAGCTCCTGGTGCCGCTGGGTCAGCGCGTGTCACTGCTCCCGACCCGTTCGCGACCGGTGTGGCAGGTCGCAGTCGACCTCCGCATCGCCCTGGAATCGGGCGAGCAAGGTCGGGCGTGGCGGGAGATCATCCAGTGCTCCGACGATCTTGCCCGCGAGGCGCATCCGACGCGGGTGGCGCTGGCGGTAACTCAGCCACTTCCGGTAGGGGACTCCCGCTATGACGCCCTGCTGGCAGCGGTGACCGATTACCACCTGAGCCGCGATGCGCTACCGCGCCCGCTCTGGCTCGACCTCCCCGACTACCGGCTGGCCGAGCCGTGGGACGTTGAGACGGTCGCGTCACTGCGTGACCGAGCCAGGGACGAGACCCCGCCGGCTATAGCCCGGCATGGGGTGTTCCTGGCCGCGGCAGAGCTAGCGAGTGTGTGATGGCCGTCCTGCTTGATCACGACGACGTCGAGCTACTCCTGCGGGAGCTCGCAAGTCGGCTGCACGCCGACGGGGTCACCGCGGGGATCCGCGTCGTCGGCGGCGCCGCCATCGCGCTGATGAATGCCGACCGGCGCTCCACCGCCGACATCGACGCGGTCCTGTTGCCCGCCGCCCCGGTGCGCGCCATGGCGGCCACGATGGCACTCGAGCGGGACCTGCCGACGGACTGGCTCAACGACGCGGCGATGGCCTACGTCCCGCTCGTCGGACTCGAGGACTGGCAGGAGGTCTTCCGCGTCGGTGACGTCACTGTGTCAGTCGGGTCCGTCCAGATGCTGCTCGCGATGAAGCTGCGCGCCAACCGTGGACGCCGCGATACCGACGACATCGAGTACCTCCTCGACCGCTGCGACGTAAACTCCGTACAGGACGCGCACGAGATCTACGAGCGCTACCACGCCCAGGACGTCCTCACCGACTCAGCTCTGGCACGCGTTCAGTCGTGGCTCGACACCCGCTGAGCGGAGAGTCCTGTCGCGACACGCGCGAACATCGAAGCAACTTCCGCGAGACTCCTCGTCGCAGCTGATCGTCCACGTCAGTCCGCCCGCATCCACGAAGACGCGCACCCGCGCGGACTTTTCTCCATGCGCGCTTCGTGGCAGCCGGTCAGTCGGTGCTCCCACCGACTATCGTGGCCAAGCAGCTCGGCCACCGGCGTGCGTCCCTGACCATGGACGTCTACGGGCATCTACTCGTCGACGACTCCGCCGTGCTCGCCGCGTTGGTGTCAAGGTTGGTGTCAAACCTAGAAGCGCGACCCCGACGAAGAGCCGTCGCAGCAGGTCACAGCCTGGCGTCGTGGGGCGGGTGGGGCTCGAACCCACGACCTGACGGTTCGCCACCAGGCGTCTACAGACGTCGATGGAAGTCCAGCAGATGGCCTCTGACCTGCGCAAACGTCCACGGACGTCTAACGCCGTCGATGATCGTTTAGCGGCGGTTGGCGTCACGGTTGGCGTCAAACTCGCCTCCGAGCATGGCGATCCGAGACCGGCGCGCGCACTCTGATTCCGCTGCCGGTCGGCTACCGGCGTATAGCAAGGCGACCCCCATCCGAGGTTCGACTCAGACGGGGGTCAGGACACATCGGAAGGAACCCGACATGACCACGACCACCGTACAGAGCACGACCGGCGAGACCAGTGAGGCGAAGGTCTGGCCATGCCCGGACTGGTGTGATGAGAAGGGCCACGCAGGCGGTCGCTGGGAGCACCAGGACGACCGCAAGCACTACTCCGACCGCGTGGTCAACATCGACGAGCTCGAGGTCATGGCACCGACCTGGGATGCGACCGTCGGGTGGCAGGTGCACTCGCTCGCGGTCTACGCGGAACAAGGGTGGCGCGAGGTGTCGCCCCGGGTCCGGATCGCGCTCGACGACAGCGACTGCATCGACCTGACCGTCGATGAGGCACGCCAGCTCTACGACGGGCTGACGGATCTGCTCGTCGAGCTGACGGATCTGCTGGACGAGCTTCCGTCGCTCACGCCAGCACAACAGGTTGCCGCAGACGACGAAGGCAGCAGCGGAGATCTGCTCGCGGGGGGTGGCGGCATCGTGAGCGCCCAGCCGATCACACGCCGATGCCCGGTCTGGTGCGGCGATGGCGAAGGTCACGACTGGGCGCACGCGACGCACGTCTCATGCATCGGCCTGATGACAGTGTCGCGCGTCCTCGCTCACCAGGCGGACCGCGACCCGATCGGGAAGCTGTGGCCGGACGAGGGCATCGAGCTCACCCTCGAAGACGGGCACGGCGATACGACTCAGCGACTGGTGTGCTCGCCAGCCGAAGCGCGGTCGGTGGCGGCTGCCCTGGTCCGAGTGGCTGACCTGATCGAGTTTGGTGGGTAGCCTCGCCCACGACGACCCCGTGCGCTTCTCCCCCGTAGCGCGCGGGGTCGTCGCACGTCCAGGTAGGGTGCGGCCAACCGCGAACCTGATTCTGGGAGCGGTCCGTGACGAAGCACATCGGCGAACGCACACTCGCCCAGCGCGTCACCCCCCGAGCCGACCTCCTCATCCCCGTCTGGGTCACCGACGCCGGCCGCCACGTCCCTGGGGTACTCCTCGCCTGGGAGGGACGCGCCGGCACCTGGTGGGGCCTCGTCGCCTGGGACGCCGGACGCGGTCAGGACCGAACCTGGCTGCCGCACGGTCGGTTGGATCCGATCGCAGTCCGATAGCCACTACGGTCACCTGCATGCGAGGCGTTGGGATATGGGTGGCCCAGCTGCACATCAGCCCCAGGACCGCTGAGAAGATCCGAGGCGTTCACAGCCTCGACCCGGAGTGGGTCCGAGAGCAGATCGAGTGCCGCGCGGGTCTGGTCGCCACCTGGCATGTACACCCCGAACGCGGCTTAAGAGCCCTCATCGAACTTCCGATGAAACCAAAGAGAATCCTGGTGGTTCTGTATCCGGTCACCGACGGGATGACCCAAGATGAGTACCACCTCGGGAGCGCGTACCCATGGAAGTGAGAGGATGAGCCCATGCCCGACTCCAACGACTTCTTCGAGACTGACGAGCCGATCGAGGACGTGATCGCCGCATTCGAGGCGGGAGATCACGTTCTGACTGCGCCTCCTGTACCCGCCGGAGGCCACCTTGTCGGAGTTGCGCCAAGCTCCGGCTCCTTCTTCATGCTCCCGGTGACTTCTCCTACCCCCGCCTACGGACACCTGGTCCCGGCATCGGCCTTCGCTGGATGAGCGTCCACGCTGACAGCACCGTCACGCTTTTGCTCGCGGACTACATCGGGGTCGACGCAGGCGGCAAGATCAATGTCATCGGCGGCGGTTTCTCGATCTCGGGGATCCAGCCCACCGGGTTCACAGCTCCCCAGTACTTGGCCGTCATCATCGACATGCCGCGCCGATACGTCGGCGAGGAGTTCACTTTCAGCGTCGCGCTTCGCAACAGTGAGACCAACGCGCTTGTCCAGGCACCTGGGCCGTCCGGTCAGTCGGAGGCCCTCCGAGTCCAGCAGTTGATGAAGTCTGGGCACCCCATGATCGGGGCAGACCCTCTGCCGGATGTAGTACCTGCCCGAGTGCAGACGGTGATCGCTTTCCCGAACGGCGTGCCTGTGCCGCTGGGGCACCTGTACAAGTGGCAGGTCGAGATCGATGACCAGACCAAGGCAGGCTGGTCCACATACTTCTACGTCCCCGGCCCGACGCCTAGTCCCGTGTTCGGAGGGCCGGCAGGGCCTAGTTCTATCCCGGGCGTTTCTTAGCCAGTCGCCCTACTCGAAGCCACGACGAAGCGCCCCACCCTCAGCCCGGCTTGACCGGGGAGGGCGGGGCGCTTCGTCGTTTGGTTAGGTGCGGGTCACGCTCCACCCCTGCCACCAGTGGCGGCGAGGCTCATGAGGGACTGGCGTGTCTAGGCGATCGATGCTGTCGATGGCATCCCGAATTTCACCGCGCATGCGGTCCGCGAGCTGACCTTGTTCCTCGAGCGAGTCCAGCCACCCGTGAAGGTCCTCGCCACCGCAGTAGGCAGACCAGATGGTCCCGAGTGATCCCCGCTGTGCGTGTAGCGCGTTGACCAGAGCGCGGCCCTGCGCCGATCCTCTGAATGGCGCTGGCCGGCTGCTGATGTCTGCCTCGAGCACCTGCATCAACTCTACGAGGCGCTCGGCGACACGGTCTCGGACAACGCTCGCTCTGGCCTGCTGCGATTGCTCCGCAGCTCCACGCGCTACACGCACGGCAACAATGGCCGCTGCCGCGGTGGCGATGGCTGCGGCAACGGTAGCGAGCACAACGAGCCAATCACGGAACTCGTTCGACCGGAGCCAGTCCCACACTGCGTTCACGGGCCGGACGCTAGCGCAAGGTGGCGACTCGACGGCAGGGCGCTCGAGGGTCCGTCAGGCATCCGCATGCCAGCCGCGCGAGGTCCTGCAGGTCGCGCTGCGCTGGGCAGGGGGTCTAGATGGTCGACCGGCCGCAGGCTCACCAGGTGCGCGACACACACCTGGTGGCCCCAGGAGGACTTGCCTGCGGCCGGTCGGGTACTAGGAGGCTGCGCCGACGAACAGCTTGACGGCGCCGGTCGTGTCGATCAGGTCGCCGTCGAGGGTGGCGATGCATCGGAACGTCGTCTGGTCGCTGTTGAAGGCGTAGTCGAGGGAGCGCTCGAAGCGCAGCCCGCTGACCATGCGGACCCAGTACTTGCTGATGTCGCCGAAGACGACACTCTTGGCGTTGAGCGCGACCGCGGCGACGTTCGGGTCGGCGTAGATCGGGCGGCCGAGCAGGGTGCCAGAAGCGCCGGCCATGCCGGGCGGGATGGCCGCGTCGAACAGGTAGCGCTGCTGCGTGTCCTTGAGCTTGCGGACGGCGGCCAGGGCGCTGTTGCGCATGATCCAGGCGGCCGACTGGGAGCGGGCGTAGGGCTCGGCCACGGAGTGGTAGAGGTCGATCAGGTTGTCCGCGGTGAACGCGCCGACAACGCCGGTGCCGCCCGTGACGCCGGTGCTGGCGGCGGTCACGATGCCGTTGGGCTGCGCGGTGCCGGTGCCGGTGATGGCGTGGGCGCCGAAGCCGTTGCCGATCGCGATGCCTGCCTGCTCGGCGAGCATCGAGGTGACGTCGAAGGACGAGTCACGGATCAGCTCGTTGGTCACCTGCACGATGAACGCGTACTTGTAGCTGTCGAGCTGGACCGTGCCCAGTGTCGGGTCCGATGTGCCGATGGCGCTGCCCTCGGTGACGATGGCGGCCGCGGAGAACGCGGTCGTCTTCGGGACCTTGAGAGGCTCGCCTGTCTCGCTGGTGATGACCGTCGCGCCCGCGGCGAGGATCGCCGAGGAGTCGACGGCGTGCAGGATGACCCGGTCGTAGAACGAGGTCGGGGTCAGGCCCGAGCCGCTGGCCGTGGTCAGGTTGCGGCGCTCGAGGCCGGGCTGGTAGCCGGAGCGACGGGTGAGCGGTGCGACCTCGATCGGGCGGTTGTCGTTGTTCAGCACCGCGCTGCGGAACTGCTCGTCGATGCGCCGGTCGGAGTCGCTTCGGGGAGCGTTCCCGTTCGCCGGCTGACCGAGGATCCGAGCGAAGACGTCCTCCGCCTGCTTGGCGCGCCTCTCGCCGTCGACGTAGACCTTGAGGCGCTGGTCGAGAGCGCTGAGGTCGGCGTCGAGGGTCTTGTACTGGCGGTCCTCCTCGGCGGTGAAGCCGCGGTCGGTGCGGTCTGCGTGGTCGAGCAGGTCCTTCATCTGGTGCCAGGTGCGCTGTCGGCGCTCGTTAAGCTCGGTCATCATGTCCATGTCTGGGAACCCCTCTCAGGGGAGTTGCTTGCCGCGGCCGGCGCCAGGGCGCGGGAACGCGGCTACGAATGTGGGGTGTGGAGGCCGTATCGCGGGCACTCCGCCGTCGACTCGCTCCTGAGCGAGGCCCCGTAGCTGTCGGCTGGCGGGTACACGCGAGCGGCGTCGAGGTCGCTAGTCCAAGGGGCCGTGTCGCGGAAGCCCTCTGCTCTGGCCGCTCGCCGTGGCGCATCGGATGGTTTCGCCGGTCCGATGCCCGGAGCGACCCCGAGCGTTTCTCTAGCAACTCCGAGACTACCTGAGGGCAGCGACAATCCACGGCGAAGACTCACCACGAATCGCCGAGATCATCGGGGAGCTGGAGACGTTCGAGCTCGCGGTGCTGATCCTCGACGTCCGCGATGAGCACCGCGACCTCGCTCCAGACCTCGGCCATCTGGGGATCCTGTCGCGCCACGTCGTCGCGCCTGTCGGCGATCGCTCGGACGAAGGCGCGACGCCTCAGGGGCGACAGAGCGGCAACAGCTGCGCGGAGGCCGCTCATCGGGATCCCCCAGACCCGCGCCAAGGTCCCAGACCCGTACACACAGCGAGGGGGCTAGCAACGGGGTGACCGTTCGGGCTCGCCCAAAAAGTCCGACCCCCCCTGTCGACACGGGGGGAGATGACGGTCAGGGGCAACGGGGTGACCTCGCGGCTCGTCTCAAAAATCATGACGCCTCGCTCTGGTCGGCTCGGTCCTGGTCGTCGGCCACGTTGCGCACGTGATCGGACCAGCGCTGGTCACAGCCGGTGCATCGCCACACGACGTGGCTGGCAGGCACGTCGACGTCGTGCACCCGAGCGGGCGACCCGCAGTGAGGGCAGCGACGGTGCACAGACGGCGCGACGCGGGCTGAGCACTTCGGCGCGTGGCCTCTCGACCAGGGCGCATCAGTCAGCGCACCGCACTCGGGGCAGCGGTCGAACGGCATGGCACTCACGTCGCACGTCCGGTGCGCTGGACGACGACGCGTCGGCTCTCGGCCATCGCCTCGAAGTCGGGCAGCATCGAGAGGCCGATGACGACGCCTCCCTTGGTGACTCTGGGGAGCAGAGCTGCAGCGGTCGCGAGGGCGACGACGTCACTGCTCGTGAAGCCTGAGCCGTTGTCTGCGGGGCGCAGCGTGACGATCCGACCTCGGATGCTGGCTACCACGACGGCGCGTGTCATGCCGCCACGACCGCGAGCCAACGGGGATGTCTTGACGTACCTGGCCACGTTTGTGCGCGCGCGTGGCCCACGATCGTGCTTGCGGACACTGCAACGAGCGACGGCGGCTGAGCACGATCGTGGGCCACGACGTGCATAGCTTTCGTGGGCCATGAGTCCTCGTAACCGTGGCCCACGATTGGAGGCACCACGAGCCCGTACTTCGCCGCTCGACCGGGCTGGCCAGCACTGCCTCGAGTCGGTGCCGCGGTGCGCTCGACGAGCCCAGCACCGACGAGGACCGAGAGATAGCGACCGGCGGTGCGTCGAGGGATCCGACGCAGTAGCGACGGCGTCAGCCAGCAGTCCCGACCCGTGAGCCCGTTGCACGTCGCACTGAAGTCGATGGCGAACGCGAGCAGCCGCGTCGCGTGCGGACCGTCGAACGGATCGACGGCCGGGTAGCGCGAGGCGATCGCACAGACATGCTCCTGCCAGACGAACAGGGCCGGCCGCGCCCTCATGCGACGTCATCACAGGGACAGCGGCCGTGGATCTCCGCGATACGGCGCAGCTCGATGATGCCGAACGAGCGGCAGCGACCGGAGCAGTCATCACGTCCGCACTCCGCCGGCGGCATCTCGAGCCCGCACTCATGGGCATCACGACCGACCGGGCAGCCGCACGGTGGGCCGGTGAGGGTCCTCACCGCGACGCCTCGGCCTGGCGCTGCTCGACGAAAGCCTCGAGCGCGGAGTGGGCGATCCGTCGTGAGCGGCCGATCTTGAAGCTTGGGAGTCGACCGAGGCGCATGAGCTCGTACACCGTGGCGCGGCTGAGACTGAGAAGCTCGGCCGCGCCCTCCGGTGTGTGTGCCAGAGGGATCAGGTCGGAGTGACCTGGGCAGTGCGGGGCGGTGTCCATGCGTCCAAGGTCGACCGCAGGAGTCAGCTGCGCGAACGTGTCACCCGCAATACTTACTAACCCGGTGTCACCTGCTTGCATCTGAGTCGAGCGGCGCGTACCGTCGAGGCATGGCGATGCACTACAGGCACCTCGGCCCCTTCCCGTTCGAGCGTGACCCCCGTTGGCGGTGGCGTGTTTCCGGCTACGCCGAGGGTGGCCACCTATGGCCCTATGAGCTCGAGGTGCGGTTCCTCGCTGAGCCGTGCGGCCACTACGAGAAGCCGGCCAGCCACGACGAGACCAGCGGCGGCATCGAGTGGGAAGCCAACCCGGAGGCCTGCGACTGCTGGCCCAGCAAGGCCCCTTCGATGGCCGACCTTCCGAACGGCGGGCTGTCTGCTCGGATGTTCCGAGACATCCGCCTCGGCCTGGCCGATGAGCGGCTCCGCGTCATGGCCGGCAACGTCGACGCCTACGACCTCTGGCGCAAGGACGACCTGCCCGGCGCGGCCGACTTCAACACGGAGGTCCGCAAGACTCGCGAGCGTCCGCGCGGAGCACACTTCACCGAGCGCGGGCCAGGACGTCCGGCCGTCGCTGACGACGTTCACCTCATGCGCCTTGCTGCTCTGATGGACGCCTACGCCAGCGGCAAGACCCAGGCAGCCGCGGCGCGCAAGCTCCGCCTTTCGGAGCCGACGCTCCGTGTCTCGATCGACTGGGCGAGGCGCGAGGGCTACTGGACAGCAGCCCAGAACGGCCGCCGAGGCGAGCCGACAGCAGCCGGCCTCGTCACCCTCGCCGAGTGGCGAGCACGCCACGCGAAGAAGGGCACGCGATGAGCAAGCGAGCGAACGGTGAGGGCAACGTCTACCGGCGCAAGGATGGCCGCTATGAGGTCCGCGTGCTCGACCCCCGAACGGGCAAGCGCCGCAGCCTCTACCTCGACACCGAGCCGGAGGCGATCCGAGCACTGCGCCGGATGGCGACGAAGGCCGAGGACGGCATGGTCGTGCTGGACTCCGGCGCGACGCTGCGCACGTGGGGCGAGCGCTGGCTCGAGGACCGGGTGTACCGCCGTCGCCGGGAGTCGACCGGACGTGCCTACGCCTACCGGCTGCGACGGTGGGTCTGGCCGCGTCTGGGCAGCACCCGGCTGCGTGAGTTGACGGCGCTCGACGTCGAGGACCTGGCGCACGACCTCGCCCGCGACGGACTGTCCGCCTCGACGATCAAGGGGACTCTCAACGCGCTCGCGGCACTGCTCTCCGACGCCGAGAAGGGCAAGCAGATCGGTAGCAACGTCGCCCGCGGCGTCGAGGTCCCCGAGAAGGCCGCACGCACCTCCGAGGTCATCCCCCCGACACCGGAGCAGGTCGGTGCACTCCTCGAGCACGTCGCTGGCACGCCGCTCGCGGTCCTGCTCGTCGTCCTGGCCGGCACCGGTGCTCGCATCGGTGAGGCTCTGGCGATGCAGTGGGAAGACGTCGACCTCGAGGCAGGCATCTGGACCGTCGCGCGCACGACCACGACCTCACGTGATGGCGCCGTCGTCCTCGGCGACCGGACGAAGACCGGGAGCGGTCGACGGCTCGGCCTGTCCTCCGAGGTCGTGGCCGCGCTGCGCACGCAGCGCTCCGACGGCGCCGAGCTGCGCCTAGCCTCGTCGGTCTGGTTCGACCACGACCTCGCGTTCCCGACGAGCGTCGGCACGCCCCAGCACTCGCAGAACGTCCGCAAGGACATGCGGGCCGCTGCCCTCGCCGTGGGCTTCCCTGGCAGCTTCCATGCCCTGAGGCACTTCGCGGCGTCCGTGGGCCTGTCCTCGCTCCCCCTGTCGGTCGTGAGCAAGGCGCTCGGCCACAAGCGCGGGTCGATGACGTCCGACGTCTACGGGCACCTGCTCGCCGGCGACGCCCACCAGCTCGCGACCACGCTCGGCGCGGTGCTCGAGGTCGGTCGCGCTCAGGCGCGGTTGGCGTCAGCGTTGGCGTCAGATTCCAACGGTGACACCGAATCACAAGCGTCGCCGCAGGTCACAGCCTTGCGTCGTGGGGCGGGTGGGGCTCGAACCCACGACCTGACGGATTATGAGTCCGCTGCTCTGACCAGCTGAGCTACCGCCCCGACGGAGGGACAGCCTAACCAGCGGCCGGACCACTCAGGTCGCGCGCCAACCGGTGACGCGTGCTGAAGCGCGAGGCACGCCGCGCTATCCGGCGGCTCGGGGCCGGCGCGCGCACGCGGGTCGGGGTGGGCAGGTGCGCGAAGAACCAGCGCTTCGCCAGGTCGATGAGGACGAGGTACACGACCACGAGCACGACGAGCGTCGCGAAGAACGGCGCGGGCAACGGTGAGAACCCGAGCGTCTCCGACAGCGGCGACATCGGGATCAACGCGCCGATGGCGACGACGGTGAAGGCCGCGATCACGAGGGGGCGGCTCGGGCGGCTACGGAAGAAGGGCACGCGACGGGTGCGGATGGCGAAGATGACGAGGGTCTGGGTTGCGAGCGACTCGACGAACCATCCGGCGCGGAACTCCGACACGCTCGCGTTGAAGACCCACAGCATGATGGCGAATGTCGCGAAGTCGAACAGCGAGCTGATCGGGCCGAAGAACAGCATGAAGCGCCGGATCATGCCGATGTCCCAGTGCGACGGCCGAAGCAGCTGGTCGGGGTCGACGTGGTCGGTGGGGATGGCGAGCTGGCTGCTGTCGTAGAGCAGGTTGTTGAGCAGGATCTGCGACGGCAGCATCGGAAGGAAGTCCAGGACGACCGAGGCACCGGCGGCGCTGAACATGTTTCCGAAGTTGCTCGACGTCCCCATGAGGACGTACTTGATGGTGTTCGCGAACACGCGCCGTCCTTCGATCACGCCTTCGGCGAGGACGTCGAGGTCCTTCTCCAGCAGGATCACGTCGGCCGCGTCCTTGGCGACGTCGGCAGCCGAGTCGACCGAGATGCCGACGTCGGCGGCGTGCAGCGCGATCGCGTCGTTGACGCCGTCGCCGAGGAACGCGACCGCCAGGCCCGACCTACGGTGCAGTCGTACGACTCGCGCCTTGTGCTCCGGGCTGACCCGGGCGAACACGATCGTGCCCGGGATGGCCGCTGTGAGTGCCTCGTCGTCGAGGGCGTCGATGTCCGCGCCACTGAGCGTGCCCCCGTCGGGCAGGCCTAGCTCGGTGCACACCCGCTCGGCGACGGTCGCGTTGTCGCCGGTGATGACCTTCACCGTGATGCCGAGCGTGGCGAGGCGCTTCAGTGCCGGACCCGCGCTGGCCTTGGGCGGATCGAGGAAGACCAGGAACCCCACCAGCTCCAGCGTGTCCACCTCTGCGGCGGCGACGGTCTCGATCCCCGAGGCGACGGCAGCACGGGCGACCGCGACCACCCGGTTGCCCTCCGCGAACTCCTCGTCGAGCGCGGCCTGTGCCACCGACGGGAGCTCGGCGCACCGCAGCAGAACGCTCTCCGGCGCACCCTTCACCAGGATCGACCTCGCGCCCGACGGATCGCGCACGAGCACCGTCACCGACCGGCTCTCGTGGTCGAACGGCACGATGTCGAGCCGGGTCCATCGCCGTACGTCATCCCACAACGGCGTCGACGCCGGAGACTCCCAGAGCGCCACGTCGAGGGAGTTGCCGCTCACGGCCCGCCCGTCATCGACCGCGGCCTCGTTGCACACGAGACCGGCGGCCAGCGGGGCGAGCGAGGGCGATCCGTCCGGGCCGATCGCCCGCTTGTAGCTGATCTGGCCCTCGGTCAGCGTGCCCGTCTTGTCAGTGAACAGCACCTCGATGTCGCCCAGGTCCTCGATGCAGATGAGCCGCTTCACCAGGACCTTGCGCCGTGCGAGCTCGCGCGAGCCGGCCGCGAGGCTCGTCGACACGACGGCCGGCAGCAGCTGCGGGGAGATCCCCACGGCGATGGCGAGGGAGAACAGGACTGCGTCGATCACCGGGCGGTGCAGGGCGACGTTGACGACGAAGATGCCCACCGTCAGGACGCCGGCGACCTTCACGAGAAGGAAGGAGAACGCGCGCAGCCCGCGCTGGAACTCCGTCTCCGGCTCGTGCACACCGAGCTCGAGGGCCACCTGGCCGAACTCCGCCTGCCCACCCGTGGCGACGACGACGCCGCGACCGGATCCGGACCGCACCACCGTGCCCATCAGCGCGCACGACGTCAGGTCGCCGAGCGCCGCCCCGGCGGTCACTGGTGACACCGACTTCGCGACGGCGGCCGACTCCCCCGTGAGCAGCGACTCGTCGCACTCCAGGTTCGTCGTCGCGGTCAGACGCACGTCGGCCGGCACGACCTCGCCCATCGCGAGCTCGATGACGTCGCCCGGCACGAGCTCCACGACATCGACGAGGATCTCGTGCCCGTCGCGCCGCACCGTGGCCCGGTGCCGGAGCTGGGAGTGCAGCGCCTGCGCGGCCCGGGCTGCGCGGTACT
Source organism: Candidatus Nanopelagicales bacterium (assembly GCA_038206635.1). Taxonomy (GTDB): domain Bacteria; phylum Actinomycetota; class Actinomycetes; order S36-B12; family CAIYMF01; genus Longivirga. Next base: position 10,525 of record JBBRAQ010000051.1, on the reverse strand, counting down.
CGTTGACGAAGCCGAGCCCGACCGAGCCGGCCAGGATGATGCCGATGATGACGGCGTCGACACCTTCGCCGAAGAAGGCCGACAGGGCGGCCGTGGCCGCGAGCAGGAGCAGCAGGGGCGAACGGAGCTGGGCGGCGAGCACGGACCAGGCGCCGACGTGGTGGCTGCGCAAGGCGTTGGGCCCGACCCGCGCCAGGCGGGTCGCGGCCTCCGCGGACGTCAGCCCGGAGGGAGCCGATCCGATGTCGAGGAACACGTCGTCCACGGACCTGCTCGCCGAGACTACGGCGGCGCTTCCCGGGGCTGTTGTCGTCGTGTCCACAGCCGACTCCTGCCCGGAACGGGCCCGTCCCCGTCCCACCGTAGTCCGGCGGGCCGGTCATCCGGCCGGGACGTGCAGCGGGGGCGTCCTCAGCGTGACAGGGTAGGCAGTGTCAGCGGAGGAGACAGAGATGAGTGCCACCAGCAGCAGGCCGTGGTTGTCCAGCTACGCGCCCGGCGTCCCCGCGGAGATCGAGCAGTCCGACGAGTCGCTGTCGGACCTCCTCGACAACTCGGTCCGCCGCTATCCCAACCTGGTCGCCCTCGACTTCTACGGCGCGACCACCTCCTACGCGCAGCTCGGCGCGCAGGTCTCGCGGGCGGCGGAGGCACTGCGCCAGCTGGGCGTCGTGCCCGGTGACCGCGTCGGGCTGATCATGCCCAACTGCCCCCAGCACGTCGTGGCCTTCTACGCCGCGCTGCGGATCGGGGCCATCGTGATCGAGCACAACCCGCTCTACACCGCCGAGGAGCTGACCCAGCAGCTCTCCGACCACGGGGCTCGCGTGGTGATCGCGTGGGACAAGGTCGTCCCGACGCTGAACACCATCACGGGGAAGACCGACATCACCACGATCATCGCCGTCGACATGAGCACGGCGCTCCCGCTCACCAAGCGTCTGGCGCTGCGCCTCCCCCTCGCCAAGGCCCGCGCCGCCCGTGCCGCCATGACCGCCCCGGCACCCGGGGCACTGGCGTGGAAGGAGATCGTGGACACCGCTGCGCCGCTGGCGGCAGACCACCCCCGCCCGAGCGCGGAGGACGTCGCCCTCCTGCAGTACACCGGCGGCACCACGGGGGCGCCGAAGGGCGCGATCCTCACCCACCGAAACCTGCGGTCCAACGCCGCCCAGGGACGTGCCTGGGTGCCCGGCCTCAAGGACGGCGAGGAGGTCATCTACGCCGTCCTGCCGCTCTTCCACGCCTATGGCCTCACGCTGTGCCTCACCTTCGCGATGAGCATCGGCGCCACTCTCGTGCTCTTCCCCCGGTTCGACGTCGACCAGACCCTCGAGGCGATGCAGCGCAGGCCGGCCACGTTCCTCCCCGGCGTCCCCCCGATCTACCAGACGCTTGCCAGCGCCGCCGCGGAGCGCGGGGTCGACCTCACCTCGATCCGCTTCGCGATCTCCGGCGCGATGTCGCTTCCGACCCCGGTCGTCGACCACTGGGAGACCGTCAGCGGCGGCCTCCTCGTGGAGGGCTACGGCATGACCGAGACCTCGCCGGTCAGCGTGGGCAACCCGGTCGCGGACACGCGGCGCCCCGGCACCATCGGGATTCCCTTCCCCTCCACCGACATCCGCGTGGTCGACCGTCACGACTCCACGGAGGACTGCGAGGTCGGCGAGCCCGGCGAGCTGCTGGTCAAGGGCCCTCAGGTCTTCTCCGGCTACTGGCGGCGCCCGGCCGACACGGCTGCGGTGCTCCTCGAGGATGGCTGGATCCGAACTGGCGACGTCGTCACCATGGACGCGGACGGCTTCATCACCGTCGTCGACCGGATCAAGGAGCTCATCATCACCGGGGGCTTCAACGTCTACCCCTCCGAGGTCGAGTCCGCGCTGCGGCGGGTCCCAGGCGTCGCCGATGCCGCCGCGGTGGGCCTGCCCGACGGCTCCGGGGGCGAGCGGGTCGTCGCGGCCGTCGTCCCCGAGGAGGGCGTGCGCCTCGACCCCGAGACCGTGCGGACGGCGTCACGCGAGCACCTCACCGGGTACAAGGTGCCCCGCCAGATCTACGTCCTCGACGAGCTCCCCCGGTCGATGATCGGCAAGGTCATGCACCGCTCCGTGCGCCAGCACCTGCTCGACCACCCCGACCAGCGCTGACCCGCTCCCTGGGTGGCGCGTGCGACGTCACTCGCGTCGTCGTGCTGTCGCGTCGTCGGCCTCGGGGTCGGCGTCGGTACGGCAGAGTGGTCCCGTGAGCGACTCCGGCGGCATCGGTGGGCTCGTCGGGTCCGTGCGCGACTGGGCCGACTCCACCCAGCGTCGCCACTCCTGGCTCGGCTTCCCCTACGCCGTCATCAAGAAGTACGGCGACGACGAGGGTGGCCGGCACGCCGCTCTGCTCACCTACTACGGCTTCCTCAGCATCTTCCCCCTGCTGCTCATGGTCGTCGTGATCCTGACGGCGGTGCTGCGCGGCGACGAGGCGCTGCGCAACCAGGTGATCGGCGCGATCATCCCCGAGGAGTTCCACGACACCGTCAACCTGGACCTCCTCTCCCTGCCCACCGGCGGGGTGCCGCTGGCCGCGGCCGTCGTCGGTCTGCTCTTCGCCGGGCTCGGCATCGTGTTCTCGGCCTACCAGACCCTCAACCACCTTGCGGCAGTCCCGCACCGCAGCCGCCTGGAGTTCTTCCCGCGCTACCTCCGCATCGTCACGATGCTGGTGCTCCTCGTCGTCGGCGTCGCAGGCATCGGCGTGACGACGGTCGCCGTGAGCGCGATCGCCGACCTCCCCCAGGTCTCACGCCTCGCCGCGTACCTGGGCACCACCGCGATCATGTTCCTGCTGCTGTGGTCCTCAACCGGCCTCCTGCTGCCGCACCGCGCCCGGTTCTCCATCGTCTGGCCCGCGGCGCTCCTCGGGTCGGTCGCCATCACGGCCCTGCTGACCTTCGGTGCCACCGTGCTCCCCCGCTACGTCGCGAAGGCCGGCCCCGTCTACGGCAGCTTCGCCACGATCGTCGGCCTGTTCGCGCTGATCTACCTCGTCAGCCAGGTCGTCGTCTACGCCGCGGAGATCGCGATCGTCCGGCGTCGCCACCTGTGGCCGAGGGCGCTCGACATGGTCGACCCCACCGAAGCCGACCGCCGCGCGCTGCTGTACCTGGCCCGCGAGCAGGAGCGCATCCGGATCGAACGGATCGACGCCACGTTCGACGCCGACCCGGCCTAGCAGAAGGAGCGTCCGGCACGGTCTCCTCGCCGGGAACGACGAACGCCGCCTCTCGTGCGAGCGGAGTATCGCTGTGGGTTTCGTGGCTCCCGCGTCTGGATTCGAACCAGAAACCGCCCGATTAACAGTCGGGAGCTCTGCCGTTGAGCTACGCGGGACCGAACACCTGCGACACCGGAGCGACGCAGCGAGAGGAGGATAGCAAGGGCGCGCCACGGGTCCGAAATCAAGGCCCTGCGGACCCACCCGTTCGTGCGCCGTTCACACACCCAGCGACACCCGCAGGACGGCCAAGGCCTCGTCGGCACGACGGCGCAGATCGGGATCGCGCGAGTCGAGGCCCAAGTCGAAGACGATCGACCAGCGCAGGTCGGTCGAGCCCGGGACTCGCCGGGCGACGAACCTTGCTCCCTGCTCACCGACGAGCTCGACGTGGTCCTGGATGACGATGCTGGCCATCACGCGCTCACGCACGACCGAGGGAAGAGCCCCCGGCTCGGAGTCGATGCGGATGCGGTGGACGACGGGGCGCCCGCCGGCCTGCTCCTGGGCGGTGACCTCGACGCGGTCGGGCTCCCAGCTGGCGCGCAGCACGAGGTCCCACGGGACGCGGAGGTCGGCGACGGAGCCCTCGGGGAGGGTCAGCGCCGTCGCGGTGGCGATGAGGGACGAGCCGCCCGTGGGCATCCAGGCGAGCACCCGCTCGCCCGGGACGCGTTGACGGACCTCCGACGGTGCGCGCAGCCTCACGACGTCCCTCCTGCGACCTGCTCGCGCAGCCCGCGACGGTAGCTCTCGAGCGCCAGGACGTCGGCGAACAGCGCCTGGTAGGCATCGGGGTCACTCGCCGGCTCGACCCGCTGGAGCCGGGCCTTGACGTCGGTGATCCGGCGCGAGGCGTCGATCTCGAGCAGGCGTGCGATCACCGACTGGGCGTAGCGCTGGTCGGCGCTGTCGGTGGTGAGGGGATCGACGGCGAGCTCGTGCACGACGGCGCGGACGGCGTCGTCGGGGCACGCGGCGAGCACGGCGTCGAGCCAGGCACGGTCGCTCAGACCCGACGCCGCTCCCCCGGCCTCGACGATGGCCGCGTGCACAGCGGCGTAGGCCGGGGACCGGAACGCCGGGGTCTCCAGCGCGTCCACCCACGAGCCCGCGAGCTGCGGGATCTGCAGCGACACCTTGAGCGCCTCGCGCTCGACCGAGGCGACCTTGTCGCGGGGGTCCGGGCGAGGGAGGCGCGGCACGGAGCCGGCCTCCTGGGCGACGGTGGGCGCATCGGGGTCCCTCGCCCGGCGCTGGGTCGCGGGCTGGGCGCGGCCGGCCGACGCGACAGCGCGCGACACCTCCTCGACCGGGAGCCCGAGCCAGCCGGAGAGCCGGCGGACGTACTCCGGGCGTAGGGCCTGGTCGCGAATGGCGGCGATCACCGGTGCCGCTGATCGTAGGCCGGCCACGCGCCCCTCGGAGTGGTCGAGGTCGTGTTCGCCCAGCGCGGCACGGACCGCGAACTCGAAGAGCGGCACAGGATGCTCGACCAGCTCACGCACGGCATCCGGGCCCTTCGCGATACGCAGCTCGCACGGGTCCATGCCGTTGGGCTCGACGGCGACGAAGGTCTGCGCGGTGAACTTCTGGTCCTCGTCGAAGGCCCGGCGGGCGGCCTTCTGCCCCGCGGCGTCGCCGTCGAAGGTGAAGATGACCTGACCGGTGGAGTCGTCCGCGATCAGCCGGCGCAGCACCTTGACGTGGTCGCTGCCGAAGGACGTGCCGCACGTGGCGACCGCCGTCTCGACGCCGGACAGGTGCGCTGCCATGACGTCGGTGTAGCCCTCGACGATCACGGCCTGCTGCCGCTTGGCGATCTCCTTGCGGGCGAGGTCGATGCCGTAGAGCACCTGGCTCTTCTTGTACAGCGGCGACTCGGGGGTGTTGAGGTACTTCGGGCCGTCGTCGTCGTCGTAGAGCTTGCGCGCCCCGAAACCCACGACGTCGCCGGACAGGTCGCGGATCGGCCACACGAGCCGGCCGCGGAAGCGGTCGTAGACCCCGCGCTGACCCCCTCGTACGGCGAGGCCGCCCTCGACGATCTGGTCGTCGCTGAAGCCCTTGCCGCGCAGGTGGGTGAGCAGGATGTCCCAGCCCTTTGGGGCGTAGCCGACGCCGAAGTGCGCGATCGCGTCGGCCTCGAAGCCCCGCTCGCGCAGGAAGGTGCGGCCGAGCTCGGCGTCGGGGCCGGCGAGCCGCTCGACGTAGAAGGCCGCGGCCACCTTGTGGGCCTCGACCAGCCGACTGCGCTGACCGGCCTGGCGCCCCGGGGCAGCCGAGCCCTCGGCGTAGCGCAGGGTGACGCCGTAGCGCCCCGCGAGCTTCTCGACCGCCTCGGTGAAGGAGAGGTGGTCGATCTTGCGGAGGAACCCGATGACGTCGCCACCCTCGCCGCACCCGAAGCAGTACCACGCACCCTTGGCCGGGCTCACGTTGAACGACGGGCTGCGCTCGTCGTGGAAGGGGCAGAGGCCCTTGAGGCTTCCTCCACCGGCCGATTTCAGCGTGACGTAGTCGCGGATGACCTCATCGATGCTGGCCCGCTCACGGACCAGGACGATGTCCTCGTCGCGGATACGGCCAGCCATGCCCCGATCCTACGGAGCCGCGCGAGGTCAGCGCCCCTGGTGGTCTGACACCGGCCCACGCCACGCCAGGCGGGCACCTCCTCCGCAGACGTGGCCCCACGGCCCGGCCGGGCACGCGCAGACGCCCCCCACCGCCGGCGTCCCCGCGGCCCGCCCCGTCTCGACGGCCGGTCGTCGCCGGGCTGTGGTGGGATCGGGGCGTGACCCGCACCCCCGTCCCCTCCCCCGCCGCCCGCATCCCTGCGCCGTCCGGCGTCGACCCGTCCGGGCTGACGGCCGAGGACGTCGCCCGCCTCCGCGCCGAGACGCCGGGGAGCCTGACGCGACACCACCTCAACAACGCCGGCTCGGCCCTGCCGCCGCAGGTTGCCGTCGAGACGATGGTCGAGCATCTGCGCCGGGAGGCCGAGGTCGGCGGCTACGAGGCCCATGACGAGGCACAGGACCGGATCGACGCGACCTATCTCTCCGTGGCCCGCCTCGTGGGCGCCCCGGCACGCCGGATCGCGCTGACCACGAGCGCCACCGACTCCTGGCTGCGCGGCTTCCTGTCGCTGCCGCTCGCGGCCGGTGACCGCATCCTGGTCTCGCAGGCGGAGTACGCGAGCAACGTCCTCGCCGTGCTCGCGGCCGCACGCCGGGTCGGCGCCGTGGTCGAGGCGGTGCCCGACGACGCGTCCGGGGTCCTCGACGTGGAGGCCCTGCGCGCGATGCTGGACGAGCGCGTCCAGGTCGTGGCGGTCACGCACGCACCGAGCCAGAACGGTCTGCTCAACCCCGCCGCGGAGATCGGCGCCGTCCTGCGACAGCACGCACCCGACGCCTGGTACATCCTCGATGCGTGCCAGTCCGTCGGCCAGCTCCCGCTCGACGCGCCCGGCATCGGCGCCGACTTCGTCTCGGCCACGGGTCGGAAGTTCCTGCGCGGCCCGCGCGGCACCGGTTTCCTCTACACCTCCGAGCGGGCGCTCCTCCTCGAGCCCGCCCTCATCGACCTGCATGCCGCGACGTGGACGAGCGAGTCGTCCTACGTCCTCGCCGACGGCGCGACGCGGTTCGAGAATTGGGAGAAGTCCTACGCCGCGATGCTCGGGATGGGCGCCGCGGCCGACTACGCCCTCGACCTCGGGCTCGACGTCATCGCGGCCCGGATCCAATGGCTCGCCGACCGGATCCGCCGTGCGCTGCAGGGGATCCCCGGCATCGTCGTACGTGACCGTGGAGCTGTGCGAACCGGGATCGTCACCTTCTCGTTGGAGGGCCGCGAGGCCGTCGACGTCGTGCGGGAGATCAAGGCCCGCGGCGTCAACGTCAGCCACTCGCCACGGGAGTACGCCGTCCGCGACTTCGACGCGCAAGGCGTGACCGGCCTCGTGCGGGTGAGCCCGCACGTCTACACCGACGAGACCGACATCGACGCCCTGCTCGACGCGGTGACCGGGTCGCTTCCTCGGGCGACCGCCTGAGGCACCTAGCCCGCACAGCACCAGACCGGCGACGCCGGCAGATCCCCGGACAGCGACGCGAGCCGCGGCGGGCTCAGCGGCAGAGGCGGGTGTGCCAGGTGACGACCGAGCGGTCGGTGAGGCTCGCCACCTGGTCGACCACGACGCGCAGGCGTGACGCATCGTCGTCGGCCTGCGCGTAGGACGCCGACATCACCGGGTCGAGGGCGGCGGGCCCGGCCAGGCGCAGCGCCGACACGAGCTCGTGCACCAGCTCGCGCTGGCGCACGTACACCGGACCGGCCCCGGCACGCTGCATCACCCAGCGGTTGGCGACGGCCTTGAGCACGGCGACCTCGAGCCGCTGGTCACGGGGTACGACGAGGTCGGCGGCGTAGCGGGTCAGGCGACCGTCGCCCCACTGGGCGCGCGTCGCGAGCTCCGCGGACGTGCAGAACCGGCCGATGAGCTGGGAGGTCAGGTTCTTCAGCGCGGCGAGGTCGCGGAGGGAACTGGCATAGGACGCCGGCCAGAACGGCAGCGCTGTAAGGCGTACGACGGCAGCACCGAGCTCGTCGCGCTCGGCGTCGGGCGCGTACTCCGCCGCGACGTCGAGGAGCCCCTCCGGGTCGTCCGCACCACCGGCACCGGTGATCGCCCGGATGTCGAGATGGCCGGCGACGACGGCGTCCTCGACGTCGTGCACGGAGTAGGCGACGTCGTCGGCCCAGTCCATCACCTGCGACTCGAAGCAGCCGCGTTCGTCCTCGGCGCCGAGCCGCAGCCAGGTGAAGACGTCGAGGTCGTCGGCGTAGGCACCGAACTTCCGCGTGCCCTCGCGGCGCGGCCAGGGGTACTTCGTCGCGGCGTCGAGAGCCGCGCGCGTGAGGTTGAGCCCGACCGGGCCACCCGGGCGCGGGCCGTCGTCAGGGCTGAACGTCTTGGCCTCGAGGCGGGTGAGGATGCGCAGCGACTGGGCGTTGCCCTCGAAGCCGCCGATCGAGGACGCCACCTCGTCGAGGGCGTCCTCACCGTTGTGGCCGTACGGCGGGTGGCCGAGATCGTGGGAGAGGCAGGCGACCTCGACGAGGTCGGGGTCGCACCCGAGCGCCGCCCCGAGCTCGCGCCCCACCTGGGCGCACTCGAGCGAGTGGGTGAGCCGGGTGCGGAGGAAGTCGCTCTCCCCGGCCGCCATGACCTGGGTCTTCGCGGCGAGGCGGCGCAGGGCGGCGGAGTGCAGGACGCGGGCGCGGTCGCGGGCGAACGCCGTACGACCGGGACGCTTGGGCGCCTCGGCGACCCATCGTGCCTCGTCGTCGTGCGCGTAGCCCTCGGAGAGGCGGTCGTCGTCGTACGCCGGGTGGAGGTCCATCAGGGCAGACCCTAGCGACCGCTCACGACGATCGCCGGGTGGTCATGCACCGACGATCTGCTCGATGTGACGCCGGTCGGAGATCCAGAACCACAGCAGGCCGCCGCTCTCGCGCAGCACGTAGTCGAACGTGAGGCTCGAGCCAGGGCCCGAGCGCGTCGGTGAGCCGTGGGCGTCGATGCCGAGCGCCCGCGCCATCGCGAGGCTGCGGGCCTCGTGCGCGGGGTCGGTCACGATCGTCGCGCTGGTCCAGCCCCGCATGGCCATCAGCCGCGCCACCGAGGTGAGGCTCTGCAACGTGTCGTGCCCCAGGGGTACGGCGGTGACCGCGGCGCGGGGCACCCCCTTGGCGACCAGCCAGTCCGCTCCGGCCTGGGCCTCGGTGGTCTTGTCCCCCGGCTGGTTCGCACCGACGGTCACGAGGTTCGGCGCGACCCCCGAGCCGTAGAGGTCCTTCGCGTGGGAGAGGCGGGCCTCGAGCACCGGGCTGGGCCGCCCCCAGAACTGGGAGGCGCCCAGCACGACGATGACGTCGGTCCGCGAACGGTCGTCCCGGTGCGCCGCGAGCAGGACGCTGCCCGCCGCCATCGCCGGGACGACGACGAGGAGGAGGGCCGCGACGAGGAGCACGAGGGTGACCGCACGGCGTACGGGCGAGCGTCGCCGCGGCGCGGCGGCTGCCAGCGGGGCCCGCTCGCTCAGGATCACCGCATCAGTGTCCCTGATCGGGCGGAGTTCTCAGAACGTCCGCACACCGGGCGCACCCGGTGACTCCAGCGGGCGCACATGTTCAGCGATCACGGTGAGGTCACGAGGTTCCCCCGGGAGCCCCCGACCACAAAGGAGAAGCACATGATCGACAACGAGACCCAGATCACCACCACCAGGTCCGCACGTCGTTGGGGCACCGCCGCCGCTCTCGTCGCCGCCGGCCTCGCCGGCGGGCTCGTCCTGGCCGGGACCGTCACTGCCAACGCCGCCACCAGTACCCCGTCGCCGTCCGCGACGTCGGGCACCACCGGCGGCTCCAGCTCCACCGCGCCGCAGCACCCGTCCGGCGACCAGTCCACGTCCCAGCGCTCCGACGAGAAGCTGCTCACCGGCACCACCGCCGACAAGGTCCGCGCCGCAGCCCTCGCGACGTACCCGGGCGCGACGATCCAGCGGGTCGAGACCGACTCCGACGGCGTCTACGAGGCGCACGTCGTCACCAAGGCCGGCGCCTGGGTCATCGTTGCGGTGGGCAAGGACTTCACCGTGACCGGTACGCAGACGCCGGGCCTGGGCGGTCCTGCTGGGCACTGCGGCGACGGTGGTCCCGGACACGGCCTCGGCACCGGCCACGACGGCCAGCGGCCCGACCCGTCGGGCACCGGCACCTCGACCGGCACGCCGTCGGTCACCCCGTCCACCGGTTCGACGGCCTGACCCGTCCCTGACGGCTGGTGACTCGGCCGCCGGGTTCGACAGCACCAGGACGGCGTGCGCACCCCCCGGCACCGCCACCTCCCGCCGAGCGCCCGGCTGATGGGCCGTTCGGCACCTGTCCGCCGGACTCCCCCCCCCCCCCCGACCGGCGGCCAGGACGACGTAGCACCGGGACGGCCCTCCTCGGGTCGTCCCGGTGCTGCGTCGTCCCGCGGTGCCGGCGAGGTGCCGGCGCACGCCGTCAGCGCGTGTCGGACGTCGACTCTGCCAGGGCTGCGCGTCCCGCCTCGAGCCGTGCGACGGGGACGCGGAACGGTGAGCAGGACACGTAGTCGAGGCCGGCGTTGTGGAAGAAGTGCACCGACTCCGGGTCGCCGCCGTGCTCGCCGCAGACACCGATCTTGAGGTCGGGACGG
>JBBRAQ010000050.1:0-23028 GCA_038206635.1 Candidatus Nanopelagicales bacterium | reverse complement strand
GGTTTGCCCCGTCCCCCGCGCCCCCGCCGCCCCGCACACCCCGCGACCCGCCCCCCACCTGGGTGCACGCCCACCCCCCGGACGGTGGGGACCCGGGGGGTGTGGTCGTTCCCCGGGGCGGTAACCCACCACACCACCAGTGACACGAGGCCCTCGAGCCTCGCCGGGGATCAGGCGCGGACGCGCTGGGACTTCGGGTCGTAGAGGGGGTCCTTCATGACTGTTGCGCCGATCCAGTCGGCGAAGACGCCCACCTCGACGCGCGTGCCTTCGGCCGCGACATCCACCGGCAGGTAGACGAAGGCGATCGAGACGCCGAGGGCGTAGCCGAGGCCACCGCTCGTGACCCGGCCGACGACGCGGTCGCCGATCCGCACCGGCTCGTTGCCCAGCGCCACCTGCGACACGCCGTCGAGCACGAGGCAGACGAGCCGCTGGGTGATGCCGGCATCCTTCTGCGCGACGAGGGCCTCCCGGCCGAGGAAGCCACCGGGCTTGTCCAGCCGGACGCAGAAGCCGAGCCCGGCCTCATACGGCGTATGGCCGGGGTCGATCTCCGCGCCCCACACGCGGTAGCCCTTCTCCAGCCGCAGCGAGTCGATCGCGCGATAGCCGCCGGCCACGAGCCCGTGCGCCTCCCCTGCGGCCCACAGCGCCGCCCAGAGGTTCGCGCCGTACTCCGCCGGGCAGTAGAGCTCCCACCCGAGCTCGCCGACGAACGTCACGCGCACCATGCGGACGGGGACGTCGCCGACCGTCGTCTGGCGCATCGCGAGGAACGGGAACTCGTCGTTGCCGAGGTCCTGCGGCGTCAGCGGCGCGAGGATGTCGCGTGCGTGGGGGCCCCAGAGCCCGAAGCAGGCCCACGCTCCAGTGACGTCGGCGATGCGCACGTCAGCGTCGATCTCACGAGCCTGCGTGCGCAGCCAGGACGCGTCATGGTTGGCGAACGCCGTCCCGGTGACGACAAGGAACACGTCGTCCTCGAGGTGGGTCACGGTGAAGTCGCACTCGATGCCACCGCGGGCGTTGAGCGCCTGCGTGTAGGTCACCGAGCCGGGACCGCGCGCCACCTCGTTGTCGCACACCCACTCGAGCAGCCGTGAGGAGTCCGGGCCGCTCACCTCGATCTTGGCGAAGGACGACTCGTCGAAGATCGCAGCGGTCTCCCGCGTCGCGCGGTGCTCGGTGACGACGGCCGGCGACCAGTGGCGCCCGGCCCACCCGCTCGGGCGCCAGGATTCGTCGTCGGCCCGGTTGTTGGACTCGTAGTGGTTGACCCGCTCCCAGCCGGACTTCTCGCCGAAGGAGGCACCGTGGGCGCTGTGCCAGGTGTAGGCCGGCGACGTGCGCAGCGGACGGCCGGCGGTGCGTTCGTGCGCTGGATAGCGGATGTCGTAGTAGCTCTCGTAGTTCTCGACGGTGCGCGCGAGCGTGTACGACGGAGAGCGGTAGGAGTGGCCAAAGCGGCGGACGTCCATGTGCCACAGGTCCATCGGCGGGGCACCCTCGAGCACCCACTCGGCCATCACCTTGCCGATCCCGCCCGCGCCGGCGATGCCGTGCGCGCAGAAGCCGGCCGCCACGAAGAAGCCAGCGACCTCGGTCGGGCCGAGGCAGAACTCGTTGTCGGGGGTGAAGCCCTCGGGGCCGTTGATGAACGTGCGGATGCCGACGTCGGCGATCGACGGGACTCGAGTCGCGGCGTTGTCACTGATCTCGACGAAGCGGTCCAGGTCGGGTGGGAGGAGGCGGCCGTTGAAGTCCGCCGGGATCCGGTCGTAGGACGACGCGGACGCGGTCCACGGCAGCGACTGGTGCTCGTACCCGCCCATCACCAGGCCGTCGACCTCCTGGCGGTAGTAGACGAGGTTGTCGGGGTCGCGCAGCGAGGGCAGCGACTTCTCACGATGGGCGAACATCGCCTCGGTGACGACGTACTGGTGCGACATCGGGACGATCGGCACGCGGACGCCGACCATCCTCGCGACCTCGGCGGCGAACATGCCACCGCAGTCGACGACGACGTCGCACTCGATGTCGCCCTTGTCGGTGCGGACCGTCGTGACGCGCCGCCGCAACCCCTCACCTGCCGTGTCGATGCCCAGAACCCGAGTGTGCGTGTGGATCGCGACGCCGAGGGCTCGAGCCCCCGCCGCGAGGGAGTAGGTCAGCTGGGAGGGGTCGACCTGGCCGTCGGTGGGCAGGTACGCCGCCCCGACGACACCGTCGGTCGACATGAGCGGGAACAGCGCCTGCGCCTCCGCAGCGGAGATCTGCTGGAGCTCCAAGCCGCTCGTCGCGGCCCACCCGGCCTGACGGGTGATCTCCTCCCACCGAGCCTGCGACGACGCGAGCCTGATGCTCCCGCACTCGACCCATCCGGGGGGGCTCTCCCCGGCCTGCAGCGCCCGGTAGAGCTCGACGGAGTAGCGGTTCATCGCGGTCAGGGTGGGGTCGGAGCGAAGCTGGCCGACGAGCCCGGCGGAGTGGAAGGTCGAGCCGCTGGTGAGCTCGGACCGGTCGACGAGGACGACGTCGCGCTCACCGGCGAGCGCGAGGTGGTAGGCCACGGACGTGCCGCCGACGCCACCGCCGATCACGACGACGCGGGCACGGGACGGCAGCGCGCGGGACGGTGTCTCGGTCACCGCGCAACCGTATCGGGGAGCAGCCGATTCGGCAGCACTAACGGTCTAGACCAAAAGCAGGGTGGGCCGCTAACGGCGTGTGGCACCCACGGCCAGCAGGTCGCGCCATGACTCGGCCACGAGTACCGGCTGCTCGATCTGGGACACGTGCCCTGCATGGGGGAGCACCAGCACCCGGACGTCAGGGAAGGCCTTGGTGTGGGCGTGGATCGGGTCGACCAGCTTGTCCGCCCGGCCGTAGACCAGCATCGTCGGGCAGGTGATGCTCTCGGCCAGCTTCCACGGCCGATCAGCGGACCGGTCGAGGTACGTCGAGAGCAGCGCGCGCAGCGACTGCACGAAGGAGTCTGCGACGTAGGGAAGCGCGTCCCGACGGCGAACCTCCTGGACCGCCTCGTTCATCCGAACCTCCGGCACCGAGGTGGGGTCCGCGAAGCACACGTCGATGGTGGCCTGCGCCCGGGTGGCAGCGTCGAGGGTGAGGTAGCGCCGCATGAGCGTCGTGCCCAGGCCGGGAGCTGCGATGACGGGCAGGTGGACGTTCGTGCGTCGCACGCCCACCTTGGGCAGCGCCGGACTGACGAGAGTGAGCGTGCGCACGAGGTGCGGGCTGCGTGCCGCGAGCTGCACGGCGACGGCGCCACCCATCGAGTTGCCGAACAGGTGAGCGGGCCGACCGTCGAACCGGCGTTCCATGAGGTCCGCGATCGTGGCGGCGGTGCGGGCGAGCGAGTAGTCGCCGTCCCGCGGCGGGGGTGACCAGCCGAAGCCGGGCAGGTCGACCGCGTGACCCTCGACGCGTCCGCGCAGCAGCGCCATGAGGTCGGTCCAGTTGGTGGCGTTACCGCCGAGCCCGTGGACGAACATCGCGGGCTCGGCCGCGGCCGGGTCGGGCGCCGAGGCATACCGCACCGACAGGGTCCCGTTGTCCAGGACGACGTCCTCCCTCGGCCACGGGCTGGGGAGGTCGGCCATCAGGTCAGCCGTCGTGCGCGGGAGGTGGTCGGCGGACATCAGGCCTCGAGGTGCGGGGAGAGTCGACGGTTCACGGCGTCGAGCGTCGCACGGATCACAGCCTGGCGCGTGTCGTCGCGGACCTCCGAGGCACCAGTGAGCCGCTCGGTGCCCTCGGACGTGGTCCACACCACCTGCACGACAGCGACGTGGCCGTCACCCATCGGCGTCACGGTCACGGCCTCGACGTCGACCCGCTGCTCCGCGCCGAGCACCCCGGCGAGGGCGCGAAGGGTGGCGCCGGCGACGACGCGGTGCACGGCCGTCGGCGTCGAGGGGCCCTCCTCGCTGCCACTGAACTCGAGATCCCCCCGGGTCAGCGTGACCGTCGCGTTCACGCCGAGCCCGTCCGCGACGAGCGTGAGACGCGCGATGGCCAGACGTGGTGCGGCGTCCTCGTCCACCGCCGAACCGGTGTCGATGCCGGCGCTGACGCCTCCACGCTCGACCTCGGTCCCCGTCTGCCCGCCGCCGGCAGGGTGCCGCGCGGCGGATGCCAAGACGTCGGTGTGGAAACGCGGGCCGGTCACCGTGTTCGAGTCGAGCAGTGTGAGCAGCGCGTTGATCTCCGCACCGAGCTCGAGCACCCCCACGAAGCTCTCTTCCACGACGCGTAGCAGCGGCGCCGGTGGACCTTCGGCCTCCGAGGACGATTCCTCGACGATCTCGATCCGTCCCGGATCGAGCCCGACCCCGAACTGGAGTCGGAGGATCCGCTGCACGGCACGAGCGACCACGACCTCGTCCGAGCCGCGTTCCAGGACGAGCCGGAGCACGCCCGGGCCGCCGTCGGCCTCGGGGACGACAGTGGCCCGAACCACACCGGGCACCACGCGCAGGGCGGCAGCGATCGCCGATGCGTCCGGTGTCGTCATGATGTGTCCCTGCCCCTTGACCACGCGAGCCACGGTACGAGCGCACAGCGATCGTTGCTCGTCGGGACCCCTCCTGCGAGACGGGAGGAGACGAGGTGGACCCGGCCCACGCCCTCGGGCAGATCAGCGAGGTCGACCATGACGACGGTCATGACGAGCACGACGTGCCCGGATGGTCCGAGGGACTGGGATTACCGCCCGGTAGGCTCCCCCCATGTCAGTCGTGTCCGAAGCCGGACGTTCAGCCGCACGCGGGCAGCGACTCCCCCGGCGCGAACGGCGAGCCCAGCTGCTCGACGCGGCCCGCGAGGTCTTCGTCGGCTCCGGTTACCACGCCGCGGCCATGGACGACATCGCCGAGGCCGCCGGAGTCAGCAAGCCGGTGCTCTACCAGCACTTCCCCAGCAAGCTCGAGCTCTACCTCGCGCTGCTCGACGCCTCGTCCGAGGAGCTCGTGGCGGCGGTGGAGACCGCGCTGGCCTCGACCGTCGACAACAAGCTCCGCGTCCAGGCGACGGTGCAGGCCTACTTCGACTTCGTCGACGACCCCGGCGGCGCCTTCCGCCTGATCTTCGAGTCCGACCTCACCAACGAGGCCGCGGTCCGCGAGCGCGTCGACCGCAGCAACGACGCCTGCGCCCTGCTCGTGAGCAAGGTCATCGCCCAGGACACCGGTCTCACCGACGCCGAGGCGATGATGCTCGCGGCCGGACTGACCGGACTGGCTCAGACCGCCGCCCGCCACTGGCTCCGCGAGGACGACCACATCGCCAAGTCCGACGCGGCGCGACTCGTGAGCACGCTCGGCTGGCGCGGCATCTCCGGCATCCCGCTGTCGCACCCGCCCGCCTGACGCGTCCGCCGGACCGTTCCGCACCTCGCCGCCGGTACGCCGTCGGCGTACTCGGCCCGTCCGGGGAGTCGCCGGGAGCCCACGCCGGTTAGGTTGGCACCAGCCATCAGGCACACGACATCGGACGTCGGCCGGCAGCGCCCCACCGGGCTCCGGGCCGACGTCTCGAACACCGAAGGAAGGATCCGGCGTGGAGGTCAAGATCGGCGTGCAGCAGGCGGCCCGTGAGGTCGTCCTGGAGAGCGCCCAGACCCCCGAGGAGGTCGTCGCCCTCGTGTCGGCCGCCGTCGCGGACAAGACCCCGCTCATCCTCGGCGACGACAAGGGCCGCACGGTCGTCGTCCCCGGCGACAAGATCGCCTACGTCGAGGTCGGCGCCGGCGAGCGCGGGCGCCTCGGCTTCGGCGGGGTCTAGCCGGGCCGCCCGCCGCCGTCCCATCGAGCCGGCTGCACACCAGCCGCCACGGTCAGGCCTGGAGGCCCAGGTTCTGCATGCGCCGGGTGTGTGCCTCGGTCAGGCGGGAGAACATCTCCCCCAGCTCGGCGAGGCCGAGACCGGGACGGTCGACGCCGCCGACGAGGAGCGAGGCGAGGCCGTCTCGTTCGGCCGCCACGCGCTGGGCCTGCGACATTGCCTCGCCGACCAGACGCCGTCCCCACAGCGCCAGGCGACCGCCGATGCGCGGGTCTGCGTCGATCGCTGCCGTCACGGTGGCGACGGCGAAGTTCGAGTGGCCGGTGTCGCCGCACACCTCGAGCACGAGGGCGCGGGTCTCAGGATCGACCGAGCGAGAGACCTCACGGTAGAAGTCGGTGGCGATGCCGTCGCCGACGTAGGCCTTGACCAGGCTCTCCAGCCAGTCGACGGGGGCCGTCTTCGCATGGAAGTCGTGGATCGCGTCCACGAAGGGCTCCATCGCCGCCGTGGGGTCGGCACCGAGCTCGGCGAGGCGCTCGACGAGGCGGGTGAAGTGGCGGATCTCCGCCGTCGCCATGAGGGCCAACGCCGCCTCGTCGGCGATCGTCGGTGCCAGCGAGGCGTCGGCGGCCAGCCGCTCGAACGCCACGAGCTCGGTGTAGGCCAGGACGCCCAGCAAGTCGATCACGGCGAGGCGGTAGGCGTCGTCGTCGACGAGCGCGGAGGACGGGGGCGCATCCGGTCGCGCGGAGCCGTCCTGGCCAGGTTCGCTCACGGTGTCCTCCACGGCCTGTGAGCGTACGGCGTCGGCGTCGAGGAGGCGCCCCCGAGGGCGGAGCCGGCGCGCCGCCGCCGGGCCGCCCGTCCGTCTGCGGCGCGACCGGAGGTGAAACGCCGTCGGCACGGTAGACTGGGCTGGTCATCACCGGTCACGGCCGACGCATCTCAACTTCTCTCCGTGACCAGCCCGCCGACGGCGCCCTCACGGGAGCACGGCGAGTCCCCGGAGTCGCGGCATCCTCGCTGACCCTGGGACCCTCGTGCGCAGGGTCACGACGCTGCGCCTCGGCCTACACACGGAGCAGGCTCTGACCACCCAGACCGACAGCCACATCGACAGCACGGCCGACGCGACACCCGACGTCGACGTCAGCACGCCGATCGAGAACCCCAAAACCTTCACCGAGCTGGGTGTCCTGCCCGCCACGGTCGAGGCCCTTGCCGCCGACGGCATCATCACCGCCTTCCCCATCCAGGAGCTCACCCTCCCCCTGGCACTGGCCGGCAACGACCTCATCGGTCAGGCCAAGACCGGCACCGGGAAGACCCTCGGCTTCGGGATCCCCGCCCTTCAGCGGCTCATCGCACCCGTCGACGAGGGCTTCGACGCCCAGCCCGACGCCGTGCGCGGCAAGCCGCAAGCACTGATCATCGTCCCGACCCGAGAGCTCGGCATCCAGGTGGCGAGCGACCTGGAAAAGGCCGGACGCATGCGCGGTGTCCGCGTCCTGTGCGTCTACGGCGGCCGCGCCTATGAGCCGCAGGTCGAGGCGCTGCAGAAGGGGATCGAGGTCGTCGTGGGTACGCCGGGACGCCTCATCGACCTCGCGCGCCAGGGCCACGTGAACCTCAAGAACGTCAAGACTCTCGTGCTGGACGAGGCCGACGAGATGCTGGACATGGGCTTCCTGCCCGACGTCGAGCGGATCGTCGCCCTGGTGCCGGCCGTCCGCCAGACGATGCTGTTCTCGGCGACGATGCCGGGCCAGATCGTGGCGCTCGCGCGCCGCTACATGACCCAGCCCACGCACATCCGCGCGATCAACCCCAACGACGACAGCACCCTGGTCGACGCGATCGAGCAGCACGTGTGGCGCGCCCACAGCATGGACAAGCAGGAGATCATCGCCCGCGTCCTGCAAGCCGACGGCCGCGGGCTCACGATCATCTTCTGCCGCACCAAGCGCAACGCCCAGCGCGTCTCCGACGACCTCGCCGATCGCGGCTTCGCGGCCGCGTCGGTCCACGGTGACCTCGGGCAGGGCGCCCGCGAGCAGGCCCTCCGCGCGTTCCGCAACGGCAAGGTCGACGTCCTCGTCGCCACCGACGTCGCCGCCCGCGGCATCGACGTCCACGACGTCACCCACGTCATCAACTGGGAGTGCCCGGAGGATGAGAAGACCTACCTGCACCGCATCGGTCGCACCGGCCGAGCCGGCAACTCCGGCATCGCGGTCACCCTCGTCGACTGGGACGACCTGCACCGCTGGAAGATGATCGCCCAGGCGCTCGGGCTGCCCTTCGAGGAGCCGATCGAGACCTACTCCTCCAGCCCGCACATCTACAAGGGCCTCAACATCCCCGAGGGCACCAAGGGCCGCCTGCCCAAGACCCTGCAGAAGCGCGCCGGCCTCGACGCCGAGGTGATCGAGGACCTCGGTGAGACCGGTGCCTCCGCCGGAAAGCGCTCGAGCCGGGCGGGCGGCTCCAGCTCCCACCGCGGCGACAAACCCTCGGGCTCGCGCGACTCGCGCGGCGACGGTCGTCGCGACCCGCGTCCGCGCACCGACCACGCGGGCAAGGCCGCAACGGCCGGCACGGTGGACAAGGCCGGTACCGCGGCGGAGACCGAGCCTCGCGCTCCGCGCAGCGACCGCCAGCGTCGTCGGACCCGTTCCGGCGGCGAGGGTGCCACGACCGCCACCACGACGAGCACGCACGACGAGAACGTCGCGGCGCCGGCCGGGTCCGCGCAGAAGTCCACCGAGCGGGCCACCTCGCCCGAGTCGGCCGACGGCGAGGGTGGCGCCCCGCGCCGTCGTCGCCGCCGTGGCGGCCGTGGTCGCGGCGGAGCAGCGGGCGAGTCGAGCGCCGGCGAGTCCGGCAGCGACAGCTCGGTCTCAGTGGGCGACTGACGCCCCACCGCACGACCCGAACGTCGCAGGAGGCCCCGGCTCGCCGTGCCGGGGCCTCCTGCCGTGCCCGGGGTCAGCGGACGACGACCACCGTCGTCCCGATGCGAGACCAGCGGTAGAGAAACGCGGCGTCGGCGTCGGCACTGTGCGGGCACCCCCCGAGCCCCACCGGCCGCCCCAGCAGCGACACAGGGTGCAGGAGACGGCCCGAGGGGTAGCGCGGGATCGTGTGGAACCCGATCGCCGCGTGGTGCCCGTGCGCGAAGCGGACCATCCAGCGGAAGCTGACCCCGTACGTCGAGCTCCAGCTGCGCGGGGACTTGCTGAACACGTGGAAGGTGCCGGTCACCGGCCAGGCCGGGCGGCCGCTCACCGCGAAGTCGCGCACCACCCGCCCATTGGTCCCGACCAGCCAGACGTGCTGGGGCGTTCGCTCGCTGTAGACGATGCGCGGTCCCCGGCCCGAGTGCGGCGGCACCGGACGGCGCGGCACGGCCGGGGGCCGCACCGGAGCGGGGCGGCGTTGACCCACGGGTGGAGCCGCCGGGCCCGGCTCGGAGACCGCAGCCACCCCCACCAGGGCCGGGGCCGGTGCAGAGCGGGGCGAGGCCGTCCGCGAGGTCGTGGCACGGGCCTGTGCCGACCCGCCCGACGCCAGGGTCACCGCCATGACGACGGCGGTGAGCACCATCGTCGTGGCCTGCCGCGCGGCGCTCACGAGCCGACCCTCGCGCCGCCTTCGAGGAGGCGCCGAGCGTGGGTCCGGTAGGCCTCGACGCCGCGCAGGGCCGTGGCCGTGGCCAGGGCCGAGCGACCGAGGGCCGGTGCCTCGGCGAAGCGCACCGACCGCGCGATCGGTGGGTCCAGGACGGGAACGTCGTAGCGCTCGACGATGTCGGCGAGCACGGCCTTGGCGTGGGACGTGCGGCCGTCGAACATGGTGGGGAGGATCCCCAGCAGGCGCAGGCGAGGGTTGGTCGCGCGGGCGACGTCGTGCACCGTCTCCACCAGCTGGCCGACACCGCGGTGGGCCAGGGTCTCGCACTGGAGCGGAACGATGACCTCGTCGGCCGCGGTGAGGGCGTTGATCGTGAGGATCCCGAGGGTAGGCGGGCAGTCGAGCAGGATCCAGTCGTAGTGCGACCGCAGGTCTCCGAGGGCGTCGTCGAGCGTGTGCTCCCGTGAACCGCGTGTGAGCAGGGTGGCCTCGACCTGCGCGAGCGCGATCGTCGCCGGAACGAGGTCGACGCCGTCGTCGGTCGCGATGACGACCTCGCGGATGCGTGCGTCGCCGGTGAGGACGTCGTGGATCGACCTGGTGAGGTCCTCGGGGTCGATGCCGAGGGAGAACGTCAGGCACGCCTGCGGGTCGAGGTCCACGAGGAGGACCCGCTGGCCGAGCTCGACGAGGGCGACCCCCAACGAGGCGACCGTCGTCGTCTTGCCGACACCGCCCTTCTGGCTCGCCACTGCGATCGTGCGTGCCATGTCGGTCCCACCGCCTCCCTCGTCAGGCACCGGCCAACGGCCGGTACCACCCGGTCCGTAGTCTGCCGTCCGTGAGCACCCCGCCCTACCTCGACCTCCCCACCGCCGCGCGTCGCGTCTCGCTGAGCACCTCCCGCGGCGCCCTTCGCGGCCTGCGCATCGATCCGGTCGGCGCGCCCCACGGTGCGATCGTGCTCGTCCCGGGCTGGACCGGTTCCAAGGAGGACTTCATCGCGGTGCTCGAGCCGCTGGCGGCCCGCGGCTGGATGGTCCTGGCCTACGACCAGCACGGGCAGTTCGAGTCGCCGGGTCCCGACGACGAGTCCGTCTACTCCCTCACCGCGCTCGCCGGCGACCTGCTCGAGGTCGTCACCAGCCTCGACGTGACGCCGGTTCACGTCGTCGGCCACTCCTTCGGCGGCCTCGTCGCACGGGAGGCTGCGCTCGCCTCGGGGGGCTCGGCGTTCGCCTCGCTGACTCTCATGTGCTCGGGCCCCGGCACCCTGCCGCAGCGGCACCACGACGGCATGGGGGCGCTGCACGCGGCCCTGCCCCACGTGCCCCTCGACACCGTCTACGACGTCAAGGAGGCTGCCGACCGCGACGGTGGCTGGGTTCCGCCCTCCGCTGAGGTGGCGGAGTTCATGCGGCGACGCTTCACCGCGACCAACGCCTACCAGCTGCGGGCCGCGACCGGGATCATGCTCGACACACCCGACCGCACCGGCGAGCTCGCAGCCCTTGCGCTCGACGGCTTCCCGGTCGGTGTGCTCTACGGTCCCGACGACGATGCCTGGACCACGGCTGCGCAGGATGCCGTTGCCACGGCGGTCGGCACGACGCCGGTCGTCATCGACGGTGCCGGGCACTCCCCCGCGGTCGACCGGCCCGAGGAGACGGCCGGGGCCCTCGACGTCCTGCTCCGAGGTTTCGGACCCGGCGACGCCGGGTAGGCGCACCCGGTGACCCTGCTCCATCTCCATCTCCATCTCGACCACGGACCACGCTCGGCGCAGACCGCCCGCCGGGCCGTCCGCGCACATGTCCTGGCCCGCTGGCCTGAGGCGGCGGACGATGAGAGGCTCCTCTCTCTCCTGGAGGACGCCGAGCTTGTCACGAGTGAGCTCGTCGGCAACGCCGTCCGCCACGGCGAGCCGCCCCTGGTCCTCGACGTCGAGGCCGGGGAGCAGGTCGACGGCCCGAGACTGGTCACGATCACCTGCAGCGACGCCGGGCCCTGGGACGGGTCACCGCCGAACCCGAGCAGCGGCCGCGGCCTTGTGATCGTGCGCGCACTCGTCCGTGACCTGCGGATCGAGGGCGACGCGACGTCGACGACGGTCGTCGCCACGCTCGCCCGCTGACCGCGTGGCCGGCTGGCCAGTGGCCGGCTGGCCGGCTGGCCGGCTGGAGGGCTGGCCGGCTGGAGCGTCAGTCGGCCAGTCCGTCCCACTGCTTGATCTCGACCGACGCCGCACGCCCGGTCGGGCACCAGCGCCGGTAGTCGCACCACGAGCAGCTCGGTCCGGCCGACGGCGGGAACACGGCGTCGATCGCCTCGATGGTGTCCGCGTCACCGTCGGCGGCGTCCTCGGCGCGAGCCGCGAGCGACGCCCGCCAGATGGCCTCGGCAGCTGACGCCTCCTGCGCGATCGCCTGCGCCCGGAGGAGATGCCGCTCCAGCGAGGCTCCCGTGTGCTCGTGCGCGGCGACCGTTGCGGTGGGCAGGTGGTGCAGCTCCACCCGGCGTGACCGCAGACGCAGCGTGCGCGACGCGGCCACCGCGTACACCGCCAAGGCGAGGGAGGACTTCGCGTCGTTGTCCTCGAGGGGACGGCGTCCGGTCTTGTAGTCGACGATCACGAGCTCGTCACCGCCGTCGTCGCTGCGCCTGCGGTCGATGCGGTCGACGCGGCCGGACAGCGCCATGCCGTGCGTCGCCGTGGCGACGGTGCGCTCGACGCCCGCAGGCTCCTCGTCAGGGTCGAGACCGGCGACGTACGCCGACGTCATCGCGACAGCGCGGTCGCGCCACGCGCGCGACTGCGCGTCGTCGCGGAAGCCGCCGGTGAGCCATCCGCGCACGACAGCCGACTCGCCGGCAGCGACGGTCCGCCGGTCCGGCGCCAGCAACCACCAGTCGCGCAGCGCATTGTGGACCGAGGACCCCACACTGTTGTGCGCCCACGGCAGGCCCTTCTGGCGCCGGTCGAGGTAGGTGAACCGGTAGCGGCGCGGGCAGGTGAGCCAGGTGTCGAGCCTGGTCGGCGTGCACGACCAGAGCCGACGCGGCATGCCGTCGAAGGAGTCCTGGACCGTCATGTCCGCACCGCAGCCGCCACGTCAGTGGCCCTGCGCCGCGATGAACCCGAAGACGCCGTTCGCGATGAGCTGCACCGCGATCGCCGCGACGAGGAGCCCCGCGATGCGGGTCAGGACGAGGATGCCCGTCGGGCGCAGCAGGCGCGCGAGGTACACGGAGTAGCGCATGGTGAGGTAGATCGTCACGTGGATCGCGATGATGCCCAGGACGAGGGCGGCGAGCTGGGGCTCGGTGTCGGCCTGGCGGACGAACAGGATCGTCGCGACGATCGCGCCGGGACCCGCCAGCAGCGGAGTGCCCAGGGGAACCATCGCCACGTTGACGTCGTCGACCTCCTTCGGCTCGTCGGTCTTCCCGGTCAGCAGCTCGAGGGCGACGATGAGCAGCAGCAGGCCGCCGGAGGCCTGCAGAGCGGGCAGGGTGATGCCGAGGAACGCCAGGATGCGCTCACCGAAGATCGCGAACAGGGTGATGACGCCGAACGCCGTGAGGGCCGCCTGCGCCGCCAGTCGCGCCATCTCCTTGGCACCGCGTCGTGCCGTGAGCGCCAGGAAGATCGGGATGATCCCGGGCGGGTCCATGATGACGAACAGGGTGAGGTAGACCGATCCCAGGAACTTCAGATCCAGCCACGCCGACACGAGGGGTCAATCTACGCGAGGCGTGCCGGCCGAGCCGGGACGCGCCGTCGCACTTTCGGCGGCCCGGCGCGGGGAGAGCGGCCCGACCGGCACCTGCGAGACCAGCGCCCGCAGGTCGTGGCCACAGAGCGCTGGCTCGGCTCCTTCGCCGGAGGACGCTCGTACCGCGAGGGCGTGGGGTCACGCCAGGCTGTGGCCCATGCCCCTGGAACCTGACCCGTACGACGCGCTCGACCGGCTGGTGCCCTGCGTGGGTGCCGTGATCGTGCACGAGGGGCGGCTGCTCGTCGTGCGGCGCGGCCAGGAGCCCGGCAAGGGGCTGTGGTCGGTCCCCGGCGGGCGGGTGGAGGCGGGCGAGTCGCTCGTCGCGGCCTGCGAGCGCGAGGTGCGCGAGGAGACGGGTCTCGACGTGATCGCGGGCGACGTCGTCGGGCAGGTGCGACGCTCGGCTCCGACGGGGGCGACGTACGTGATCGACGACCTGAGCTGCCGCGTCGTCGGCTCGGCGTCGCCGACGGCGGGTGATGACGCCGACGAGGTCCGGTGGGTCACCCGGGCCGAGCTCGAGGCGCTCCCGTGCGCCGACCTGCTCGTGGAGACGCTGGACGGCTGGGACGTCCTCGTCTCCCTCGTCGGGGGACTGACCCCGGACGAGACCGGCCGGATCCCCCGTCCCGTTGAGGGGCAGGGCGATCCGGCTGGTGACCTGCCGTGATGTACGGCGGCGATGCGCGGCCGGCGTACGCCCGTCGGCCCAGACGCGATCAGCTGCCGGAGGAGTCCGACGACTCGGCTTCCTTGGCCGCCGCCTTGATGTCGTCGGCGACGACCTTGTCGACCGCGGACTCGACGATGCCGTTCGCCTTGGCGAGCGCCTTGCGGATCTCGACGGAGCCCGGGTCGGACACGAGGGCCACGATGCCCGAGTGTCCTGGGGCGATGGAGTTCTCGAGCTCGGCCTCGAGCTCGTTGCGGTGATGGGCCTCACGCGCCTTGCCGATCGCTGCGCCGCCGGCGCCGAGCACCACCGCGCTGCCGATGATCGACGGGGGGAACAGGATGCCGAGCGCGACGCCTCCGACGATCCCCCACCTCAGGCCGCGACGGGTGCTGTGGTCGGTGGCCTTCTGGACCTCGACCTCGCCGCCCTCCTCGCGCTTGACCACGAGGACGCCCTCGATCTCCACGCTGCGGCCGTCCTCGAGAGCCTTGAGGGCCTCATAGGCCTCCCACGCGGTGTCGGTGTCGTTGAAGTCCGCGACGAACAGCGTGTACGCGCCGTCGGTGACGACGGTCGCCTCGACGACGAGGTCATTGGCATCGGTCGAGACGGGGGTCTGGTCCTCGGACATGGACGGGCTCCTTCGTTGTCGCTGGACGCACGATCGAGGCGGCGTCCGGGTGCGACGAGCCTAGCCACGCACACGCGGCGACGGATGCGGTTCGACCAAGGTCCCCCACGCGCGGAGGTGGCGTCAGAGTTGATCGAAGTCGAGGCCAAGGGCGCGAGGCGGCATCCACCTGACGGGGAGCCCGTGCGCGGGCGAGTTCGCGAACTGCACCGCCTCCCCCGCTGCGATCCCTTGGGCACCATGGGATCGCGGCGCAGGCCACCAGCGGGTCACGAGGGCGAACGACGTGCTCGCGCGGTCGCCGAGGTACTCCCGCGCGGCGTGGACCACGGGGGCTTCGGGCGAGGCGAGGGCGCCGAGCCGCTCGAAGGCCGTCTTCGCCGCCGAGCGCTGCGGCCCGTCCAGGTACATCCAGGTCGAGGAGTGCCAGACGACGAGGGCGGTCCCGGGCTCGGGGCTCAGGGTCTCGAGGTGGTTGACGAGATCCGCGCGCACGAGGCGCACCGGGACATGGGCCGCCAGCTGGTAGGCCGCGCGCAGCCGGTCGAACCGCTCCGGCTGGTCCGGCCAGACGAACGACGTCAGGTGCAGGCGTCCCTCGGTGGTCGCGACGTCGACCGGATGGAGGTCGCAGCCCACGCGCTCCACCACCCGGGGCACCGTCGCGGGCGGGAGTGGATCACCCTCCCAGGCGTCCTCGAGCACGAGCGGGGAGCCGGCCGGGCCCGTCTCACCACCGAGCCAGGTGACCCGCACCTGGTCGGCGAGCAGGTTGAGCCCGGCCGAGGCGCCGAGCTCGTGCAGGCGCTGGGGCAGCCCCCACTCGTCCTCGACGAGCTGCAGGACACCGGCGAGCGCGGCGGCCCGACCAGGGTCGTTGGTCTGCGGCGGTGCCGCGAGCAACGCCGGGAGCCGGTCCGCGTGCGCGACAAGGGTGTCGACCCAGGCGTCGTAGCAGGCGACCCGGCCCGCGGCGTCGCGCGGCGCATCGCCGCCGACCGAGGGGAACCACAGAGCCAGCAGCGGTGCCTCCCGCTCGAGCACGAGACGGTGGGCGGCAGCCAGCACCCGCAACGGCATCATGTCCCCGAACCGGACGTCGGACCACGGGCCGAGGAGCTCGGTGAGCCGTCCCGGCCAGGCGAGGTCGAGGGACGCGGCCTGGCAGATCACGGTGTACAGAGGCGACACCCCCTCCGACGCCCGGGCCTGGCGGGCGAACTGCGGCGCAAGGCCGGAGCGCAGCTCGTAGCCGGCGTCGCTCACGGGGACATCACACCGCGGCGGGAGGCGCTCCGCCGGCGTCGGTCGCGTCGGCGACCTTCACCACCGCAGTCTGGGCCGATCCGTCGAGGGCATCTGTCGCCGGCGCGGTCGCGGTCGGGTCGGTCGGCGGCCAGGTGCCACCGAGCCCGAGGATCTTCTTCGCCTCGGCCAGCACCGCCTGCTCGCAGAGGACGTCGTAGCGCGAGGCCTGCAGCTGCTGGCGCGACACGAAGTCGCGCTTGCCGCCGGTGAAGGCGTGCGACACGAGGCCGAAGACGATGCCGAAGGCTGCTCCGTAGAGCAGGCCGAGGCCCACCAGAGTGACCAGGCTGCCCGACGTCGAGCTGAACAAGCCGACGAACAGCCCGATCAGGATGCCGAACCAGGCACCGGAGGTCATCCCGGACATCGCCGCACGGCCCCAGGTCAGGCGCCCGAGCACGGCTTCCACGATCCTGACGTCAACGCCCACGATGGCGACGTTCTGCACGGGGAACGCATTGTCGCTCAGAGTGTCCACGGCCTTCTGGGCACCGGCGTAGTCCTGGAACGAGGCCAGCACCGGCCGCTTGGTGACATCCATGACGGGGTTCGGGCGACCTGGTGCGCTGCTCATGGCTCCAGACTATCCGCGCCGGCCCGCATCGCAGCGCTCGACCGATCGCTCCGGCTCCGCACGCCGGTGCGCCCCGGCGGGACGCCGGGTCAGCGGCGCTTGTAGTCCTCGAGGAGGCGGCGGCCGATGATCATGCGCTGGATGTCCGCGGTGCCCTCGCCGATGAGCAGCATCGGGGCCTCGCGGTAGAGGCGCTCGATCTCGTACTCCTTGGCGTAGCCGTACCCGCCGTGGATGCGGAAGGAGTCCTCGACGACCTCCTTGCAGTACTCGCTCGCGAGGTACTTCGCCATGCCGGCCTCGAGGTCGTTGCGCTCTCCGGCGTCCTTCGTGCGCGCGGCGCGAATCATCATCTGGTGGGCGGCCTCGACCTTCACGGCCATGTCGGCGAGCCGGAACAGCACGGCCTGGTGCTCGGCGATCTGCTTGCCGAAGGTGTGGCGCTGCTGGGCGTAGTCGATGCCGAGCTCGAAGGCGCGGAGCGCGAGGCCGCACGCGCGGGCGGCAACATTGACGCGGCCCACCTCGACGCCATCCATCATCTGGTAGAAGCCCTTGCCCGGCTCCCCGCCCAGGATCCGGTCCGCCGGCAGGCGCAGACCGTCCATGACGAGCTCGGTCGTGTCGACGCCCTTGTAGCCCATCTTGTCGATCTTCCCCGGGATGGTCAGACCGGGCAGAACCTCGCCGAACCCGGCCGGCTTCTCGATGAGGAACGTCGTCATCTTCTTGTAGACGCTCGAGGCCTCGTCGGCCTCGCCATCGGTGCGCACCAGCACCGCGGTCAGCGTCGAGGAGCCCCCGTTGGTGAGCCACATCTTCTGACCGGTCAGGATGAAGTCGTCACCGTCGCGCACCGCCTTGGACCGGATCGCCGCGACGTCGGACCCGCAGTGCGGCTCCGACATCGAGAACGAGCCGCGGATCTCCCCGGTCGCCATTCGCGGCAGGAACTGCTGCTTCTGCTGCTCGGTGCCGTGCTGCATGAGCATGTAGGCCACGATGAAGTGGGTGTTGACGATGCCGCTGACGCTCATCCAGCCGCGGGCGATCTCCTCCACGCAGAGCGCGTAGGTCAGCAGCGACTCGCCGAGGCCGCCGTACTCCTCGGGGATCATCAGGCCGAAGATCCCCATCTCCTTCATGCCCTCGACGATGTCGGAGGGGTACTCGTCGGCGTGCTCGAGCTCCTGCGCGACGGGGATGATCTCCTTCTCCACGAAGTCGTGGACGGCCCCCAGGATCGCGAGCTGGTCCTCGTTGAGTCCCTCGGTCTGCGCCAGGCGCCCCATGATGGTTCCCCTCCCTCGGCGTCCCGCGCGCGTGGGCTGCGGGCGCTCGTCTCCTGCGACCGAGTATCGCTCCCCCGTCTCCCGAAGGCTCGTCGGGGTGTCTCCGAAAGCTCATGACCGGACGACCTGGCTCCGCCACCATGGGGGCTCTCGCTCGATGGGAGCGATCATGGCCAAGCCGAATACCGTTGCGACGGACGCCGAGGTAGAGGCGTTCCTGGACAGCGTTGCCGACGCCGACAGGCAGGCTGATGCACGGGTGGTCTGCGAGCTGCTCGCGACCGCGACGAAGGAGCCACCGGTGATGTGGGGATCGTCCATCGTCGGCTTCGGCAACCGTCGTCTCCGGTACGACGACGGGCGAGTCATCGACTGGGTGCTCGAGAAGGTGGTCCGAAGCTCCGTAGCGCATGCCCGCGACACGAGCGGATGGCTCTGGTGCCCTAGAGGAGGAACCCCGCGGGGAACGGGTCGTCGGGGTCAAGGATGTACTGAGCGGTGCCGGTGACCCAGGCGCGGCCGGTGATGGTCGGGATGACGGCGTCGTACGGCCCCACCGTGGCGGTGTCGACGAGGCGGCCGGTGAACTGCGTGCCGATGAACGACTCGTTGACGAAGTCGGTGTCCATCTCCAGGAGCCCGCGGGCGTGCAGCTGCGCCATGCGGGCGCTCGTGCCCGTGCCGCACGGGGAGCGGTCGAACCAGCCCGGGTAGATCGCCATCGCGTGGCGGCTGTGGTGCGCGTCGGACCCGGGTGCCTCGAGGTACACGTGATGGCACTCCCGGATCGCCGGATCGAGCGGGTGCACCGGGGGGGCGGTTTCGTTGATCGCCTCCATCAGGGCCAAGGAGACGTCGAGCATCCGCTGCTTCTCGTTGCGCTCGAAAGGGATACCAAGACGCTCGATCGGGACGATGGCGTAGAAGTTGCCGCCGAACGCCATGTCGTAGGTGACCTCGCCGACCCTGGGCAGGTCAACCGTGCGGTCGAGTCCCACGCTGAACGACGGCACGTTGCGGATCGTCACCGACATCGCGCGCCCGTTCTCGACGTTCACGCGCGCCTCGACGAGTCCGGCCGGCACATCGAGCCGAATCGTCGTCACCGGCTCCGTGACCTCGACCATGCCGGTCTCGACGAGCACCGTGGCCACTCCGATCGTGCCGTGACCGCACATCGGCAGGCAGCCGCTGACCTCGATGAAGACGACGCCCCAGTCCGCGTCGGGTCGCGTCGGTGGCTGGAGGATCGCACCGCTCATCGAGGCATGGCCTCGCGGCTCGAACATGAGCAGAGTGCGCAGGTCGTCGGCCTTCTCCATCACGTGCAGGCGACGTTCGGCCATCGTGTCGCCGGGCAGGACACCGACACCCCCCACGATGACCCGGGTCGGCATCCCCTCGGTGTGGGAGTCGACGGCATGGAAGACCCGTCGGGCCCGCATCAGCCCATGCCCGCGGCGAGAGCCTTCTCGGTGAGCTCGCGGATGGACGCCTCCGCGGCCTGGTCGAGCGGGCTGCGCGGCGGGCGGCAGGGGCCGCCGTAGCGCCCGACGACGTCCATCGAGACCTTGATGGCCTGGACGAACTCCGTCCGCGAGTCCCAGCGCATGAGCGGGTGCAACGCCCGGTAGAGCGGGACGGCAGTGGCCAGATCGCCTGCGACAGAGGCGTTGTAGAGCTCGACCGTCGTGCGCGGGAGGGCGTTGGTGAAGCCTGCGACCCAGCCGACCGCACCCGCGAGGCCGACCTCGAGGACGGTGTCGTCGGAGCCGATGAGGATGTCGAGGCCAGGTGCGAGCTCGGCGATCTCATAGGCGCGTCGCGGGTCGCCGGTGAACTCCTTCACGCCGATGATCAGCCCCTCGTGGAAGAGCCGTGCGAGCAACTCGGGCCGGAGGTCGACCTTGGTGTCGATGGGGTTGTTGTAGGCCAGGACCGGGACGCCGACCTGAGCGACGGTGCGGTAGTGCTCGACGACCGTCTCGTCGTCGGCCCGGTAGGAGTTCGGCGGCAGCAACATCACGACTGGCGCCCCCGCCTCGGCGGCCTGCTCCGCCCAGCGCCGCGACTGCAGTGCCCCGTACGCCGCCACGCCCGGCATCACCGTGAACCCGTCCGGCGCCGCCTCGATCGCCGTGCGGACCACCGCGGAGCGCTCGTCGTCCGACAGCGTCTGGTACTCCCCCAACGAGCCGTTGGGGGCCACGCCGTCGCACCCCTGATCAGCGAGCCAGCGGACATGCTCGCCGTACGCGTCGAGGTCCACGGAAAGGTCCTCGCGCATCGGGAGCGCCGTCGCCACGAGTACGCCGTGCCAGGCCTCACGTGCCATGTGTCCTCCAACAACAGGTGGGGGCGAACCTACAAGAGTCAGGCCCACGGTGGTGGCTGCGGGCTCAGCCCTGGCCGTGCGTGCCGTGGAGCGCGTCGCCCGCGAGCACCGACAGCGGGACGGGGAAGGCCGGGTGCCGGTAGCCGGCCCGGGCCGCCTCCCCTGGGCCCGGACCGGCACCGGACGTCGAGGCCACGAGGTCGGCGACCGCGCGGCCGCACACGCGGCCCTGGCACAACCCCATGCCGGCGCGCGTCATGAGCTTGGCGCCACGCGCGTCGTCGACACCGAGGTCGCGACAGGCGGCCCGAACCTCACCCGCTGTCACCTCCTCGCAGCGGCACACGAGCTCGTCGTCCGGCAGGGAGTCCGACCACTCCGTTCGAGGGCGGTGGACCGCGTGCATCGTCCCCGCGAAACGGCGGTGCACGCCGATGCGCCGCAGCACGGCGGGATCCACGGATCGCCCGCTCAGCGAGCGACCGGCGACGAAGCCCTCGAGGAGGGCGAGCGAGGCACCCCCCACCCCGGTGACCTCGCCCGTCGCCAGCAGACCTGGCACCGAGGTCCGCTGCTGCTGGTCGACCATGACGACGAGAGAGCCGTCGCCGTCGATACGCGTGTCCGGCTCGACCTGCAGGAGCAGCTCGAGCTGGGGGGTGAACCCGTCGGAGACCAGCAGCGCGTCGATGACGTAGCCGCGGGTCCGGCCGCGGCGCGTGGCGAACGTGACGCGCTCGACCCGGTCCGTTCCGTGCGCCGCCTCGATGCGATGGCCGGCGAGGTAGGGCACGCGATGGCGGGCCAGCGTCGCGGCGTAGGAGACGGCCTCGCGTGAACGTGCCGTGAGCCCGGACCAGGCGCCCGGGTGCAGTCCGTAGGCCATCGGGTGGCCCGCCTCGGCGACCGCTACGACCTCGACACCCGAGCGCAGCAGGCCGTCGGCGACGACGAGGAGGAGCGGGCCGCTACCGGCCAGCGCGACGCGCGACCCCGGCGGCAGGAGGGTGCCCTTGAGCAGCGCCTGTCCCCCACCGGCGCCCAGGACGCCTGGGAGCGTCCAGCCGGGGAAGGGCGAGACCCGGTCGTGCGTCCCGGTCGCGACCACGACCGACGCCGTGTCGAGCACGACCGGGACTCGCGACACCTCGCCGCTCGACGCACGCACCCGGAAGCCGCCGTCGAGCCCCTCGAGCCCCCAGACCGTGTGCTCGGTCCGGACGTCGACGCCGTCGAGGCGGGCCAGGAGACGGCGGAACGTCGTCCAGTCGTGGTGCAGCGCGACCCCGGCCGTGTCGTCGAGGTGCGCGGGCGAGTGCCGCCAGTAGGCGCCGCCGACGCGCGCGTTCTGGTCCAGGAGCGCGACCCGGAGCCCTCCGGCAGCCGCCTCGGCCGCGGCGGCAAGACCTGAAGGGCCGGCGCCGATCACGACGACGTGGTACTCCGCGCGCTCCGTCTCAGCCATGTCGGGCACCGCCGTGGCCGGGCATCGAGCCGCGTGGCGTCGTGGGGCTCGAGGCGCTCGTGGCGACCTCCGCGCCCGCCACCGCGGGCGCCAGGCAGGCGCGGACGCCGGTGACCCCGTCGACCGTGACGAGGCAGTCTTGGCAGGCACCGACAACGCAGAACAGCCCACGCGGCCGTTCGCCCACGCGCGTGCGGCGCCACGACACGCGACCGCTGCGCACCAGGACGGCTGCGATGGTGTCGCCGTCGTACGCCGAAACCTCGGCACCGTCGACGCGCAGGGCGAAACCAGCGTCCTCGCTCATGCCGCCTCCCCGAATCGCAATGGTGAGAACACATCGAGCGGTATCGACGTCGGCACTCCAGTGATCGACTCGGCGACGAGCAGGCCGGTGGCAGGGGCGAGGCCGATACCGGCGCCCTCGTGCCCGCACGCGTGCACAAGTCCGTCGACGCGGGCGTCCGGCCCGATGACGGGCAGGTGGTCCGGGCAGTAGGGCCGGAACCCGCGGTAGGTTCGCTGGACTCGGACGCCGGACAACACGGGGAACAGCGCGATCGCCTGTGCGGCGAGACGTCCTAGGACGTCGTAGGACAGTGTGCGGTCGAACCCGACGCGCTCGCGGCTTGCCCCGATCAGGATCGTCCCGGCACGGGTCGACTCGATCACCGGCGAGGTCTCTAGCCCGGCGCTGTCGCTCGCGACGTTGGCGACGTAGTCGGCGCCGTAGACCTTGTGGTGCACCAGGAGGGGCACCGGCTCGGTCACGAGGATGAACCCACGGCGGGGCAGCACCGGCACCGGCCCGCCCGCGAGGCTGGCGACCTCGCCGCCCCAGGTTCCCGCCGCGTTGACCACCCAACGGCAGCCGATGCGCCCCCGGTCGGTCCGGACACCGGTGATGGCGCCGCCTGCGCCGAGGTCGACGCCGAGCATCTCAGTGTGCGGGCGGATCGACGCCCCCGCGGCCCGGACGATGCGCAGCAGGTGCGCCGCGGCGAGCATCGGCTGCACCTGCATGTCCTGCGGGTAGTGGACGCCGCCGGCGAGGTCGCGCCTCAGGTGCGGCTCCAGCTCGAGGAGCTCCTCGGCGTCGACGGGCCGCGCGTCCACGCCGTTGTGGCGCTGCTCGTCCGCCGCGCTCACGAGCGCCGCCAGCCCGGCCGTCGTCGAGGACACGATCAAGCCACCCTTGGCCTCGAGCTCGACGGCCGCCGGCAGCTCGTCTGCCAGCTCGTGCCAGAGCCGTCGGCTCAGGAGGGCGAGGTCGAGCTCGGGCCCGGGCGCCTTGTCCGACACGAGGATGTTGCCCTCGCCGGCACCCGTCGTGCCGGACACGACGGGGCCGCGGTCGACGACGCACACGGTGAGCCCGGCCCGCACGAGCGAGTGGGTGCAGGAGGCACCGACGATTCCCGCGCCGACGACGACGACGTCGTACGCCATGCCCTCGGTGACCGCCACGGCAAGACCCTGCCAGGTCCGCACCCGCCCCGCATGTCACTGGTGGTGTGGTGGGGG
>JBBRAQ010000049.1:0-26218 GCA_038206635.1 Candidatus Nanopelagicales bacterium | reverse complement strand
GTCGGTGCTGCTGTCGAGTGCGTCGGTCCACCGCATCCTGTGCGACTCGACCATCACCCCCATCGACCCCACCACACCGCTGACCCTCGCAGGCGGTGTGGCCACGGCCGGAGGGTGCATCGGCGAGCCGCAGTGGTGGCGCGACCGGGCCCGGACGGTCCTCCACGTCGGGCGTGACCTCGGACTGTTCCGCCGAGGCTGCGCCGCGCCCTCGAAGCCCGCGACGAGCACCACGGCTACCCCGGATCCGGATCCGGGTCCACGTCGACCGGACCCACGCCCACCACGTCCGCGAACGAGAACACGGCCGCGACACCTCCCTGGCCGACCCGGTCCCGCTCTGCCTCCGCCACCACCACGTCGTCCACGACGACGGATGGGTCATCACCCCACCGGGCCGACACCAGCCCAGGAACGACCGGGTACTGGGAGCTCACCCCACCCGACCGACAAACCCAGCCCTGACCAGCACGGCCCAGCGCGTGCACCACCACAACCGACCTCCCCGAGAGCCCGGTTCCCGACGCGCGCTGCATCGGGCAGTCTCATTCGGGTGCTGCTTCGTGGTGGGGCGATCCTGTGGCTTGACAGCGGCGATCGAGCGTGGTCTCGGGCAGTCCTCCGCTGCGGCGCTGTGGCCGCGGATCTCCACCTCGAGCAATGGGGAAGCCGGTCCAACCCCAGCACACGGCCCAGGTGAAGGTGCGCTGCTGGCCGACCGAGTCCTTGCTCGCGTGATCGGAAGCCTGGGCTGCTGGCCCAGACTCCAGGGCCGACGCGTCAACATCGTGGTGAACACCGACGTCGTCGTTGCGGTGCCCCCATCAGGCTCACGCACCTGCGTGGCCTGGGCGGGCACCGGTGACGCCACAACACTTCCGGTGACCCACCGCCCGCCAGCAGGCATGATCAGGGGACCTGACCGGAGCGGAGGTGGCGCGGTGGCGGAGCCAGGCACCGGCCCGACGTCGTTCGATGCCACCGATCTGGCGCGATTGATCTGGGCCGCGCGTGCACGTGGCAGGACTCTCACGCCGATCACCGACTCGCGCACGCTGTCCATGGCGCAGGCGTACGACGTGCAGGACCAGATCACTGCGCTACGGCTGGGGCGCGGGGAACGCGTGGTCGGCTGGAAGCTCGGCTACACCTCGGTGGCCATGCGCGAGCAGATGGGTGTCGACGAGCCCAACCAGGGACCGTTGACCGATGCCATGCTCCTGCCCTCGGGTGCCTCCGTACCCGACCACGCCCTGCAGCCCAGGGTGGAGCCCGAGATCGGGCTTCGACTCAGCCGACGGCTCGCAGGTCCGACGACGACGGCCGAGGCGCTCGCAGCCTGCTCCGATGCGATCGCCTGCCTCGAGGTCGTCGACTCGGTCTGGACCCGCTACCAGTTCCGGATCCAGGACAACACGGCCGACGGCTCCTCCGCGGCCTGGGTCGTCGTGGGTGCCGCCCTGCCGATGGACGACCTGCCCTCGGTGCGGGTCTCCCTGTCCCGCGACGGCGTCGAGGTGGCCACCGCGGTCGGGGCCGCTGCTGGCGGACACCCGGCTTCGGGCGTGGGCTGGCTGGCCGGCCAGCTCGCGCTTCGCGGGCATGCCCTGCAGCCCGGCGACCTGGTGATCACCGGCGGGCTCACCGCGGCGATACCGCTCGATGCAGGCTCGCTCGTAGCCGCCACGTTCCTACCTCCCGGCACCGGTGCGCCGGTCACGGTGTCGGTGGCCGGCCCAGGCCGACCCGGCGGCGGGCCGGATGGACCGCAGGACACCTGATCGGCGTCGGCCCACGGCCATCGGGGCGAACGGCACCTACGGATGCAGTGCCGAAGTCTGTGGCGGCCGCCGTCCTCAAGTGGCTCTGATGGCCATCACGCAGGCGCCAGCGGCACCCCGGCTCGGACAGCCTGTGCGGCTGGAGCCGCCCACCGCACCCCAGAGCCAGCCCAGTTCCAGGCCTCGCCTCCGGCCCCTTCGCCCCCGAGGAGGCGAGCCCTCTCACCTAGCGCACAGCCTCAGCTGGGGGAACCCCACGGACCGCTCTGGCTGGGGCGGCTGCGCGGCTCGCTGTCAGGCGACGCCGTGCAGCCCATCGACTCGACCACACGGCTCGACCCGACCCCATGGCCGCGCCGCGTGTTCGAACCCGCCGCCAGGGCATCGGGGCTGCTGGCTGAACTGGCTCCGGGCAGCGACTGTCGCCGCACGCTCTGTGGGCGGCGTCGACATCGTGGTCGTCAGCAAGCGCCTCGGGCACTCGTCAGTGGCCATCACGTCGGACACTTACACCCACCTGCTGCCCGGCGTCGGCAGTGCGGCCGCTGCCCGGGCGTGGGCACTCGTGCCGCGCGATTCCGGCGCCTATCAGGCAATCCGTGAGCAATCCGTGAGCAATTCGGCCTCGGAGGCGGACCCGGGGCGAGACCCAAACAGCATCGCCGCAGGTCAGAGCCTTGAAAATGGAGCCGCCTATCGGAATCGAACCGATGACCTTCTCATTACGAGTGAGACGCTCTACCGACTGAGCTAAGGCGGCGCGCTGCCCCCCCTCGCGGGGGACGGTGGCACGGTCACGAACGATACCTCAGCGGCAGACGGTTCCCGCCGGGGGCGTCACACCGGTGACGAGGTAGCGGTCGACGGCGGTGTCGGTGCACTGCGAACCCTTGCCGTAGCCGGTGTGGCCGTCGCCGACCCGGGTGAGCAGGACGCCCTGGGACAGCTGCTTGGCGAGGGCCTGGGACCACGGGTACGGCGTGGCAGGGTCGTAGGTGGTTCCGACGACGAGGATCTTGGGGGAGCCCGGCGCGTGGATTTCGTGCGGGGGATCGTTCGCCGGGACGTCCCAGTACTGGTAGGGCAGCACGCCCCAGGCCGTGAAGGCCCCGAAGACGGGCGACTCCTTGGCCCACTGCGCCGCGAGGACAGCCGACTGGGCCGCCGTCGGACGGTCGGGACGGTCCAGGGCGCTGACGGCGTACAGAGCCGCCGTGGAGTTGTCGGCGTAGTGACCGGCCTCGTTGCGTGAGAGCCGCTCGTCGAGCATCGAGAGCAGCGTGGAGCCGTCGCCGTCGAACGCGGCCTGGAGACCGATCCGCAGCTGGTCCCAGTCGCCGTAGGCGGGGAAGTACAGGTAGGACAGCACGGCGTTCATCGCGAGAGCCTGGGTCAACGGGCGCTTCGGGTCGGAGGTGGCCAGCGGTGTCGCATCGAGGCCATCGAAGAACTGCTGGATCCGGTCGACGCCGGACTGGACCCCGTCACGCGGCAACGGGCAGTCGGCTTGCCGGCCGCAGTCCTCGACGAACCGGTGCAGCGCCACCTCGAAACCCTTGGCCTGTCCGTGGATCAGCTCGACATTCGACAGCGAGGGGTCGAGCGCGCCGTCGAGCACCATGCGACCGACGCGCGTCGGGAACAGGTCGGCGTACGTCGCACCGAGCATGGTGCCGTAGGAGAAGCCGAGCCAGTAGAGCTTCTCGTCGCCGAGGGCGGCACGAAGGACGTCGATGTCGCGCGTCGCGTCGAGGGTTCCCATGTGCGCGTAAATCTTCGGCGACCGCGCCTTGCACGACGCTGCGAACTGCTTGGACAGAGCGTCGCCCTGGGCGACCTCGGCCGGGGTGTCCGGCGTCCCGTCGGTGGAGATGAAGACGTCGAGCTGCTTGTCGGTGAGGCAGTTCACCGGGTCGGAGCCCGCGACGCCGCGCGGGTCGAACCCGACGATGTCGTACTTGGCACGCACCGAAGCGTCCACAACCGACCGGGCCGCGCGCGCGAAGTCGACGCCGGAACCACCCGGGCCACCCGGGTTGAGGATGAGCGATCCGATGCGCGAGTCGGCGTTGGCCGAACGCAGCCGCAGCACGGCGATCGCGATCGTGTCGCCGGTGGGATCGGAGTAGTCCAGCGGCACGGTGAGCTTGGTGCACTGGAACGATCCGCCACACGACGTCCACGCGAGCTTCTGGCCGTAGAAGCGCTGCAGACCGGGGGCAGCGGTCGCCGAGCCGGACGCCGAGCCGGACGACGATGCGCTCGTGCTGGAGCTCGGCGAGGCCTCGGTGACCGTCCCGACCGTGCCGGAGCACCCGGTGAGGAGCAGGGCGGTGAGGGACAGTGCCGTGCCCGCCAGGGTTCGGCGTGACAGCAGGCGGTGGCTCACTCAACGGCTCCGGGTGCAGGGTCTGGCGCGGCGGCGAACAACTCTCGGGGGCGAGAGGAGACAGGTCCAGACTGCCAGTCCCCTCTTGGGACGCCCCGCACGGCCTGTGAGTTCCGGACACACCCTCGCAGGGGCAGGGCTCACGACGTGTCGAGAATCACTCCCGGGAGTCGAAGGCCTTCCGCGACGCGCACACCGAGGCGCGGTCGCACGCTGACCGCTTGCCCCCGGCGTCGAGCCGGATGACGACCTGGTCGCGCGGGACGTCGTGCGCCACCACGCGGCCCTCACCCTCGGGCGTCTCCACCCGCTCGCCGACCGCGGGCGTCGTGGCCTTGAAGTCGTCGTAGAGCGGGTGCTCGTACTTCAGGCAGCACATGAGCCGCCCGCAGGCGCCCGAGATCTTCATCGGGTTGGCCGGGAGGTCCTGGTCGCGCGCCATCCGGACGGTGACGGCGTCGAAGTCGACGAGGAACGTCGAGCAGCAGGTGTCACGACCGCACGAGCCGATGCCGCCCTGCACCCGGGCATCGTCGCGCGGCGAGAGCTGGGTGAGGACGACCTTGCAGTTGAGGGTGTTCGCGAGGTCGCGGACGAGCTGACGGAAGTCGACCCGGGTCGTGGCGCGGAAGTAGACGGTCGCGGTCGCGCGCCCGGACTCGTGGCCGACGTCGGCCCAGTCGACCGCGCTGACCTTCATCGGCAGCTTGTGCTCGCGGATGAGGCGCTGTGCGGCCACCTGGATCTCGGCCCGGCGCCGCTTGTTCGCCGCGTCGCGGGTGACCTCGGCGTCTCCCGCCGGGCCGGCGCAGACCGGAAGCCCGCCGATCTCCTCGGCGACCCACTCCGGCCCCCACACGACCTCGCACACCTCCGACGACGTCGACGTGGGGAAGAGCACGCGGTCGCCGACGCGCGGCGTGTGCACGCCGGGATCGAGGTAGTAGAGGCGACCGGAGCGGGTGAAGCTCACGGCCATCATCATCGGCACGTCGTCAGCCCACCCGAGCGAGGATCGCGTCGACGACCGCGTCGGGGTCCTGGTCGGGCAGCCAGTGGCTGCGGCCCTCGAGCGGACGGAACTCATAGGGACCGGTGCACCACTGGGCGCAGCCGTGGGCCGCGGTCTCACCGACGGCGACGTCATCGGTCCCCCAGACGAACGTGGTGGGCACCTCGACTGCCGGCACGGACGCGAGGTCCTCGCCGCCCATCGAGGCATACCAGCGCAGCGACGCCTCGAGCGCGTCGTCCTCGGCGAAGAACTCGGCGTAGGCGTCGATGTCGGTGGGGTGCACGGCATCGCCGTAGACCTGCCGCAGGGCGGTGGCGCCGTCGCGCAGCAGGACGTGTGCCGCGGCCGCGGGCGCGGTGCGGAAGAACGTCAGGTACTCCGATTTCTCGCGCTGCTGCTCGTCGGTGCGCAGCGCGCGGGCGAGGGCGCGCGGGTGGGGCACCGACAGGGCCGTCAGGCTGCGCACGAGGCCGGGGCGGCGGGCCGCGAGCTCCCACGCGACGATCGCGCCCCAGTCATGGCCGACAACGTGCGCAGTCCCCCAGCCGAGAGCATCGAGGAAGCCGGCGGCGTCCTCCACCAGCCGGGCGGTCGCGTACGCCGCGACGTCGGAGGGACGGGCGCCCGGCGAGTAGCCGCGCTGGTCGATCGCGGCGACCCGCAGGCCCGAGGACGCGAGCGGGGGGATGACCCGTGACCACGACAGCGAGGTCTGGGGCCAGCCGTGCAGCAGCAGCACGGGCTCGCCGTCGTCGGCCCCGGCGACCACAGCGTCGAAGACGAGATCGCCGTGCTCGGGGTCGTCGACGTGCAGCTGGGCACTCTCGGTGGGCACGGGTCGAGACTAGGCGCTGCACCGCCGATCCGCGCCGGGTCGAGGCGGGTCGAGGCGGGTCGAGGTCCGGCCCGCAGGTCCCGGTAGCAGGTCCGGTGGGCAGGTCCGGGTGGCCCCGACCCGCTCAACCGGTACCCGCGACGGGCTTCCCCTGGCCTACCGTGGTGCCGTGGGCTCAGGGACCGATGTCGCCAGGCTGGCCGAGCGCGTCGCCGCGCTCGTCGAGCAGGGCCTCGACGTCGCCGAGGCCTACACCGCGGTGAAGGGATCGGGCACGAAGGCCACCCGCGAGTACGGCAAGGCGATGGAGAAGCACGCCAAGGCAGTCCGGCGCCATCAGGAGTGGGTGCGGGACCGGCGGTCGCGCTCGGTCACGCTCACCGCCGTCTCGGGCGCCACCGCCGTGCTCGGGGTCATCGACACCGCGACGAGCTCGGCCACGCTCGACGGCGGTGTCGTTCCCGGTGCCCCGTGGTGGTGGCTCCTCGGATCGGCGGTGACGGCCGTGCTCGCCGTCCGGGCTCGCTACGCCTCAGCCCACGCCGTCGCCCCCGAACCGCCTGCCTTGACGGCTGCGGTCGGCGTCCGCGACGTACACCGTGACGCGATCGGGTACGCCGAGGCGCAGGGGCTCGGCGCGGTACGCCGCCAGCTCGTGGCGATGGTGCCGGCGGTCCGGGCGCTGCACCCGGACGCGGGCCGCGACCTCGCCCGGGCCGACGAGGAGGCCGCACCCGCGCTCGCCGCCCAGGTGGCCCGTCTCGCGGTGCTCGACCAGGTGCGCC
The DNA here is from genome assembly GCA_038206635.1 of Candidatus Nanopelagicales bacterium. Taxonomy (GTDB): domain Bacteria; phylum Actinomycetota; class Actinomycetes; order S36-B12; family CAIYMF01; genus Longivirga. Next base: position 19,413 of record JBBRAQ010000049.1, on the reverse strand, counting down.
GCGAGCTCCCCGGCTCCGAGGCAGCGGTCGCCGCCACCGACGCCGCCGAGCAGGTCCGTGCCCGCCTCGCACAAGGGGTCGCCGTCTACGACCGGCTCCTCGCCGCCGCCTCGACGATGCTCGCCTCCCCCGACCTCGGCCGCTCCAGCATCGACGTCCTCGGCCCCGCCGCCGACGCCCTCACCGCCTACGCAGCAGGCCTCAGAGCAGCAGCAACCTAACCCCGAACTCCGTCGTTCTTCCCTTAGGGAGGGATCGCGCAGTTCACCTACGTTCTGGCTCCCGGAATCGTGATCTTGGTACGCCGTCGGCGGTCAGTCGCCGAGGCGGTGGGTGTCACCGGCGCGGAGCACCACGTGCGATGCCCGGCCCACGACGGCGACGTCGCCCGGTCCGACGTTGCGGACAGCACCAGCGTCGACGACGAGCCCGGCGTCCTCCGGGACGCCGAGCACCGTCCGCCCGGACCGCGCGGCCCAGCCGCGAGCCTCGACGGCGTCTCCCGCGACGTAGTGCGGACGCAGGATCGCACCGCCGAGGAGGTCGAGACCGCTCGTGTCATCGATGCCGACGTCGTTCGGGTCGAGCACCCCGGCGATGTCGATGTCGGCACCAGCGAGCACAGCCCCGGCACTGCCGCCGTAGTAGGCACCACCGGCACGGACGTGGTCGCGCAGCGGTCGCACGAAGTCGTTGCGCTGCAGGTGGTCGAGCAGTGCGTAGGTGTTGCCGCCGCCGACGAACACCAGGTCGACGCCGGCCAGCTCTGAGGAGGGGTGATCGGCGAGGTCGGACCACATCTCGACGTCGACCACGCCCCACGCCTGGAGGCTCGACGTGAGCCAGCGAAGCCCGTCGGCGTACCGCTCGGGCTCGAGGGCGAACGGCCAGTAGACGACGCGACGACCGGGGCGGAGGAACTCCCTCCACAGCGCGGCCTCGTCCTCGGGCGACCCGCCGCCACCGAGGTACAGGCTCGTCATCATCGGATGCGTCCTCCGTTCGTGGGTCCGTTCCGTCGTGATGCCGGAGTGCGGAGTGGGTGTGCCCCGCACTCCCAAGCGCAGCAACGAAGCCACGCTCGAGAAAGTCCCCGCGTGGGTCAGGCCAGGGCTGGGTCCTTGAGGGCGACGGTGAGGGACTCGAAGGCGAGAAGGGGTGCGACGTTGGCCTCGAGGAGGTGGCGCGTGCGTTCGAGGGCGTCGACGCGGCGCAGGGTCTGCTCCGGGCTCGCCTCGGCCGCGCCACGCTCGATCTGTGGGCGCATCTCGTCGTTGACGAGGTCGGAGGTCGCACCGAGCTGCAGCACCAGGACGTCACGGTAGAACGCGATGAGGTCGACGATCGCGCGGTCGAGCTGGTCGCGCACGACGCGGCGACGGCGGCGTTTCTGCCGGTCCTCGAGGGCCTTGACGGCACCTTTCGCGCGACGCTCCACCGTGCCGATGCCGCGCCCCTCGGCGCCCTCGCCGTACGCCGCCCGCAGCGACGACATCTCGCGGGCGTCGAGGGGGTCGCAGATGGCCGAGGCATCGGCGTTGACGGTCGCCACCAGCTCCGCGGCGAGCGCGAGGCAGGCGCCGAGATCGTTGACCTGCGACGGGATCCGCAGGACGTCCTGACGGCGCAGGCGCGCCGACTCGTCGGTCGCGAGGGCCTTGGCGCGCCCGATGTGACCCTGTGCCGCCCGTGCCGCGAACGACGCCATCGCAGGGTCGACGCCGAGGACCGTGGTGAGCGCCTCGGCCACCTCCGCGGTCGACGGGGTCGCGAGCATGAGGTGGCGGCAGCGCGAGCGGATGGTGGGCAGGACGTCCTCGGTGCTCGGTGCGCACAGGATCCAGACCGTGCCCGGGGTCGGCTCCTCGATGCTCTTGAGGAGGGTGTTGGCGCTCTCGGCGTTGAGGCGGTCGGCGTCCTCGAGCACGAAGACGTGCCACGGCGCGCGGGACGGCGACATCGCCGAGCGGTGGACGAGGTCGCGCGTCTCGGCGACGGAGTAGGTGACCGACTCGGGCACGACGTGCTCGACGTCGGCATGCACCGAGTGCGTGACCGCCGTGCACTCCGCGCAGTGCCCGCAGCCGGCCTGCGGGCACACGAGCGCGGCGGCGAATGCGAGCGCCGCCGTGCTGCGGCCGGAACCCGGCGGCCCGGTGATCAGCCAGGCGTGGGTCATCGCCTGCGAAGGCAGCCCCGCGCGCGCAGCCGGAGCGTCCGCGGACGCCGCACGCAGCTGCGCGGCGGCGTGGTCCTGGCCCACGAGGTCGGTGAAGACGTCGGTCACGACGTGCCTCGGACCAGGTGGGGCGACCGGACGACGACACCGCTGCCGGCCGTCATGCGCTGTCCCACTCCGCGAGACGTGAAGCGACGCCCGCGAGAACGGCCGCAGCGATCTCGTGCCGCTCACCCACCGCGGACACGACGAGGTAGCGCGCCGGATCCCCCGCGGCGAGGTCGCGGAAGGCCTGCACGGCCACCGCGTGGAAGTCCGCGGACTCCTCCTCGATCCTGTTGGGCTCCGCCACCCGCGCGAGGCCGTCGCCGGCGTCGACGTCGAGCAGGACGGTGAGGTCGGGCAGCAGCCCGCCGGTGGCCCAGAGGTTGATCTCGGTGATCACCTCGGCCCCGAGACGACGGGCCACGCCCTGGTAGGCGATCGAGGAGTCGAGGTACCGGTCGGTGATGACGACGGCGCCGCGCCCGAGGGCCGGCCGCACGAGCCGGGCGACGTGCTCGGCCCGTGAGGCGGCGTAGAGCAGTGCCTCGGCGCGGCCGTCGAGACCGGAGTACTCCGGGGTGAGCACGACGTGGCGGATCGCCTCCGCGGCGGGAGTGCCGCCGGGCTCGCGGGTGAGAACGACCTCGCGGCCGGACGCCGCCAGCACGTCGGCGAGGAGCCGCGCCTGGGTGGACTTGCCCGCGCCGTCGCCGCCCTCGAACGCGACGAACAGGCCACGCGACGTCGGCTCGGTGGGTGCGCTCACGCGCCCGACCCTACGACGCCGCACCCACACGGCCGAACCCGGCGGAGCCGGGCCCGACGTCGCAGCGAGGTCAGCGCTGGGCCGCCGCGGCCGTCTTGGCGGCTGCCGCCGCCTTCTTCGCGGTCGCCTTCTTGGCTGCGGTCTTCTTCGCCGCGGCCGCCGTACCGCTGGTCTTCTTCGCGGCCGCCTTCTTGGCCGGGGGCTTCTTGGCCGCCTTCTTCGCCGGGGCCTTCTTCGCAGCCCGCTTCTTCGGCGTGGGGTCCTTGGCGCGGCGCTCGGCGAGGAGGTCGGCAGCGCGGTCGATCGAGATCGTCGCGGGGTCATCCGCACGACGCAGGGAGGCATTGGTCTCGCCGTCGGTCACGTAGGGGCCGAAACGTCCCTCCTTGAGCTGCACCTCCTTGCCGCTCGAGGGGTCGACGCCGACGACGATGCCCGGCTTCGGCGCGGCCGCACCCCGGCGCCCCTTGGGCTGGGCGAACAGGGCGAGCGCCTCCTCGAGGGTCACCGTGAAGATGGCCTCCTCGCTCGGCAGCGAGCGGGAGTCCTTGTCCTTGGTGATGTACGGGCCGTAGCGACCGTTCTGCGCGGTGATCAGCACGCCGTCGGCCGGGTCGGCCCCGACCTCGCGCGGCAGCGAGAGCAGGGTCAGCGCGGTCTCGAGCATGACCGTGTCGACCGTCATGTCCGCGAACAGCGAGGACGTGCGGGGCTTGGCCGACTTCGGCGCGCCCTCCTCGAGGATCTCGGTGACGTAGGGGCCGTAACGTCCGGTCTTCGCGACGATCTCGCGGCCGGTCGCCGGGTCGACGCCGAGCGGGTGGTCGCCCGAGGGCAGCGCGAGCAGCTCGGCGGCCTTCTCGGCGGTCAGCTCGTCGGGGGCGATCTCCACGGGGACGTTGGCCCGCTCCCCGTCCCGCTCGACGTAGGCGCCGTAGCGGCCCACGCGCAGCACGATGTCGGAGTCGGCGATCGGGAAGGAGGAGATCTCCCGCGCGTCGATCTCGCCCAGGTCGTTGACCAGCGGGTGCAGCCCGGCGAACTCACGCGAGGCGTCGCCGCGGTAGAACCGGTCCAGGACGCCGGTGCGGTCGACCTCGCCGGACGCCACGGTGTCGAGGACCTCCTCGAGGCGTGCGGTGAAGTCGTAGTCGATGAGGTCGGTGAAGTGCTCCTCCATCAGGCGCACGACGGCGAACGCGAGGAACGACGGCACGAGCGCGGACCCGCGCTTGGTGACATAGCCTCGGTCGACGATGGTGCCCATGATCGAGGCGTAGGTCGAGGGGCGGCCGATGCCGCGCTCCTCGAGAGCCTTGACCAGCGACGCCTCGGTGTAACGCGGGGGCGGGTTCGTCGAGTGGCCGTCGGGGTCCAGCCGCACGGCGGAGAGCACGTCGCCGACGTGCAGCAACGGCAGACGCCGCTCGGAGTCGGACTCGGCGCGCTCGGCGTCGTCATCGACGGACTCCTCGTACGCGGCGAGGAACCCGCGGAAGGTGATGACCGTGCCGGACACGGAGAACTCCGCGTCACGGCCGTCGGCAGCGACCGCACCGAGGCGGATCGTCGCGGTCTGACCACCGGCGTCGGCCATCTGCGACGCGACGGTGCGCTTCCAGATCAGCTCGTAGAGCGCGAAGTCGTCGCCGCGCAGCTCACCGGCGACGTTCGCCGGAGTACGGAACACGTCACCGGCAGGCCGGACGGCCTCGTGCGCCTCCTGCGCATTCTTGACCTTGCGGTCATAGCGACGCGGCACCTCCGAGACGTGGTCGCTGCCGTAGAGCTGCGAGGCCTGGGCGCGCGCTGCGGTGACCGCGGACTCCGACAGCGTGGTCGAGTCGGTACGCATGTAGGTGATGTAGCCGCGCTCGTAGAGGCCCTGAGCGACGCGCATCGTGCGCTGCGCACCCCAGCGAAGCTTGCGGCTGGCTTCCTGCTGCAGCGTCGAGGTCATGAACGGCGCAGCGGGCGAACGACGGTAGGGCTTGTCCTCGACCGAGCGCACCGCGAACGGCACACCCTGCAGGGACGCGGCGAGCGAGGTCGCGGTCTCCTCCGACAGGTGCGCGGCGTCGGCCCGGGTGAGGACGCCGCGGTCGCTGAAGTCCTTGCCCGACGCGACCCGCTTGCCGTCGACGGCAACGAGCTTGGCGCTGAAGGACCCCGGGTCGAACAGGCCCTCGATGTCCCAGTACGACGCCGTACGGAACGCGATCCGCTCGCGCTCGCGGTCGACGACCAGACGGGTCGCCACCGACTGCACGCGCCCGGCGGACAGCCCGGTCATGACCTTCTTCCACAGGACCGGCGACACCTCATAGCCATAGAGACGGTCGAGGATGCGGCGGGTCTCCTGCGCGTCGACCAGGCTCTGGTCGAGGTCACGGGTCTCGTTCACGGCGCGCTGGATCGCGTCCTTGGTGATCTCGTGGAACACCATCCGCTTGACCGGCACCTTCGGCTGCAGCACCTCGAGAAGGTGCCACGCGATGGCCTCGCCCTCGCGGTCCTCATCTGTCGCGAGGAGCAGGTTGTCGGCGCCGGCGAGCAGCTTCTTCAGCTCGGCGACCTTTGTGCGCTTGTCGGCGTCGACGACGTAGAGCGCCTGGTAGCCGTGGTCGACGTCGACCCCGAGCCGCGACCAAGCCTCTCCCTTGTACTTCGCGGGGATGTCCGCGGCACGCTTGGGGAGATCGCGGATGTGTCCCACCGACGCCTCGACGTCGTAGTTCGGGCCGAGATAGCCCTGGATCGTCTTCGCCTTGGCGGGCGACTCCACGATCACGAGGGTGCGACCGCCCGCAGGGGCGCTCGCGTCGGTCTCCTTGGCCTTCGGGGGCACGCTTCTCCTCAGCATTCGGGTCGGTCCTGCAGCCGGCGCCGCGGGGGTTCCCGCATCGTCGGGCGTCCGGAGTGTCACCATCCGGGGGGGCGGTCTGTCAAACGCCGGGTGCCGGTCCGGCGTGTCGCAGACGGCGCCTGTGGGTGCATCGCCGCAGGTCAGAGGGGGTACACGACCACCTTCGCAGAAAGTGAGCCTGACTGCCCCGTCCAGGGCCACCGCACCGGCGCCGGCCTGCCGAGGCCGGCACCTCGCGCCGACGGGCGGGCCAGCGCCGCCCGCCTAGGATTTCGCGCATGACCCCGCTGGCCGACCTCCTGACGCAGTCGCCGTACCTCGTCCTGGACGGGGCGATGGGGACGATGCTCCAGGCCGCCGGGCTCGACGCGGGGGCGGCCTCGGAGTCCTGGAATGCCGACCGTCCCGACGACGTCGCCGCGATCCATAGGGCGTACCTCGCGGCCGGCGCGCGGGTCGTCACCACCAACACCTTCGGTGGCACCCGGCCGCGACTGGAGCTGCAGGGCCTCGGCGACCGCGTCGAGGAGCTCAACCGGGCCGGCGCGGGGATCGCGCGCGCGGCGGCCGAGCCGTACGGCGCGCTCGTGGCCGGCGACCTCGGCCCCACCGGGGAGCTGCTCGAGCCGCTCGGCGAGATCACGCCCGCCCAGGCCCAGGACTTCTTCGCCGAGCAGCTGCGGGGCCTTGTCGCCGGCGGCATCGACCTCGTCCTCATCGAGACGATGAGCGACCTGTCCGAGGTGGCCGCGGCCGTCCGCGCCGTACAGGACGTCGCCCCGGCGCTGCCGGTCGTCGTGACGCTCAGCTTCGACACCCATCTCCGCACGATGATGGGAGTCACCCCGGCCGACGCCGTCACGACCCTCGCCGCTCTCGGCGTCACTGCGGTCGGCGCCAACTGCGGCCGCGGACCGGCGGAGATGGAGACCGTCATGGCGCAGATGGCGGCGGCCCGCCCCGACGGCCTGCTGCTCATCGCCCAGTCGAACGCCGGTCTGCCCCAGCTCGTCGGCGACCACTTCGAGTACGACGCCCCGCCGGAGCAGATGGCCGACCACGCCCGAGCGCTGCGAGCCCTCGGCGTCGAGCTCATCGGCGCCTGCTGCGGCTCGACGCCGGACCACGTCCGAGCGATGACCGAGGCACTCGCCGCAGGTTGAGCTCGCCGCCGATCCGGCCAGCCGCTCATGTCACTGGTGGTGTGGTCGATTCCCGCGTCGGGAACCGACCACACCACCAGTGACATGAGCGTCAGGGAGAGCGGAGGCGGCGCTGATGTCGCTCCGCGGTGACGTCGGCGCCGTGCTCGAGCTCGACCAGCACCCCGTCGCGCAGCGCGCGAAGGGCGGCCCGGAGACGGCGAGCGAGCCGGTCGATCACGTACGTCTCGAGGTCGTCGGGCTCCACGAAGCGGCACGAGACCAGCTCGTCGGCCGGCATCCGGACGCTGTCGAGGTCGGAGAGCACCCCGCCGTCGTAGACGAACAGGAGGGCGTCGGACAGGCCAGCCACCTCGCCTTGCCACTCCAGGCACAACAGCCGGCCCGGGTCGACCACGAGCCCCAGCTCCTCGTACAGCTCACGCGCGCAGGCCGTACGCGGTGACTCCGCTGCCTCCACGATCCCGCCGGGCACCTCCCAGGAGTCCTTGTACGTCGGCTCGACGAGCAGGACGCGCCCACCCGGGTCGAGGATGAGCGCACCCGAGCCCATGCGCTTCGCCGGCAGTCCCGCACGCCAGACGTCCGGATCGAGGGTCATGCCCACCACCTTGCCCGAGAGGGGCACCACCGATCGTCGTGACGCCATCTGGCGGCGAGGCTGATGACCGGGCCGTGCTGAGGGGGCCCGGCTCAGTCCGGGCCGTGCTGACCGGGCCGGGCTCAGTCCGGGCCGGGCTCAGTCCAGGACGGGTTCAGTCCGGGCCGTGCTGACCGGGCCGGGCTCAGTCCGGGCCGGGCTCAGTCCAGGACGAGGAGACCGTCCTCGACGAGGCCGCGGACCGCTGCGAGGGCGCCGGGGAGGACGTCGTCGGGGTCGAGGTCGAACACCACGGACGCCGCCTCGACGGCGTCGACCAGGGTGGTGTCGCCATCGAACGCACGGACCAGGTGGTCGCCGACGGAGTCCAGCAGCACCTCGGGACGCCACCCGTCGGCGAGGCCCACGCGCGGCGGCATCGCTCCGAGGCGGCCCTGGTCGTCGGCACGGTCCTCCTCGGCGAGGCGCAGCCCCGGGCGGCGGCGCGGGCAGGCGTGCAGGAGGGTCATGGCGTCGCGCTGCGCCCACCCCGCCCGCGCGGCGACCAGAGCGGCCACCTCGTCCCCGCGCGGCTGGCGCGGGGCGTTCGCGACGTCCTCGATCCGCGGACCCTGGGCACCGTAGGTCCCGCCGCGGTGCAGCACGATCCAGCCGAACCCGATCCCCTCGGCGTTCATCGACCGGAACGCGTCGAGCCACTCGGAGTAGCGCCGGTCGTGCTCGACGCGCGCCTCGGGGTCCTCGACGTGACCACCGGCGTCGCGGAGCCAGAGCCCGACGTACTCGGCGGGGTCCTGCACCTCGCGCTGGGCCACCCATGCGTCGCACCCGGTGGAGGCGACCCAGCCGGCGACGCGCTCGCGCCAGTCCTCCCCGCGGACGTGGAGCCAGTTGGCCAGGACGACGGCGGTGCCACCGTCGTTGAGCCGTGCGGGCGACTGCTGGACGAGCAGCCGGCCCAGGTCGTCGGCGGGCAGGCCGGCGTCGCGGTAGGTGTAGCGGTGGCCCGGTGAGATGACGAAGGGCGGGTTGGACACGACCAGATCGAAGGTCTCGCCACCGACGGGCTCGAACAGCGACCCCTCGCGCAGGTCCCACTCCTGCCCGGACAGCGCAGCGCTGACGCCGGCGAGCCGGAGCGCCCGGCGGTTGCGGTCGGTCGCCACGACGTGGCTCGCGTGCCGTCCCAGGTGCAGTGACTGGACGCCGCACCCGGTGCCGAGGTCGAGCGCCCGCTCGACCGGGTCGCGTGGCGTGATGCGCGCCAGCGTCAGCGATGCACCACCGACGCCGAGCACGTGATCGGCCGCGACCTCCTCGATGGGGCGCCCCGCGGAGTCCGGGCCATGGTCGCTGACGACGTACCAGTCGGTGTCGCTCTCGCCGTAGGGCCGGACGTCGACCAGCGCGCGCACCTGCGAGGCACCGCCCACGAGGCCGAGGGACACCAGGTCGTCGAGGGGTAGGTGCTTGGCGGCGTCCGCACGAGGAACCCGCTCGCCCAGGACGAACAGGCGCACGAGCTCGGCGTCGGCGCCGTGCCGGTCCTGCAGCGCCCGCCGCGCAGGCACGCCCTCGTCGCGTCCGAGGGCGGCGTACGCCGAGGCACCCAGCAGCGAGAGGAGGCCGTCAGCGGTGAACCCCGCGTCGAGGAAGCTCTCGCGCACTCGCGCGGCGGCGGGGCGGTCGACGTCGTCCATGATCCCGATCATGGACCACCGCCCGGCGCGGTGTCGCACTCCCTATGACGATGTGGCCCCGGAGGAAGGTTCCTCCGGGGCCACATCGTCAGTGGTGCTTCAGACGTCGACGGGGTGGTCGACGACCTCGTTCATGCGGGGGTCGTCGCCGACGGCGATCGGCCGGCGGCTCGACACCACGACCGCGCCCGCGACGATGGCCACCGCGACGAGCGCGATGCCGTAGCGGAGCGGGTTGCCCTGGAGCGTCAGCGTGACGACCGCGGGCGCTACGAGCAGCGCGACGAGGTTCATCACCTTGATCAGCGGGTTGATGGCCGGGCCGGCGGTGTCCTTGAACGGATCGCCGACGGTGTCGCCGACGACCGTGGCCGTGTGCGCCTCGGAGCCCTTGCCGCCGAAGTTGCCGTCCTCGACGAACTTCTTGGCGTTGTCCCAGGCCCCACCGGAGTTGGACAGGAACACGGCCATCAGTGCGCCGGTGGCGATCGTGCCCGCGAGGTAGGCGCCGAGGGCGCCGATGCCGAGGGCGAAGCCGACGGCGATCGGGGTGAGCACCGCGAGCAGACCCGGGGTGACCAGCTCACGGAGCGAGTCACGGGTGACGATGTCGACGACCTTGCCGTACTCCGGCTTCTCGGTGTAGTCCATGATCCCGGGGTGCTCGCGGAACTGGCGACGCACCTCGAAGATCACGGCACCGGCTGCACGCGAGACCGCGTTGATGGCCAGGCCCGAGAACAGGAACACCACGGACGCGCCGATGATGAGCCCGACGAGGTTCTGCGGGTCGGCGATGTTGAGGATGCCGGCGTACTGCAGGCTGTCGTAGGCGTTCGGCATGTTCGAGATATCGGCCCGCGACAGCGTCGTCACCGCCGCGGTCACCGTGTCGCGGAACGCGCCGAACAACGCCGTGGCGGCCAGGACGGCGGTCGCGATCGCGATGCCCTTGGTGATCGCCTTCGTGGTGTTGCCGACGGCGTCGAGCCGGGTGAGCACCTGGGCGCCCTCCTCGGTGACGTCGCCCGACATCTCCGCGATGCCCTGCGCGTTGTCGGACACGGGGCCGAAGGTGTCCATCGAGACGATGACGCCGACGGTGGTGAGCAGGCCGCAGCCGGCGAGTGCGATCGCGAAGAGCGAGAGCACGACCGAGCCCTGACCGAGGAGGAACGCGCCGTACACGGCCGAGGCGATGAGCAGTGCGGAGTAGACCGCCGACTCGAGGCCGAGGGAGACGCCGGCGAGGATGACCGTGGCCGGGCCGGTGAGCGAGGACTTCGAGACGTCGTCGACCGGCTTGCGGTTGGTCTCGGTGAAGTAGCCAGTGAGCTGCTGGATCGCCGCGGCGAGGGCGATTCCGATGAGCACCGAGCCGATCGCGAGCAGGCGCGGGTTGAATGTCGTGATGCTGACCAGGCCGAGGTTGTCGGTGACGACGCCGGTGAACTTGGTCAGGTTGTCGGGCAGGTAGATGAACGTCATCGCCGTGACCAGCACGATCGACACGCCGGCGGAGATGAAGAAGCCGCGCGAGATGGCGGTCATGCCCGAGCGGTCGCCGGGGCGCGGGGCCACGGCGAAGATGCCGATGACGGCGGTGATGACGCCGATGGCCGGCACGAGCAACGGGTAGACGAGGCCCGCGTTCCCGAACGCCGCCTTGCCCAGGATCAGCGCGGCCACGAGGGTCACGGCGTAGGACTCGAAGAGGTCGGCCGCCATCCCGGCGCAGTCTCCGACGTTGTCACCGACGTTGTCGGCGATCGTGGCGGCGTTGCGCGGGTCGTCCTCCGGGATGCCCTGCTCGACCTTGCCGACGAGGTCGGCGCCCACGTCGGCGGCCTTGGTGAAGATTCCGCCACCGACACGCATGAACATGGCGAGCAGGGCCGCGCCGAAGCCGAAGCCCTCGAGCACGGTGGGGGCGTCGCCCTTGTAGATCAGGACGACGCTGGCAGCGCCGAAGAGGCCGAGGCCCACGGTGAACATGCCCGCCACGCCACCGGTGCGGAAGGCGAGCTTCATGGCGGTCAGCTCGCCGCTCTCGTTGGCCGCGGCGGCGACGCGGACGTTGCCGCGGACCGCGAGCCACATGCCGGTGTAGCCGGTGATGGCGGAGAACACAGCACCGATGAGGAAGAACGCCGAGCGGCTGCCGCGCAGCCACCAGTCATCAGCGGGCAGGAACAGCAGCAGGAAGAAGACGATGGCGGCGAAGACGGAGAGGGTGCGGAACTGGCGCGACAGGTAGGCGGCCGCGCCTTCCTGGACCGCTCCGGCGATCTCCTGCATCTTCTCGGTGCCCTCACCGGCGGCGAGGACCTCACGGGCGAGAACCCAGGCGACACCGAGGGCGGCCAGTGCGACCAGCCCCACGATGGCGACCAGGGTGAGGTTCCCGCCCGAGATGGTCACGACGGTCACGGCGGCGGTCAACGACCCGGACATCAATGCTCCTTGGCGTGGGAAGGGGGCCGCGAACGCCTGCGTAGGACGGCCCTCGATCGCGCCGGAGTCTACGCAGGGTGTGACCCCCGCCACGGGCGGTACCCGCTTCCGAGGTGGGGCATCCGTCACACCCGCGGGGCGATCACGCCATGCAAGCGCTGTCATCGCCTCGGCCGGCCCGGCACCCCGAGCCATGGGCGGGTCGAGCCGGCCGCGGAAGGTCAGGCGGGGACCGGTCGCAACCAGGTGAGCGTCAGGCAGGTACCGGGCGACCGGACCTCCAGGCGCGTACCGGGCACGAGCACCCGCACGAGGGCCAGGGCGACGCCGTCGTCCTCGTCTCCCACGTCCGGGGCGGTGCGGTCGTGCACCTCGACCTCGAAGATCGCGCCGTCGTCGCGGACGACGACATCGACCTCCTCGCCGATCTCGGCCGTGCCGTGGCGCAGCACCGCACGGGCGACCGCCTCACCGACGGCGAGGCGCACGTCGTCGACGACGGACTCCTCGAGGCCAGCGCGGCGGGCAGCGGCCACAGCGACGAGCCGGGCCGTCCGCACGTGCTCGACGGACGGCGGGATCGACAGGGTCGCGGCGGGCACGGCGTCCGACGTCCTAGGTGGCGAGGGCGTCGGCGACGCTTGGGTGCAGCGGGATGAGCTGGTCGAGGCCGGTGATACGGAAGACCTTCGCGACCCGCTCGGCCGTCACGACGACGTCGAGCGCACCGTCGGCCTCGCGGACGCGCTTGAGCGTCTTCACGAGCACCGAGAGCCCGGTCGAGTCGAGGAAGTCCACGCGCGAGAGGTCGACGACGAGGTCGGTCCGACCGTCGGCGGTGAGCCTGCTCAGCTCGGCGTCGAGCTGCGGAGCGGTGAACACATCGACCTCGCCGATGGCCACGACGACGACCCGGCCGCCTTCTTCACGTGTGCTGACATCGAGATCCACGTCCGCACTCTGGCACAGGCGCGGCGGGCCCGTCGCCCGTCGGGGAGGATCGGCCCGTGCCCCCGCCCGACCCGCAGCAGCTCCTCGCCCGGCTCGTCGCGGGTCGCGACGACCGGCTGCTGCACGTCGAGAGGGTCCCGGCACGTGTCGGGACGGCCGTCGGATGGCCCGACTGGGTCGATCCCGAGCTCCGCGACGCGTGGACCCGGCTCGGCGTCGCACTCCCCTGGGCGCACCAGGCGGCCGCGGCCGAGCTCGCCCACGCCGGGCGCAACGTCGTCGTGTCGACGGGGACGGCGTCGGGGAAGTCCCTCGCGTACCTCATGCCGGCGCTCACTGCCGTGCTCGAGGGGACGCGCGCCCCGAACGGCCGGGGGGCGACTGCCCTCTACCTCGCCCCCACCAAGGCCCTGGCCCACGACCAGTGGCGCTCCATCGAGGACCTCGGCGTCGGCTCGCTGAGGGTGTCGGCGTACGACGGAGACACCCCCGACGAGGAACGCGAGTGGGTCCGGGCGCACGCCGGGTACGTGCTGTCGAACCCCGACCTGCTGCACCGCTCGATGCTCCCGGGCCACCAGCGCTGGGCGTCGTTCCTCCGCGCCCTCGAGTACGTCGTCATCGACGAGTGCCACGTGTACCGCGGCGTGTTCGGGTCGCACGTGGCCAACGTGCTGCGCCGCCTCCAGCGGGTGGCAGCGAGGTACGGCTCGACCCCGACGTTCGTGCTGGCGTCGGCCACGTCCGGTGACCCGGCCGGCTCGGCGTCCCGGCTCGTGGGCCTGCCGGTCGAGGCCGTCAGCGAGGACGCCTCGCCCCGCGGTGCGACGTCGTTCGCCCTGTGGGAGCCGCCGCTCACCGACCACGGCGGGGAGAACGACGCGCCGACACGGCGCACAGCGACGGCCGAGACCGCCTCGCTGCTCACCGACCTGGTCGTGGAGGGCGTGCGCACCCTCGCGTTCGTGCGCTCGCGCCGCGGGGCCGAGGCCGTCGCGATGACCGCGCGCGACACCCTCGCCGAGGTCGACCCGGACCTCGCGCACCGCGTGGCGGCCTACCGCGCCGGCTACCTGCCCGAGGAGCGCCGAGCCCTCGAGGCGGCCCTGCGCGACGGACGGCTGCTCGGCGTCGCGGCCACGAGCGCCCTCGAGCTCGGAGTCGACGTCACCGGCCTCGACGCCGTCCTGCTCTGCGGCTGGCCCGGCACCCGTTCCTCCCTCTGGCAGCAGGCCGGACGGGCCGGGCGGTCCGGCGGCGACGCCCTCGCTGTGCTGATCGCTCGCGACGACCCGCTCGACACCTACCTCGTGCACCACCCCGAGTCCGTGTTCGGCGCCGGCGTCGAGGCCACGGTGTGCGACCCGACGAACCCCTATGTCCTCGGACCGCACCTGTGCGCGGCGGCGGCCGAGCTGCCGCTGGCCGAGGACGACCTGCCCATGTTCGGCCCGTCGACCAGGGCCGTCGTGGAGTCCCTCGTGGAGCGCGGACTGCTGCGGGCCAGGCCGGTCGGCTGGTACTGGACCCGGCGCGAACGCGCCAGCGACCTCGCCGACCTGCGCGGCATGGGCGGTGGGATGGTGCGTGTCGTCGAGGACGAGACCGGGCGGATGCTCGGCACGGTCGACCCGGGCGCGGCGCACACCACCGTGCACACCGGTGCGGTCTACGTGCACCAGGGCGCGACGTACGTCGTCGACCACTTCGACCTTGACGACGCGGTCGCCGTCGCGCACCGCGAGGACGTCGACTGGACGACGTCGGCACGCGACACGACCGACATCCGGATCGTCGACGAGATCGCGCGAACCCCATGGGGCGCAGCGGATCTCGTACACGGGCACGTGGAGGTGACCAACCAGGTCGTGGCCTACCTCCGGCGTCGCTACCTCACCGGGACCGTGCTCGGCGAGGAGCCGCTCGACCTGCCGCCGCGCCACCTGCGGACGCAGGCCGTGTGGTGGACGGTGTCGCCCGAGCAGCTGCTCGCCGCCGGTCTCGACGACCTCGACGTGCCCGGAGCTGCACATGCCGCCGAGCACGCGTCGATCGGCCTGCTGCCGCTGGTCGCGACGTGCGACCGCTGGGACATCGGCGGCGTCTCGACCGCGCTGCACCCCGACACCGGCCGCGCCACGGTGTTCGTCTACGACGGTCATCCCGGTGGCGCGGGCTTCGCCGAGCGCGGCTACGCCGCGGCGCGCACCTGGCTCACGGCCACCCGCGACGCGATCGCGGCCTGCGAGTGCCGCGACGGCTGCCCGTCGTGCGTGCAGTCTCCCAAGTGCGGCAACGGCAACAACCCCCTCGACAAGGCCGGCGCCGTCCGCCTCCTCGACGTCCTGCTCTCGGGCAGTACCGAGACCCCCGCAGACGTGGCGTCAGGGACGGCCCACCCTCGCGGTGACACCACCTCTACGGGGGGCGCGGGGCTGCTGGGAGGCTCGACCCCGTGACCGTGTCCCCCGACGACCTCGCCGGAGTCGTGCTCGCCGCCGGCGCCGGGACGCGGCTTCGACCGTTGACCTTCGAGCGGCCCAAGGCCATGTGCCCCATCGGCAACGTGCCGCTCGTCGACTGGGCGCTGCACCGGGTCGCGCCCTACGCCGGGGGGCTGGCCGTCAACGTGCATGGCTCGGCACCGATGCTCCTCGAGCACGTGGCTCCCCGCGCGCACACCTCGGTCGAGGAGGGCGAGCGGCTCGGGACGGCGGGAGCCCTGGGCCGGCTCCGGCCGTGGCTCGGCGGGCGCCACGTGCTCGTCCACAATGCCGACTCCTTCCTCGACGACGACCTGGCGCTCCTGCTCGAAGGCTGGAGCGGCGAGCACCCGCGCCTGCTCGTGCGCACCGAGCCCAGGGCCAGCGACTTCGGCCATCGACGGTTCCTCGGCGTGAGCCTGCTCCCCGCCCGCGACGTCGTCCGGCTCCCCGACGCGCCGTGCGGCCTCTACCGGCTCGTCTGGCAGCCGGCGTTCGAGGCGGGGGCCCTGGAGTTCGTCGAGGCTCGTGGGACCTCCATCGACTGCGGCACAGCGGCGGACTACCTGCGCGCCAACCTGCACGTGTCCGGCGGGGCGAGCGTGATCGACCCCTCGGCCCTGGTCGACGGGTTGATCACGCGCTGCGTGGTGTGGCCGGGCGCCCGCGTCGAGGCCGGTGAAGTCCTCCTCGACGCGATCCGCACCCCGTTGGTAACCGTCAGCGGCGCCGGACCCGACGCGGCGAGCGGCGACAGCGCACCGGAGGCCTCCGGCCCCTGAACGCCGGGTCGATGCAGGCGCGGAGGAGTGGGTACCGGCGTCACCGCAGGCCGGCGCGCGCGGACGCCCCTGGCTCGGGCGCGCCGCCGAGGACCGTGGCGAGCCAGCGCGACCACGGCCCGCGAGGACGGGCCGAGGCCATCACCGTGACCTCGCCGTCGGCGACGGAGCAGCCGCGCAGGGAGGCGCCGTTCGCGCGCACGACGAAGGCCGCGGCGCGGCACGCGTCGGCGTCGGAGTGAGCGGCGGCCGGCGCGCCGGCCAGGGCACCGAGATCGGCGGCGGCGGCCGCCCGCTGCCGCGCGGCGAGCAGGTCTGCCACCACGGCCCCGAGCACGAGCACGAGCACGAGGACGCTCGAGAGCAGCATCGACCAGACGATCGCCGCACCGTCCTCGCACACCGGACGGCGGGTCATGCCGGGCTCTCGAGGAGCGCGACAGCCTCGGCGTGCAGGTGCACGGCGCCCCAGCGGGCGAGCGCGCCGGGAGGCGACACCGACCGGGCAACCTCGACGACGACGTGATCACCCTCGACCCGGATGTCGACGTCGGCCCCGGGCACCAGCCGCCGCGCCTCGTCGCGGACGGCGGAGGGGGCTTCGCCCCGGGCCGCAGCACGGACCGCGGCCCGGGCCGCATCACCCACGGCCGCCTGGGCGCCGAGGAGGCCCAGGCACCACCCGAGGGCCAGGACGACGGTGACCATCCCGATCAGGGCGAACGCCGCCTCGACCGTCACGGCACCGGCGTCGCGGCCGGTGGACGCCGGACGTAGGGCCCTCCAGAAGCCTCCGGGCCGGCGTCCCGGCCGGCGTGAGCCGACCGGGACGCCCAGGATCGAGGTCAACTGCCGACGCCGAAGAAGGACAACGCCACCTTGACGACCCACTCGAAGATCGTCTTGAGGACCGACATGAACCAGTCACTGGTGAGGAGCTTGATCAGGATGCCGCCGAGCCCGGCAGCGGCCACGGTGACGACGGCGTACTCGGCGGTGGCGGCGCCGGTGTCGGAGGTTCGAACACCGATGCGGTAGGCGTGCAGCGGTGCGGTGAAACGGGCGGACAGACGACGGGTCACGTGACCCTCCTCGCGATCAGGTGCCGGCGACGGTCGCCGACGGCCGAACGGTGCACCGATCGCTCGGCAGCACGACGACCACGAGCGCCCGACCTGGGGACGACGGCGCGCCCCCGTCGCCTGGGGACGACCAGCCGACGGGGGCGAGCACGGCACCAGGCCTCAGAACAGGACCCCGACCCAGGACGCGACGACGGGCACGACACCGAGCAGCACGAACGCCGGCAGGAACGCCACCCCCAGCGGGGCCGTGAGCCGTACCGCAGCGGTGCGCACGCGTGTCTCCACCCGAGCCCGGTGCGCGGCCCGGGCCTGGTCGGCGACGCGCGGCAGGAGGTCCGCGAGCGGCGCGCCCGTCTCCTGAGACCGCGACACCGCACGGGCGAGACCGCCGAGGGCCTCGTGCTCCGCGACCTCGAGCCAGACGACGGCAGGGTCGGCGCCGAGCCGGAGGGCGCTCGTCGCTCCGCGCAGGATCCTGGACGCGGGTTCGCCCACGGCGCGCGCCGCGGCGTCGAGGGACGCCTCGAGGCCCGCCCCCGACGCCAAGCAGGCAGCCACGAGGTCGACGGCGAGCGGCACCCGTCGTTCGAGCCGATCGCGGTCGCGGCGGCGTCCGGCGGGCTCGAGCCGCGGGAGGACGGCCAACGTCGCCACCGCGAGGCTCAGCCCGACGACCATCCCTGGACTACCGCCGACGAGGAGGGTGGCGCCGGCGGCGACCACCGACGCGGCCGCACGCGCCCCGGGACGAGGGACGCGGCGTCGCGGCGTCGAGCCTCGGACCCGCGCCGCGCGAGGCGGGGTCGGGAGCAGGAGGAGCACCGCCACGACCGTGAGGAACGCCAGCAGCACCGGGCTCACAGGTCGGACTCGAGCGAGGACGTGATCCGCCAGACCCACGCGGCTCCGGCGGCCTCGAGCACCAGCCCGGCCCCCAGCACCAGGAGCCCGGCCGACGATCCGAGCAGCCAGCGCAGCGGGTCGGCACCGAGCATCGACCCGAGGGCCAGGCCGACGAGCGGCAGGGCGGTGAGGACGACGGCCGTAGCGCGCGGCTCGGCGAGCCCGGCCTGCAGCTCGCGACGGACCCGCTCGGTCTCGCGGGCGGCGTCGGCGAGGGTCGCGAGCGATGCGGCGAGACCAGCCCCGGACCCCTCCGCCACCTCCCAGCACGCGGCAACACCGCGCACGAGGTCCGACCGCGCACCGTCGAGACGCAGAGCCGCGACGACGGATCCGCCGCCGCGCGCGGCGGCGAGCGCACGCGGGCACACCGGGACGGAGGACGACGCGGCGACGAGGGCCGAGGACGGGTCGCGGCCGGCCCTCACCTCCGCGCCCAGAGCCTCCACCCACTCCAGCTCCGCTGCGCGTCGAGCGGACTCCCGCTGCGGCCTGACGGGACGGGCCCGCGGCCAGGCCCGTCCCAGCATCGGGAGCGACGGCGGCCAGACGAGGAGCACGGCGAGCACGCTGAGGAGGGCCGGCAGGGCCAGCACCGAGGTCATCCCGAGTCGCCGATCCGCTGCGGCGCAAAGGATCCCAGACGTCGGACCAGTCGCTCCAGGCCCGGGCCCTCCTCGACCGGGGAGTCGCGATGCGGCCAGGTCAGCGCGTCGACGAGGACCGTCCACCCGCGCCGCCGTACCGCGACCGACAACGACGACCACCGGCGCCGGCCGTCGCGGTCTCGTACCAGATGGATCACGACGTCGAGGCCTGCGGCGATCTGCGCGTGCACGGCGGCACGGTCGAGGCCGGCGGCCAGCGCGAGGGACTCGAGCCTGGCCGGGACGTCTTCGGCGGTGTTGGCGTGCACGGTGGCGCAGCCGCCCTCGTGACCGGTGTTGAGCGCCGCCAGCAGATCGACGATCTCGGCTCCGCGCACCTCGCCGACGACGATCCGGTCGGGGCGCATGCGCAGCGACTGACGGACCAGGTCGCGCAGGACGATCGCCCCGGCCCCCTCGATGTTGGGCGGCCGCGCCTCGAGCCGGACGACGTGGGGATGGTCCGGCGTGAGCTCCGCGGAGTCCTCCACGACGACGATGCGATCGCTCGGGTCGCAGACACCGAGCAGCGTGGAGAGCCACGTGGTCTTGCCGGTTCCCGTGCCACCGGTGATGAGCAGCGCGAGCCGCGCCTCGATCACGGCTCGGATCCACGGCACCACCTCGGCCGGGATCGACCCGGCGTCGGCAAGGTCGGCCAGGGTGAAGGCCTGGCGACGGGGGACGCGCAGCGACAGGCACGTGCCGGACACCGCGACCGGCGCCAGCACGGCGTGGAGGCGGGTGCCGTCGGGCAGCCGGGCGTCGACATACGGCGACGCGTCGTC
>JBBRAQ010000048.1:0-26641 GCA_038206635.1 Candidatus Nanopelagicales bacterium | reverse complement strand
GAGCTGAGTGACCCAGCGTTCGAAGCGATAGGACAGGGCCTTGGGGTGGAGCGGGTGGCCGTCCTCACGCGAGATGACCAGGTCCGTGTCCTCGTAGGCGCCGGCGAAGGACAGTCGCTCGTGGAGCTGGCGTGATCTGTGGAGTCGAAGGGCCGCCACCGGCGCTGTCACCCCGGCGATCGTCACGACCGCAGCCAGCCGCCGACCCGCCGCGACATGCACGGACCCGGTCCGCCGACGCCAACGCGGCCAGGGCATCCCCGGGCGCGGTCGGCGCGACCAGGTCGCTGGCCTCGATCGGGTCCAGAGCCAACGCCCAGTGCTCGGCCGAGTCCGGCGAACACCTCACCCGCCGGGCGAACTCGGCTACCTCCCGCGCAGCCCGTCGGTCGCGTTCGGGCATCCGGCATCCGGCATCCAGTGACCTCTGTCGGCGCTATCGAACGTGGCACTGCCTGGTCGCAGGTCGTGGGAACTCGAATGGTGACCACTCCAGGCATACCTGCGCCGCGCACGCGCCGGTACCCCTCCTGGTGGGCGTTGTAGGGCCGATCCACCCTCCGACTCCGCAATCGGGTGGACCACTCAGTGGCCAGTCGACCGAGCCCGACGTGCGTTCGACCTGCCCCGGATCGGTTGCTTGCGAGTGAGCACGGACTGACGTGGAACCACCGCAACGCCGTCCGTCCCCTTCACCACCGACGTGCGTCGCTTCACCGCTTTGGGTGGGGCAGGCGGCACACTGGGTTCGGCCGTGGCAGTCAGCGTCCGGCCATGGCAACCATGCGGAGGACGGGTCATGGCAACGGGCAAGCAGTGGGTCGCGCGCACCCTCATCACCGTCGTGAGTCTTGTCGTGGTGCTCGTCGCCGTTGCCTTTGGCGTGGCGCTCTATCTGCACATCCCGCAGAACGCGGCCGGCTTGGCGGCGAAGACGGTGTGCTCGACGCACTTCGTTGCCGGGCGCAACGACTCCGCAGCGACGCTCATGGCGCAGGACGTGCTGCCCGCGAGCCCTGCCCTCGGCGTCGTGTCGACGTCTATCGACGAGGACAACAAGACCGTCACGGCACGGTTCCTCGGAGTCGTGTCTCGTCGCGCAGCATTGCTCGACCAGCGTGGCTGCGTGCTGGACGCCGACCCGCAGCCGAGCGCGAAGACGTTCGCTCCTGCCCCGCTGCGCGCTGATCCGTGGCCTGCGGGTGACGCGACGATCCCCGTGGCTGGCTGGGGCGTGGGCGTCGACGCACCTGCTCTGCAGAAGGCTGTCGACGCAGCGTTCGTCGGTTCGGGCGACCCCCTGCTTGCCAACGCCCGTGGTGTCGCCGTCGTTCACGATGGCCGCCTGCTCATCGCCAAGGACGCGCCCGGCTTCGCGCCGGGCACGCCCCTGCACGGCTGGTCGATGACCAAGACCGTCGGCGCGATGATGCTCTGGAAGAAGGCGCACGAGGACGGTCTGGACCTGAGCACGCCAGTGGTCGATGCGTTCAAGCCCGGACGAGAGCCTTCCTGGGTTGCGCAATGGGAGGCAGATGACCGAAAGAAGATCACTGTCGCGGACCTTCTCTACATGCGCGACGGCCTGGCCAACGAGGAGAGCTACAGCGTCACGGGCGATGTCGTGCAGATGCTGTACGGCGAAGGGGACATGTCCGGCTGGGCAGCCGGTCACCCCGCCGCACATCCGGCCGGCACGCACTGGGACTACCTGAGCGCCACGGCCAACATCCTCGCGGCGGTGACTCGCGGGCAGTTCGCGACCGATCAGGAGTACTGGGACTACACCACCAGTGCACTGCTCGGCCCCATCGGGGTCAGCTCCGCGACCCTGGAGACCGACACCGCGGGTACCCAGGCGGGCTCGTCCTACCTCTGGGCCGACATCCGTGACTGGGCGCGCCTCGGTGAGCTCATGCTCCAGGACGGGAAGTGGGGCGGCTCGCCAGTGCTTCCGCCCGGATGGCGGAAGTACGCCACCACGCCGTCGCTCGCGCAGGGCGACGGCCACGGGTACGGCGCCCAGACCTGGCTCATCGGTGATCCGCAAGCGGGGGAGTGCAAGGCCTACCCGGGAGTGCCCGCTGACGCGATCGCCATGGAAGGACACTGGGGCCAGATCGTCGCGATGGTGCCCTCCCGCGACGCAGTGATCGTCCGACTCGGTTGGACGTTCGACGGCACCCAGTTCGCGGGGTGCAAGCTCGTGAGCGACGTACTGGCCGCGCTTCCGACGACCTGACGCTGCCTAGGGCGTCGGCTCGAAGGTCCACGAGATCATGGCGCTTCGTCGTCGGTTCATGGCCGGCCGCGGAACGGTACGTCGCGAGCGCCACGGCGTTGTCGTGGTCGGTCAGGACCCGCATGCCGTAGCAGCCGTGCTCGCGGGCCAGGTGTGCCAACGCCCGGACGAGCGCGGTCGCGATGCCCTGGCGCTGGTGGGCGTCGTCTACCGCAGGTTCCTAGCGGAACATCTCCGTGCCCCTGTCCGGGTGCGTGGTCTCGACCCCCGACACGAACCCGGCTGCGGCCTCGTCGACCAGCGCTAGCAGGAGGTGATGGCCTGGCTCGGCGAGGGGTCGCTCGGCAGTGTGCGGGGCGCACCGGGTCGACGTGCACGTGCGCCATCGCCTCGACGTCCTCATTGGTGGCTGCCCGCTGGATCCTCTTGGGCCCGCTGGCAAGCAGACCGTGCCGAGGTGCCCAGCTCGCTCTCGCGCGTGGCCGTCAGTATCGGTCGAGGAGCCCGGTGCGGTTGCTCGGCGGGTCGTAGGGCTCAGGCCAGAACTCGATGAACGAGTCGATGAGGCCGTTGCTGTCGCTGGTGAAGAAGGTGAGACCGGCCATCGTCTCGCCGTCGGTGGCGAACGCGATGCGCGTGGCTGCGCCGGCGTCGTCGACGTGCTGTGCCTGGAGCACGAGGTGCCAGTCGCCGGGATAGGCCGCCATGAACCGCACGAGCGCCTCCCGTCCCACGCAGCGCTCGCGGGTCTGGGGCCACGTGCCCACGATGCCGTCAGACACCAACGAAGCCAGCCGGTCCCAGTCACGCGCCTCCGTCGCGGCCCAGTAGTCGGCGTAGATGCTCATGCGCTTTGCCTGCGAGGTCAGTTGCGTCACGGAGAGGACGTTTCGGTCAGGGTCGGTGAACCAGGCGACCTTGCCTCCGTCGGGAGTCGTCCAGATGCCGATCTCGTCCTGTCCCATGCCCTCGTACCTGGTGAGGGCAACTCCCGCGTCCCCGAGCGCCCGTACTGTCTCGTCGATCTCTGGCACGACCCAGCCGACGACGGTGTACCCGGTCGGAACGTGTGCCTCGACGGGAACAACGCGCAGAGTTCCTTCTCCTGTGGAGAAGACGCAGGCGTAGGGGTTCTCCTCCACCAGGTGCAACCCCAGGACGTCTCGGTAGAACTCACGGGAGCGCGCAAGGTCCGTCGCGGGCGCGAAGGCGACGAGACTGGCCGATCCGAGCATGACGAACCTCCCAGGTGGGCCGACGAGTTCGTCGTCAGTCTGCCCCGTCAAGGGACTGTGCGGTAAGGACCGATCCGCCCCGAGAGTGTGTCGCTCCGCCAGGCGAGCGGACTGCGGGCGCGCTTGCCGGGCCATCAGCCAGCAGCCCGAACATCTCGGCATCCGCATGCGTCCCCGTGTTCGGGACGAGGGAGGAACGAAGCGTGCCCTCGTGCCGACCCCCGCGGACCGGACGCTAGGCAGGCTCGGCTCGTTGTCGGCTTCGCACTCGGCCTGGACGCGGACCGAGCCTCGGCCGAAGGAGAAGGTCGCGGCAAGCCGGAGCAAGCGAGCAGCACACTGGCGACCCCGGAACGCCGGCGCAACCCGGCAGGCCGCGCTGGCCTGTCCCCGTGCCCAGCTGATCCACTTCAGCGCAGCGGGCTCCGACGGTTCTGGGACCGTGTCGCGCGCCCGGATCGTGGGGACTCTCCAGACCTCCGCCAGCGCGGCCGCGCCCGGCGGCGCGAAGGGTCGTCACCGCACGACGCCGTCGGACAGCACCGGGAGCTCGAGGTCGCGAGTGGGTTTGGCTGCATGATGGGAAGTGTCGTGGGACGGCGGACCTCAGTGCAGCAGCCTCGAGGTGTGCCCGGGTGTGAGCGGGTCCGTCTCGTTCGCGAGCAGCTACCCGGAGACAGCGCCGAGGGCCGCATAATCGTCTCGTTCTCACCTTTCGCCGTCCGTGGAGGAGGTGCCGCTGGACACCGGGTCCGCCAGGGCAGGAGGAGCAGCCATGACCGAGTACCTCATCTACTTCAACCAGCAGTGGGTCGGTGACCACACCGAGGAGTGGTTCCGCGGACGGGGGCCGCTTGCCATGGCGGTCGTCGAGGAGATGAAGGCGGCAGGTGTGTTCGTGTTCGCCGGGGGCCTCGAGGAGGACGTCGACGTGGCCTTCAGCGCGGACGCGACCAGTGGCACGCTGACGTTCACCGACGGGCCGGTGGCCGACGCCGGGGAGTTCCTGGGCGGGCTCACCGTGGTGGACGTCGCCGGCGTCGAGGCCGCCGCGATATGGGCCGGCAAGATCGCGAAAGCGTGCGGTTGGCCCCAGGAGGTTCGCCGTTTCAAGCCGCGACCGCCGGCCCAGTGACTCCGTCGTCGTCGGTTCAGTCGCAGGGCGAGAGAGGGGATGGTGCGGTTGTTGTCGGTCGCTCACGTACGTCAGCTGGCCCTGTCCTTGCCCGACGCGTCGGAGGAGCCCCATCATGACCGCGCGTCGTTCCGGGTCCGTGGGCGCATCTTCGCCACGCTTCCCGACGACGAGCACCTCAACGTGATGCTCAGTCCTGATTCGGTCGAGGAGGTGCTCGCCGACTCCCCTCCCGGATGTTCCACTCTGTGGTGGGGGAAGCGGATCAGCGGAGTCCGGGTGGTTCTGGCGAGTGCGCTGCCCGACCTGACGGCCGAACTTCTTGCCGAGGCCCATGAGCAGAAGTCGGCCCGGCACTGAGGATCAGCATGCGGGCCCCTGCCCGATCGAGCGCACGAAGTGCCCTACGCGGCCCGGCGCGGCGTGATAGCAAACGAGAGCCATCTCCCGACGAGCGAGGACCCCGTGCCGACCGACCCCTCTGACCACCCGGTGCACCAGCCGCTCGTCGACGACTTCGGCCAGCGGCTCGGCCGGATCGGAGCGGCGCTCGACGCCTCGATCGCATCCGACGCCGGCGACGCCGTACGCCGTCGGACGCAGTGGACCGACGCACTCATGCGTGACCTGCCCGAGCGCGGGATCGGCGCCGACGCCGTGCTGACCGAGCTCGCCGTCGTCGTCGTACCCAACGGCGAGCAACTGATGTCGCCGGCGTTCTGGGGCTGGATCACCAACGGGCCGACGACCGTGCCGCTCGTGGCGGCGACGGCCGCCTCGGTGGCAGCCCCGCAGCGCTACGGGATCCAGGCCTTCAACCTGCTCGAGGAGCTCTCGCTCGACTGGCTCGCCGACCTCTGCGGGCTCGGTCGGCACATGAAGGGCGTGTACTCCAGCGGCGGGTCGGTGGCGAACCTCGTCGCACTCGGCGCCGCCCGGCAGTGGGCGTTCGAGCAGCGGGGGATCGACCCGGCGAACGACGGGCTCGGCGGGGTGAGCGCCGCGATCTACGCCTCGGCAGAGACCCACCACACCGTGCAACGGTCCGCCGGCGTCCTGGGCATCGGCCGGGCGAACGTCCGCCACATCGGAACCGACGACCACGTGCGGATGCGCCCGCACCTCCTTGCCCGCGCGATCGAGGAGGATCTCGCCGCAGGGGTGCTGCCCGTCGCGGTCGTCGCGACGACGGGCACGACGAACACCGGCTCCATCGACCCCCTCCGCGAGCTCGGTGAGATCGCCCGCCGCTACGGCGTCTGGTTCCACGTCGACGGCGCGTACGGGCTGCCGGGGATCCTCGACGAGCGGGTCGCCCCCCTGTACGACGGTCTCGAGCTCGCGGACTCCGCGATCGTCGACCCGCACAAATGGCTCGGCGCCCCGGTCGGAGTGGCGGCCACGTTCGTCCGGGACCGGGCGATCCTGCACCGGGCGTTCACCCAGGAGCCGGCGGCGTACCTCGAGACCGGGTCCGGCGACGGCCGCGAGCCCGAGAGCACGTTCGACGACATGGGCGTCCCGTACGCCGACTACGGCGTCGAGCTCTCCGCGCCGTCGCGGGGCGTCGTCGTGTGGAGCATCCTGCGCGAGCTCGGTCGTGAGGGCGTCGCCGCGCGGATCCGGCAGGACGACGACCACGCCCGCCACGTCGCCGACCTCGTCCGCGCGCACCCTCGCCTCGAGCTCCTCCTCGACCCCGTCCTGTCGATCTGCTGCTTCCGCTACGTCCCCCAGCCACCCGGCAGCACGGCCGACGGCACCACGACCGACGGCACCACCGAGCGCCACGACGTGGACGCCCTCAATGCCGAGATCCTGCGGCGGCTGCACCGCGACACAGCGTTCGTCCCGAGCTCCACCCGGGTCCACGGCGCCTATGCCCTGCGCCCCTGCTTCATCAACGCCCGGACGACGACTGCCCTCGTCGATGCGTTCGTCGCCACCGTCGTCGAGCTCGGCGACCACCTCACCACCACGAGCTGAACCACCACGATCACGATTCGAGGAGCAGAACCACCACGTCAACTGCACGTTCCTTCCCTCAGGGAAGATCTCCGCAGTGGGGCCGCGTTGTGGCACCCCTCATCGTGATCTTGGGCTTGGGCTTTGGCTCGGGCTGGCATGCGGGCCGGCCCGGCTGGTGCTTCGTCGGCGCTGTCCGGCGGGCACCCCTAGAGTCCTGCCATGGCTGATCTTCTCCTTGGCGGTCGCATCGAGCCCGCGACCGGTGACCGCACTCCCGACAACGCGGTGGTCGGCACCGCCGACCTCACCACGCACGGCGTCATCGTGGGAATGACCGGCTCGGGCAAGACCGGTCTCGGCGTCGTGCTCATCGAGGAGTGTCTCGCCGCCGGCGTCCCTGCGCTGCTGATCGACCCCAAGGGCGATCTCACCAACCTCTGCCTGATCTTCCCCGAGCTGCTCGGCAGCGACTTCCGGCCGTGGGTGAACGAGAGCGACGCGCAGAAGGCGAGCCTGGACCTGGACGCCTTCGCCGAGCAGCAGGCGACGGCCTGGCGCGAGGGCCTCGGAGGCTGGGGCATCACGCCGGAGCGGCTCGCCGCCATGCGCGAGAAGGTCGACTTCACCATCTACACGCCCGGTTCCCAGTCGGGCCGCCCGCTCAACATCGTCGGGTCGCTGGAGGCACCACCGGCGGGTACCGACCCCGAGGTGATGAGCGATGAGATCGACGGCTATGTCACCAGCGTGCTCGGCATGATCGGCATCTCCGGCGACCCGCTCTCCTCGCGCGAGCACATCCTCCTCGCGAACCTGATCCAGAACGCCTGGTCGCAGGGTCAGGACCTCGACCTCGCCACGCTCCTCGCGCAGGTGCAGCAGCCACCGATGCGCAAGCTCGGCGTCCTCGAGCTCGACGTCTTCTTCCCGCCCAACGACCGCATGGCGTTCGCCATGAAGATCAACGGGCTGCTGGCGTCCCCGTCGTTCGCGAGCTGGCTCACCGGTGACCCCATCGACATCGAGGCCATGCTCCGTACACCGGACGGCCGTCCGCGCTGCGCGATCGTGTCGACGGCCCACCTCAGCGACGAGCAACGGCAGTCCGTCACGGCGCTCGTGCTCACCAAGCTCGTGACCTGGATGCGACGCCAGAGCGGCACGAGCGACCTCCGCGCCCTGCTGTACATGGACGAGGTGGCCGGCTACCTCCCGCCGACGGCGAACCCGCCCACGAAGAAGCCGATCATGCTGCTGCTCAAGCAGGCCCGTGCCTTCGGGCTCGGCGTCGTGCTGTCCACGCAGAACCCCGTCGACGTCGACTACAAGGCGCTGTCCAATGCCGGCACCTGGCTGATCGGCCGGCTGCAGACCGAGCAGGACAAGGCCCGTCTCGTCGACGGTCTCTCCAGTGCCGCGGGGGGAGTCGACGTCAAGGTCGTCGGCGACACCATCAGCAATCTCGGCAAGCGTCAGTTCCTGCTGCGTCGCGCTGGCAAGGACGTCCCCGAGGTCATGACGACCCGCTGGGCGATGAGCTATCTGCGCGGTCCGCTCACGCGGGACCAGATCGGTCAGGCCATGCGGGTCGGCGCCTCCCCTGCGGCTGCTCCGACACTCGCGCCGATCACAACAGCATCCGACGCTGCAGTAGTGCTGGCGTCCACCACCGAGACGTCCCCAGCCACCTCGGCACCGCCCGCCCCGGGACTGCCCGCCCCGGCCGTCGCCATGGCTCCGCCGGCTCCCGTGGCCCCACCTGTCGCCGCGGGCGCCGACGAGACGCCGGTGATGCCCTCCATCGCCGCCGGCATCCCGGTCGCCCACGTCGACCCCGCGACCCCGTGGCTGTCGGCCGTCGGTGGCATCGCCGGGGGCCGGCACCTGCGCGCGGCCGCGATCGCGCGCGTCGACCTCACCTACGACGAGGGCACCGAGGTGGTGTCGCGCGAGGAGTACGAGGCGGTCCTCATCCCGCTGACCCAGGTGCCCGACCCGCGCCAGTTCGTGGCGGTGGACTACGACGACCGCGACCTCGTCGCGGCCGCACCGGTCGGCGGCGTCGTCTACGGGCTGGTGCCCGCCGAGGCCAAGACGAAGGCGTACTGGACGGTGATGCAGAAGTCCCTCGTGGAGGAGCTGGTGCGCTCGAAGAGCACCGAGATCCTCGTCAACGCCGACCTCAAGGCCAGCTCGCGGCCGGGGGAGACGCGCGAGCAGTTCCTCGCGCGGTGCCACACCCTGGTCGATGCCGCGGCCGACCGGGAGATGGTCGCGCTGCGGTCGAAGTATGAGACCAAGCTCGCGGCGATCCGCCAGAAGATCAGCGACGCCCAGATCAACGCGCATTCCCTGCAGATGGAGTACGACTCGAACTTCGGGCTCGCCGCCACGGGGATGAGCGTGCTCGGCAGCCTGCTCGGCGGACGGCGCAGCCGCTCCTCGATGGCGGCCGACGCGCGGCGTCAGTCAGCGGCGAGCGCCAAGGTGGGTGCGGCCCAGCAGAAGGCGGCGGCGGCCAGCCAGGCCTACACCGGGCTCGAGCAGCAGCTCAACCTCGACATCACGGCCCTCGACGACGAGTGGAACGCCAAGGCAGAGAACGTCACGTCGAAGTTCGTCCCGCTGGAGAAGGCCGACGTCGTCGTACGCGACTTCCGTCTCGTGTGGATCCCGGTGGCCTGACCGGGATCGCGGGTGCAGCACCCACCACCTCCACGAGCTCGGGCGCCCCGGACCTGGCCGACGCGTCGACGAGCTCGGGCGCCATGGACCGACGACGGGCGAGGTGGCTCAGGAGGCCGAGGGCTTCGCGCTGACCGACGGTTTCGCGCTGGCCGAGCCCGACGCCGTGGCAGGCTTCGGCGCGGGGCTGGCGCACCCGGAGCCGGTGGCCAGCGGCACCGGCTTCGCGAGCGCGGCCGTGACCGTCTTCTGTGGTGTCACCGTCGTGAACTTCTCGCCGATCACGACGTCGATGGTGGCATCGGTGCGCTTGTCCAGGACGAGCGTCGCGCCGATCACGTAGAAGCGCATGAGCGTCGCGTTGTCCTTGCCCGCGGTGCCGTAGCGGATCTCGGCCACCCCGGCGACGGCCTTACCGAGCGGGTCGTTGGCGATGGTGCCGATGCCGAAGCCACGGGTCTTGAGGTCTGTCGCGGTGCGCTTGGCCAGCCCGGCGCGCGTCGTGGCGTTGTAGACGTTGGCCGTCACGGTCGCGGGCTTGGGCAGCACCAGGCCGGGACGAACGGTGGTGGTCACGCACGGGCCCGGGCTCGAGCCGCTGGCAGCGGGGGTGCCGCCGCCGCCGCCCTTGAGGAGTCGTACGGCACCGTACGTCGCTCCGAAGAGCACCGCCATCATCAGCAGGACGAGGACCCCGGTCGCCACCGGGTGGCGCCGCCGCGGGCCATCGCCGCTCGGGCCGAGCACCGTTCCGGACAACATGCTCACCGTCGTGCTCCCCCCGTCGTCGTGCCGGACAGTCTGTCGGCCCACCCGAGGTCGTCGAGATCGAGGACGCGGGCGTGGAGGACGGCGCGACCGTGGAGCGCCGTACGCAGGGCCCGGTGGAGTCCATCCTCGAGGTAGTACTGCCCGCCCCACCGCACGACGTGGGCGAACAGGTCGCCGTAGAACGTCGACTGCTCGTCGAGCAGGGCGTCGAGGTCGAGGGTGCGCTTGGTCGTCACGAGGTCGGCCAGGCGCACCTGGCGCGGCGCGAGACCGGCCCACTGGGCCGGTCCGAGGCCGTGCTCGGGGTAGGGGCGCCCGTCGCCGACCGACTTGAAGATCACCCGTGGAGTCTACGGCGGTGCCGGGGGACTCCCGCGGCCGCGGAGGCGTGGCGTGCCCGGGAACGTCGTGGATCTGGCCCCCCGTCCGGGCATGAGGTGACCCCCCGCGCACCCATCAGAGCCCGCCTACCCTTGCTGCCTTCCGGCCCTGGGGGAGTTCAGCGAGATGACGCCGCACGGGGGGTCGTGGCGCAGTCTACGCGAGGCCCGGGGCCGGCGAGAACGTGCTCCGAGCGGGGTGGATCCGACCGCGATTTCGGCCCAGGCGCCCCACACCCGTATTGTCCGCTGCGGAGGATTCGCCTAGTGGCCTAGGGCGCACGCTTGGAAAGCGTGTTGGGGGAAACCCCTCAGGGGTTCGAATCCCCTATCCTCCGCCAGCAGCAGATCGCCTCTGACCTGGGCTTTCCTGGTCGGGTCAAGGGCCGCTACCTGGGCTCATGTGCTGACACATGTGCTCAGACCCCTGGAGATGCGCTGCCCGGCGATCCGGTGCGGCCGTCTGCATCGTCGGTACGACGTGGGTACAGATGGTCATCGTCGTGGTGATCGTGGAGTGCCCAAGACGCTCGTGAACGTCGTTCGGGTGCATCCCACGTTCGAGCAGCAAGGTCGCGTGCATGTGCCCGAGGCCCGTGCGGGTGGCTCGCGGCCCGAGTCGCAGTGTCGAGATCGAGGACTCGCGCCGATCCCGTCCTGGTGGTCTTCGCCTTGTTGCGCGTGGTCACATCGGCGGGCCGACTGATGCCGAACCTGCCGGTGATGACGTTCAGATCCCACCAGCGCAGGGTCAGCGCCTCGGGGCGGCGCATGCCGGTGCAGGCGATGGCGCGCCGCAGCGAGACGAGCTCGTCGTCGATTCCTCGCATCGAGCCCTGTGTCCGTGACGACGTCCGAGGCCGACTGGGCAGACTCCTTGATGGCTTGGCAGATCGCACCGTGAGCCGCAGGGACTCGCCGCTCACGGTCGGGCCGTTGGTCGTCCACGAGTACGGCAACCGCTCAGGCCGGGTTCGACCCGTGCCCGGTCGACCGCCGTCAGGCTCCGGCGAAGACCTCGAGGAAGACCGGGCCGCGGCGTACGAGCTGCTGAGCGCCACCGGGTCCGGTGAGCGGTACGCCGACCGGCTGCCATCCTGCGGCCACGAGGACCTCGACGGTCGTGGGTACGTCGTCGACCTCGAGCACCTGTCGCACCGAGGCGCTGGCGGCGTCATCGGGGTCGAGCCCCTCGAGGGTGCGCGCGGCCGACGTACCAGGACCCGCGAGCCAGATGTCGGGCTCGCCGTCGGCGCTGAGGATGGCGAACGGCGGACCCCATCGTTCGCCGAGGGAGTAGCCCGCGCCGGACCACGCCGCGATCGCGGCATCCACGTCGTCGACCACCACCCGCACTGCGCCCATAGGGTCACGATGGCAGACGACGAGGGTGTGCCACGGCACCGTGAGCGACTCCGTGGTCTCAACCGCAGCCCGTGGCGAGGTGTGTCCGCAGCGGGCGTCTCGGGGGCGGCGGTGTCGTCGTGGACGACTAAGGTTCCGGACATGTCGTTGGCCCTCTACCGCACCTATCGCCCCGGGCGGCTCAGCGATGTCATCGGCCAAGAGCACGTCACCGTGCCGCTGGCGCGGGCAATCGATACCGGGCGTGCGCACCACGCCTACCTGTTCACCGGCCCGCGCGGCTGCGGGAAGACCTCCACCGCGCGCATCCTGGCCCGGTCGCTCAACTGCGTCGAGGGCCCCACGTCCGAGCCGTGCGGCGTCTGCCAGAGCTGCCTGGACCTCGCCCCCAACGGCGCGGGGTCCATCGACGTCGTCGAGATGGACGCCGCGAGCCACCGCGGCATCGACGACGCCCGCGAGCTGCGCGAGAAGGCGATGTACGCCCCGGCCGCCAGCCGCTACAAGGTCTACATCATCGATGAGGCTCACCAGCTCACCGTCGATGCCGCCAACGCGCTGCTCAAGCTCATCGAGGAGCCCCCGGCCCACCTGAAGTTCGTGTTCGCGACGACTGAACCGGACAAGATCCTGGCCACCATCCGCTCGCGCACGCACCACTACCCCTACCGTCTCGTCACCGCGCGACGCCTCCAGGAGCACCTCGCCTGGGTCGCCGAGCAGGAGGGCGTGCCCGCGGCGCCGGAGGCGTTGGCGCTGGTCGCCCGGGCCGGTGCCGGCTCGGTCCGCGATGCCCTGTCGATCCTCGGCCAGCTCATCGCGGGCACCGGGCCCGAGGGCCTGAGCTACCCCGAGGCCGTCGCGCAGCTCGGCGTCACCGACGCCACGATGCTCGACGAGGTCGTCGATGCCCTCGCCGCCGGTGACGGCGCCGCGATGTTCTCCGTCGTCGACCGGGTCGTCGAGGCCGGGCTCGATCCGCGCCGCTTCGCCGCCGACCTCCTCGAGCGGCTCCGCGACCTCGTCGTCCTGCACGAGGTGCCCGACGCCATCGCCGCCGGCCTCATCGACGCCCCTGACAACCAGATCGCCATGATGCTCAGCCAGAACGAGCGCCTCGGCCTCGCCCAGCTCTCCCGGGCGGCCGACCTGGTCAACACCGGGCTGTCCGAGCTCAAGGGCGCGACCGCGCCGCGCCTGCAGCTCGAGCTGCTGTGCGCCCGCCTGCTCCTGCCTGCCATCGACGACACCGACTCCGGGCTGCTCGCACGGCTCGACCGCCTCGAGCACCGCGTCGCCTACCTCGGCGACATCCCGGTCGGCGCGGCACCCGTGGCACGCCCGGCTCGCGTGGCCGCCGTCGAGCGGGTCGCCCCGTCGGTGGTCGACGCTCCCGTGGCCGCGCCGCCCGTCGCCGCCCAGTCCCCGGTCGCCCCGTCCCCGGCCTTTGCGCCGGCGGCTTCGGCCGCTGACGGCGCATTGCCCGCCTCGGCTCCGCCGTCGCGTCCCGCGCCCACGCGTCCCACCCCGTCGGCCCCGCCCGCCTCGTCGTCGGCAGCTGGCCCGCCCGCGCCGCCCCGCCTGTCGAGCGTCGCCCCGACCACGGCCGACGCCGCTGGCCCGAGCGCCGCCGACCGGGCCGCCTCGGCACCGGACTCCTCGACCCTGGACTCCTCGGCACTGCCGGCTGCCGCCCCCGTGTCGCCTGCTGGCCCCGATCCCGTCGGCGAGCCAGCGGCGCCGCCTCCCGCAGCACCGCCCGCCGCCGAACCGGCTGCCCTGTCGCCGGCTGCTCCCGCGGCCTCGTCCGAGCCCTCTCCCAACGCCGTCGACCTTGCGCCCGTCGTGGCGCTGTGGCCGGCCGTGCTCGAGGCGCTCAAGAGCTCGAGCCGGGTCGCCCACACGCTCTCCGAAGGCACCCAGCCGGTGAGTCGTACCGCGACGACGCTGGTGCTCGCCCATCCGGACAAGTCACGGATGGAGTACCTCCGCGGCAACAAGGGCCACCTCGAGCTGGTGCGCCTCGCCGTGCTCGACGTCGTGCACCTCGACGTCGAGCTCGACCTCGTGCTCGACCCGGCGAAGGCCGCGGCCGCCGCCGACGTCGCTGCGTCCGCAGCCGCTGCTGCTGCGCCGGTCGTCACGGCTCCCGCCGCCCCGTCCGGTCCGTCGCCGCGCGAGCGTGCGGCCGCCGTCGTGGCCGAGGAGCGCGCCACCACCGTGGCTCCGGTCGACGACGTCGGCAGCGTCGACGACGCCGACGCCGAGGGCGATCTCTCCGCGCTCGCCCTGGTGCAGCGCGAGCTCGGTGGCACGGTCATGACCGAGTACGACAACACCTAGGGCGAGTAGGCATCCGTGTACGAGGGCGTTGTCCAGGACCTCATCGACGAGCTCGGCCGGCTTCCCGGTGTCGGGCCGAAGAGCGCGCAGCGCATCGCGTTCCACCTGCTGCAGGCTGATCCCGTCGACGTGCGACGGCTGGCGACGACGCTGCTCGAGGTCAAGGAGCGGGTGCGGTTCTGCGCGACGTGCGGCAACGTCGCCGAGGACACCGAGTGCCGCATCTGCCGCGACCCCCGACGCGACCTCACGGTGCTCTGCGTCGTCGAGGAGTCCAAGGACGTCGTGGCGATCGAGCGTACGCGCGAGTTCCGCGGTCGCTACCACGTCCTCGGCGGGGCGATCAGCCCGATCGAGGGCATCGGGCCTGACGACCTCAGGGTCAAGGAGCTCATGATCCGCCTGGCCGACGGCACCGTCACCGAGCTGATCATCGCGACCGACCCCAACCTCGAGGGCGAGGCCACGGCCACCTACCTCGCCCGCCTGATCAAGCCGATGGGTCTCAACGTCACGCGCCTCGCCAGCGGTCTGCCGGTCGGCGGCGACCTCGAGTACGCCGACGAGGTCACCCTCGGCCGGGCCTTCGAAGGACGTCGAACCCTCGACGTCTGACCGGATCTGACACGCTGGTGCCATGACCGACCAGCCTCAGGACGACATCGAGCTCATGGCTCGCGATCTGGCCCCCGCAGACCTCGCCGAGATCGCCGACGCCATGGCCGCCGCGGCGCACCAGTTCATCGAGGTCGTGCAGGCCGTCGCCGCGGCCGCGGCACCGGACGAGTCGATCTCGATCCTGCTCCTCGAGCTGTCGAGCCTGCTGGCCTCCGCCGCTCCGCTCGGGGCGATCATCGACGTCGTTCCCGACGACCGCTTCGAGCCCGACGCCGGCTTCGAGCCCGACGTCGACAAGCTGCGCGAGGCGCTGCGCGAGCTGCTGGGCCCGGCGAACGACTACGTCGAGGTCTTCGACCCGTACTCCGGCCCCGAGGTCGTCCCCGCCCGGCTGTCCGACGACCTCGCCGACATCTGCTCCGACCTCCTCCACGGCATCGCCCACCATGCCGCGGGCCGACCGCTCGAGGCGTTGTGGTGGTGGCAGTTCAGCTACCTCTCCACCTGGGGCCAGGGGGCGTCGGCCGCTCTGCGCGCGCTGCAGTCGCTGGTCGCCCACGTCCGGCTCGAGGTGCCGATCGGCGTCGAGGTCGAGCTCGGCTGAGCGCCCTGCCGCGGCCCTGCCGCCGCCGGTTCGCCAGCCGCCCCGACGGCTCGGGTTCAGTGGATGGGACGCAGTTCCCACCATCCGGACGACGAGGTGAGGCGATTCCTGCGTCGGTAGGATGGCGCCCGACGTTGTCCCCCGAGAGCTCTCTGCTGAGAGCTGTCACCCGAAGATCAGTGAGGCGGACCCCCACCGTGGGACTCGTGGTCCAGAAGTACGGCGGCTCCTCCGTGGCCGACGCCGAGAGCGTCAAGCGGGTGGCCCAGCGCATCGTCGCGACGAAGCGGGCCGGCGACGACGTCGTGGTCATCGTCTCCGCGATGGGTGACACCACCGACGACCTCATCGACCTCGCCGAGCGAGTCAGCCCCCACCCTGCCGCCCGTGAGCTCGACATGCTGCTCACCGCGGGGGAGCGCATCTCGATGGCCGTCCTCGCGATGGCGATCAGCGACCTCGGGATCGAGGCCCGCTCCTACACCGGGTCGCAGGCCGGACTGATCACCGACTCCGTCCACGGCAAGGCCCGCATCATCGACGTCACCCCCGGCCGCATCCAGGCTGCGCTCGACGACGGCGCGATCCCGATCGTGGCTGGCTTCCAGGGCGTCGCGCAGGACACCAAGGACATCACCACGCTCGGTCGTGGCGGCTCCGACACCACCGCCGTGGCGCTCGCCGCGGCCCTGGGGGCCGACGTCTGAGAGATCTACACCGACGTCGACGGCATCTTCACCGCCGACCCGCGCATCGCGCCCCGGGCTCGCAAGGTCCCGCGCATCACCTACGAGGAGATGCTCGAGCTCGCGGCCAACGGGGCGAAGGTCCTGCACCTGCGCTGCGTCGAGTACGCCCGGCGCTTCGACATGCCGATCCACGTGCGTTCGTCGTTCTCATCCCACCCGGGCACCCTCGTGCTGTCCGACTCATCCGCACCCGAAGGGGACCCCGTGGAGCAGCCGATCATCGCCGGAGTCGCACACGATCTCGGTGACGCCAAGATCACCGTCGTCGGCGTCCCGGACAAGCCGGGCATGGCGGCCGGGATCTTCCGTGCTGTCGCCGACGCCGAGGTCAACCTCGACATGATCGTCCAGAACGTCTCGGCGGCGGCGACCGGCCGCACCGACGTCACGTTCACCTGCCCCGCGGCCGACGGCAAGAAGGCGCTCGCGGCCCTCAACGGCGTCCGGCACGAGATCGAGTTCGAGGACCTCCTCTACGACGACGGCATCGCCAAGATCTCCCTCGTCGGTGCGGGGATGCGCTCCCACCCGGGAGTCTCGGCCACCTTCTTCGCCGCGCTGTCCGACGCCGGCGTCAACGTCGAGATGATCTCGACGTCCGAGATCCGGATCTCGGTCGTCACGCGCCTCGAGAGCGCAGCGACGGCAGTCCAGGCCGTGCACACCGCCTTCGGCCTCGATGCCGACGGCGAGGCAGTCGTCTACGGCGGCACGGGTCGCTGACGGTCGTCCGGCCCTGGGCGCACGCACCCGCTGCCCCGGCTCGAGGCACCGCAACCCGATGGTCCGGGCACCGGCTCGCGACATAGCCTGGCCCGACACAGCTGAGAGGAGCTCGTCGTGAGTCGCAAGCCCACCGTCGCCGTCGTCGGCGCGACCGGTCAGGTCGGTGCCGTGATGCGCCGCCTCCTCCACGAGCGCGACTTCCCGCTCGGTGAGATCCGCTTCCTCGCCTCGGCCCGCTCGGCCGGCACGACCCTGCCGTGGCGAGGTCGCGATGTCCTCGTCGAGGACGCCGCGACCGCCGATCTCACCGGCATCGACATCGCGCTGTTCTCCGCCGGCGGCGCCACGTCCAAGGCCCTCGCGCCGAAGTACGCCGCCGCGGGCGCCGTCGTCATCGACAACTCCTCGGCCTGGCGCATGGACCCCGACGTCCCGCTGATCGTCAGCGAGGTCAACCCCGAGGCGCTGGTCGAGGTGC
This sequence comes from Candidatus Nanopelagicales bacterium, assembly GCA_038206635.1. Lineage (GTDB taxonomy): Bacteria > Actinomycetota > Actinomycetes > S36-B12 > CAIYMF01 > Longivirga. The sequence continues at coordinate 9,342 of JBBRAQ010000048.1, read as the reverse complement.
GCAAGGGCATCATCGCCAACCCGAACTGCACGACCATGGCCGCGATGCCGGTCCTACGTCCGCTCCACGACGACGCCGGGCTGCGCCGTCTCATCGTGAGCACCTACCAGGCAGTCTCGGGCAGTGGCCTCGCTGGCGTCGAGGAGCTCGATTCCCAGGTGCGTGCCGCCGTCGGGCAGGACACCACTGCGCTGGTGCACGACGGTCGCTCGGTGGACTTCCCCGCGCCCCAGAAGTACGTGCGGCCCATCGCCTTCGACGTCATCCCGCTGGCCGGCAGCGTCGTCGACGACGGCTCGTTCGAGACCGACGAGGAGCAGAAGCTCCGCAACGAGAGCCGCAAGATCCTGGGCATCCCCGATCTCCTCGTGAGCGGCACGTGCGTGCGCGTCCCGGTATTCACCGGTCACTCGCTCTCGATCAACGCGGAGTTCGACCGCCCGATCTCGGTCGCCCACGCCCTCGAGCTGCTCGGCGCCGCGCCCGGCGTCGAGGTCACCGACGTCCCGACCCCGCTGCAGGCGGCCGGCGCCGACCCGTCCTACGTCGGGCGCGTGCGTCAGGACCCAGGTGTCCCCGACGGTCGGGGTCTCGCGCTCTTCGTGAGCAACGACAACCTGCGCAAGGGCGCGGCACTCAACGCCGTCCAGATCGCCGAGCTCGTCGCAGCCTCACTGCCGATCGCGTGATCGCGCGGACACCCTGACCGGTCCGGACGTCGTGGCCGCGCGCCCGCGACGTCGGGTCGCGATCACACTGGCCGTCCTCGTCCTGCTCGGCGTCGCCGTCGTCAGTGCGTCGCGCGCGACCGGGTGGGCGCCCGGCCCGATGTCCATCGTCGTCTCGCTGATGCCGTTCGTCGCCGTGGTGTCCGTGGTGGGACTGCTGCTCGCCGCGTTGTCGCGACGTCGCTGGGTGGTAGCTGCCGCGGTGGTGCTCGTCGTCGTCAACGTCACCTGGCAGCTGCCGCTGGTCGTGGCCGACGGGCCTGCGGCCCCCGGCACCGACCGTGTCCGCGTCGCGACGATCAACCTGAAGTACGGCTCGGGTGACGCGCAGGCCGTCGTCGACCTCGTCCGTTCCCAGCACATCGAGCTCCTCGGACTCGAGGAGCTCACCACCGAGTCCGAGGCGCGGCTCCACGAGGCCGGGCTCGACGCGCTCCTGCCCTACCACGCCGCCTACCCGACCGAGGACTTCACCGGCTCCGGCCTGTGGTCCGCGACGCCGCTGCAGGGGGCGCACGTCCTGCCCGGGTACACCTCGACCGCACTGGTCGCGACGACGACGACGGCACGTGCCGGAGACCTGACGGTGCTCGTCGTGCACCCCGTGGCGCCGGGCCCCTTCGTGCACGACCGCTGGAGCAGCGAGTACGACGCGCTCGCCGCTGACCTCGCCGCCCTCAGCGGACCGGTCCTCGTCCTCGGCGACTTCAACGCCACGCGCGACCAGGCCCCGTTCCGCGGCCTGGAGTCCCTGGGCTACCTCGACGCGGCCGACCAGGCGGGTGCTGGCTTCGCCCCGACCTTCCCGGTGGGGCGCCGGCTCCCGGCCGTTGCCGCGATCGACCATGTGCTCGTCCGAGGCACCGACCTCACCGCGACGTCACTGTTCGCCGTCACCGTCCCCGGCTCCGACCACCGCGCCCTCGTCGTCTCCTACGGCTGAGTCGGCCGGGGGTCCGTGTCGCGCTCGTCTGAGCGGCCTCAGCCGTGCGGCGTCTGCACAATGGCGGAGGCCGTGGTCTGCGCGCCGGTCACGGCGTCGTCGACCGTCACGGCGAAGCGTCGCCCGTCACGGAGCACGAGGGCGATGCCGGGGCCGCGTCGGATCACGGCGGCGGAGGCGTTCGCCCGGGGGATCCAGCGGTAGCCCCAGCCGCCCCACTGCAGCGGGTCGACGACGATGGCACTCGCCGCAGCGATGTCGGTGAGGGGGATCACCCGGCGCGGAAGACCGAACGGGCCGAACGCGACGGTGAACGCCTCGTCGGTCAGCCGGACCTCGAGCGAGGACATCAGCCAGCTGAGGACCCCGACGAGGATGCCGACGATGGCCACGAGCCACCCGACCCAGGCCGTGGCGCCGGAGCCGGAGAGCGCGATCACGGTGCCGACGCCGACTGCCGTGAGCACCAGGGTGAGGCCGATGCCGAGGAGGGCGAAGCCGCGGCTCGAGCAGCGTCCGGTCCACGTCGTCGTCACGGGCCCAGGCCCAGGCACGGGCGCAGACGCAGACGCGGTCACGAGCACAGGCTACGTGGCGCCAGAACCGCCCCACGGGGCGCCCGTCGTCACCGATCTGACCAGACGCCGGTGCGCCGGCGCGTTCGCCCCTACGCTTCGCCGGTGCGGCTCATCCTCCTCGGTGTCCGAGGCTCGACTCCTGCGCCGGGTTCGGACTTCGTCCGGTACGGCGGTCACACCTCGTGCGTCGCCGTCGTCCCCGAGGGGTCCGACGTCCCGACCCTGGTGCTGGACGCCGGAACTGGCCTGCGGGAACTCACGCCACGTCTCGACGGCGCGGCGTACCGAGGCTCGATCCTGGTGAGCCACCTGCACTGGGACCACGTGCAGGGGCTGCCGTTCTTCGTCGCGGGCGACCGACCCGACGCCGCCGTCGACCTCTACGTGCCGGCCCAGAACGGACGCACGGGGCGCGACCTGCTCGCGGCAGCCATGGCTCCGCCGAACTTCCCGATCACGCCCGAGGGGCTGCAGGGTGCCTGGACGTTCCACGCCCTCGACGCCGGCTACCACTCGATCGAGGGCTTCCGGATCCGCGCCACCGAGGTGCGGCACAAGGGCGGTCGGACGTTCGGCTACCGGATCAGCGACGAGACCGGATCGGTCGCCTACGTGCCCGACCACATCGTGTCCGGCGGCGTCGACAACGAGGTGCGCGACCTGATCCACGACGTCGACGTCCTGCTGCACGACGCCCAGTTCCTCGACGGCGAGCGCAAGCTCGCCGATGCCTACGCGCACTCCACCGTGGACGATGCCGTGCAGCTCGCGCGCGAGTGCGGCGTGCGCAAGCTGGTGCTGTTCCACCACGGTCCCGCGCGCACGGACGACGCCCTGGATGAGATCACCGCCTCGCTCGGCGACAACGTCGTCGCTGCGGCCCAGGGCGACATCATCGACGTGCGTCGCCCCTGACCGCGCTGCCGCACCGGCAGCCCTTCAGCGGAGCAGCGGTTCGGCGGCCTCGAGGAGGGCGCGCCCGGCGGCGCGTCCCGACTCGACCATGCGGTCGAGCTGGTGGAACTCCAGCAGCCCCACACCCATGGTCGACGGCGTCACCACGATCGCACCTGCGGCGCGAGCAGTCTCGGCCGCACCACCGCTGCCGATGAAGATCGACCGCAGCAGCGTCTCACCGAGTGCCGGGACACGGACCGGACGCGCTACCACTGCGGTGCCTGGGCCGTCTTTGCGCACCGCGTGGCCGCCGCCCATCCCGATGTTGACGGCCACGATCGGGCCCTCGTCCCGCTCGGTGAGCAGTCGGACGGGCAGGTTGTCCAGGATGCCGCCGTCGGCGAGGAGGCGCTGCCCGTCGCGTCGCGGTGGGAACAGCACGGGCAGGGAGATCGACGCCATCACGGCGTCGACGATCGACCCGCGCCGGTGGTCGTAGCTCGACCGCGACTGCAGGTCGGTGCTGACGCAGCGGAACTGCCGGGGCAGCTCCTCGATGTGCGCGTCGCCGAGGTGGCGGCGCATGGCCTTCTCGGTCCGCCGTCCCTTCGCCACCGACGCGATCGGGAGGGTGTAGTCGTTGAAGGGCCGGCCACGCACGAACTCCTGATAGCAGGCGTCCTCGATCTCGTCGGAGTCGAGGCCCCACGCGTACAGGGCGGCGATGATCGAGCCCTGGCTCGACCCGGCCACCCGGTCGACCACGATGCCGGCGTCCGCGAGCTCGTGCAGGATCCCGATGTGCGCGAACGCCCGCGCGCCGCCACCGGCCATCACCACGCCTACCGAGCGCCCCGCGAGCCGTACCCCGAGGGGGCGCAGGGAGTCACGCAGGCCCTGACCGTCGCTGACGGTGATGTGCCACGGGTCGATCGCCGCGGCCCAGGCCCGGACCTCCTCACCGCGGGGCCGGGGGCTGCCCACGAGGACGAGGTCGGCGTCGGTGCGCCCGAGCGGCGGGCCGTCGGGGACGCGCTGCCCCGGGGCCGCGACGAGGACGAGGTGGTCGGCCTGGCGCACGCACATGCGCCACCACTCCGGGTCGATGCGGGGGTCCTCCGCGACGATGACGACGCGGTCGTGGTCACGCTCGGCCCGCTCGAGCCCGTCGGGCTCCACCCGTCCCGGCGTCCCGACCCGCAGGGTCTGGCTGAGCTCCGCGGCGAGCTCGTCGGCGACCTCCGCCGCCGGGGCCCCAGTCCCGAGAGCGACCACCGCGACGAGGCGCGGCTGCGGCGTGCCGGCGCTCACCGCCGGGCGGGCGCCCTGCAGCTGCTCGGCGAGGAGTCCCGCGAGGGCGGACAGGGCGACGGGATCGTTGCCGACGGCGTCCTGGAACGTGGCGTGCGAGACGCGCAGCAGTCGGCTGTCGCGGCGGGCGCGGATCGACGCCGAGCGCACCCCGCCGGTGAGCAGGGCGAGCTCGCCGATGACGGCGCCGGCGCCCATCTGGCGGATGTCGACGCCGCCGACCGTGACGTCGAGCCTCCCGGCCTTCACGACGTAGAGGTCCTCCGCGGTGTCGCCCTCACGGAAGAGCCACTCGCCGGCGGGGAGCTCGAGCGGCACCGCACCTGCCTCGAGCCGCTCGCGGGCCGCGATCGGCAGCCGCGACAGGAGGGGCGCCGTCGCCAGCACCCCGGCGTCAGCTGCGGCGGCGTCGGCCGTCGCGGCCACGACGTCGGGAAGGCGCACGGATGCCGGCGCGCTGTCGTCGACGTCGTCCTCGGATCGATGGTCGGCACGTACCCTGCCCAGAGCCAGCACGATCACGGCGACGACGGCGAAGGAGATCGAGGAGAACCACCAGCCGTGCCGCAGCGAGGTGACGGTCTCCGCCGGTGAGGTGGCGCTCGGCGTCCCGACGATGATGACGAGAATCGCGATGCCGAGCACGGCGCCGATCTGCCTGGCACTGGAGTTCACGGCCGACGCCGTGGCGAACCGGCCGCCGGGGACCGCCGCCAGTGCGGCGCTGCCGAGCACGGGGAGCGTCGCGCCGACGCCGATCCCGCTCAGGATCTGCCCGGGCAGCCAGGTGCCGAGGAAGTCCGGGGTCACCGGCACCTTGGTCGCGTACCAGACGTAGGCGAAGGCCCAGATCATCGCACCGGGAATGATCACGAGGCGGTAGCCGCGCCTCTCCGCGACCGGCCCCAGCACCGCCGCGAGCACTGCCGCGACGAGCGCGCCCGGGACGACGGCGAGGCCGGACACGAGGATCGAGTAGTGCCAGATGTACTGCAGCCACAGGATGTTGGTGAGCAGGTAGGCGTAGAAGCCCATGCCCGCGACGATCGTCGCGACGTTGCCGACGGCGAAGGACCGGATGCGCAGCAGCGTCGGGTCGAGCAGGGGTGAGGGGTGGTGTCGCGAGCTCAGCACGAAGAGCCCGAACATCACGATGGCACCGACGAAGCAGCCGACGACGGCAGGGCTCGTCCAGCCCCAGTCCTCCCCCTTGACCAGGCCGAGGGTGAGCAGCCCCAGCATGAGTGCCGACACGGCCGCGCCCCGGAGGTCGGGGAGCCGCCGGCGACCGGGCGCGCGGCTCTCCACGAGCAGCCGGCGTCCGGCCCAGAGCGCCGCGAGGCCGAAGGGGATGTTGACCAGGAACGCCCAGCGCCACCCGCCGGCCTCGACGAGCGCGCCGCCGATGGGCGGCCCGAGCCCCGAGGCGAGGGCAGCCGAGGCACCCCAGAGCCCGACGGCGTGCGCCCGCCGTGCGACGGGGAACGCCGCGACCACGAGGGCGAGCGATGCCGGGACGAGGATCGCGGCGCCGAGGGCCTGGATCACACGGGCCCCGATCAGGAAGCCCACGGACCCCGAGGCGGCGCAGATGGCCGAGGCGACGGTGAACACCAGGACGCCGGAGGTGAAGGCCCAGCGGCGTCCCAGAAGGTCGGCGAGGCGACCGGAGACGACGAGGAACGCGGCGAACACGATCGAGTAGGCGTTGAGGATCCAGGACAGAGAGGAGATCGAGGACTCGGGGAACGACGCCCGGATGTTGGGGAACGCGACGTTGACGATCGTGGCGTCGAGGAAGGCGAGGAACGCCCCGAACGAGGCGACGAGCAGGACCGTCCGATCAGGCAGCCGTCCTGGGCGCAGCGTCGGCGTGGGCACGTCCGTCGTCGTCATGGTGTCCTTCCTGTCGGCGACGCAGCATTCCACGACGTGCCGTCGCGGAAGGGCCCGATCGGGAAACTCGCCGCCGTGGCCCAGCTCAGTGGCCCAGCTCCGTGCCCCAGCCGTGCCGGGCCCGGCGGGCCCGCTACTCGGGCTGGCGGGTGACGTAGTCGGCCATCCCCGGCACGGTGAAGGCGATGAGCCCGCGCTCAGGGGCGTAGATGAGCCCCTTCTTCATCAGCTGGTCGCGCGGCACCGAGAGCTCGTTGCGCTCCCGGCCGATGGACTCCGCGACGGCGGCCATGGAGACGGCGGCGTCTCCGGCCAGGTCGGACATCGCCCGCATGATCGTGCGCTGCAAGGGGGTGGCCCGTTGCCAGCGGGCGCGGTAGAGGCCCGAGTCGACCTCGCGCCGGGCCGGGACGAGGCCGGCGTCGACGTCGGCGGCGGTGATGGGTGATCCGGCGGCGTAGTCCCAGGCGTACTTCCCGCCGGTCTGGATGAAGTAGGGGTAGCCGTGGCTGAAGTGGTCGAGCCGGCCCAGGGCCTCGGCGTTCCACGCCACCCCGAGCGCCTTCGCGGGGACGACGAGCGCCTCGTGGGCGGCGGCACGCCCGAGGGCACCGACCTCGATGTACTCATAGAGCCGCTCGGCGTAGGACGTCGCCTTCGACAGCACCTCGGGCAGCGACGGCAGACCGGCGCCGACCAGGACGACGGGGCCCGGGTCGACACCCTGGCCGAGCTCGTGGACGGCGGTGTTGAGCGCCCGCAGCTCCGCCTCTGGCGCCTCCTGCATCTCATCGACCAGCAGCAGGACGCCGACCCCGAGGGTGCGTGCGGTGTACCCGAGTGCGGCGAAGAGCTCGGGGAGGTCGATGGCCGGGTCGCCGGTGTCGGCGCGGCCGGGCGCGGCCGCGACGTCGAAGCCGAACGCGTAGCTGCCGGTGGGGTCGACCTTCACGCTGAAGGACCGGAAGACCTGCAGCAGCCCGATGATGCGGGTGCGGTCGTATCTACCGGTGGCGATGCGCAGGGAGCGGTGCAGCGACTGGGCGAGGGCGGGCAGGACCGACCGGCCCGACGCCGCCTCGATCTTCGCGGTGATCCAGTGGCGCTGCTCGGCCATGCCCTGGAACTCGTTGAGCAGCACGGTCTTTCCGACGCCTCTCAGGCCGTAGAGGATCCGGCCGCGCTCGCCGTACCCGAGCTCGCAGCGCTGCATGAGGATGTCGAAGGCAGCAAGCTCGCCGTCGCGTCCGGCGAGCTCGGGGGGCCGACGCCCGGCTCCGGGCTGGTAGGGGTTGCGGATCGGATCCATGGCCCCAGGGTAGGGCGCATTCATATGGAGAATCCATATGTTAGGTGATGAAGTCACACCTTTCTGGCTCCGGTGGCCTGTCGGCAGGGTGACGTCGCGGCCCCGGGGAGCCTGCGCGACGCCCTGACGTCAGGCTCCCGGCATCGGGTAGTTGCCCGACTCAGCCCTCCACCCGGCCGGGGGATCCTCGCCGACCCGGCCGTCGATGGCCTCCCGGAGCAGGTCGGCGTGCCCGGTGTGACGGCCGATCTCCTCGAGGAGATCGAAGACGAGCCGTCGCAGGCTCGCGTGGCGGCCGGCCTCATCGTGGATGTGGACGACCTGGTCCAGACCGCCGTCAGCCACCGCCGTCCGGTAGATCGCGCGGGCCTCGGCGACAGCGTCGTCATAGACCGCGTACAGCTGGGCGGCAGGGTCTGCGGCGGCGGAGGTGAAGTCCCAACCCGGCTCGCCATCCCAGTCGACGGTCGCCCACGGCGAGCCGGGTGACTCGCCCGCGAGCTTGTGTCGCGCGGTGACGGCTTCGACGAAGGCCAGGTGCTTGAGCAAGGACCCGAGGCTCAAGGGGGAGTCGCCGATGGTGGCGCTCAGACCCGGCCCGTCGAGACCGTCTGCCTTCCAGCGAAACGTCGTGCGCAGTCGGTCCAGCGCACCGAAGAGGTGGTCCGTCTCGCTACCGGCGAGAGGTGGTTCCCACGGAGAGTCGGTCTGCGACATGGCGTCACCCTAGGACGGACGTGTGTCCGTCGTGGTCACTGTCGCCAGGTGGATCGAGCGCACGGACGGACCGCAGTCAGCCGGCCGGGGCGACGGTGCGCCGCATGACGGTGTTCTTCATCCCCTTGGGCCGCACGAAGTCGAAGCCGCAGCGCTCGTACATCGCTCGGGTGCCGTTGTAGAGGAACGAGGAGGACATCTTCTTCTCCCCCGGCACGTGCGGGTAGCCCTCGACGACGCCGCCGCCTGCCTGGGAGATCAGCTCGAGCGCGCCGAGCAGCGCAGTCTCGGCCAGCCCGCGCCGGCGGTACCGCTTGTCGACGAAGATGCAGGTCACCCGGTAGTCGGGGGTGAGGTCGGCCTCGGCGTCGTACTGCTTGCGGTGGTGGATGTTGGGCAGCTCGGCCGGCGTGCCGTACTCCGCCCACGCCACCGCTTCACCGCCGTCGACAACGAGCGCCGCGTGGGCCGCGCACTGCTCGACGTAGCGCTTCTTCAGCGCGCGGTTGACCTCCGCGCCCTGGCCGCGCTCATCGCTGTCGGGGTGGAAATAGATGCACCAGCAGCCGCCGAATATCCCGTTGTGGCGGGCGACCATGGCGTCGAACATCGTCCAGGTTTCGGGTGATAGCGGGACGATCTCCAGTCCCTCGGGAGAGTCGCTCATTGCGGCACGCTAGCAAGGGTCCCGGACCACACGCGTCCACGTTTCCGATCTCGGGCTCGGGACCGCGCTCCGTCGGAGCAGGACGTCCCCGCGAAGCGGCGATCGTGCGGGACAGTCGGGGGTGACCTCATTCACGCCCCGCAGGGGCAGGCAGGGGAAGATGGCCGAGTGCGTGTGCCTCTGAAAGTCGCGGCGGTGCAACCAGCGTGTGCCGCGTACGACGTCGCGGCGAATGCTGCCGCCCACGCCCGCGCTGTGAGCGCCGCACGGGCGCGCGTGGTCGTGTTTCCCGAGCT
>JBBRAQ010000047.1:0-27052 GCA_038206635.1 Candidatus Nanopelagicales bacterium | reverse complement strand
GCCGGCCCGCCCCCACCCCCGCCCGGCACCGTTGTCCCTGGTGGTGTGTGCGATTCCGGGCTGGGGAATCTACCACACCACCAGTGACATCGGTCGGAGATGGCACGATCGGGGGATGCGGTCCGACGTGCTTGGCGATGTTGCCGACCTGGTCCCGGAGCGCCCGGACGGGTTCGTCCTCGTCGGGATCGACGGTGCTGACGGCTCGGGCAAGACGACGTTCGCCGACGACCTCGCGGGGCTGCTGGCTGCGCGGGGTCGGCCGGTGGTGCGGGTGTTGGTCGATGACTTCCACCACCCCAGGACGCACCGGTACCGGCTCGGGCGCGAGTCGCCGGAGGGGTTCTACCACGACAGCTTCGACATCGGCCGGCTGCTCGACGACGTCCTGGTGCCGATGGCGCCGGGCGGCTCGGGCCGGATCAGCCGGCGGGCTCACGAGTTGGCTACCGACGCGACGTTGTCCCCGGTGTGGGAGGACGCGGCGACCGGCAGCGCTGCCGTGGTGGACGGACTGTTCCTGCACCGCGCCGAGCTCGCCGGCGTCTGGGACCTCTCGGTCTGGCTTGCGGTCCCCTTCGACGTGACGTGCGCGCGTGGCCCGCCGGGACGGCAGCAACCCCGACCCGGACCACCCGAGCATGGCGAGATACGTCGCGGCGCAGAGGAAATACGTCGCCGAGCGATCCCCGGCCGACCTGGCTGACGTCGTCGTGGACAACACCGATCCACTCAGCCCCGTCATCGTGTCCCCGCGGCCACACTGAAGGCATCCCGTCGCGCCCGGCACGGATGTCACTGGTGGTGTGGTCGATTCCCGAGCCAGGAATCGACCACACCACCAGTGACATCGGTCGGACATCGGCGGACGCGGGCGGACGGGGTGCTCGCTGGCTGGCTGGTCAGTTGCCGGGGACGTACCAGCTGCGGCCCAGGGAGAACTGCATGACGAAGCCGCACTGCTCGCACATCTCGAGGGTCATCGGGAACGACGTGGCCCCGAAGTGGCTGTCCTCGCGGCTGATCTGGTCGTCGAACCTCGTGCCGCCGCACACGGTGCAGGTGAGGTCCGCAGCCTTGCGCTGGACCTCGTTCCGCAGGGCGTCGAGGTGGTCCTTGGTCGCCTGGCTGCGCGCGACGGCGGCGAGGCCGTCGGCGTTGGCCTGCTCGATGAGGGCCACGGCCTCGGGAACGGACACGACGCGGTCATCGACGCGCGCGCCGTCAGGCGTGCAGGAGACCTTCGCCGACGACGGCTCGCCGACGACGCCTCGCGGACGACGCCTCGTCGAGGGCGACGGACTTGTCGCGGCCGAAGGCACCGCCGTCCTCGATGAGGAACTTCGCCGTCAGGTTGCCGATCTCGCCCGGGGCCGTGCCACCGACGTCGTCGAAGCTGTGCTGTGTCCGGTCGATCATGCGCGGCTCCCTGACATCGGATCTGCGGCGCTGATGGCCCGGGATCGCCTGGGGGCGAAGCCTTGCACGCGCCAGCCGACACCGGGGGAGGACCGGGCAAGTGCGCATGAGCAGGCGGGGCGGCCCGGTCGCCGGGGGGATCGGGGCCGGGGGCTACCGGTAGCGCAGGAAGAGCGAGCCCTCGTCCTCGATCACGTGGTGCAGCGTCAGGGGGCGCGGTGCGTCGCGGAGTCGCGCCCCGGCCAGGATCCGGGGGATCGGGTCGTGCCCGGTGTACGACCCGCCCGCGAGCAGCGGCGACACGGTGAGCAGCAGCTCGTCCACCAGCCCGGCTGCCGCGAGGTCACCCAGGAGCCGCGGCCCGCCCTCGGCGTGCACATGAGCCAGGCCGCGGTCGCGCAGGGCGGTCAGAGCGGCAGGCAGGTCGACGTCGTCCTCGCCGGCCACCACCACGTCGGCGACCTCGCCGACGCGCTCCCGGAGCTCCTCGTCCGAGGAGCCGGAGGTGATGACGATCGTGCGTGCCACCGCCTCGGTGAACAGTGCGGAGGACAGGTCGAGGGCGAGCGAACGGCTGACGACGGCGATGGCAGGCACCGGAGCCTGGCCCACCGAAGCACGACGTTCGGCGAACTCGGACGTCACCCGGGCCGGACGGTACCCTTCCGCCCGGGCCGTGCCGGCGCCGGCGAGGACGACGTCGGCGAGGCCGCGGAGCCGACCGAACACCCGTCGATCACCGTCGCTGGAGATACCCGCGGACAGTGCGTCGGGGGAGCGTGCCGCACCGTCGACAGTGGCGACCATGTTGGCGCGCAGCCACGGCCCCGGGGGCCACGCATAGGCCTCGTCGAGGTGGGCGTCGGACAGGTCGTCGCGAGGGACGGGCAGCAGCATGCGCACCCGGCGATCCTCGCACGGCGGCCGGGGGTCAGATCCGGGGCCGAGACGTCAAGGAGAAGACGGCCACGATCACGGCGGCGATCACGATCTGCACGGCGAGGATGAGCCAGAAGCTCCAGCCCTGGCTGTCCCCGATGGCCGCCCCGACTGCTGCGCCCACGATCCCGATGAGCATCGTGAGGAAACAGCCGAGGGGTTGGCTGTTCGGGACCACGATCCGTGCCGCAGCCCCGATGATGAGTCCGACGAAGATGGCTGAGAAGAAGCCGGTGAGCATCATGCCGGCATCCTGACGCATGGGAGGTCCGTCGTGGGCCGGACAGCGAAGATGACCACGCGCGAGGTCGTCGCCTCGGTGCTGTTCCGCCCGGGCCACAGCCTCGCGAACCACGATCCGGGCGACACGTCCACCGCCCCCGGCGACCGGGAGGTGACCGAGGCTGCCACGGCCGTCCTGGTCGCCGAGCTGACCGGTCTGCAGGAGCGGCTCTACGCCGAGGGCGTCGGTGGCGGGCATCGCTCGCTGCTGGTGCTGCTGCAAGGCATGGACACCTCGGGCAAGGACGGCACCGTGCGACGGGTCGTCGGCGCGATGAACCCGGCAGGGGTGGCCATCACCTCGTTCAAGAAGCCGACGGCCGAGGAGCTGCAGCACGACTTCCTCTGGCGCATCGACAACGCACTGCCTGGGCCCGGCCGCGTGGGCGTCTTCAACCGCTCGCAGTACGAGGACGTCCTCGTGGTGCGGGTGCACGACCTCGTGCCGGAGTCGGAGTGGTCGACCCGCTACGACCGCATCAACGAGTTCGAGCACCGCGTTGTAGGCGCAGGCACTCACCCGGTCAAGGTCATGCTCAACATCTCCAAGGCCGCGCAGAAGAAGCGTCTGTCCGAGCGGCTCGAGGATCCGACGAAGTACTGGAAGTACAACGCCGGCGACCTCGCCGAGCGGGCGTTCTGGGATGACTACCAGGTTGCCTACCAGGACGCCCTCTCGCGGTGCTCGACCGAGTCGGCCCCGTGGTTCGTCGTGCCCGCCGACCACAAGTGGTACCGCGACTGGGTCGTGGCGAACCTCCTCGTCGACGCGATGCGCGACATGAACCCGACCTACCCGCCGCCGGACTTCGACGTCGCCGAGCAGCGTCGGCTGGTCGCCGCACTGGACTGAGTGGGACCGAGCGCCGCGTCAGCGACGTTCGACGCGGACGATGTCGCCCGGACGGACGTCGCCGTCTCGGACCACGCGGGTGTTGATGCCGCGTAGCCTCAGCGCACGCCCGTCGGGCGTGGCGGTGAGACGCAACGCCTCGACGCCGAATCGCTCGGAGAACTGCGCGCAGCCGGTGTGCGGAGCGGCGGTCACCTCGAGCTCGGCGTCTCCGATGAGGAGTCTCGTGCCCGTCGGCAGATTGTCGACGCTGAGGTCGAGGTCGACGTAGAGCTGGTCGCCGGCGAGCGGCCACCGGTCGCGGGGGCCGGCCACGAGCGCCACGGCACGCGAGTTCATGACGGTCACCTGGGCCTCGGGGTTGGCGCTGCCGTCGGGCGTGCGGCGGCAGCCGCGCTCGATCCAGGTGTCGCCCAGGACGCCGAGCACCTGGTCCAGGGCCGCGACGTCCTTCACCTCGCGCTCTCCGATGTGTGGTCGTACGACGACGAGCTCCAGCGGTCCCTCGTCGCGCGGGGACTGCCGCACGTCGTCGAGCCCGGCGGCCAGGACGTCCGCGGTGCGGTGGTGTGTCGCATGCATGGGACGACCCTGCCAGAGCAGAGCCTCGCCGCCAACGGTTTGCCGAGGAGTTGTCTACGCCGGGCACCTCAGAGCGCGACGGGAACGGTGTCCCACCCGCGCAGCACGAACGTGTCGCGTTGGCGAGCGCCGTCGGCAAGGGTGAGCCCGGGCATGCGCTCGGCGAGCAGGGGCAGGGATTGCTGCATCTCCAGACGTGCGAGCGGGGCCCCGAGGCAGAAGTGGATGCCCGCGCCAAATGCGATGTGCGGGTTGGGATCGCGACCGACGTCGAAGATGTCCGCGTCGGCGAAGACATCCGGGTCACGGTTGGCGGAGCCGAGCATCGCGGCGATCCGCTGGCCCTCGAGAACGGTGATCTCGTTGATCTCGACGTCGCGGGTTGCCGTGCGCTCGAAGAGCTGGGAGGGCGTGTCGTAGCGGAGCATCTCCTCCACAGCCGTGGCTGCGAGCCCCCACGGATCGGCAGTGACTCGATCCCATTCCGCGCGCTGGTCGAGCAGCACCGTGATGCCGTTGCCGAAACCGTTGACGGTCGCCTCGTGCCCCGCATTGAGCAGCAGCACGCAGGTGGCCACGAGCTCGCGTTCGGTGAGGCGCTCCCCCTCCGCCTCGACGTTCGCAAGGTGGGTGATCAGGTCGTCGCCGGGCCTCGTGCGGCGCTCCTTCGCGAGGTCCGCGACGTACGCCGCGAACTCGTCGCAGGCGAGGTGCGCCCGTGCGTCGTCCTCGTCGGTGCGGCCGTACTCATACATCGTCACGATCGCCTGCGACCACGGCCGTAGCAGCCCGATGTCGGACTCCGGGAAGCCGAGGAGGTCGGCGATCACCAGCACCGGAAGCGGCTCGGCATAGTCGGCGATCAGGTCGAAGGTCCCGCTGTCGCGCGCCTTGGTCTCGGCTGCGTCCAGGAGCTGGTTGCACAGCGCCTGGACGCGAGGACGGCGCGATTCGATGTGGCCTCGAGCGAATGCCTTGGCTACCAGAGATTTCAGCCGCGTGTGCTTGGGCGGCTCGTTCTCCAGCAGGGCGTCCTCGTGCAGCCAGTTGAACGTCTCCCAGATGTCGAGCGGCTCCCGGGGGGTATAGACGCGCCCGAGCTGGCGGGTCCGAAGCACCGCGTTGGCGTCGTCGTAGCGGAACGCGAGCCACATCCCGAGGGCCTCGTCCCAGACGGGACGGCCCTCGGCGCGCAGGCGGGCGAAGGCGGCGTACGGGTCGCGCACGGTCTCCGGATCGGTGAGGTCGAAGGCGGGCACGGTCATGCAACGACCCTATGACCCTCGGCTCGGGCACGGTCGGGGCGGTCAGGCGTCGACGGCCTCGCCCCGCAGCCACTCGACGGCCTGCACCGCCGACCACCCGAGCGGGTGGGTCTTGAGGAGGGCGCGCGGCCCCACGAGGTCGTCGCCGAGGGTCACGAGGGCCAGCTCCTCAGTGCCGTCCTTGCGGGTCTGCCCAAGCCCGACGCTGGCGGTGAGGGCATTGCAGAGGCACACGCGTCCCGTGGCGTCCGCAGGGTCGCCGCCCTTGCGTTCGTAGATTCGGACCGGCTCGGCTGGGCACCGGTAGTTGACCGTGCCGTCCTCGCGCCGGTACGGCGTCCGCAGGTGCCCGAGGTCGCAGAGGGCGCCGCGACCGTCGCGAAGGGTCACATCCGACAGCGTGCCAGGGATCGAGGCGACCTTGAACGGGAAACCGGTGGGAGAGGCCTGGGCGTCGGTGCGGGTCGAGAGCTCGTCCTCGCTCAGCGACTCGAGCAACGCCTGGCGCAGCTCGGGGGCGAAACCGGACTCGCGGCTCATGGCGAACAGGGTGCCGACCTGGACACCGGCCGCACCGGCTGCGACGGCCTCGCGCAGGCGGTCCGGGGAGCCGTAGGAGCCGGCGAGCCAGAAGGGGAGGTCGAGGGCCACGAACTTCTCGACGTCGATCGCGTCGCGGGGACCGTAGACGGGCTGGCCGGTCTCGTCCAGGACGAGCTTGCCTCGCGGCGGCGCGTTGTGGCCGCCGGCGGTGGGCGCCTCGACGATGAAGCCGTCGGGCCGGGTGGCCCCGTCGCGCGCGAGGTACGCCGCGAGCACGTGACTGGCGACGATGGCGAGGAACGTCGGCCGCAGCAGCGGCGGGAGCTCGACGCCGGTGAGTGCGACGGGGTCGATCGTGACGGCGAAGCTCTCGTCCGGCTGCGCGTCGACGACGTCGACACCCAACGACGCTGTGCGGTGGAGCGCGAGCTCGTCGAGGAGGTGCGGGATGTGCGCGGGGATGCCCGCGCCCATGAGGACGGCGTCGACGCCGGCGAGCATGGCGCCGTAGGCGGAGAACGGCGTCGTCATCTGGATCTTCTCCAGGTAGTTGATCCCGATGGGGCCGTCGTGACCCTCCTTGGCCAGCCAGACCTCGACGAAGTTCCCGAGCACGATGAGATTCTGGGCGCGCACCGACGGTGTGATCGACGGTCGCGAGGTGGGCAGGTAGGGCTCACGCGCACCCCGGCCGCCCTCGCGGAAGTAGCGCTCGAGGACGTCGTCGGCGATCGCCGTGATGGGGAACGCCGCGATGGCGCGGCGCAGGTCACCGTCGGGGTCGCCGTCCTGGAGCCGCCGTGCCAGCACGGTGTCGAGTGCCGTGCCCGACACGACGCCGAGCTCCCCGGCGATGCTGACGGCCCGTGCGAGCTGCCAGGAGGACACGGCGACCCCCATGCCGCCCTGGATGATGCGCGGGAGGTGCGTCGAGCTCATGGGGTCTCCTCGTCGTCTCCGGAACCGGAGGTTACGTTACCGTAGGTTTCGGCTTCTCCCGCGGAAGCGGAGGAGACGGCGATCACCGACTCCTCGGCCGGCCGGGAACGAGAACGGCCCCGACATCGGAGGATGTCGAGACCGGGTCGTGCGCGAGCGACGTGCAGACGGACCTGGTGATCGCGCCCAGACTCGAACTGGGGACCTCTTCCGTGTCAGGGAAGCGCGCTAACCAACTGCGCCACGCGATCGTGGTGGGCCGGGTTCCGAGGACGACTGCGTCATCCGCTTTCGCCGACCGCATTCACTTGTGTCGTCCAGCGGGTGAGAGAACCCCGGTCGTACCCGAGGTGGAGACGGGATTTGAACCCGTGTACACGGCTTTGCAGGCCGTTGCCTCGCCTCTCGGCCACTCCACCGAGCAGACCTCGCGAGAGGTCTTTCGAGCGGACGACGGGATTCGAACCCGCGACCCTCACCTTGGCAAGGTGATGCTCTACCAACTGAGCCACGTCCGCAACGCAGCGACGAACGAACCTTGCTGCGGGACGAAACCATAACCCATGGGCGCAGCACACTCCAAAGCGGGACCGCGGTGAGGCAGACGCGCGATCATGTGCCCGTGACCCTCGTCGCCGTCGCCACCCCCGTCCCATCCGACCCGTGCGCCCCAGGCGGGATCTGATGGCCGTACTCACTTCCCGCGCCGGTGCGGCATCGGCGTGGCGCGAGCCGGCGACGTGAGCGAGGCCGCTGCCCGGTTCGGCCGCCGGATGGCCCGCGGGCTCGTCGACGTGACGTCGGACCCGGCCGCGCTCGACTCGTCCGGCTGGTGGGCAGTGGCCGCCCCCTACGACGGGACGCCACTGTTCGCGCGCTTCGCCGAGGTGGCCGCCGCCTCGGCCGAGCCCGACATGCAGGCACGTTGGTCTGGGCCCGCACGCGAGGCGTGGCGGTCGTCGATGGGGCGGGCGGAGTACATCGAGGCCGTTGAGGGGGTCCGTGCGCGCATCGCGGCCGGGGACGTCTACCAGGCGAACGTCTGCCGGGTCCTCTCCGCCGACCTCCCGGACCCGTCGGCGTCGGACGTCGCCGGCCTCTCGGCGCTTCTCGCACACGGCAACCCGGCGCCGTACGCCGGCTTCGTGCGCATCCCGTACGGGGCTCACCCCGGCGTACCGGTCGGCGGTGTCCACATCGCGACGGCGTCGCCCGAGCTCTTCCTGCGACGCGACGGCGACGTCGTGGAGTCCGGGCCCATCAAGGGAACCGGGCGCACCGAGGCCGATCTGACACCGAAGGACTCCGCGGAGAACGTGATGATCGTCGACCTCGTCCGCAACGACCTCGGTGCGGTCTGCCGGACCGGCTCGGTGTCCGTGCCGCGGCTGCTCGCCGTCGAGGCGCACCCCGGCCTGGTGCACCTGGTGTCGACGGTGCGCGGACGGCTGTCCGATGGTGTCGGGTGGCCCGACCTGTTGGCCGCGACGTTCCCGCCCGGTTCGGTCACCGGCGCCCCCAAGTCCAGTGCGCTGCGGATCATCGACGACCTTGAACCGGCGTCGCGGGGTCCCTACTGCGGTGCGGTGGGGTGGGTCGATGCGGACCGCCGGGCTGCGTCGCTGGCCGTGGCGATCCGAACGTTCTGGGTCGCCGGGGGCCGCGTCCACTTCGGCACGGGCGCGGGCATCACCTGGGGGAGCGACGCGGCGAGGGAGTGGGACGAGACCGAGCTCAAGGCCGAGACGCTGCTGTCCGTGGCTTCAGGCTCCACGGTGTCAGCGGCGTGGCAGGCTGGTGGACCATGACGAGGTACTGGGTCGGCGACGCTCTTGTCGCTGCCGAGCACGCGGTCGTCTCGGTGCTCGACCACGGGCTGACCGTGGGCGACGGAGTCTTCGAGACGATCCTCGTGCGTGCGGGTGTCCCGTTCGCGCTGACCCGTCACCTCGCGAGGCTACGGCGCTCCTTCACCGGTCTCGGCATCGAGGGGCCCGCAGAATCCGTGGTGCGAGAAGCAGTGTCGGCTGTGGTCGCTGACGCCGGGGCCGAGTCGGCGTTCGCCCGCCTCCGCATCACGGTCACGTCGGGCACCGGGCCGTTCGGCAGCGAGCGCGGGGAGGGCGCGGCCACCCTCATCGTCACACTGACCGGCGCGTCGCCCTGGCCCCCCTCGACGGTCCTGGCCACAGTGCCCTGGGTGCGCAACGAGCGCTCGGCCGTCGCGGGGCTCAAGACCACGTCGTACGCCGAGAACGCCGTCGCCCTCGCCGAGGCGCACCGTCTCGGTGCGTCCGAGGCTGTGCTGGCCGATACGCAGGGCCGTCTGTGCGAGGGCACGGGGAGCAACGTGTTCGTGGTCGTCGACGGCGTCGTCCTGACGCCCTCTCTCGACACCGGCTGCCTCGCCGGGATCACCCGCGACCTCGTCCTCGAGTGGGGTGGGGAGGTGGCGGCAGTGCGGGAGAGCGACCATCCCTACGACGTCCTGCGGACGGCCGACGAGGTGTTCATCACCTCCTCGACGCGCGACGTCCACCCGGTCACCCGGGTCGATCACCGCGAGCTCCCGGTCGGACCGGTGACCTCGCGGCTCGTCGACCTGTTCCGGGCCAAGGCTGACAGCGACGTGGACCCGTGACCCTGAGCATCCGGCCCATGACCGACGGGCAAGTGGCCACCTACCGTCCCCTCGCGGTCGAGGGGTTCGTCGTGGACATCGTGCGGTCCGGGTCGCTGGACGAGGTGCGGGCGAGGGCGAAGGCGGAGCAGTCGTACTCGTCCGCCGACGGCGAGACCTACCTCGCGGCCCACACTGTCGTGGACGGCGCCGAGGAGTGGGTCGGGGTCCTGGGGTACGCCCTGCACGGCTTCGACGACGACCCCGCCACCGAGCCGGCCCTGTTCGTCTACGACCTCGAGGTCTTCGAGCCCTTCCGTCGACGCGGCGTCGCGACCGAGCTGCTCGCCCATGCCCGGAGGGTCGCCGCTGAGAGCGGCGCGCTGTCGGTGCGCCTCACCGTCTGGGAGGGTAACGACGGGGCCCAGGATCTCTACCGGCGGTTCGGATTCCGGCCCGAGTGCCAGCAGATGCGGTTGGCCCTGCCGATCCGCGAGTGACGTCCGCGGTGGCTTGCGACCGTGGTTGCTCGAAGGGGCTCAGTGGGCGGTGCGGGCCTGCTCGACCCGGCCCGCCACGGCCTCGAGTGCACCGTCGAGGGTGCCGCTCGCGTCGACGAGCAGACCGTCGACCACGAACGTCGGCGTGCCGATGACACCGAGGGTTCGACCGGCGTCGTGGTCGTCGCGGACCGCTGCGGCGTACCGGCCGTCGAAGAGCGCGAGGGCCACCTCCTCCTCGTCCAGACCCAGGTGCTCGGCGAGGTCGACGTAGTCGGCCGGTCCGTCGATGTCTTCGAGCGTCGCGAGGGCGAGGGCGGCGAAGGCCTCGCCCCGTCCCTGCGCGGCGGCAGCGACCTGGCACTGCGCGGCCGCGACCGCCCAGACGTGGTTCGTCAGCGGGAAGTGCCGCAGCCGGACGACGACGTCGTCGACGTACCGGTCGCGGAGCTCGTCGAGCAGCTCCACGGAGGCGGCGGCGTCGGGGCAGGCGAGGTCCACCCACCAGTCGACGACGACGGCCCCCTCGTCGGTGAGTCGGGGATCAGGGGCGAGGACCTCGGTGAGCTTCACGCGTGCCATGGGGCGCAGTCTGCCATCGGCGGGCGGTATCGATCGGCCGCTCCACCGGTGCGTGCGACGTCGGTCCGGCAGCTCAGAAGTGCGGGGAGGTGCCGTCGCTGAGGAGGACTGCGAGCGCGGCATCGAGGTCGAGGTTCTCGGACTCGGTGCCCATCGGGACGGCCGCGTAGGTCTGGTCCAGGAAGGCGCCGATGTCGCGAAGGTCGGCCTCGAGGAGTGCGCTGCCCGACGGGCTGGCGAGCGAGAGGCAGAGGACGCGGTGACCGTGGGAGTCCGACGGCCACACGGCGACATCGCCGTCGCCGGTCGGGGCGCGGAGCCCTTCCTCGAGGAGGTCGCGTCCGAAGACCCAGACGATGTCGCCCTCGGAGGTGTGGAACTGGGCCCTCACCGTGAACGGCTGGTCCGACACGTAGCCGAGGGTGACCGCGACCGTGGCGGTGCGGTCGCCCCCCAGGACGAGGCGCAGGTCGATGTCGGCACTGACGGACAGCATGGGTGACTCCCTCCGGGCACACCGGACGTGTGTGACGCCGTTGTGCCCAGGCAGCTCCGCGCTCACTCCTGTCGCGTCGTGTGATGCGACCCACATGTGCGTCAGCCGTCCTCCTCCGCCCGGGCCAGGTGCCGCGCTTTGGTAAGGTCGCCGCCGCAGCCGCCGCAGCCGGCGATCGGCGTGGTGATGGCACCCTCGGCTGCTGGGATGCAAGGTCACCCTGCGGCAGCCCGTATGCTTGCCGGGGTCTCCCTACGGTCCGTTAGCTCAGTTGGTTAGAGCGCTCGCTTCACACGCGAGAGGTCACTGGTTCGAGTCCAGTACGGACCACCGCACGCGGGACCGGCGCATCGGGCGGGTCCACCGCCGAGCGCTGCCGCCCGGTTCCTTGCGCCGTGCCGCAGGGGCCCGCCTACAGTCTGGCCATGCCCGACACCCGACCCCTCAGGGACTCCGACCGCACTGCTGTCTCCGCTGTGGCGGTCGCCTGCGACGAGGTGGGACCGGTGTCGGCGGGGGATCCGCGGTACCTCGCCTACGTGAGCTCCCGAGGGCGACTGGCAGTGAGCGAGGACGCGGGGACGGTCGTGGCGTACGGCGGCGTCGTCGACCTGCGTGACGCAGCGTTCCTCACCGACCTGTTCGTAGCGCCGCAGTGGCGCGGCGCGGGGCACGGAGGTGCCTTGCTCGCGGACCTGTGGGGTGGGACGTCCTCCCGGGCGACCTCCTCATCGCAGGATCCTCGGGCGCTGGCCTCCTACGGGCGCTTCGGCGCCACACCTCGCTGGCCGCTGCTCTACCTGGAGATCCCCGGCGCGACCGTCTCGCCGCAGGTGCCGGTCGTGCACGCCGACCCCGAACCGGGCGATGCCGGCTGGGAGCTCGAGGTCGATGCGACGCGCACCGTGCGCGTGGTCGCCGGGCCCGGCGCGTCGGTCACGACGGCAGTGGTCCGCAACGACGGGGACCGATGGTCGGTGCTGCGTGCCACGACTCCGGACGCACGCGGCCTCGCCGTTCTCGTGGCAGACCTGCGGTCGCGCGCCGGGGAGTCCGGCGTCGTCACGATCGCGGTACCCGGCCCGCACCCTGGTCTTGTCGACGTCCTCGCGTGCGGGGCCCGCGTCGTGGGCGTCGACCTGTGGTGCGCGACGCAGGACGCCGTGGACATCGTCGACCCGCTGCATGAGCTGCCCTCACCCGCACTGGGCTGATGCACGGGCTCCTGACCACGTACCGTCCTGCGAGGAGGTCCCACCATGGCTGCACTCATGTCCCGCCCGTTCCACCCGTTCCGCCCGACCCGCTCGTCCACGCGCCTCGTCGCCGTGCTCGGTGCCGTGGCCGCCACGGCGTCGCTCGTCGTCCCGGCGACACAGGCCTCGGCCGCGCCGGCGCCGGCCGGTCTCGAGTCGCTGCTGGTGGCGCCCCAGGCGACAGCCTCACCAGTGACGGTTGCTCGCGTGCGTCTGACCGCGTCCCGGGTGGTGTCCGGCCTCGTGAGCCCGGTGCTCGTCCGGTCGGCGTCCGACGGGCTCAGCCGGCTGTTCGTCGTCGAGCAGGCAGGACGCGTCCGCACGGTGTCCGGCCGCGCGATCACCGGCACCTACCTCGACATCCGCTCGCTCGTCCGCAGCGGCGGGGAGCGCGGCTTGCTCGGGCTCGCGTTCGCACCGGACTTCGCGAGGTCGCACCTGCTGTGGGTGACCTATACGCGTGGTGACGGCGCGCTAGTCCTGGCGAGGTTCAGTGCGCGCTCGGCCACCTCGGCCTCGGTCATCCCGAGCTCGCGTCGAACGATCCTGGTCGTGCCGCACCCCGGCCACGCCAACCACAACGGCGGTGACATCGCGTTCGGTCCCGACGGCTACCTCTACCTCGGTACCGGTGACGGCGGGGGTCAGGGCGACCCGCTCGGCAACGCTGCGAGCCTGCGCTCCCTGCTCGGCAAGATGCTCCGGATCAACGTCCGTTGCACCGGGCACCTCTACTGCAGCCCCGCGACCAACCCCTTCGTCCGCTCGGCCTCGGCACGCCACGAGATCTGGATGACCGGCCTGCGCAACCCCTGGCGCTGGTCCTTCGACATCAACGGCGCCCAGTGGATCGGCGACGTCGGCCAGAACAAGTACGAGGAGATCGACGCCATCGCGGCGAGCCGGGCCCGGGGGATCAACCTGGGTTGGTCCTGCCGGGAGGGCAAGCACTTCTACAACACCACGAGGTGCCGACGTGGCACGGCGTACGTCGCTCCCGCGCTCGAGCTCTGTCACCCCGACGGGGTCACCGGGTGCCTGTCGAGCCGGGCTGCCGAGGCAGTCATCGGCGGCTACGTCTACCGCGGATCGGCGTACGCCTCAGCCCGGGGGACCTACGTCCTCGGCGACTACGTGACCGGCCGGATCTGGTCCTACCGCAACGCGGTGCTCGGTTCCCCGTCCGCGCTGGCGGGCATCTCGGGGTTCGGCACCGACGACAACCGCGAGATCTACGCCGTGACCCTCACCGGGAGCCTGTACCGCATCGGGTTCCGCTCCCTGTGATCCGCCCGACGGATTCCCGACGGCGGCCGTACACACCGCGCGGGTAGGCTCGGCACGCCCGAGCCCGACGCGTCGTACCCGTCGGACCCCCTTGCGGTCGACCCTTCGTCACGGTCGTCCCGCCGAGCACCTGGAGCCGACCGTGCCGCAGATCTTCGTTCGCCAGCCCGATGGCAGCCGCGAGGCGCGGGAGGTGGTCGAGGGCACCACGGCCGCCGAGCTGTTCCCCGACCGCTCGATCGTCGTGGCCCGGGTAGCCGGCGAGCTCAAGGACCTCACCTACGTCCTGGCCGACGGCGACGAGGTGGAGCCGGTCGCGGTCGACTCCGAGGACGGACGCTCGGTGCTGCGACACTCGACCGCCCACGTGCTCGCGCAAGCCGTCCAGAAGCTGTTCCCCGAGGCCAAGCTCGGCATCGGCCCGCCGATCCGGGACGGCTTCTACTACGACTTCGACGTCGCCCGGCCCTTCACGCCCGAGGATCTCACCGCCATCGAGAAGAAGATGCAGGAGATCATCAAGTCAGGGCAGAGGTTCGCCCGTCGCGTGGTGACCGAGGACGACGCCCGCACCGAGCTTGCGCACGAGCCGTACAAGCTCGAGCTGATCGGGCTCAAGGGCGGGTCCGCGTCGGAGTCGGACCTGGTGGATGTGATGGAGGTCGGCGGCACCGAGCTGACCATCTATGACAACCTCGACAACAAGACCGGTGACCGTGCGTGGTGCGACCTGTGCCGTGGCCCGCACGTCCCGACGACCCGCATCATCCCCGCCTTCAAGCTCATGCGCTCGGCCGCCGCATATTGGCGCGGCAGCGAGAAGAACCCGATGCTCCAGCGCATCTACGGCACCGCCTGGGAGAGCCGTGACGCGCTCAAGGCGCACCTCGCCTTCCTCGAGGAGGCCGAGAAGCGCGACCATCGCCGGCTGGGCACCGAGCTCGATCTGTTCAGCTTCCCGGAGGAGATCGGTTCCGGCCTCGCGGTGTTCCACCCCAAGGGCGGAGTCGTGCGCCGCGCGATGGAGGACTACTCGCGCATCCGCCACGAGCAGGCCGGCTACAAGTTCGTCTACAGCCCGCACCTGACCAAGGCCGCGCTCTTCGAGACCTCCGGCCACCTCGACTGGTACTCCGAGGGCATGTACCCGCCCATGGAGCTCGATGCGGAGTACGACGACGCCGGCGTCCTGAAGCGGGCCGGGCAGAAGTACTACATGAAGCCGATGAACTGCCCCATGCACAACCTGGTCTTCCGCGCCCGCGGTCGTTCCTACCGCGAGCTGCCGTTGCGCCTGTTCGAGTTCGGCACGGTCTATCGCTACGAGAAGTCCGGCGTCGTGCACGGACTGACCCGAGCCCGCGGCTTCACCCAGGACGACGCCCACATCTACTGCACCGTGGACCAGATGCCGGGCGAGCTCGACTCCCTGCTCACGTTCGTGCTGGACCTGCTCCGCGACTACGGCCTCGAGGACTTCTACCTTGAGCTGTCCACCAAGGACCCGGTCAAGTTCGTCGGCAGCGACGAGGACTGGGGGCGGGCCACCGACACGCTCCGCGAGGCAGCGGAGCGCCAGGGCCTCGAGCTGGTCATGGACCCCGGCGGAGCCGCGTTCTACGGTCCGAAGATCTCGGTGCAGGCGCGTGATGCGATCGGGCGCACCTGGCAGATGTCGACCATCCAGGTCGACTTCAACCTGCCCGAGCGCTTCGAGCTCGAGTACACCGCGGCCGACGGCTCGCGCCAGCGTCCGGTGATGATCCACCGCGCCCTGTTCGGGTCGATCGAGCGGTTCTTCGCCGTGCTGCTCGAGCACTACGCCGGTGCCTTCCCTGTCTGGCTCGCGCCCGTGCAGGTCGTCGGGATCCCGATCACGGACGGCCACGTCGACTACCTCATCGACGTCGCGGCGCAGCTCGAGGCGGTCGGCGTTCGTGTGGAGATAGACGCCTCCGACGACCGGATGCAGAAGAAGATCCGCAACGCCCAGAAGCAGAAGGTCCCCTTCATGCTCATCGCCGGTGACGAGGACGTCGCGGGCGGGGCCGTGTCCTTCCGCTACCGTGACGGCACGCAGAACAACGGCGTCCCGATCGCAGCGGCCATCGCCGAGATCGTCGCGGCGGTCGAGTCCCGAGCCCAGGTGTGAGGCCGTGATGGACGGCTCGGACGCATGGGACCGGCTCTGGACTCCCCACCGGATGGCCTACATCCGTGGTGAGAACAAGCCGTCGCACGAGGGCTCGGGAGACGACTGCCCGTTCTGCCGGGCCCCCTCGCTCGAGGGCGAGGAGTCGCTCATGGTCGCGCGGGGCCAGCTCGTCTACGCGGTCCTCAACCTCTATCCCTACAACGCCGGTCACCTCATGGTCTGCCCCTGTCGCCATGTCGCCGACTACACCGCCCTCACTGTGGACGAGGTGGCCGAGCTCGGTGCCTTCACCCAGCATGCGATGGTCACGCTTCGTGCCGTCTCGGGTGCCCAGGGGTTCAACATCGGCATGAACCAGGGCTCGGTCGCCGGTGCTGGGATCGCCGGTCACCTCCACCAGCACGTCGTCCCGCGGTGGGGCGGTGACAGCAACTTCATGCCGGTGGTCGGGATGACGAAGACCATGCCGCAGCTCCTCGAGACCACACGTGACCTTCTCGCCGAGTCCTGGGTTACCGTGGAGTGACCAGAGCCACAAGAGGGGGATCACGTGTCTGAAGGTCGTCGCAGTCGCGCGCCCATCGTCGTTGCGGCCGTGATCGGCCTCGCGCTCGTCCTCGCCGTCCGGTTCTTCCTGGGGTCCCCTGGGTCCTCGCAGACCCCGTCGGCGGAGGGTTCGCCGACGGCGGGCGCCTCCGTGGACGCCTCGTGCACGGTCGTCGCGGTCGCCGCGAGCAGCGAGAAGGCGGCCCTGCTCAAGGCGATCGCCGCCGAGTACAACGCCGAGCGGCACACCATCGACGGGAACTGCGCGCAGGTGTCGGTCGTGAGCAAGGCCAGCGGCGGTGCCGCGACCGCCCTCGCCGTCGGCTGGAACGAGGCCGTCGACGGCCCGCGTCCGGACGTCTGGACTCCGGCGGCGTCGTCCTGGACGGTGCTCCTGCGCCAGCAGACCACGGCCGCGGACAAGCCCGACCTCGTGCCGGCGCAGCTGCCGAGCATCGCCCAGACCCCGCTCGTCGTGGCGATGCCGCGGCCGATGGCCGAGGTCCTCGGCTGGCCCGACAAGCCGATCGGCTGGAGTGACCTGTTCGCCCTCGCCAAGGACCCTCGCGGCTGGGGCTCCAAGGGTCATCCCGAGTGGGGCCGGTTCAAGCTCGGCAAGACCAACCCGCACTTCTCGACGTCCGGGCTCAATGCCACCATCGCCACGTACTTCGCCGCGACCGGGCTCTCCTCGGACCTGTCAGCCAAGGACGTCGCGAACCCCACGACGCAGGCGTTCGTCAAGCAGATCGAGTCCTCCGTCGTGCACTACGGCGACACGACGCTGACGTTCCTCTCCAACATGGCCAAGGCCGACGCCGCAGGACGCGGACTGACCTACGTCTCCGGCGTCACGGTCGAGGAGAAGTCCGTCTGGGACTACAACCAGGGCAACCCCAGCGGTGACCCCACGACGCTCGGCCAGGGTGCCAAGCCCAAGGTGCCGCTCGTCGCGATCTACCCCAAGGACGGCACGCTGCTCTCGGACAACCCCTTCGTCGTCCTGTCGGCTCCCTGGGTCACGGACGCGAAGAAGGCCGTCGCGGCCGACTTCCTCTCCTACGTCCGGGCCCCGGACCGGCAGGCCCGCTTCCAGTCCGCCGCGTTCCGGTCCTTCGAGGGCAAGCCGGGCTCGGTGCTCACGCCCGAGAACGGCGCCCTCGCGGTCGGCCCTCCCGTCGTGCTCTCACCGCCCGCGCCGGCCGTCCTCCAGCAGATCCAGGCGTCGTGGGACGTCCTGCGCAAGCGGGCTCGGGTGCTCATGATCCTCGACGTCTCCGGCTCGATGGGGGAGAGCGTGGGGAGCAGCGGCCAGACCAAGCTGGACCTCGCGAAACAGGCCGCGACGGCCGCGGTGACCGGGTTCGCCCCCAACGACGAGATCGGGCTCTGGGCGTTCTCGACCCAGCTCGACGGCGGCAAGCCCTACGTCGAGCTCGTGCCTGTCGGTCCGGCGTCCAGGACCGTCCCCGCGATCACGACCGAGATCGCGGGCCTCGTCCCCGATGGCGGGACCGGTCTCTACGCCACGCTGCGCGCGGCCCAGAGGGACATGCTGGCCAGCCTGGACCCCGACAAGATCAACGCGATCGTCATTCTTACCGACGGCCGTAACGAGTTCCCGCCCGACACCGATCTCGACAGCCTGGTCGCCCAGCTGGGCGGTGAGAGCCTGGACACGTCCATCCGCGTGTTCCCCATCGGCTACAGCACCCAGGCGGACAAGGCAGCGCTGTTGCGGATCGCCGAGGGCTCGAGCGCGGCGTACTACGACGCGTCCGACCCCTCGAGCATCGGCAAGGTACTTGCGAGCGTGCTGTCGAACTTCTGAACCCGCGCCGGGCAGGATGTGGTCATGTCCGTCCGAGATGAGCTGAGCGACCCGTGGGGCTGGCTGGTCGCCGGTGTCTCGGGCGGGTTCGGCTGGGCGGTGCTCGCCGGGGCGGCAGTGACCGGCCCGGTCGAGCTTGCGGTCGGGGCTGCCATCGGGGCCGTCGTCCTCGGCACGAAGGTCGCGCTCGGCGCCCTGACGCACCGCGACCCACCGCAGTACCTGGACCGGCAGCGGCCCGACGAGCTGCCCACCCCCGCGCCGGGGAGCCCGGCAGCCCTCCTCCTCGCCCGCGGCGATGCCGCCGTCGCTCGCATCACCGCCCTCGCCGACGCTCCCGGCGACCCGTGGCTGCGCGCCCAGGTCTCCGACGTCGACGACGAGTCCGCCCAGGCGCTGGCCTCGCTGCGCGAGGTGGGCGGGCGCGTCACCCTCGTCGAGCAGTCCCAGGCCGGGTCCGACCTCCGTCGCCTCGACGCCGAGACCGCCCGGCTCACCCGCACGGCGGCGTCGGTCACCGACGAGCGGCTGCGCGCGGAGACCCAGCGAGCGCTCACGGCGGTGGCCCAGCAGCGCGAGGTCGCGGTACGCCTCGGCACCCTGCGCGACACTCTGCTGGCCCGGATGGAGACGGCGGTCCTCGGGCTCGAGGGGCTCGCGGCCCGGATGGGCGAGGTCGTCGCGCTCGGCGCCACGGCGATCGAGCACGACCGGGCCGCAGAGCTGGTGAACTCCCTCACCAGCGAGCTGGAGTCGATGCGCACCGGCCTGGACGACGCCCGTCGACTCGCCGACCCTCCGGTGCCGGAGTCATGATGGCCCCATGACCACGGCGCTCACCACCCTGCCGGTCCTCGTGTTCGACGGGGACTGCGCCTTCTGCTCCACGAGCGTCCGCTGGTATGAACAGCGCTTCCCGGACGCCTTCTCCGCGATCCCTTACCAGCGCACCGATCTGGCGGCGCTCGGGCTGACGGAGAAGGAGTGCCAGGAGCGGGTCCAGTGGATCGGCAAGGTGACGTCGCCGGTCACGACCCGCGAGTCCGGCGCCCGCGCGGTGGGCGCGCTCATGCGGCGCGGCGGACGCGAGCGGGGCGGGGGAGCGGGTCTGCTGTGGCGCGGCGTCGCCGCGCTGACCGTCGTCCCCCCGGCGTCGTGGCTCTCCGAGGGCATCTACCGCGTGGTGGCGGCCAACCGGCATCGCCTGCCCGGCGGCACGCCCACCTGCCGGACCTGAGCCGGACCCCGATCCGCATCCTGCGACCCGAACCCCGAACCCCGATCGCTGGACCGCCCGGACGACCTGCCCGACCACCACAGGCTCAGCGGCCGGACGCCTCCTCCTGGATCTTCTTCGCCAGCTGGGGCGGCATCGGCTCGTGCCCGGAGTAGGTCCGGGTGAACGTCGCCGTCCCGTGCGACAGCGACCGCAGCTCGATGGCGTACCTCGTGAGCTCGAGCTGCGGCACGTCGGCGACGATCTGAGTCCGTCCGGTACCTACGGGCTCGCTGCCCGACACCCGGCCGCGCCGCCCGGACAGGTCGCTCATGATCGCTCCGACGTACTCGTCGGCGACGAGCACCCGGATGTGGTCCACGGGCTCGAGCAGCGACATGCTCGCGGCGGCCGCAGCCTCCTTGAGGGCGAGGCTGCCGGCGTGCTGGAAGGCCATGTCGGAGGAGTCGACCGAGTGGGCCTTGCCGTCGACGAGCGTCACTCGGATGTCCAGGACGGGGTAGCCGGCGGCGACCCCCCTCTCCATCTGCGCGCGGACGCCCTTCTCGACGCTGGAGATGAACTGGCGAGGGACCGAGCCACCCACGACCTTGTCGACGAACTCGAACCCGGAGCCCGGTGGCAGCGGATCGACCTCGATGTCGCACACGGCGAACTGGCCGTGGCCGCCGGACTGCTTGACCAGCCGGCCGTGGCCCTTGCTCGGCGTCGCGAACGTCTCCCGCAGCGACACCCGCAGCGGCACCGAGTCCACCGCGACTCCGTAGCGGTTGCGGAGCCGGTCGAGCAGGACGTCGACGTGGGCCTCGCCCATGCACCACAGGACGAGCTGATTGGTCTCGGGGTTGCGCTCGAGCCGCATCGTCGGATCCTCGGCGACCAGGCGACCCAGGCTCTGGGCGAGCTTGTCCTCGTCGGCCTTGGAGTGCGCGACGACGGCCACCGGCAACAGCGGGTCGGGCATGATCCACGGCTCGATCAGGAGCGGGGACTCCTTGTCCGACAGGGTGTCCCCGGTCTCGGCACGAGACAGCTTCGCGACCGCGATGAGGTCGCCCGCAACTGCCTGGGTCACGATGCGCTGGGTCTTCCCCAGCGGACAGGACAGGGCGCCGATCCGCTCGTCGACGTCGTGGTCCTCGTGCCCGCGTTCGGGGCTGAAGTGGCCCGACACGTGCACGGTGGCGTCGGGACGCAAGGTCCCGCTGAACACACGCACGAGGGAGAGGCGCCCGACGTAGGGGTCCGTCGTCGTCTTGACGACCTCGGCGCACAGCGGGCCGTCGACGTCGCAGGCGAGCGGCTCCCGCGGCTGGCCGTCGGGTGAGGTGACCGCCGGGAGCGGGTGCTCGAGCGGCGAGGGGAACCCCGCCACGATGAGCTCGAGCAGCTCGCTGGTACCGAAGCCCGCAGGCACCAGCGCCGAGCCGACGACGGGGTAGAACGAGCCGCGGGCCACGGCGGTCTCGAGGTCCTCGATCAGGGTACGGACGTCGAGGTCCTCGCCCCCGAGGTAGCGCTCCATGAGCGTCTCGTCCTCGCTCTCGGCGATGATCCCCTCGATGAGGTTCCCGCGGGCGTTCTCGATCACCGCGACGTGCTCGGCGTCCGGGGCCGTCACGTCCCTGGTGCCTGAGCTGTAGTCGAACACTTGCTGGGAGAGCAGCCCGATCAGACCACCCACGGTGCCGTCGTCGGAGTGCATCGGCAGGTAGAGGGGGAGCACGCCCTCGCCGAAGACGCGCTGGCAGATGGCCACGACGTCGTCGAAGTCGGCGCGCTCCTTGTCGAGCTTGGTGATGACGACGGCACGTGGCATCTCGACGGCGGCGCACTCCTGCCACAGGAGCTGGGTCGAGGAGTCCACCCCGTCGACGGCAGAGATGACGAACAGCGCCGCGTCGGTGGCGCGGAGCCCCGCGCGAAGGTCACCGACGAAGTCGGCATACCCCGGCGTGTCGACGAGGTTGATCTTCACGCCCTCGAACTCGAGGGGTGCGAGCGCCAGGCCCACCGAGCGCTGCTGGCGCAGCTCCGCCTCGTCGAAGTCCGACACGGTCGTGCCGTCCTCGACGCGGCCGGGGCGCGCGAGCGTCCCGGCAGCCACGAGGAGCTGCTCGACCAGGGTCGTCTTCCCCGATCCGGACGGGCCGACCAGCACGACATTGCGAATCCTGTCGGGCCGGTCGGCCTCCGGTGCCCTGCCCGCGGCCCCGGAACCATTCTTGTCTGCCATCTCGATCGCCTCCGCGTCGTTGCCGATGGATCGTGACTCACACCCTTCTCCTGCGGGTCGCGCGAGGCAACCGCTTCGCCCGAGGCCGACGCCGTTACCCTCGTCACTGTCATGCTCAACAATGCCTCCGCCCGACGCGTCGTCTCGGTCGCCGTCGACCCCGTGGCGCGGGGCCTGCTCCGCGTGCACGTGTCGCCCGACGCCGTCACCCTCGTCGGCACGCTGGGCACCTGCGTCGGGGCGCTCGCCTTCTACCCGCGCGGGTCGTGGATCGCGGGTTCGCTGGTGATCATCGCCTTCGTCTTCAGCGACCTCATCGACGGCACCATGGCCCGGATGTCGGGGCGGTCCGGTCCGTGGGGCGCCTTCCTGGACTCCACCCTCGACCGGGTCGCGGACGGGGCGATCTTCGGTGGCATCGTGCTCGGCCTCGCGCACGCTGGCGAGGTCCGAACAGCCGGCGTCGCCCTCGCCTGCCTGGTCGGGGGCGCGGTGGTGTCCTACGCCAAGGCCCGCGCCGAGAGCATCGGGGTCGAGTGCAACGTCGGTATCGCCGAGCGCGCCGAGCGGCTGGCCATCGCGATCCTCGCGGTGTTCATCCACGGCTTCGGCGTGCCCTACATCCTCACCGTGGCGCTCTGGATCCTCGCCGCACTGACCTGGATCACGGTCGTGCAGCGCATCCTGCACGTCCGGCGTCAACTTCGGACCACTGCCCCGGAGGGCACCGCGTGAGCTCGTTCAACGACACCCTGGTCAGCTACGGGTTCGGCGCCGGCTGGTCCGCCGTGCGCCGCATGCCCGAGCGCACGGCCTACGCGACGTTCGATCGGATCGCCGACACCATGTGGGCCAGGCACGGCACCAGCGTCCGCCGGCTCGAGTCCAACCTGCGCCACGTCGTGGGCCCCGAGGTGAGCGACGCGGAGATCCGGGTGCTCTCCCGAGCCGGCATGCGCGCCTACATGCGGTACTGGTGCGACGCCTTCCGGCTGCCGGGCTGGAGCCGTGAACGTATCGTCGGCTCGATCCGCATCGTCGAGGAGCACCGGCTCGCCGACGCGCTCGCCACGGGCCGTGGCGTCGTGATCGCGCTGCCGCACATGGGCAACTGGGACCACGCCGGAGCCTGGGCGACCCTCGCCCACTCGCCCGTCGTCACCGTCGCCGAGCGGCTCAAGCCCGAGGACCTCTATGAGAAGTTCCTCGCGTTCCGACGCGGCCTCGGGATGGACGTCATCCCGCTCACCGGTGGCGACCCGCCGTTCCCCTACCTCGCCGAGCGTCTGGGGGAGGGCGCCCTCGTCGCCCTCCTCGGTGACCGCGACCTGGGCCGTTCCGGGGTGTCGGTGCAGTTCTTCGGCGCCAAGGCGAAGTTCCCCGCCGGCCCGGCCGCTCTCGCCGTCGACACCGGCGCCGTTCTGCTGACGGCGTCGCTCTGGTTCGAGGACGGCCACAACTGGGTGCGGTTCCACCCGGCGATCGAGGTCCCCACCGAGGGGGAGAGGTCGCGGCGGATCTTCCGCACGACGCAGCTGGTGGCTGACTCGATCGAGGTCGGCATCCGCGCGCACCCGGCGGACTGGCACATGCTGCAGCTGCTCTGGGTCGCGGACCTCGACCCGACGAAGGCGCCTAAGCAGTGAGGGGTTCGCGCGGCAGGGTGGTCGCGACGTGAGGGTCGGCCTGGTCTGTCCCTATGACTGGACGGTGCCCGGCGGCGTTCAGGTCCACGTCCGCGACCTCGCCGTGGCACTCCTCCGCCTCGGCCACGAGGTGAGCGTCCTAGCCCCGTGCGAGGACGACTCCGACCTCCCGCCCTACGTCGTGTCGGCCGGCCGCGCGGTGTCGCTGTCCTACAACGGGTCGAAGGCCAAAGTGGCGTTCGGGCCCGTCACGACACGTCGCGTCCGACGCTGGTTGCGCAACGGGGACTTCGACGTGCTGCACGTCCACGAGCCGCTCTCCCCGAGCGTGTCGATCCTGTCGTGCTGGTCGGCCCGTGGCCCGATCGTCGCGACGTGGCACTCCTCGATGCAGCGCTCGCGGGCGCTCGCCGCGATGTACCCGCTGGCGCAGACGGCGCTGGAGAAGGTCTCGGCGCGCATCGCGGTCAGCGAGGCCGCGCGGCAGACCCTCGTCGAGCACATGGGCGGCGACGCCGTCCTCATCCCCAACGGCGTCGACTGCTCGGCGTTCGGGGGGGTCGAGCCGCTTCCCGGCTGGCCGGGCGAGGGCCGTGCGCTGTTCTTCATCGGCCGCATCGACGAGCCGCGCAAAGGCCTGCCGGTGCTGCTCGCTGCGCTGCCGGCCATCGCCGAGAGGCATCCCGGCGTCCGACTGCTCGTGGCCGGGCCGGGCGACGTCGAGGACTTCCGCGACGACCTCCCGCCCGAGGTGGCCGCACGCGTCGAGTTCCTCGGGCTCGTCAGCGACCAGGTGAAGGCGCGAGCGTTCGTCTCCGCCGACCTCTATGTCGCCCCGAACACGGGGGGAGAGAGCTTCGGCATCGTCCTGCTCGAGGCGATGGCGAGCGGCACCCCGGTGCTCTCGAGCGACATCGAGGCGTTTCGCCGGGTCTCTGACGGCGGACGAGCAGGTGCGACGTTCCTGAACGAGGATCCGGCCGACCTCGCGCGTGTCGCCATCGCCCTGCTCGACGACGCCGACGAGCTCGCCCGGCTGGCACGGGAGGGCGTCTCCCGCGCCCGGGAGTTCGACTGGGAGACGGTGGCGCGTCGCGTGGTCGAGGTCTACGACGCCGTCACGGTGACCGGCGAGAAGGTCACGGAGGACTTCCGCGGGCAGCTGGTCGGACGCCTCTCCCGGGGCGACCGCGAGGACAGGGGCGAGTAGCGCGTGGACTGGATCAACGAGATCCTCATCGTCGCGGTCGTGCTCGGCGCGATCGTGGTCTACCTCTCCTCGACGGCGGGGCGCCTCGACCGCCTCCACCACCGGCTCGAGACCACGCACGCCGCGCTCGACGCCCAGCTCCTGCGCCGCGGCGCCGCGGTGCAGGACCTCGCGTCCTCGGGGCTGCTCGACCCCGCGTCCTCACTGCTCCTGTCCGCGGCGGCTCAGGAGGCCTTCGTGGCCGACCCCGGCAACGACGTCGACCGCTACCTTGCCGAGAGCGAGCTGACCCGTACCCTCGGCGCCGTCCTGGACACCCGTGAGGACGTCGAGGAGATCAGGGCCGAGGCGGGGCCGGACGTCGCCGTGGCCGACCAGATGCTCGACGAGCTCGCGGTGGCCTGCCGGCGGGTCGAGCTGGCGCGCCGGATCCACAACGACGTCGTGCGCGGGTGTCTCCAGGTCCGGCGCAAACGCGTCGTGCGCTGGTTCAGGCTGGCCGGGTACACCCCGCTGCCCACGTCGTCAGACTTCGACGACATGCCCCCGGCGGGGCTGGCGGGACGCTGAGCGTCGTTCGCCTACCCTGCTGGTGAGGGCCTCTGGCCACGGAGGACACGAGGTGAGGACGACGCGTGCGAGGCCAGCGGCACCACCGAGCACGGACCACGGCACTGCTCTCGGCGGCTGCGGCCTCGGTTGCCTCGCTCGCCCTCGGTGCCTGCTCGGGATCCCCTGCCACGACGACGGACGCGACGCCCGTCGGGGCATCGAGCACTCCTAGCGTCTCGGCACCACCGTCCGCGCTCCCGAGCGCGGACTCCGCGCCCGGTATCCCCGCCGGCGCCTCCCCGCTCTCCGGACGCGCCGGCGGAGCGGGCAAGCCGGTCCTGGTGGTCAAGCTCGACAACACGCCGAACGCCCAGCCGCACACCGGGCTCACGGCCGCCGACGTCGTCTACGTCGAGGAGGTCGAGTTCGGCCTCACCAGGCTGGCCGCGGTGTTCTCCTCGGTCCTCCCACACTCCGTCGGCCCGATCCGCAGCGCCCGCATCTCCGACATCGACCTGCTGGCCCAGTTCGGTCGACCCGCGTTCGCCTACTCCGGCGCCCAGCACAAGATGCGCCCGGTCCTGGGCAAGGCGTCGATCTATGACGTGTCCGGCGACCTGGGCCCGTCGGGCTACTACCGCGACGGCAGCCGGCCCGCGCCCTACAACTTCTTCGGGCACCCAGCAGCGTTGCTGGCACGCGCCCCGAAGGCCTCCCTCGCCCGGGACATCGGGTTCACCTTCTCCTCGGCGGTGCCCGCCGGCGGGCGCGCGGTGCGGGTCGTCACGGCCCCCTACCCGTCGTCGTCCGCCCAGTTCGTCTGGAACGCCGCGTCCACGTCGTGGGACGTCCGGCTGAACAGGGCTCCGGCGCGGGCCACCGAAGGCGGCACCCAGCACGCGAGCACGGTCGTGATCCAGTATGTGAGGCAGCACGACTCGGGCTTCGGCGACAAGTTCGGCGGCACGACTCCCAAGGAGGAGACCATCGGCTCCGGCAAGGGCTGGGTGCTCCGCGACGGCCGCGCCTACGCCGTGACCTGGTCCCGGCCGATCGCCACCGGCGGGACGAGGTACGTCGGCGCCGACGGCCAGCCGGTAGCCTTCGCGCCCGGCCAGATCTGGGTCGTCCTCCTCACCAGCAGGACCCGCGCCATCCTGGGATGACCCGAGCCCCCGCGCTGAGGCCCGTTCCGGCACACAGGACGCGCCACACCGGCCATCGCGGCGGCCAGGGTGCTCCCGACCGTCGGCGGGCGCCGGTCTGCCGGATGGGTATCCTTCAGGGGACGCGGCATCTCCGCGACGCCCCAGCCCTCCGTCATCCCCGAGGTCCTTGATGTCCGTCCAGCCTGGTCCCAGCGCCCCAGCCACCGCCACCGGCAGCCCCGAGATCGGCACCGCCCGCGTCAAGCGCGGGAGGGCCGAGATGCTCAAGGGCGGCGTGATCATGGACGTCGTCAACGCCGAGCAGGCCAGGATCGCTGAGGATGCCGGAGCCGTCGCCGTCATGGCGCTCGAGCGCGTCCCTGCCGACATCCGCGCCGAGGGCGGCGTCTCGCGCATGAGTGACCCCGACATGATCGACCAGATCATCAAGGCCGTATCGATCCCGGTGATGGCGAAGGCCCGCATCGGCCACTTCGTGGAGGCCCAGGTCATCCAGAGCCTCGGCGTCGACTACATCGACGAGTCCGAGGTGCTCACCCCCGCCGACTACGTCAACCACATCGACAAGTGGCCCTTCACCGTGCCCTTCGTCTGTGGCGCGACCAACCTGGGTGAGGCGCTGCGTCGGATCACCGATGGCGCGGCGATGATCCGCTCCAAGGGCGAGGCCGGCACCGGCGACGTCTCCAATGCCGTCACCCACATGCGCACCATCCGTGCTGAGCTGCGCCGCCTCCAGGGCATGGAGGCCGACGAGTTGTACGTCGCTGCGAAGGAGCTGCAGGCGCCGTACGACCTGGTCAAGGAGGTTGCCGCTGCCGGCAAGCTCCCGGTCGTCCTGTTCACCGCAGGCGGCATCGCCACCCCCGCCGACGCGGCGATGATGATGCAGCTCGGCGCCGAGGGG
>JBBRAQ010000046.1:0-28129 GCA_038206635.1 Candidatus Nanopelagicales bacterium | reverse complement strand
GCGTCGAACCGGGCGACCAGGTGGGCGAGGCGGGAGCCTCGGCTCCCGGGACCCGAGGGCGGTATCGCACACATGGGGCACTACCAGCCGACCCCACCGACCGTCGAACGCCCCCAAAGGTCAAGGGACAGTGTGGCTTTCGGTACTGGCGGGGAACTCCCGGGTCCGGCGGTACCGCACGACTTGATGGGTGCGGTCGCACCCCACGACTGTCTAGCTCGTCCTACCCGGTGCCAGAACGTCGCGCCGACCCAGCGACTGCGCGGTCCAGCGCTTCCAGTGACGCACTGCGTCCCGGCTGGCCCGTGAGCCCTCAGCTGACGGGTCCCCGTTCGATCGGGCAGGTCATGCTGCGCGGGCCGCCGTGGCCGCGCCCGAGCTCGGAGCCGGCCATCGTCACGACCTCGATGCCGTGCTTGCGCAGGAACGTGTTCGTCGATCCGTTGCGGTCATAGCCGAATACGACGCCTGGTGCGACGGCGAGGAAGTTGTTGCCGTCGTCCCACTGTTCGCGGGCGGCCGTCATCTCATCGACCGGCGCCTGCAGGATCCGGACCTCGTCGATGCCCAGTGCGTCGCCGATGGTGCGGAACAGGTCGGTGTTCTCCTCGGTGCGGTAGCTCCCGTCGTGGCCGAGCGGAATGAGCGTGTAGGACCGGAGCCCGGCGTCGAGGTAGGGATAGACGCTGAAGGTCGTGGCGTCGAGCATCGTCAGCGCGGTGTCGAGGTGCGCGAGCGGCGGTGTCTTGGGCAGCTCGACGACGATCACCTTCGTGACCTCGTGGCGGGGGTCGGAGAAGTACCCGCTGACCAGCATCCCCACGCCCTGCGGGGTCGTGCGCGGACCCATGCCGATCAGGACGACGCCCTTGCCCAGCACGAGGATGTCGCCGCCGGCGCAGGTCGCGGGGTGATGGAACTCGTCGTCGTTGCCGTAGTAGAAGCGCAGGTCCGCGGCCGTGAACAGCGGGTGGTAGTTGAACACCGCGCGGGAGTGGATCAGCTCGCGCTCCCGGGCCGGGACGGCCATCGGGTGGACGGACAGGCCGGAGTAGGCGAACGCCGCGTTGTCGCGCTGGAACAGGGTGTTGGGCAGCGGTGTGAGGACGAAGTCGTCGGGCGCGAGGTAGTCCCAGAGCAGCGAGCTGCCGGCTGGGAGGGCGAGGTCGTGCTTGAGGACGCCACCGATCAGCGTCTCAGCGAGCTGGTGGCCGTCGAGGCTCTCGAGCAGATCCCGCAGCGGCGCGACCAGCTGCGGACCGACGGTGTGTTCGTTGGTGGTCCGGGCCAGGACGAACTCGCGCCCGTCGGTGGTGTCGAGAACATTCGCGAGCAGTTCGGCGAACAGGTGGACGACGACGCCCTTGTCGCGCAGCTTCGTGACGAAGGAGTCGTGCTCCTCGCGGGCTCGCTGGGCCCACATCACGTCGTCGAAGAGGAGCTCGTCGACGTTGTTGGGCGTGAGTCTGGTCAGCTCGAGGCCGGGGCGGTGGACGATCACCTGACGGAGCTGGCCGACCTCGGAGTCGACGTGCGGGGTGACGGTGCTCAAGACGCTCATGCCTGCTCCTGGTGCCCAAGGGTGATCAGTGGCTCCATCGTCCTCCGCCTAGCCTGCTGAGGTGACCGGAACCCGGTCACTGGCCCATAGCCGGACGGAGGCGGCGCCGCTGTGGTGAGGTGGGCGACGAGCTCTGGGGATCTCAGGCCTCGAGCTCGGCGGTGCGGCGCTCGACGAACTCGCACAGCTCGGCGTCGATCGCGTCGTCGATCCCTGGATCGACATAGGAGTCGAGGAGCTTGCGCCACTCGCCGGCGGCGACCTGCTCGGAGGAGGGCGAGCCCTGCTTGGTCCAGTTCTGGTAGGCCTGGGAACGGAACTGTGGGCTCATGAACACGTCGGTGCGGAACCGTGCCAGCGTGTGGTCGTGGTCGAGGAACAGCCCGCCCGGCCCCACCTCCGCGATCGTGTCGAACGCGAGCGAGTCGTCGTCGACGGCGAGCCCCTCGCGCATCCGCTCGAACATCCGGATCACCTCGAGGTCGAGGGCGAACTTCTCATACGAGGCGACGAGGCCGCCCTCGAGCCAACCTGCCGAGTGCACGACGAGGTCGACGCCGGCCAGGTATGTCGCCCACATCGACATCGTGCTCTCGACGGCGGACTGCGCGTCTACCGTGATCCCCGAGCACAGCGCTCCACCGCCGCGCAGGGGGAGCCCGTAGCGTCGGGCGATCTGCGCACCCGCGAACGTGGTGAGGACCGACTCCGGCAGGCCCAGCGACGGCCCGCCCGAGCGCATGTCGACGCCGTTGAAGAATACGCCCATGATGCACGGCGTCCCGCGCCGCACGATCTGGGCCATGGCGACGCCGGCGAGCGTCTCGGCCACGAGCAGCGACAGCCCGGCCGCGAGCGTCACCGGCGCGGACGCACCCGCGAGAAGGAACGGCGTGATCGCCACGGGCTGACCGAGCTCGGCGCACGCGACGAGAGTCTCGACCATGAGCCCGTCCCAGACGAGCGGGCTGTTGGGGTTGACGATGCTGAGCGTCATCGGGCGTTCGATGAGCTTGTCGGTCCCGCCGGCCGCGATGGCCGCGAGGGCGAAGCCGTCGTGGGCCTTCGGGCCGCTGGTGCCGTAGACGATGAACGGCTTGTCGCTCCAGCGCAGGATCGAGTAGTCCATCGCGAGGTGCCGGCTCGTGTAGTCCAGGTCCTGTGCCTCGGTCGTCCCGCTCTGCAGCACTGTGAGGGCATCGCTCGCGTGGGCGAGCTTCACCAGCTCGACGTGGTCGGAGATCGTGCCGTCGCGGCGGCCGCGCTCGCGGTCGTGCGCGAACGGCGGCCCGCCCACGGGGCAGTGTGCGAGGCTCCCGCCGCCGAGAGTCACCTCGCGTGCGGGGTTGCGGCCGGTGAGGGTGAAGGACGAAGGGGCGAACGACAGCTGCTCCATCACGAAGTCGGGGTCCCATCGGACCCGCGTGCCGTCGATGGATTGGCCCGCCGCGGCCAGCAGCTGCAGCATCGCATCGCTGTGCACCTCGGTGCCGATCTCGCGCAGGATGCGCATGGCCTGGGTGTGGACCCGGTCGAGCCCGTCCTCGTCGAGGGGCTCCAACGGCACCGGCGTCGGCTCTCCCGGCGTACCCATGAGACCTCCGTGGTGTGCTGACGTGGCGAGCTGCTGCGGTTGCGCCGTCGGCCGTGCCACGATAGCGGCCCTGCCGTTCCTTACTGAGTCGTGAGTCAGTATGGGTGACCGCAGGCGCACCTGGGCCGGAAGTCGTGAGGGAGTGTCGTGGAGTCGTCGTACCGGGTCGTCGTCATCGGCGGTGGCATCGTCGGGTGCAGCCTGCTCTACCACCTCACGCTGCGCGGCTGGACCGACGTCGCCATCATCGAGCGCTCCGAGCTGACGGCCGGGTCGAGCTGGCATGCGGCGGGCGGGTTCCACGCGATCAACAGCGACACCCACATCGCCGCGCTGCAGAAGTACACGATCGGCCTCTACCCCCAGGTGCAGGCCGAGAGCGGCGTCGACGTCGGACTGCGGATGAGCGGCGGGATCGAGCTCGCGAGCACCCCGGAGCGGATGCAGTGGCTCCGCGCCGAGCTCGAGTGGCACGCCATGATGGGCACCGAGGGCGCCCGCCTCCTCGACGTCGAGGAGATCGTCGACCTCGTCCCGATCGTCGATCCGGCGGGTCTCGTCGGGGGCCTGTTCGACCCCCACGAGGGCAACCTGGACCCGAACGGCGCCACCCACGCGTACGCCGGTGCCGCCCGCCGGCGCGGCGCGGACGTGGTGCTGCACAACCGCGTCCTGGACATCACCCGCACCGCCTCCGGGATCTGGCGCCTCGACACCGAGCAAGGGCCGGTGCTCGCCGAGCACGTCGTCAACGCGGCCGGGCTCTGGGCCCGCAAGGTCGGGCACCTGGTCGGAGTCGACCACCCCGTGACGCCGATGCAGCACCACTACCTCGTCACCGAGTCGATCCCCGAGGTCGCCGCACTCACCCATGTGATGCCGGCGGTCACCGACCTCGAGGGCTTCACCTACCTGCAACGCGAACAGGACGGCGTCCTGCTCGGCGTCTACGAGCAGGACCCGAGGCACTGGAAGACCGAGGGCGCCGACTGGGACTTCGGGATGACGCTGTTCCCCGAGGACGTCGATCGGATCAGCCCCGAGCTGGAGATGGGGTTCCGTCGATTCCCGGCCCTCGAGCGTGCCGGTATCAAGCGCTGGGTCAACGGCGCGTTCACCTTCGCCCCGGACGGGAACCCGCTCGTCGGCCCGGTGCGCGGAGTGCCGAACTACTGGGCGGCCTGCGGGGTGATGGGCGGGTACTCCCAGTGCGCCGCGATCGGACTCGCGCTGTCGAGCTGGATCGTCGACGGGGACCCGGGTGACGACGTCTACGCCATGGATGTCGCACGGTTCGGCGACTACGCCGCGAACGACGACTACCTCAAGCAGACCACGGCCCAGTTCTATGCGCGCCGGTTCGTCATCGCCTACCCCGACGAACAGCTCCCGGCGGGACGACCACTTCGGACGACGCCGGCCTATGACCTGCTGCTCGCCGAGGGAGCGCAGTTCGACGCCACGTGGGGCCTGGAGGTGCCGCAGTACTTCTCGAGCGGCGCCCCCGAGTTCGTCGAGATCCCTTCCCTCCGCCGGTCGAACGCGTTCGGGTACGTCGCGGCTGAAGTGGCGGCGGTGCGCACGGCGGTCGGTGCCTACGAGACCGGCGTCTACGCCCGTTACGAGGTGACCGGCCCCCGTGCCGAGGCGTGGCTCGACCATCTCCTGGCCTGTCGTATCCCGGCCGTGGGTCGGGTTCGTCTCGCGCCGATGCTCCACCCGAAGGGCACGCTCGTCGGCGACCTCACGATCTCGAGGCTGGACGAGGACAGGTTCTGGCTCGTCGGCTCCTACTACCTCCAGGAATGGCACCAGCGCTGGTTCGACGAGCAGCTTCCGGCCGACGGCGTCCGCATCGTCAACCTCACCGACCAGCAGCTCGGTTTCGCCGTGTCGGGTCCGCGGTCCCGCGAGCTGCTGTCGCGCCTCACCGACGCGGACGTCTCGGACGACGCACTGCCGTTCATGTCGATCCGGCACCTCGACGTCGGCATCTCCCGAGCGGTCGTCGCCCGCCTGTCACTGACCGGCGAGCTCGGCTATGAGATCACCGTTCCGGCGACGGAGCACCGCTCGCTGTGGACCCGGCTGGCGGCAGCCGGTGCGGACCTCGGGCTCCGCCCGGTCGGGGACCGCGCGATCGACAGCCTGCGGCTGGAGAAGGGGTACGGGATCTGGTCGACGGAGTTCACCCAGTCCGCGACGCCAGCCATGTCCGGGCTCGACCGCTTCGTGCACGTGGACAAGGGCGAGTTTCTCGGCCGCGACGCCGCGCTGGTCGAGCGCAGCCGGGAGTCGCAGCGCACTCTCGTGCTGCTCGACGTCGATGCAACCGACGCCGACGCGAGGGGCGACGAGCCCGTGTGGCTCGCGGGCCGCCTCGTCGGCGTCGTGACATCGGGGTCCTACGGCCACCATGTCGGGCGCAGCCTCGCGCTCGCCTATGTCGACCGAGCCGTCGTCGAGGAGCACCCGACCCTGTCGGTGGCCGTCATCGGGGAGCGCCGCCCGGCGACGATCCTCCCCGAGGCGCCGTATGACCCGCGAGGCACCCGTCTGCGCGGGTGAGAGAGTGGGAGCCGGGGCCGAACCGGGAGGCGATGCATGACGCTCGAGGTGTGGGACGCCGAGAGGCTGCGGGCCGGGCTGGCCCCCGGCGATGCGGTTGCCGCGCTGCACCGGCGGCTGCTCACCGATCCGCCGCCAGCCGACCGGCCCCGACGCGGACGCCACGACCTCGTCGGCGGACACCTGCTGCTGATGCCCGACGAGTCCCGCTCCTATGCCGGCGTGAAGGTGGCGTCGTTGAGCCGCGGCAACCCGGCACGTGGGCTGCCCACCGTCCAAGGCGTCTACGTCCTGATGGACGCCACGACCCTCTCGCCGCTGGTCGTGCTGGACGCCGCTGAGCTGACGCTCCTGCGCACGTCGGCGTTGACGGCGCTCGCGGTCTCGGCGCTGGTCCCGGTCGTTCCTGCGCGTATCACCGTCATCGGCAGCGGCCCGCAGGCGGTCGCGCACGCCGCCTCGCTCGCGACGCTAGCTTCCGCGGCCGTGCGCGTCGTCGTACGATCGGCGCCTTCAGCGGCGCGCGTCCGGGCGGAGGCCGCGGCGCGAGGAGTGACCGTCGAGGTGACCGAGGACCTCGACGTCGCCGGAAGCGACGTCGTCGTGTGCGCGACGTCGAGCCGGGTCCCCCTGTTCGACTCCTCCGCCGTCGGCGACGCCGCGGTCGTCGTGGCGATCGGCAGTCACGAGCCGGACGTGCGAGAGCTTGATACCGCTCTGCTTGCAAGGGGCTTTGTCGTCGTGGAGTCCCGCGTGACTGCGCGGCGCGAGGCGGGTGACGTGGTCATCGCGGAGACGGAGACGAGCTCCGCCGTGATCGACGCCGAGCTGCTCGATGTCCTCTCCGGAGCGGTCGCTGTGGACGTGGGGCGCCCGAGGGTGTTCAAGTCGGTGGGGGAGTCCTGGGAGGACCTCACGGTGGCGGCCGCCCTCTGGGAGGGCAGGTCGACAGGGTTGTGACGCGGCGCCGACCACCCGCCCCTGCCGACAGCACCGCCAAGGACGAACCCCCGCGGCCCAGGGGGACGCGGAGGTTCGGACGGGCCTGGTGCTAGCTGAGGATCTTGGCCTTCTGAGTCGCGAACTCGGCCTCGGTCAGGACGCCCTTGTCCTTGAGGTCGGCCAGCTTGGCCAGCTCCTCGGAGGCGCTGGGCGATGATCCGGCAACCGACTGGACGTACTTGCGGGTCGCGTCTTCCTGAGCCTGCATAGCAGCGATGTTGCGCTCCTGCATCGACTTGCCGCGCGCGATGAGGTAGACGAACACGCCCAGGTACGGCAGGACGATGACGAAGATGATCCACAGAGTCTTGCCGAAACCACCCATGTCGTGGCTGCGGAAGATGTCACCGAAGACGGTGATGAGAAGCCAGAACCAGATGATGAACATGAAGAGCCAGGCGATGTCCCAGAGGATCTGGCCGTTACCGATTTCCGCGAGCACATGCATGTAGAGCCCTTTCGTGGCCGGAGCCAGGGCGCCGGCGGAGTACGCCGGCCCGTTCTGGGCCGGTCGTGGGACAGTCTGACATCCGGGCAGCCGCTCTCGGTGGGTGTCTCGGAACTTGGGCCAGTCGCCGGGTCCGTCCACGGGAGGGGTCCGGCCCGCGCGTACCGGGCCGGACGCCTCCCACCACCGGAGGCACGGTCGCTAGGCGTCCCGGCGCTTGATCCCCATGGCGGCGCCGATCACCGCGAGCACCACCCGGGCCGCGAACACCAGGGCGCCGGTCCCTGCGGTCAGCATGCCGTCGGGGGCGGTCACCGAGGTGAACGAGGACTCGGCGTTGGACGGCAGGTACGTCAGCACCTCCTCCCGGCTCGAGGGCAGCATCGAGCTTGCGATCGTGGGCAGGAACAGCACCCCTCCGACGAGCACGCCCGGCACGCTGACCACGAGGATGGCGAGGGTCGCCCCGGTGGCGGCCAGGGCGGCGAAGCCGACGAGCATGAGGAGCACTCCGGCCAGCGTGGTCCAGGTGCTCCGCAACGTGCGCTGCTTGATCGGC
Organism: Candidatus Nanopelagicales bacterium; assembly: GCA_038206635.1. Taxonomy (GTDB): domain Bacteria; phylum Actinomycetota; class Actinomycetes; order S36-B12; family CAIYMF01; genus Longivirga. The sequence continues at coordinate 20,397 of JBBRAQ010000046.1, read as the reverse complement.
TCCGAGGCCACCACCCGGTCGACGGTGAGCCGGGGTTCTGTCGGCGTGCTCTCTGTGGTGGATCGCGCTGGGGCGGTTGTCGTGAAGCTCATCAGGCTGCCTCCCTGGCGTGGATGGTGGTCGGACGGGTCAGGGCGTCAGTGGTGCCGCGGTACTCCACCGAGTCGCGGGTCAGCTCCATCTCCCTCATCAGGCGCGAGGACACGAACACGGCCCGGCCCTCGGCTGCGAGGTCTATCGGCAGGGTGCGGATCCACCGGATGCCGTCGGGGTCGAGCCGTTGACCGGCTCGTCCAGCGGCACGACGGCGGGATCGCGAGCAGGGCGGAGGCGATGCCGAGCCGCTGCCCGATGCCGAGTGGGAACGACCCTGCTGCCTGTCGGGCGACGTCGGTCTGGCCGACGACGTCGAGGACCTCGTCGACGCGACGGGAGCCGATCCCGACGGTGGCGCCGAGTGTCAGCAGGTGGTTGCGCCGAGCGGCCCTTGGCGACCGACTTCGCATCGAGCAGCGCCCCGATGTCCGCGGGAGGCGCGGGGGAGCTCGCGTAGCTGCGGCGGTGACCGAGACGGTCCCCGAGGTCGGGCGGTCGAGCCCCAGGATCATCCGCATCGTCGTGGACTTGCCGGCGCCGTTGGGGCCGAGGAAGCCGGAAACGATGCCGGGGCGGGCGGTGAAGCTGAGGGTGTCGACGGCGGTGACGTCGCCGTAGCGCTTGGTGAGCTTGTGGATCTCCAGCATGGGGTGCTCCTGCAGTGTGGTGGGTGTGTGGTTCCACCCTCGCGATCGCACCCACCAGTCGTCGTCGAGTCGTCGTCGAGACGTGGGCCGCATCCGATACCGCGCCTGAAGGACGCCGCGCAGCGGTCAGGTGTCCCCTGCTCGTAGGAGGCCGGCCGGGTGGGCGATCACGGCGGGCTGGGCCCGGTCGCGGGCACCGAGCTTGGTCATCGCCCGGTTGACATGGGTCTTGGCGGTCAGCGGCGAGAGGGGAAGCCGCTCGGCGATGTCGTCGTTGGACATCTCGCGTGCGAGGAGCCCGACGCGCTCGCGCTCGGTGAGGACGTCGAGCTCTAGGTGACACGAGGCCCGGCGCGCCGTCCCACGGCTGTGCGAGGAAGCGGCCGATGAGGCTCTTCATCGCGCTGGGGGAGAGCAGGTTCGTCCCTGGCGGCGACGAGGCGGATCGCGTCGAGCAGCTCGTAGGGCTCGATGCCCTTCGCGAGGAACCCGCTCGCCCCGGTGCGCGGCGCGGCGAGGACGTGCTCGTCGGCCTCGAACGTCGTGAGGACCAGGATCCGCACGCCGGCGAGCTCGGCGCCCGGCGCGAAGGCGGTCGCGGTGCCCGTCGCGGTCCAGGTCACGTCGCGGCCGGCACGACGCATCGAGTCGACGACGGTGTCGACCTGGGCGAGGGCGGACGTGGTCTGGGTTGCTGTCGGGTCCTCCGGCGTGCGCATCGGGCCGAGCATCGCGCCCATCTCGGCGATCACGACCCCGCTGGCGCCGCAGATGTGACCGAGCGACTCGTCCGCGTCGTCGGGCTGGGAGCGGAGCAGTGCCGGGCGCCACCGGCCTGCACGTCGATGACGACGAAGTGCTGCGCGACGACGTCGTGCAGCACACGGGCCATGCGCAGGCGTTCCGCCGTCACGCGACGCTGGGCCTCCTCCTGCGGGTCTGCTCGGCGATCCGGGCCCGCTCCTCGGCGGCGGTGACCACCGCCCGCTGGGCCCGGACGGCGATGCGATGGCGATGGACATGCCGCCGAAGGCGAGCAACGCCGACGTCGAGGCGGACAGAGCTGGTCGCGCCTCACGAGCTAGGACGTGACGCCGGGGCAGGCGGCCCGTACTGCGGGTGCGGTAGGCAGTCAGCCGTGCAGCGACTCGTCGGCCGGGCCGATCGCGAAGCGTGTGAAGACGACCTCCAGACCACCGCGTGAGGGTGAGCAGCAGAAGGGTCCGGCCCGCCACATCAGGGACGGATCGATCGGGGCGAGCCGCACGAGCTGCCAGTCGCCGTCGGTGCGGGCGCGCACCGTGAGCGCGTCGCCGCGGCGGCTCGCACGCACCGTCACCTCACGACCGAACCACCGGGGCACTGGCGCCGTCGACCAGTCCGAGACCTCGCGCGTCACGACCGCGCCCAGCTGGGGAGCCCCGTCCGCGTGCTCGATGCCGGCCTTCACCCAGTGCCGATCATCGGCCCGGACGAGGACCCCGGCCTGGTCGAACTGCTGGTCGAAGCCGGCGCGGAAGGTCACCTCGACGGCCGTGGCGTCCGGGAGGCCCACGAGCAGCCCGTGACCGTCGTCGTGGATGAAGCCGTAGGAGGTCGTGCGCCACAGGTCGCTGCGCTCGTGCGGGGTCACGAGGAGGTGCCCGCCATCGGTGCGTACGGCAGCGGGCTCGGTGGTCCAGTGACCCTCGCCCCAGGGAACGTCCGTCGTCGTCATGTCCGCGAGAGTGTCAGACGACCTAGTGGAGGTCGACCCGGCCCGGGCCGACGCCGAGGAACCGCTCGACGTCGTCGCCAGGACGGCCCGGCAGGAGGGTCGGAGGGCTACCCCGGGAGTACGAGGACGCGTCCACGTCGCCTGCGCATGGCGCCCTGGACGGCGATCTCGACATCGCTCTGCGGTGTGTCCTGGTAGTCCATGCCGACGAGCCAGACGAGTCCGCGGGCGAGTCCGCCGTGCGCGCTGCCGTCGGGCTCCGTCCGCACGAGCGCGACGGAGTACAAGCCGTCCGCACCCGCCTTCGCCTGGGCCCAACGCAGGACGTCCAGCGCGTCGGCGTCGGTGACATCCCAGGTGGAGGTCAGGTACGGCGGACGGGGAGGGACGGCCGGGAGACGGTCCCGCGCCCCGTCCTCGTGCCGGCGGACCTCACCAGGCTCGTTGAGCGCCCTGAGCGGGTCGAAGACATAGACCCGAAAGCGCGGGGTGTCGTCCTCCCATCCGCTGTCTCGTTCGTCGACCGGTGCGATGAGCATCTGGCGAGCGTAGTCCGACAGAGGTGCCAGCCGGCGTCGCGAGCGCCATCCACCAGGGACGTGGCTGGACGCAGGTCTCGTGCCGTGCTGCGGTGGTGGGTGAGAAACGTCGCGGGTGTGCGAGCGCCGGTCGTGACTTTCCTCGGACGTGGCGCCTCGGCGTTCGCCTGTCCGTGCCACCATTGAGGTGTCGGGCCGCCACAGGCCCGTGCCGGCGCCGTTCGAAGGGGGCGCAGTGTTCACCGAGGTGAGACTCGCCGTCCGGGTGATCTGGCTGCTCCTGCTCTTCTCCCTGCTCGCGCTCTGGTACGCGGTCCTGGGTCTCCTCGGACTCGCCTGGATCGTGGTCCGCGCTGTGTCCTTGCTGCTGTTGGCCGCCACGACCATCGCCCTGACTTCTGCCACCCGATCGCGTCCGGCGTGGTGGCGGATGCTCGAGCGGCCGGTGCCCGACGTCGACCTCGACGGTGCGGGAGGCGAGGAGATGGCCGACGTCGACCTCCGGCCCGCCCAGCCGGACCGGCCCGCCCGACCAGACCAGGTCGAGGACGCCGTCCGACGGCCGGACTGACTCGCGCAGATCCCAGATCGGTGCCCTGGAGGCACGCTCAGTCCTGGCCGCCCCGGGCCTTCCGGTCTGCGGTGGCAGACGCAGCGCAGGACGTCACCCGTCGAGCTCGTGACGGGTGATGGCCGCGAGCTCGGACTGGTTGATGCCCGCGAGCCGGAGCGCCCGAGGGACCGTGCCTGCGTCAGCACCGAGAACGCCGAGCAGCAGGTGGCCCGAGGAGATCTGGCGGGATCCAGCCGAGGCGGTGAGCGCACGCTCGAGGGCGGACTTGAAGGAGGCGCTCAGTCTGAGCCGACGCGGCGGCTCAGGGCTCGGGCGCCCGAGACTCCCTGTGTCGACCGAGATTCCAGCCGAGGAGAGACTCGCGGCAAACTCGCCGTCGAGTGCCTCAGTGATCGTCTCGTGCGTCAGGCCGACGGAGGCAAGTGCGCGCGAAGCCTCCGACTCGGCCCGGGTCGACATCGCCAGGAGCAGGTGCTCGGCCTCGACCAGGGAGGACCCGGCGGCGCGCGCCTCGGCCTCGGCGTCGGTCACCATCGAACGTGCGTCAGGGGCGAGCCTGGTGACCATCATCGTCTCCTCAGATCGACGCCGGCGGCGATGAGTCGCTGGGCGTGCTTCTTGTGGACCGCCTGTCTCGTGACGCCGAGCGCCTCGGCGACCTGCGACCAGCTCCATCCCTCGCGCATGGCCCGCTCCACCTCGGCGTCCTCCAGCTGGTCCGCCAGCCGGCGCAGGGCCACGACGGCGGCGAGGGAGTCAGCAGGGCCGCGGAGCGGGTCGATCTCGACGACGGCCATGTGAGCAACGGTAGTTGCCTAATCTTCGCCGGTCAACCCACGTTGCTGACCGGGTCGACGAGACCGCAGCGCAGGACGAAGCCCCCGCACCCTTGACGGGGGGCGCGAGGGCTTCGGCGGATCTGCTGGGCTCGTCGTTCCTGACCGTGGGCCCGTTCCCGGGAACGGGGCTCGACCGACGAGCGTCAGCCGGTGTGCTTCTCGAGGGCGACCAGGACTCCGGCGGCGGCGAAGTACTTGTTGCTGCCGAGGTCGCGGACAGTCGTGATGTTGAACGCCGCTGCGAGGTGCTCGGCGTCGCTGTCGGACACCCCGGCAAGGGCAGCGACGGGCGCGTCGAGGATCTCAGCCAGGGACAGGTTCTCGTAGGCCTTGTCCAGCGCCTTGTCCAGGGTGATCGAGACGGCCATGTCGTTCTCCATTCCTGCGAAGGGCACGGTGCCCAGTGGCGGCAGCCTCCCACAGCGAGAGCCCTGCGGTCCCCCACTTGCGGCTTCTTAGGAGCGTGCTTACAGGCGGGACCGTTCATGGTCCAGCCCGCGTCTGTGGCATCGTTGGCCACCGTCGCGACGTCGCGCGATGCACGGACTTCGTTCAGAACAGGAGCAGCCATCAAAGGATTCAAGAACTTCCTGATGCGCGGCAGCATCGTCGAGGTGGCAGTGGCCCTGGTCATCGCCCTCGCGTTCGCCGCGCTGATCACCGCCTTCACCAAGGCGATCATCAGCCCGTTGCTCGCTGCCATCGGTCCGGGCGGCAGCCTCGGCCTCGGCTGGCAGATCAAGGCCGACAATCCCAACACGTTCATCGACATCGGCGCGCTGATCACCGCGATCATCACCTTCGTCGTCTTCATGGCAGTCATCTACTACGTGATCGTCATCCCCTACAAGGCAATCCAGGCGCGTCGCGGTGTCGAAGCGTTCGCCGACCCGGCCCCGGCCAAGACCTGCCCGGCGTGCCTGTCCGACGACCTTCCCGTCGGCGCGTCCAAGTGCCGGTACTGCGGCTCGGACCAGCCCGCGAACGCGTAGTCGCAACCATGAGCCCGGTCGTCGCATTCCCTTGCGGTGGCCGGGTTCGTGGTCATCCGGCACCTATCCTGTCTGGATGGGGATGACGCGATTCGAGCGGCGACACGATGGCTGACGCCGACGAGGTTCGCCGCATCGCCCGTGCACTGCCGCACGTGGTCGAGATCGAGAGCGACGGCTTCGACTTCCGGGTCGGGGGCAAGGGGTTCGTCTGGTCCTATCCCGAGCGCACGCCGGGAAGGCCTCGCACCATCCGCACCGACATCGCCGTCCTCTTCGTCGGCGACGGGGCCGAGAAGCAGGCCCTCCTGCTCGGCGAGCCCGACGTCTTCTTCACCACCCCCGGCTACGACGGGTGGTCGGTGGTCATGCTCCGGCTCGCCGAGGTCGACGACGCTCGCCTGGTGGAGCTCGTCACCGATGCCTGGCGTATGCGCGCTCCGGCGGAGCTGGACAGAACCGTCGACGATGCCGAATGACGCGCGCCCCCCGTCGCCGTGACGTCACTACTGGCGGGAGGCGGAGCCCATGCGGCCTAGGGAGCGTCTGTCGTCGTGGCGGAGCCACCGGAGCACCGGATGCGGCACGCTGCTGACCGAGACCGGCGAGGAGGCCAGTGTGAACCCACCCCTCACGATGCTGATCGCCCACGATCCCGGCCTCGACGAGGCTGGCCCCGTCCTCGAGCGCGTCGCCGTGCGAGCTGTGATCTGCCGCGGCGGCGAGGTGCTCCTGATGCGGACCGGGCTCGGTGACCACAAGTTCCCCGTGGTGGCTGCGAGGTGGGCGAGAGCCTCGACTCGGCTCTGCGCCGGGAGCTTCGCGAGGAGTGCGGCATCGAGCACGTCACGGTCGGGGATCGGCTGGCCAGCACGGTCGAGACCGCGAAGCCCGTGAGCGGGGCCTGGTGTTCCGGATGACGTCGCACTACTTCGGCCTGTGACACGACGGGCCCGACGCTCGCGCCAGCACTCCGGGCCGACGAGGAGGCACTCGGACTCCCTGCCTTGTGGGTGCCCCTCGCTGAGGCGCTCACGGCGAACGAGGCCGTGCTGCTAGCCCGACTGCACAGGATCGCGGCTGCCGCCACCGTCGATCCGGGACCTCGCTGGCTGGACCGGGAGACGGCGGTCCTCCGGGTGGCTCCTCGAGAAGCGATCGGGGCCGTAGGGCGGGATCAGGCGAGAACGATCAGCGGGGGAGCTGGGTGATCTCGACCGTGACTCCGAGGGACTCGCTGGCTCCGCCGGCGTAGATGCCCTTGAGCGGCGGCACGTCGGAGTAGTCGCGCCCACGCGCCACGACGACGTGAGCCGAGCCGACGGTGCGGTCGTTGGTGGGGTCGTAGGCGTCCCAGCCGCCGTTCCACACCTCGATCCACGCGTGGCTCTCGCCGGTGACGGTGAGGCCGGGCGTCTCCTCCTCGTCGTGGAGATAGCCGCTGACGTAGCGCGACGGGATACCGAGGGCCCGCAGCAGCGACAGCAGAGTGTGCGAGTAGTCCTGGCAGACACCGCCTCCGACCGCCCATGCCTCGCCCGCCGTCGTCGTGACTCCGGTGGCGGAGTCGTCGTACCGGATGCGATCGCGCGTGGCCTCGACGGCGCCGCGGACGGCGAGGGCCGGCGAGGGCAGCGCACGCAGCGCGGTGACCAGCGATGCCCGGGCCTCGTCATCGTTCGCGTCGTCGACGAGTGCCGTCGGCGCGAGGAATTCCCCCCACCGGTCGCGCACCGAGGCGCCCGACATGGCCCGCCAGCCGACGCCGGGCGCGGCGGCGCGCCCTGGCGGCACGTCGACGAGGGTCGTCGCCACGATCTCGAGCACCTCGTGCTCCTCGTGCACGTCGAACGACTGGACGAGGGCGCCCCAGTAGTCGACGTAGGCCTGCACGGACGCGCGCGGCGACACCTGCAGCTGGTGGGACAGGACCATCTGCCCGTCGGCGTCGCGCGGCGTCATGCGCACCTCGTTGAACGACGCGACGACGGGTGCTCCGTAGCGATACCCGGTGCGGTGGGTGATACGCAGGCGACGGCCCGACATCAGTGGCTCCATACGATCGTGCCTGCCTGGCGGAAGTACGCCTCGGCGACTGCGGCTGCGGCCCCGACACCCGACAGCTGGGTGTCGTGCGCGAGGTGGTCGACGGCGGAGGAGTCCTCGAGGCCGCCGGCAAACTCGAGACGAGAACGCATGAGACCGACCTGGCGCACGAGGTCGCCGTCATCGACGCCGCCGAGGGTCTGAAGCCCACGGACCGCGGACTCGGCCGCGCGTGCTGAGTGCAACATCGATCGCGGGAACGTGGGATCGAGGACGAGGAACTCACGGACCGCCTCGCCCGTCGGTGCCTCGCCGGTGCGGAGGAACGGCGAGAGTGCCGCAGCCGCACGCAAAGTCGCGACCGGGCCGGTGTCGGGCCAGACGAGGTCGTGGCGCACGTCGAGGAGGCGCCCGGTCATGTCGATGCGCTCGAGGGAACGGCCGAGCGAGAGAAAGTAGTGCCCCTCGTCGCGTGACATCGTCCACTCGATCGCGCCGTTGACGACCATGAGCCGCTCGAGCACCCGGTACATCGAGGCCCCGGGGCTGGCCGCTGCGGTGAGCCCACGGGTCAGCGTCAGGTAGGCGCCGTTGAGCGCCTCGAACACGTCGCCGGAGAGCGCGTCCCGGACCGACCGGGCGTTCTCCCGCGCCGCCCCCACCGAACCGATCACGGTCGAGGGGTTCGACACGTCGCCGAGCAGTGCGCGAACGAGCTCGGTCGGCGTGTGGACGATCTCGTGCGGGAGGGTCAGTGCGTCGAGGACGACAGCGGCGGCGATGTCCTCGGGGACCGACCGGTCCTCGACTGTGAGGTGGTAGTGCTCGGCAAGGAGCCGCGCAGTGGCCTCGGCGCGCTCGAGGTAGCGACCGATCCAATAGAACGACTCCGCGAGCCGACTCAGCACGGCGTCGCCACCTCGTCCGGAACCGATTGCGGCACACCAGCTGCGGGGCTGGACTGCTGTTGCTGTCCTTCCTGCTGCCGGAGCCGGTCGTCGGCGGTGGCCGGGGCGTGGTGGCGCGCGACGGCGCTGCGGCGCACCCGGGTCACCCGCGGCGGCGTGGCGCGTCCTTCGCCGTCAGGTGCACGCGAACCCTCGTCGAGCACCCAGGTGTCCTTGGACCCGCCGCCCTGGGAGGAGTTGACGACGAGGCTGCCCTTGGGAAGAGCGACGCGCGTCAGGCCGCCGGGCAGGACGTAGACGTTGTCGCCGTCGTTGACCGCGAACGGGCGGAGGTCGACGTGGCGCGGCTCGAGCGCCGACTCACCGACGAGGGTGGGGCAGGTCGACAGGGTGACGATCGGCTGCGCGATCCAGCTGCGCGGGTCGGCCTCGATGGCGGCCGCCGCGGCGACGAGCTGCGCCTCGGTCGCCGACGAGCCGATGACCAGCCCGTAGCCGCCGGAGCCGTCGACCGGCTTCACGACCATGTGGTCGAGCCGCTCGATCACGTGCCGGCGCTGGTCGGCGTCGCTGAGGTCGTAGGTCATGACGTTCGGCAGCAAGGCCTGCTCGCCGAGGTAGTAGGCGATCATGTCGGGGACGTAGGGGTAGATAGCCTTGTCGTCGGCGACGCCGTTGCCGACCGCATTCGCGATCGCGACGTTGCCTGCTCGCGCCGCGTTGAGGAGCCCGGGCACTCCGAGCAGCGACGCGGGCTCGAAGTGGACGGGGTCGAGGTACTCGTCGTCGATACGACGGTAGAGGACGTGGATCGGCCGGGCGCCTCGCACGGTGCGCATCCAGAGCCGGTCGTCTCGGCAGAACAGGTCGCGCCCCTCGACGAGCTCGGCACCCATGCGCCGGGCGAGGAACGCGTGCTCGAAGTGGGCGGAGTTGTGCACACCCGGGGTCAGCACCGCGATGGTCGGGTCCGAGACATCCGACGGCGCCGCCGCGCGCAACGCGTCGAGGAGCCGCTCGGGGTACTCCGCCACCGAGCGCACCTGCTGACCGGCGAAGACCTCCGGCAGGACGTGCGCGAGCGTGCGTCGGTTCTCCAGCACGTAGGACACCCCGCTCGGGCAACGCAGGTTGTCCTCGAGGACGCGGAACTCGCCGACCTCGTCGCGGATCAGGTCGATGCCGGCGACGGCGATCCGGACGCCGTTGGGGGGCACGAGGCCGAAGGCCGCGCGGTGGTAGTGGTTCGACGTCGTGACGAGCCGGCGCGGCACGATCCCGTCGTTGAGCACCTCGCCCGGTCCGTAGACGTCGGCGAGGAACAGCTCGAGCGCCTTGATGCGCTGGCGGATCCCGGCCTCGACCCGGTCCCACTCCTCGGCGCCGACGACGCGGGGGACGAGGTCGAGCGGCAGTGGTCGCTCACGGCCGGAGAGGGAGAAGGTGATGCCTTGCCGGTCCAGGTAGGCATCGCGCAGCCTCGCCCGCTCGGCGAGCCCCTCAGGGCCGAGCGCGGTGAGCACGTCGGACACGGTGCCCATGCCTGGGCGCGGCCGTCCTGACGCGTCGATCATCTCGTCGTAGGCCTCGAGGCTGCTCGGTTCCGCCTCGGTGTGCATGAGCGAAGTGTGGCCTCTCCGGGTTTCCGGTGGGAACACCTTGTGTGTCACGCGTGTTGCCGGGCCGACCCCGGCGGCTTACCGAGTGCCGCGATCCTTCGCCGGAATCGGTGCGGTCCACGTCGCGGTAGACTGGTGTCATTCCGATCACGCCCGGCTCGTTCGGGCATGTCGACCCCGTGTGGAACCAAACCAGGGGTCACCGCACTGGTCATCGCTTCCGCAGGCACGCCGCCCCAGGTAGGGCGGCACCGCACAGTCGGCCGCGGCATGACCGTCTCAGGCACCGCCGAACGCTGCGGTGCCGCCCTCACAGAGGCTTGATCTGCCATGACCACCATCGGTTTCGTCAGCTCCTACCCGCCCACCCTGTGCGGCCTGGCCACCTTCACCGCCTCCCTCTACGCCGAGCTCGTCACCGCCGGTGGCGCACGAGGCCGCGTCATCCGCGTGGTGGAGACACCGCAGCCGCGCGTCGGCCCCGAGGTCGTTGGCGAGCTCGTCGCCGGTGACGCCTCGAGCGCCCAGCGTGCTGCGGCCCTCCTGGCCGGGTGCGACGTCGTCCTCGTCCAGCACGAGTACGGCATCTACGGCGGCCCCGACGGCGACGAGCTGCTTGCGTTCCTCGTCGCCCTGTCTGCGCCGTCGATCGTCGTCCTGCACACCGTGCTGACCTCGCCGACCCCGCACCAGCGCAGCGTCCTCGAGGAGGTCGTCGCGCTTGCCGACGCCGTCGTCGTCATGACGATCACCGGCCGTGAGCGCCTCGAGACGCTCTACGACGTCGAGATGGACAAGGTCAGCGTCATCCCGCACGGTGCTCCTCCCGTCCGTCCCTCGACGGCGGCGACCTTCCGCACGGTCCAGCCGACGATCCTCACTTGGGGGCTCATCGGTCCGGGCAAGGGCATCGAGTGGGGCATCGCCGCCATGGCCAAGCTCCGTGACGTCGCACCGATGCCGCGCTACATCGTCGCCGGGCAGACGCACCCGAAGGTGCTGCTGCGGGAAGGGGAGAAGTACCGGGAGACCCTCGCCGACCAGGTGCGTGACCTCGGCCTCACCGACTCGGTCACCCTCGAGAACCACTACCGTCACGCCGCAGCGCTCGCCGACCTCATCGCGACGGCCGACGTGGTCCTTCTGCCGTACGACTCCCCGGACCAGGTCACGTCGGGCGTGCTCATCGAGGCGGTCGCGGCCTCGAAGCCCGTCGTCGCCACCCGGTTCGCCCACGCGGTCGAGCTCCTCGGTGACGGCGGTGGAGTGCTTGTGCCGCATCGGGATCCGGATGCCATCGCCGACGCGCTGCGCAGCGTCCTCTCGCGTCGCGCCACAAGCTCCCCGACCAGGCCGACCGCTCCTGACCTGCTGTGGCCCGCGGTGTCGCAGCGGTACCTCGACGTCGCCCACCGACTCATCCGATCGAGGCTCGCCGCATGACCGGCACCGTGTCCGAGACGCTCCTGTCCTACGACCACCTCATCCGGCTCACCGACGAGCGCGGGCTCTTCGAGCACGCGTCGCACGCCGATCCCCGGCCGGAGCACGGCTACTGCGTGGACGACGTCGCACGCGCACTTGTCGTCGTGTGCCGTGACCTCGACCCCTCCGACGAGCTCGTCGCCCTGGCCGAGGGCTATCTCGCCTTCGTGCTCGACGCACTGACACCCGAAGGCCGCGCGCACAACAGGCGCGACGTCAGTGGCGCGTGGACCGACGAGCCAGGCCTCGGCGACTGGTGGGGTCGAGCGCTCTGGGCTCTGGGCGCTGCGGGTGCGCACGCGCCCACGAAGGCGATGCGCGAGGCTGCCGTCGACGGGTTCCGCATCGGCGCGCGTCGTCGTTCGCCGCACCCGAGGTCGATGGTGTTCGCCGCCCTCGGCGCGGGTGAGCTGCTGCTCACCCGCCCCGACGAGCGCGCTGCGCGCGACCTCCTCCGCGACGCCATGTCGACGATCGAGCTGCCCGGACCGGACGCGTCATGGCCCTGGCCCGAGCCGCGGCTCACCTACTCCAACGGCTCGGTGGCCGAGGCGCTGCTCATCGGTGGCGCCGCGCTCCACGATCCGGTCCTCGTCTCCCGCGGGCTCGACCTCCTCGCGTTCCTCATGCGGACGGAGACCTTCCACGGGCACCTGTCCGTGACGCCGGTCGGTGGTCGTGGGCCGCGGGACGCCCGTCCCGCGTTCGACCAGCAGCCGCTGGAGGTCTCAGCGCTCGCCGACGCTTGCGCCCGTGCCTACGCGATCGCCCGCGACGACCGCTGGCACCGGGGTGTCGAGTCCGCCTGGGCCTGGTTCCTCGGCGAGAACGACATGGCGACGCTGATGGTCGACCTCGAGACCGGTGCCGGCTACGACGGCCTCCAGGTCGACGGCCGTAACGCCAACTGCGGTGCCGAGTCGACCCTCGCCGCGATCAGCACTTCCCAGCAGGTGCACCGGATCGCCGGCCACCGGTGAGCCCCGAGGCGACGCTGGTCCATCGCGTCGACCAGGGCCTGCGACTGGACCGACGCCGTGTCGTCGCGCGGCTGTTCCTCCCGGGCGAGGAGATCTCCTCGGGGCGGTCGCGCGTGAGCGACGTCGTCGGTCGGGTCCTCGATCTGGACGAGGACGAGGTCGCGCTGCGCGCAGAGGAGCTTGTCGAGAACTTCTCCGCTCGACACCGTGACTTCGTCGGCACGCTCGTGCGGCACGCGGCCATCGTGAGCTCCCACATCGAGGACGCATCCGGCCTCTCGTCCGCGCGCACGCTGCTGCTCGGCGCGAGCTTCACCGCCGGCTACGCCGTCGAGGGCGCGGCGCTGTGCAACCCGAGCGCCGTCCTGCACCCGGACCAGTCCGGGCTCGAGGAGGGACAGGCGCGGGTGGCTGTCAGCCTGCGCGGGATCGGCGAAGGGCACGTGTCGTCCGTGGGGTTCGCCGGCGCGGTCGTCGGTCCCGGCGCCACCTGGGTCTTCGAGCCGCGCCGGCTTCCCGCCGTCGCCGGGACGGTGCAGGACGCTCCGCGGTCGAGGGAGAGTCTGCGGGCCGTGCTGACCGAGGGTGATCGGGTGGACGACCTGGCGCACACAGTCCTGGCCCGGCTGCCCGAGATGTTCACCGGTGCCGACCTCCACGAGGCGCTCACCGACATCCACCCGGACCTCCTCGCCCACCCAGGCGCCCAGGAGACGGTCGGCCTGATGGGGGAGATCGTCGCCTCGATGTATGAGGTCGCGTTCCCGTCCGACGTCCACTTCAGCCAGCAGGTGCTCGTCCCCTACACGCCGGAGGAGAGCAACGGCATGGAGGACGCGCGGTTCACCCGCTTCACCGACGTCGACGGCTCGGTCGACTACCGCGCGACGTACACCGCCTACGACGGCAACCGGATCGCACCCCGGCTCCTGACCACGTCGGACATGCGGACCTTCAGCGCCCAACGCCTGGCAGGACCCGCCGCTCGCAACAAGGGGATGGCCTTGTTCCCGCGGCTCGTCGGCGGCCTCCACTGGGCGTTGTGCCGCTCGGACGGTGAGAGCAACGGTGTCGCGACGTCGGTGGACGGTGTCGTCTGGGGCGAACCGCAGCTCATCGAGGGGCCGGTGGAGTCGTGGGAGGTGCTGCAGGTCGGCAACTGCGGCCCGCCGATCGAGACCGATCGCGGCTGGCTCGTCCTCACCCACGGCGTGGGTCCGATGCGCACCTACGCGATCGGCGCCATCCTGCTCGACCTCGAGGACCCGACGGTCGTCATCGCACGGTTGCGCCGTCCGCTGCTGCAGACCGCCGTCGACGAGCGCGACGGCTACGTGCCCAACGTCGTCTACTCCTGCGGCGGCGTCGTGCTCGACGGCCGGCTGTGGCTGCCCTATGGCATTGGCGACGCACGCGTGCGGGTCGCGTGGGTCGACGTCGAGGACCTTCTCGTCCGGATGGAGCACGACTCCGCCACCGACCTCGACGCGCTCCCCGTCCATGTCTCCACGACCTCCACTGAAGGGTCCCTCTCATGACCGCCACGTTGTTCGACGCGGATTCCCTGGCCGACACCGTGGCTCCCGGCGGTGTCCGGCTCGACCTTGTCGTCGCGCAACCCGGCCGACCGCCGTTCCTCGACGGTGCCTGGTGGCCCCGTGGCGACGCGCTGATGCCGGACGTGTCGGCCCTGGTCGAGGAGCTGCTCCGCCGTGGCACCCGGATCACGCGCATCGCCTACAACCCGACGCTCTGGCACGACGCCTTCCGCCGTCAGGTGGCGGACGGCCGGATGATCCGGCTCGGGTGGTTTCACACGATGGATCCGCACCTGATCGTGCTGACCGGTACGCAGGGACAGCGCGTCGACCTGCTCGTCGTCCCGTCCTCGACCGCGCCCGAGGTCGCGGCCCGGGCCATGGCCGCCGCCGCGGACCCGCACAACGCGGCACCGGCGTCCGACGTCCTGGCCAGCGCGTCCGCGCCGCGCTGACCCGACCGGCCGGCGGCTGGGTCGCGAGTTCACCCGGAGACGCCCGGACCCTCCCGAGTGCGACCCGATGCACCACAATGGCCACATGACAGCGCTTACACACCGACCGGGTGAGGGCGCTGCCGTCGGCGCCCACGCCGGTGTGCCCGCCCTCGTGCTGGCGGCCCTGCGCGCCGCCGCCGCCGCCGCCGGCACCGGAGCCGAGGTCGAGGATCTCCTGGCCCGCGCTCGCCGGTGGGGGCCCGATCTCGAGGCCGGCGTCCGTGCGGTGTTCGTCGGCGAGGAGGCCGACGGCCTCATCGCCAGCCTTGCCTCCTCCGCAGTCGCCGGGTGGCTCGCCCGGCCGGAACGGCTGCGCGCCCGCGACCGCGAACGGCTGCTCGTGCCGGACTGGTTCCAGCAGCCCGACGCCCTTGGCTACGTCGCGTACGCCGACCGCTTCGCCGGGGACCTCGGCGGCGTCGCCCAGCACATCGACTACCTGCGCGAGCTCGGGACCACCTACCTCCACCTCATGCCGCTGCTGCGGCCGCGCGAGGGCGCCAACGACGGCGGCTACGCCGTGGCCGACTACCGAGAGGTGCGGGCGGACCTCGGCACGATGACCGACCTCGAGCGGCTCGCGGGCGCGCTGCACGACTCGGGCATCGCCCTGACGATCGACCTCGTCCTCAACCACGTCGCGCTGGAGCACCCGTGGGCTACGGCCGCGCGCGGCGGCGACGTGCGCTATCGCGACTACTTCCACATCTACCCCGACCGAACCGTGCCCGACGAGTTCGAGAGCACGCTGCCCGAGGTGTTTCCCGACTTCGCCCCCGGCAACTTCACGTGGGACGACGACGTCTCCGGCTGGGTCTGGACGACGTTCAACGACTACCAGTGGGATCTCAACTGGTCGAACCCCGATGTCGTGCGCGAGTTCGCCGACCTCATGCTGTACCTGGCCAACCGCGGAGTCGACTGCCTTCGGCTCGACGCGATCGCCTTCCTCTGGAAGCGGCTCGGGACCGACTGCCAGAACCAGCCGGAGGTGCACGGCCTCACCCGCGCGCTGCGTGCCGTCGCCCGGATAGCCGCACCGTCATTGGTGTTCAAGGCCGAGGCGATCGTCGGCCCGTCGCAGGTCGTGCACTACCTCGGCGTCGGTGAGTACGCCGGCCAGGTCTCCGACCTTGCCTACCACAACAGCCTCATGGTCCAGATCTGGTCGGCACTCGCGACTCGCGACGTGCGGCTGCTCGTCCACGCCCTCGACCGGTTCCCGCCGAAGCCGACGACGACCGCATGGGCGACCTACCTGCGCTGCCACGACGACATCGGCTGGGCGATCGACGACGCTGACGCAGCGTCGCTCGGCTGGGACGGCGCGGCCCACCGGGCGTTCCTCTCCGAGTGGTACGTCGGTAGGTTCCCCGGCAGCTTCGCGCGGGGCGAGGAGTTCCAGGTCAACGAACTGACTCGCGACAGTCGCATCAGCGGCACCGCCGCGAGCCTGGCCGGCGTCGAGGTAGCACGCGAGGCCGACGACGGGGCGGCTGTCGAGCGGGCCATCCACCGCCTCGGCTGCGCCTACGCCATGGTCTACGGCTTCGGGGGGATCCCCTTGCTGTACATGGGCGACGAGCTGGCGTTGCTCAACGACCGGACCTACCTCGACGAGCCGGAGCACGCCGACGACAACCGGTGGATGCACCGCCCGCGGATGCCTTGGGACGTGGCCGCGAGGCGACGTGACCCGGATACGTTGGAGGGACGGGTGTTCGCGCTGATCCGGCACCTCGGTGAGGTGCGGCGTTCCCTCCCGACGTTGCACGCCGCCGTGGAGTCCGACTCGGTGACCACGTCGAACCCCTCCGTGCTGGCGGTCCTGCGCAGGCACGCAGCCGGCGACCTCGTGCAGCTGTACAACGTCTCGCCGGACTGGCAGCACTGTGATGCCGGCGTGCTCGGGTCCCTACGCGGCCGTGACCTCGTCGACCGTCTCGGCGACGACGTACCGCTGATCGAGGACGGCCACCTCGTGCTCGCGCCGTATGCCGCAGTGTGGCTCACGGCGCGCTGACGGCCCGACGACGAACCCGGGTCAGTCGTTCAGCACGAGCCACTGCCGGCCGTCGAGGAGTTCCCGTGCGGCGTCGAGATGTCCGGCGTGGCAAGCGGTCTCGACGATCACGTGAAGGACCACCTCACGCATGTCCGCGAGGCGCCAGTCCCCGAAGAGCTCGACCGGCCACCAGGCGGGGGCGACGTCGAGGTCGGCTGACCGGATGACCTCGTCGGACCTCTCGATCTGCCTGCGGTAGTCCCCCAGGACGTCGGTCGCCGAGATGTCCGGTGGCACCTGCCAGCCGTCATCGGCCCTCTGTAGCTCGGCGATCACGCTCGGGTCGGCGGCGGCGACGGCGCCGAACCAGAATCGCTCCACGTCGAGGGTGAGATGCCTGACCACGCCTAGGGCGGTCCACCCTGAGGGGAGGACCGCACGGCGCAGCGCGTCGTCGTCGAGTCCGTCGAGGATCCCGGTGACGTGACGTCGCTGCGCCGACAGGCAGTCGATCAGAACCGCGGCCTCGCGGCCGGCAAGGGGCTCCGTCATTCGTCCTCCCGTGTCCGTAGCGGCGTCCGCACACGGACGCTCTGAGTTCTGCACGATTCTGAGCACAGGAACGATCATTTGTCCGGCTCTTGGACAACTGCCGTCCATCTCCCGAAACGCCACTCCCGCGGCGGGGATCGGTGACCGTAGATTCCGTCGTTCGTAGCCAGGAGGCGGGGGACATGCCAGACGGGGTCGTCGGGTTGACCGGCGTCGTCACCGGTGCCGTAGGCACCGGACTGACGGGAGAGGTGACACTGCCCATCCGCGGTGGCACGGAGTCCTACGTCGCTTTCGCGCTCAACAGTGGCGACTCGCTGCCGGCGCGTCGGCGTTCCAGGGGATCGACCAGTTCGTGGTCCTCAACGGCGCCGAGGGCGTCCAGGACGCCCTCGCCCAGATCATCGCGACCGGCGGGTCCGCGATGAGCGTCGCCAAGCAGTTCCTCTCCGGCGTCGCAGCGCGGCCGACGCCTGACCCCGCGGCACGTCCAGCGCGGGGCTCCGGCGGCACGGCCCGCGGCTGATCGGCCCGGGCCGTTCCGCTGCCTGGGGCGCGGGCCGGGTAGGTTCTGCCAGGTCGAGCCAGGGGGACACATGACACGCATCCGACGGACCGTGGCCGCGATCACCGCGTCCGCGTTGGCAGTCGTCCTCGCCGCCGCCGCGCCGGCGGCGGCGGACGCCGCCGCTGATACCACCCCGCCGACCGTGTCGGCCGTGGCGGTGCAGGGCGCGACAGTGACGGCAGGCGACCCGATGGTCCTGCAGTACTCCGCGCAGGACGTCGGTAGTGGTGTCGTCAGCGTCGTCGCCAGCTACCAACGCTCCGGCGGTTCTCCGGCGTACGTCAGCCTCTTCTCGGCGGCCGCCGAGTCCTCCCCACTCTCGGCGGCCGGCCCTGCGGCGGGAGTCGTGCCGGTCGGGGCACCGCCAGGCGTGTATGACCTCGTCTACGTCGCGGTCCAGGACGCTGCGGGCAACAGCACGGTCTACACGCCCGGCACCGCCGTCTCCGCCCCAGCCGGGAAGCCCGCGCTGCTCGACCTCTCGGCCGCGCACATCACGGTCGTGCAGCCAGGCACCGTCGACACGACGGCACCGTTGCTGCACTCGTTCTCGATGCTGTCCTCGGTCGATCGCCGGCTCGGCGAGTTCGTGACGTTCGACTACGGTGACACCGACGAGCAGTCGCCCGTCGCGGAGATCCGGGTCTTCGTCCATGACCCGAACGGCGGCACGTTCCAGGTGGCGCACTCACACGGGGACATGACGGCCGGCCGGATCTCGCTCTGGCTCCCGACCGACGTCGCAACGGGTCACTGGACCGTCACCGGCGTCACCGTGACGGACTCATCGGGGAACCTCCGCAGCTATGCGCCCAATGGCGCCGGAACCCAGACGGGCCGCCCCGACGTATCCGGCCCGGTGTTCACCGGCATGGGTTTTGACGTGTCGACCGGCGACACGCGCATCGACCCGCTGCGGGTCCTGGAGACCATCGACCCTGCGACCGTCGTCACGCGCACGAGTGCGTCGGTCGTCCTCTTCGGTAAGGCGGTCATGGTGTCGGGCACGGTCGCCTTCCTCGGCAAGGCCGTGCACTACCCGACCCTCGCCCTCTACAGCGAGACCCCTGCGGGCCGGACCCTTCTCGGCGTCGTCCACGGCACGGCATCCGGCGCCTTCTCCCGGCGGGTCGTCGTCATGCGCGACACGGTCTTCCGTGTCGTGTTCCTCGGCTCCGACCGCGGGATGGTTGCGCCGCAGACCATCGCGTCCGGGGTGCGGGTGCGCGTCCTGTTCCAGCAGGCTGTGCTGCCCGCGGCCACGAGCGTCCCGGTCCGGCGCGGCCAGGTCGGCGTGCTCACCGTGTCCGTCGTCCCCAGGAGGGCGAACGTCGCCATCACGCTGTGGCGGAGGGTCGGTACCCGCTGGGTCACGGTGACGACGGTGCGGACGCCGACGGCTGCGGGGATGACGTCCGTGCGCGTCGCGCGTCCCGCGTCGACGACGTACTACCTCTGGACCACCCCGCGCGTCGGTGTCTACCTCGCGGCGTCCTCGTGGCGGGTGACGGTGCACCGGGTCTGACTCGTCGCGCGACGGCGTTCGCCCACGCGGTCAGTCCTTGTCGCCGAGCCGGACCACGGTGAGGTGCGAGCCCTGGCGTGACCGCACGTCCTCGAGCAGAGCGGTCACCACGGCGGCCGCCCCGGGTCGAGCGCGCAGGTACCCCTGGTAGGCGTCGCAGCCGAGGTCGATCACGGCCTGGCGCTGCTCGACTGTCTCGACGCCCTGGGCGACCGTGTCCAGTCCGAGGGCGCCCGCGAGGGCGACGATGCCGCGCACAAGGGCCATGGTCTTGTCATCACTGGGCAGCCGGGACGTCAGGAACCGGTCGATCTTCAGTGCGCCCAACGGAACCCGCTGTACCGAGGCGAGCATGGAGTGGCTCGCCCCGAAGCCGTCGATCGCGACGGCAACGCCCATCTCGGCGAGCTCGGCGAGTGCGCGCCCGGCGGCCTCCGGGTCGGCGTCGAGCGACCTCTCGGACACCTCCAGACACAGCTGACCGGGCATGACGTCGTGCCGATCGAGGGCGTAGCGCACGAGGGCGACCGCACCGGGATCGCCGAGCTGGCGGGCGGAGAGGTTGACGTGGACGTGGAAGCCCGGCGGTGCGATGGACTGCCAGAGCGCAGCCTGGCGGCAGGCCTCATCCAGCACCCAGGCACCGATCTCGAGGATCACGCCGCTGTCCTCCGCGAGGTCGAGGAACCCGGACGGCGGTATGACGCCGCGCTCGGGGTCCTCCCACCGCACGAGGGCCTCGACGCCGCGGATGCCGTCGTCCCGGCAGGTGAAGATCGGTTGGTACTGCAGGCGAAGCTCGCCGCGGGCCACGGCGCGTCGCAGCGCCGTCGTCCGGGCAAGGCGTGACGTCACGTCGTCGTGCATGGGCGGCTCGAACACCGCGATGACACCGCGTCCCGCTGCCTTGGCGGAGTGCATCGCCGTCTCGGCGTCGCGAAGGAGGTCGGCCGCCTGCTCCGCGGCGTCGGGGGTGTCGCGACCGCTCACGGCGACGCCGATGGAGGCGCCGAGGTAGAGCTCTGAGCCGTCGACGACGACCGGCGTCGCCAGCGAGTCGAGGACCCTGGTGGCCACCCGTCGCACGTTCTCGACGGTGTCGATGTCCTCTGCCACCAGGACGAACTCGTCGCCGCCGAACCTCGTGACGCTGTCGCTGGTCCGGCAGGCATGTGCCAGCCGCCGGGCCACCGCGACCAGCACCTGGTCTCCCGCGCGATGGCCGAGCGCCTCGTTGACCGACCGGAACCGGTCGAGGTTGACGACAAGC
>JBBRAQ010000045.1:0-28678 GCA_038206635.1 Candidatus Nanopelagicales bacterium | reverse complement strand
CCCGCACCCCCCCCCCCGGGGGGGCCCCCCCCCCCCCTCGCCCGCTGTCGAACAACCGACCCCACCCTTCTGGGGGGGGGGGCCCCCCGGCCCCCCCCGACCTGCTAGGTTCCGGCCGAATCTGCTTCGTGACGAAGGGGTCGCTGCATGACCATCACCGCTGTAGAGGCGGCTGATTCCCGCCCGGTGCTCCTCCGTAGGGAGAAGGCTCAACGGGGAATCGGCATCGCACTGCTCGTCGGGCTCGTCGTCTGGCTGGTCTGGAACCTCAAGGCCAGCCCGGAGCAGTTCGCGAACGTCGCGCTGGCGGGGTTGCGCATCGGAGCGATCTACGCGCTCATCGCACTGGGCTACACACTCGTCTACGGCATCATCGAGCTGATCAACTTCGCCCACGGCGACCTGTTCATGCTCGGCTCGGTGTTCTCCACCTACGTGCTGATCAAGTGGTTCGGCGCGGGTACCGGGGGGCTGGCCAACTGGGGCCTGATGTTCCTGACGCTGTTCATCGTCATGTTCCTGTGCGCCTCGCTCAACGTCGTCGCCGAGTTCGTCGCCTACCGGCGGCTCCGGCGAGCGCCCAAGCTGGCACCCCTCATCACCGCGGTCGGCATCAGCTTCATCTTCCAGTGGCTGGGCATCGTGCTCAACGGCTCGGCCCCCAAGAGCTGGCCGAAGGTCATCCCGGCCGGCGGCATCGTCATGGGGCCGGTGGTCCTGGAATGGTCGACGATCGTCGTGGTGCTCGTGACGATCCCGCTGCTGCTCGGACTCTCCTACATCGTCCAGCGGACCCGACAGGGCAAGGCCATGCGCGCCACGGCCCAGGACCAGGACGCGGCCCGCCTGATGGGCATCAACGTCAACCGTACGATCTCCTTCACCTTCGCCCTCGGCGGCGCCATGGCCGGAGCCGCGGGCCTGCTCTTCCTCGAGACCTTCGGGACGACGCGCTACGACGCCGGGTTCCAGCTAGGCCTGATCGCCTTCACCGCGGCCGTGCTCGGCGGCATCGGCAACCTGCAGGGTGCGGTTCTGGGCGGCGTGCTCATCGGGCTGATCCAGGGCTTCAACGACGGGCTGCCCTACGGCTTCGGCCAGAAGTGGTCGCAATCGGTCGTGTTCGCCATCCTCATCCTGCTCATGGTCTTCAAACCCGAGGGCATCCTGGGCAAACCGTCGATCGAGAAGGTGTAGCGAGATGTCACTGCGTACACCTGAGATCGCCGAGTCGGCGCCGAAGAAGTCCGACCTGGGTAGCTCCCACACGCGTCGCTGGGCACTGTCTTTCATCGCGGTCGCGATCGTCGTCTGGCTCTTCTACACCTTCGTGCTGCCGCACTCAGGCACAGGAGTCCAGACGCTCATCCGCCACTGGATGCCACTGGGCTCGGTGAATGAGGCACTCGTCTGGGTGATCTGCGCCGTCGGCCTCAACATCGTCGTCGGCTACGCCGGGCTTCTCGACCTGGGTTTCGTGGCCTTCTGGGCGATCGGCGGTTACACGGCCGGTTGGATCATGTCCAGCTTCTTCAACCAGATCACCAACGGGATCTACTTCCTGTCGTCGGCCCCGCCCAACCAGCCCGGCATCCACATCAACTGGTGGATCGTCCTGATAGCGGCGGGCTGTCTGTGCGCCTTCGCCGGCATCATCATCGGCGCGCCCACCCTGCGGCTCAAGAGCGACTATCTCGCCCTCGTCACCCTCGGCTTCGGCGAGATCATCCCGCAGGTCTTCCTCAACGGCGAGAACATCAACGGGTTCAACGCGACCAACGGCCCCAAGGGGATCGCGCCGATCGACAACATCGCGGCCCTGCCCTTCGGACCCTCCACGGTCAACGTGGGCGGCGCCACGCTGGCCATCTCCAAACCGCTCGGACCCTTCGACGTCACCACGAAGTACGTACTGTTCGTGATCGTCGCGGCGTTCTGCATCTTCGTCTCGCTGAGGATCCGCGAGGGTCGGCTCGGTCGGGCTTGGCTGGCGATCCGCGAGGACGAGCTGGCCGCCAGCATGATGGGCGTCCCGCTCATGCAGTCCAAGCTCGCGGCGTACGCCGTCGGCGCGTTCATGGGCGGAATGGGCGGCGTGGTCTACGCCATCCACAACAACAGCGTCTTCCCCGACCGCTTCAACTTCGCCATCTCCATCATCCTTCTGGCGATGGTCGTGCTCGGCGGCATGGGCAACGTCTGGGGCGTCATCATCGGGGCCCTGGGGCTCGCGTGGTTCAACTCGACAGGGCTGCCGCAGTTCGGTGACACGTTCAACTCCCAGTTCGGCACCGACATCAACTTCCCCTCCTACAACTTCCTGATCTTCGGGTCGATCCTGGTGCTGATGATGCTGTTCCGCCGGGAAGGGCTCTTCCCCGAGACCCGCACCCGACAAGTCCTGCAGGAAGCCGAGCGTTCCGACGCCGAAGAGCTCGACGGAGGAGAGGCATGACCGCGAGCGTCGAGACGTCCAAGGTCGCGCTGACCGCCGACAACATCACCGTGCGATTCGGCGGGCTCGTCGCCGTCAGATCGGTCTCCTTCACCATCCCCGAGAAGAGCATCGTCTCCCTGATCGGGCCCAACGGGGCCGGCAAGACGACGTTCTTCAACGTGCTCACCGGGCTGTACCGCCCCACGACCGGCTCGGTCCTCCTCGGTGACCGCGACATCACCGGCATGTCGCCGCACAAGATCGCATCCGTCGGTCTGGGGCGCACGTTCCAGAACATCCGGCTCTTCGGTCTGATGACCGCGGCGGAGAACGTCATGGTGGCGATGCACTCGCACACCTCGTCGAACATCCTGCAGATCGTCGCCCGCACGAGGCATCAGCGTCGTGAGGAGGTCGAGTCACGCGAGTTCGCGCAGGAGATGCTCGACTTCGTCGGCGTCGGACGTCACGCGGACGAGTACGCCCGCAACCTCTCCTACGGTGACCAGCGACGCCTCGAGGTGGCACGGGCCCTGGCGCTGCGTCCCGCGGTGCTCCTGCTCGATGAGCCGACCGCAGGGATGAACCCGCAGGAGTCGGCGGTGTTCGTCGACTTCGTCCGCCGGGTGCGCGATGAGCAGCACGTCTCCGTGCTTCTCATCGAGCACGACATGAGCGTGGTCATGCGTGCCTCGGAGCGCATCACGGTGCTCGACCAGGGCGAGAAGATCGCCGAGGGCGGCCCCGACGACATCCGCAACAACCAGCGGGTGGTCGAGGCCTACCTTGGCCGCACCGGCACCGAAGGGAGCGCCCGGTGACCGCCACAGAGGCCCCGACGCCCGGGGCGGCGCGTCCCGGGGAGCCGATGCTCGTCATCGACGACATCGCCGTCTACTACGGCAACATCGCCGCGGTGAAGGGGCTCTCGGTCAAGGTGCACCCGGGGGAGATCGTCACTCTCATCGGCTCCAACGGGGCTGGCAAGTCGACGACCCTGCGGGCGGTATCGGGGCTGTTGAAGCCGCGCACCGGCTCGATCCAGTTCAACGGGGAGAAGATCTCCGGTCGCGAGGGTCACGAGATCGTCAAGATGGGCATCTGCCAGTCGCCCGAAGGCCGGCGTATCTTCCCTCGCATGACGGTGTCGGAGAACCTCGACCTCGGAGCGTTCCTCCGCAACGACAAGGAAGGGATCGCCGCCGACCGTGAGCGGGTGCTCGACCTCTTCCCGCGCCTGTCCGACCGCATCACCCAGAAGGCCGGCACGATGTCCGGCGGCGAGCAGCAGATGCTCGCCGTGGCCCGTGCCCTGATGGGGAGCCCCAAGCTCCTGCTCCTCGACGAGCCCTCGATGGGACTCGCGCCGGTGCTCGTCGACCTCATCTTCGACACCATCGAGACGATCCGTGAGCAGGGCACGACCGTGCTCGTCGTGGAGCAGAACGCCCTTGCCGCGCTGCGGGTCGCGGACTACGCCTACGTCCTGGAGTCCGGCGTTCTCAAGCTCGAGGGGCCGGCGGCACCGATGGCGGAGAACGACGACATCGTCCGGGCCTATCTCGGCGGCTGATCCTCCGTTCCCGAGTGTGCAGCGCCGGTCTGGCCGGCGCTGCACACGCATGTCCACCAGATGCGGATCGTCCGGCGAACGGGCGGACCAGGTGCGCATACGGTGGCGCGGTTCGCAGATTGGCGCACATTCTTCTGCTAAAACCCTGCGGGGCGCTCGGGGGGTCGGCCTAGAGTGCGAAGGTGCCGCGGGGGTGCGCACCGTACGAGGGCGTCGTCGGCGTTCCTCGTTCCCAGTGCAGGGAAGGGGTCCCGTGCTCCGAGCGGCTGTCGTGGTGCGATCCGCGACCGAGGACGACGTTGCCACGCTCAACCCGCTGTGGGAGGAGTTCCGGGAGCTGAACGGCGCCGGCGTGGTGCCCGCCGGGTCCTTGGACATCGCCGACCGGGTCCGCGAGCGGATCCGGGCTTCGGTCGGCTGCGTGCAGGTCGGCGCTCGACCGACCTATCGGCTGGCCATCGCGACGCTCGGGGGCGAGCAGGTGGGCTTCGCGTCCTTCAGCGTGGTCGACCGCGGCCTGATGACGGCGTCGGCAGCCGTCCTGGTCGACGTCGTCCACGTGTCCGGCGGACGGCGCAAGCTGGGTGCCGGCACGGCGCTGCTGCGCGAGGCGGTCCTGTTCGCGGACGAGATCGGGGCGTCCGACGTCGTCGTCAACGTCCCGCCGCAGGTGCGCGACGTCAACAGGTTCTACGCCCGTCACGGGTTCGCACCGATGGTGCTGCGCCGGTCGGCACCCATCGGCCACCTTCGCCGCAAGCTCGGCGTGGAGCCTCGCCTGGACGCACGCGACGCGACCGTCGACCTGACCCCGGTGCAGCGCAGCCTGCGCCGCCGGGCGCTGCTCTCGCCCCGCCGCCCCGTACGCCCCTGAGCCGCGCAAGGGCGACCGACGCGGGGGAGTGCCGCTGACAGCGGGGGTGTCCTGGTCGGGTTCTACCTGGCCGTAGGTCGACCGTGCGGCGACCACTTTCTGTGGATGTCGGTGCTGGCCATGCCCGGGCGTGAACGGCACACGTGGGCGGTACCTCCGCGGTAGGGCGCCAGGGGCCGGGACTCACGGCGGATCCTGGTCGCAAGCTGAGCCGGATCGGGCGATTCGACGTGGAGTGAGCCGCCGGTCGGGTTCGTGTGGGGCGGAACGGGTTTCGGTGATGGCGTGGCGCGGGGCTCGTGCCACTGTCAGACGTGCGTTCCCTTCTGAGTCCATCTCGATCAGCCTCGCACCGCTCCTGGCCCCAGTCCGGATCCGGTGGTGGAGGTGGTCGTCGCGCAGTTCGTGGCCGAGCTCGACGCCGGCGGGCTCGGCCTGGTGGTCTTCGGCCCGCCGCAGGTCACGGTGGTCGCCGAGATGACCGCGCACCGCCGCGACACCGTCGAGGCCCGGCGTCTGGCCGCTCAGCACGCACGACGGGCCGCGCAGGAGGTAGCCGAGCTTGCCCGGCGGGTGAGGTGTTCCCCGGACTCCGCCGAGCGCTGGGCGGTGGCTCTGGGCCCGGTCGAGGCCAGCGACCTGGTCGCGCCGACCGCACCCGCGGCCGCCCCTGCCACCGCCAGGTGCTCGGTGAGCTCGCCCTGCCGCATGCCCAGTCGATGGTCATCGCGAAGTTCCGGACCCAGCTCGCGGCGTTGAGCAGCGAGCCCGCCCCCGACGCTGTGGCCCGCCACCACCGTTCCAGCTGCACCCGTACCGTCTACGTCTGCCACGGCCAGGACGGACTCTCGTTCCTGGGCCTGACCCATGTGACCCCGATCATCGACGCCATCCGCACCGTCCTCCTCGAAGACCTCCGCATACGCGAGCTTCGCTCGAGGCGACGTACCGGCCGGTCTCGGCGCCATGGTCGAGGACATCGAGTGGACCGAATCCGACGGATTCCCGCTCGCGGGTACCTACGTTGGTCCTCAGCCAGTGCTCGACGGCGTCGTCATGCGACTCGCGGAGATCGGTGATGACTACGCCGTCGTGCCCGAGCAGTTCCTCGCCGACGGTGTCATCGTCGTCGCGCGCGGGCACTACGCAGGGAAGCAGAGGAGTTCCGGAGAGCCAGCAGTCGTGACGATGGTCCACGTGCGGACCAGGGACGGCGGCGAGGCCGTTGCCTTCCAGCAGCACGTCGACACCGTCGGGGTTCGCGGACTCAGCTGACCCGGCGGACGCGACCTGACTGACCGGCAGCCACTCGGGCCGCGGATCGTGCCGATGACCCGCGGGTACTGGTGTTCGTGCCGGATGGCTGGGTCGCCCGGGAGAGGGCGATGCGGCACTCCGGCGCGGTCACAGCCTGGATGCAGTGCATGAATTTCGCCCGGCTTCGGCGGCGTGCGCGACAGCCATGGTCGGTGCTCACGGGGGAGTTGCCCGGAGCGGGTCAACTCCCCCCCGTCAGGGCACAGGAGATCGTTGCAGTGCTGGAGCTGGAGCTGGAACTTCCCGATACAGCCCGAGACCGAATGGCATCCGGACCTGGCTCGGCCGTGACCAGGGGACACCCCCGTCAGACGCTCGGGCGGTCCCGCAGCAGGCAGGTGAGGCGGGCCGTGCAGGTGCGTCGGCCCTCGTCGTCGACGATGACGATCTCGAAGGTGGCCAGGGTGCGCCCGAGGGAGATCGGACGTGCCTCCGCGGTCACGTGGCCCGAGGTGGCGCTGCGGTGGTGGGTCGCGGACACCTCGATGCCCACCGCGATGCGCTCCGGCCCTGCGTGCAGGGCGGCCGCGATGGAACCGATCGTCTCGGCCAGCACGACGCTGGCGCCGCCGTGGAGCAGCCCGTAGGGCTGGCGGTTGCCCGCGACGGGCATCGTCGCGACCATCCGGTCGGCCGAGGCCTCGAGGATCTCGATGCCCATCGTCTCGCCGAGCTCGCCGAGGCCGTATGCCATGACCTGGTCGCGGAAGTCCGTCACCACCCCAGCCTAGGATCGTTTCGTGACCCCGTCGCCCGTTCGCCCTCGCCTCCTGCTCCTCGACGGCCACTCGCTGGCGTACCGAGCCTTCTACGCGCTGCCCGTGGAGAACTTCTCCACCACCACGGGCCAGCCGACCAACGCCGTCTACGGGTTCACCTCGATGCTCATCAACACCCTGCGCGATGAGAAGCCCACCCACATCGGCGTCGCCTTCGACATCTCCCGGTCCACCTTCCGGTCCGTGGAGTATCCCGAGTACAAGGCGACGAGGTCGGCGAGCCCGGAGGAGTTCAAGGGTCAGGTGCCGCTGATCCGCGAGGTGCTCGACGCCCTGTCCATCCCCTACGTCCAGGCCGAGGGGTTCGAGGCTGACGACGTCATCGCGACGCTCGCCACCCAGGCCGTGGCCGAGGGCTTCGACGTCCTCATCATCACCGGCGACCGCGACGCCTACCAGCTCGTCACCCCGCACGTCACGGTGCTCTACCCGGTCAAGGGCGTCAGCGACCTGGCCCGCATGACCCCCGAGGCCGTCGAGGCCAAGTACGGGCTGACGCCCACCCAGTATCCCGACTTCGCAGCTCTCCGAGGCGATCCCAGCGACAACCTCCCCTCGATCCCGGGCGTCGGCGACAAGACCGCCGCGAAGTGGGTGCGCGAGTACGGCTCGCTCGACGGGCTGGTCGACCACGTCGGCGAGGTGAAGGGCAAGGCCGGCGACGCGCTGCGGGAGGCTCTCCCCAACGTCCTGCGCAACCGTCGTCTCACCGAGCTCGTGCGCGACGTCGAGCTGCCGCTCGGCCCGCGCGAGCTCGAGCGGCGGGCCTTCGACCGCGACCAGGTGCACGAGGTCTTCGACGCCCTCCAGTTCCGGGTCCTGCGCGAGCGCCTCTTCGCCTCGCTGGGCGAGGAGGCGGCGCCCGCCGCCGAGGCCGGCCCCGAGCTCGACGTCGAGACTCTGGCCGAGGACGCCCTGGCACCGTGGCTCGCGGCACACGCCCCCACCGGCATCCGCCTCGGCGTCGCCGTGCACGGACACTGGGGCCGGGGGAGGGGTGACGTCGAAGGGCTCGCCTTCGCTGCACCGGACGGCGCCGTCGCCTACGCCGGCGTCGCCACCCTCTCGCCGACCGACGACGCCGCTCTCGCGGCCTGGCTCGCCGACGACACCCGGCCCAAGGCGATCCACGACGCCAAAGGCCCTGAGCTCGCGTTCCTTTCTCGCGGTTGGCATCTCGGCGGTCTCACCTGCGACACCGCCCTCGCGGCGTACCTCGTGCTGCCTGGCCAGCGGTCCTTCGACCTTGACGACCTCGCCCCGCGGTTCCTCGGTCGCGAGCTGAGCCCGCTCGACACCGCGGGCGCCTCCCAGCTCAGCTTCGACACCGACGCGGACGACGTCCGGGCCTCCACCCTCGGCCTTCATGCGAAGACGGTCCTCGACCTCGCGGACGCGCTCGAGGCCGACCTCGAGACGCGCGGCGGCACGGCGTTGATGCGCGACGTCGAGCTGCCGCTCCTCCACGTCCTCGCCGATCTCGAGCAGGCGGGCATCGCCGCGGACACCGTCCATCTCGAGGGGCTCGACGCCGAGTTCGGCGAGGCGATGCGCGGTGCCGAGGCGACGGCGCACGAGCTCGCGGGACGCCCGTTCAACCTCGGTTCGCCCAAGCAGCTGCAGGAGATCCTCTTCGGAGAGCGGGGGCTCCCGACGACGAAGAAGATCAAGACCGGGCACACCACCGACGCCGAGGCCCTGCAGACCCTGTTCGCCCAGACCGGTGACCCCCTCCTCGAGCAGCTGCTGCGCTGGCGCGACGTCTCCAAGCTGCGTCAGACCGTCACGGGCCTGCTGGCAGCCGTCGACGACGACGGTCGCATCCACACGACGTTCAACCAGATCGTCGCGGCGACCGGCCGCCTCTCCTCGCAGGACCCCAACCTGCAGAACATCCCCATCCGCACCGACGAGGGGCGCCGCATCCGTAGCGGCTTCGTCGTCGGCCCGGGCTATGAGACCCTCCTCACCGCCGACTACAGCCAGATCGAGATGCGCCTCATGGCCCACCTCTCCGAGGACGCCGGGCTGATCGAGGCGTTCAGGTCCGGTGAGGACCTCCACACGACCGTGGCGTCACGGGTGTTCGGCGTCGCTCCCGCCGCGGTCGACCCGGAGATGCGGCGCAAGATCAAGGCGATGTCCTACGGCCTGGCCTACGGCCTCTCGCCCTACGGCCTCGCGCAGCAGCTGAGCATCGAGCCGGCCGAGGCGAGCCGGCTGATGGAGGAGTACTTCCAGCGCTTCGGCGGGGTGCGTGACTACCTCCACGACGTCGTCGACCAGGCCCGGGGCACCGGCTACACCGAGACGATGCTCGGACGCCGCCGCTACCTGCCCGACCTCAACTCCGATGTGCGGCAACGACGTGAGATGGCCGAGCGGATGGCGCTCAACGCGCCGATCCAGGGCTCGGCTGCTGACATCGTCAAGGTCGCGATGCTTCGCGTGGACGCCGCACTGAGGTCTGCCTCGCTCCAGTCTCGGATGCTGCTCCAGGTCCACGACGAGCTGGTCCTCGAGGTCGCCCCGGGTGAGCTCGAGGCGGTCGAAGCCGTTGTCCGCGAAGGGATGGGCGGGGCAGTCCCGCTCACCGTCCCGCTCGACGTGTCCGTCGGCATCGGCCGTACGTGGGAGGACGCCGGTCACTGAGTCCCGGACGTCGACAACAGTCGCGCGTCATCGGATGCCGAGCGCCCGACGGCGTGCCACACTCTGCGCCCATGAGCCTGAGTCCTCCCGCACGGCCCCTCCTCGTGGGCGCCGTCATCTCCGCAGCAGCCCTCGTCCTCACCGCCTGCGGGTCATCGAGCCCGGAGGTCCCCAGGGCGCGGCAGGTCACGCCTGACGTCGCGTTCACCGGCTGTGACACGGCCAAGTGCAGCGACACCCTCAACGGCGCCCAGTACCAGATCGTGATGCCGACGAAGTGGAACGGCACCCTGCTCATCTACTCCCACGGCTACCGCCAGGCCCAGCCCTCGCCCCCGGCCTTCGAGCCGGTCGAGACGAAGGCCCAGCCCGCGTCCGACGACCAGACCCAGCAGGCGCTCCTCGACCAGGGCTACGCCCTCGCCGGGTCGGCGTACAAGAGCAACGGGTGGGCGGTGGCCGACGGCGTCGCCGCCGCGGAGGACCTCCACGAGTACTTCACCACGACGATCGGGAACCCCTACCGCACCCTCGTGTGGGGCGACTCCCTCGGCGGTCTCATCACCCAGACCATCGCGGAGAAGCACCCTGAGTGGGTGGACGGCGCCGCACCGCTGTGCGGCGTGGTCGCTGGCGTGGTGCCCAACATGAACATCGGGCTCGACGTCTCCTACGCCGTCAAGACGCTGATCTACCCGCAGATGAAGCTCACGGGCTACACGAGCTACCAGGAGTCGGTCGCGAACTGGACCGAGGCGATCAAGCGGCTCGTGGCGGCGGCGGGCGATACGGCCGGCGGCGGGACGGCGAAAGTGCTCTACATCTCGGCGCTCATCGACGCCCCGAGCCAGACCCGGACCTTTGACGGCTCGTCGGTCGAGTCCAAGGTGAAGGCGACGGTCGAGGCCCTGGCCACCGGTCTCGGCTACGCGACCTTCGCTCGCTACGACCTCGAGACGCGGTTCGGCGGAAACCCCTCGGGCAACGTCGGCACCGACTACGCGGCCCGGATCAGCGACGCGGAGAAGTCTTTGATCAACACGGTGACGCCGGGTGCCGTGGAGAAGTTCGATGCCGCGATGGCCACCGGCCAGCGCGTCACGGCCGATCCGGCCGCGACCGCGAAGGCGAAGGCGGAGGGAGGCGACCCGCAGGGAACCGTGCAGCGCCCCACCATCACCATGCACACGGCTGCGGACCCGCTGGTGATCGTGCAGAACGAGTCGTTCTTCGCCAACCGCTACGCGGCGGCGGCGAAGGCCGGCAAAGCGCCGGGCGGCCTCGTCCAGCTCTACACGGTCGCGCCGAGCACCTACCCGGAGAAGCCGGGCGCGCCCTACGGCGCCGGCCACTGCAACTTCACCTCGAAGTCCCGCGTGGCCGTGATCGACCTGCTGACCGACTGGGTCCAGAACGGCGTCTACCCGGGTGTCGCCGGGATCTCCGCGGCGATGGGCGACAGCAGTGGCTACGTGCCGGCTTGGACCCCCGGCCCGTGGCCGGACCCGACCGCGGAGAAGGCATCCTGACGTCGGCGTAGGTCCCACGAACGTCGGCCCGGTCCCTCGCACGGCGGGGTGGCCGGGCCGTCGTGCGCCCGCGGGTAGAGGAGGCCGACGATGCCCGGATCAGGCAGCCGATGTGGACGGCGCCTCGACTCCGCGGCGGTTCGCGACGAGTCCGACGAGGCACAGGCCCGTGGCCACCGCCGTCACGGCGCCCGCGATCTGCGCGGGCGACCCGTGCGCGACAGTGAGCACCACCACGGCGAGCACCACGACCGCACCCCAGACAGCCACGGCCGCGCCGCGGTCCTCCGCGGCGAGACGGCTGAACAGCACGAGGTAGGCCACCGCCTCGGCGGTGCCAGCGAGGCCGAACAGCCACGACTGCGACACGACCGCGGGGTAGGCGTTGCCGATCAACGCGGGAAGCACGACCGGGCCGAGCAACGCCGCACCCAGGGTCACGGCGAGGCCCAGCGCGAGAACGACCGCGACGCCCTTGCCCAACGCGGCGCTCCGGCCCTCCGCGAGCCGGGGGAACACCACGACCGCGACGGCCTGAGGCAGCCAGAAGGCCACCTTGATCACGATCGCTCCGGCGGCGTAGGCACCGGCGTCCTCGGGGGTCAGGGAATGTCGCGCGAGCAGCAGGTCGGTATTGGTGAACACGAACATCGCGAGGAGCGCGTGGGTCGTATGCCACGTCTCGGTGCGGAGCGACCGCGGCAGGACGGCCGAGGACAACCAGGGGAGCCGCTCGCTCCGGTTGATGACGATCCACGACAGGGTCGCCCCGACTGCGCCGGCGAGCATGGTGGCCAGCACCGAGCGGGTCGCGACCAGGACGGCGACGGCGAGCCCGGAGCGCCCCAGCGCCAGGACGGCGTACAGCCAACCGAGCCGGATGAAGCGCTCCTGCCCCTGGGCCCGTCCGATGCCTGCGCTTGACAACGTCATCGGGAGGAGGGTGGCGGCGACGAGGGCGGCCGAGAGCGGACCGAGTCGGAGTCCCACGACAGCCAGCGGCACGACGAGCAGACCCACCAGCGTCACAGCCGCGCCGGTGAGGAGGCCCAGCCTGACCAGGGTGCTGCCGTCGGAGCCCTCGTCGCCGGCTGCGACCCGTCGGGCGGCGACCGTCTGGACGGCAAGGGGCACGACTCCGCCGATCACCAGGAGCCCGGTGAGGGCGCTGAGCTCGCCGAAGGTCGCCGGGCCGAGCAGGCGGGCGCCGAGCACGGCCAGGGCGTACCCCAGGACCTGGCCGACCGCCATCCCGGCCGCGACGACGACACCGGGGCCGAGGAGGCTCCCGCGCCACGGAGTGGGGGCCTCAGGTGCGGGACCGGTCTGGCCCTGGATCACGTGGTCCCCTCGTCGGGTGGGTCGGTGCGCCGGGCTCGGACCCGGACCCGTCACGATAGGCCCGCACGAGCGCCGGGTGCCTGCTCTGCCCGACCCCGAGTTCCGAGCAGTACGGGACCGAGGGCGTGCACCGGCAGGTGGCGGACGCACGGAGCTGCAGGGCACCTACGGCAGGACACGCGACAGGAAGGACGGCGGTGGCAGGCAGCACGCGTGAGCGCGTCGTCGTCCTGACGGTCGCCGTCGTGACCGTCGTCCTGCTCGGACCTGCGCTCGCCCCGGGCTACACCCTCCTCGGCGACCAGGTCTTCGTGCCCGACCCGTCACTCCTGCCCTGGATGCTCGGCCTGGGGGCGGGCTTGCCCCGGTCGGTGCCTCAGGACGCCGTCATCGCACTGCTCACCGGACCGGTCCCGGGCTGGGTGTGGGAGAAGTTCGCCCTGGTCGCCGCCCTCGCGCTGCTCGGCCTCGGTGTCGCGCGGCTGCTGCGCGGTCAGGGCGCCCGCGCCGCCATCGTGGGTGCAGTCGTGGCGATGTGGTCGCCGTACGTCGGCGAGCGTCTCCTCATCGGGCACTGGAGCCTGCTGCTCGCACTCGCCGTGCTCCCGTGGGCGCTCGTCCATGCCGACGGTGCCCGGCTCGGCTCGACCGGTGCCCTGGCGCGCTGGGTGCTCGTCGTCGCCCTTGCCTCGCTCACCGTCACCGGGGGCCTCCTCCTCGTGCTGGTGACCGCACCTGTCCTTCTGTGGCCCGGCGGGTTGTCCCGGCGGCTGCGGCTGCTCGGCCTCGCCGCGGCTCTTGCGCTCCAGCTCCCGTGGGCGGTGCCCGCGCTGGTCCACCCCGGCAGCAGCACGACCGGGGGCGCGGACGTCTTCGCTCTGCGCCCGGAGGGCCTGGGCGGCGCTCTCCTCAGCGCTCTGGGGACCGGCGGCCTCTGGAACGCTGACTCGGTGCCGGGCTCGCGAAGCACGCTGCTCGCGCCCATGGTCACGCTGTCGTTGTTGGGGCTCGCGTGGGCCGGACGCCGCCGGACGGCACAGGCGCTGGGCAGTCCGGTGACGACCATGCTCGTCGTGGCGTCGGTGGTCGGTCTCGCCGTCGCCTTGTGCGGTGCGTGGTCGGTCACGTCGGGCCTGACCCGGTGGTGGGTCGAGAACGCACCCGGCGGAGGGCTCCTGCGTGACGGTCAGAAGTGGCTCGCCCCGTGGCTCCTGCTTCTGGCCGTGTCCTCCGCCCTGGGTTCCGCGCGGCTGAGCCGGGCAGCCGCGCGACGCACCGGGGACGCCGCGGTCGGCATGCTGCTCGTCGTCGCAGCGGTCGCCCTGCCCGTTCTCGGCACCCCCGACCTCGTCTGGGGTGCCACCGGGCGCCTCGCGACCGTCCAGTATCCACCGGACTGGGCCGACGCCCGCCGGGTGCTGGCCACCGATCCGTCGCCCGGCGACGTCATCAGCCTGCCGTGGTCGGCCTACCGCCGGTTCGGCTGGAACCTCGACCGTCCCGTCCTGGACCCGGCCCCGCGGGCCATGCCGCGCACAGTGGTCGTGTCTGACGCCCTGGTCGTGCGCCGCGGCGATGCACTGGTGGTCATACCCGGGGACGATCCGCGGGCAGCCGCGATCGGCGCGGCGGTCGCAGGGGGCTCCGGGGCTGACCTCGCGGCCACGCTGCGGGTGCAGGGCATCGGCTGGGCACTGGTGGCGCAGTCGGGAACGCCGGTGATCCTGCCGGCGGGGGCCACCAGGGTGATGTCCGGACCCGATCTCGAGCTGTACCGGCTCACCGCGCCCGCGCCTGCGCCAGTCGTCAGTGGGGTCGCAGCGGTCCTCGCAGCGGACGCTGTCGCTCTGTCGGTCGTGGTCTCCGCCGCTGTCATCCTGCTCGTCCTGCGCCGGCGGCGCCGCACTCGCACGGAGTAGGCCCCAAGCGCTACCGACTGGTAGCATCTGCGCAGTTTCCCTCAGAGAGGATCGCCCATGACCGGAATTCTCGCGGCCATCATCGCAGCCATCATCGGTGCTCTCGTCGCCGTGGGCGGTGGCGTGGCTCTGACGAGCAGCCAGGGTGCCGGCAGCTTCCCTGCGCAGAGCACCGGATCGATCACGGTGTACGGGCAGAACTGACCGGAGACCTGTTCTCCCGCTGGCCGCCACCCCTCAGGGGGTGGCGGCCAGCGGCGTTCCGGGGTCGCTGTCGGACCGGTGCTCGAGGTGGACGTGCGCCGGCTCGGGGTCGACCGTCGCGGGGGCGGTGGAGCGCCCAGCAGCCGACGCCAGCACGGCGGCGAAGCTCCGGGCAGCGGTGTCCCAGCCGAACTCCCACGTCCTCGCCTCTGCCGAGACCCCGAGGCGGTGACGGAGCTCGCGGTCCTCGAGGAGACGTCGCAGGGCCGCGGTGAAGCCCGGCAGGTCGTCCGCGAGGAGACCCGTGACGCCGTCGACCACGGACTCCGCCACGCCCCCGGCGGCGGCATAGCCGACAGAGGGGACGGCGTAGCCCGCCGCCTCCATGACCACGAGCCCCCAGCCCTCCTTGAGGGAGGGCAGTGCCAGCACCCAGGCGCGGGACAGCTCGGCGTGCTTGGTGGCCTCGTCGGCGAAGCCCGCGAACTCCACGAGGTCCGACACTCCGAGCCGGGCCGCGTCGGCCGCCAGCTCCGGTGCCCACCAGCCATCACCCACGACGCTCACCCGCAGCGTGGGGTGGTCGGCGCGCAGCTCGGCCGCGGCCGCCAGGACGTGCTCGACCCGCTTGTGCGGGACGAGCCGGCCGAGCACCAGGATCCGCGGGTGGTCGGCGGGAGCCGGGTCCAGGACGGGACGCTCAGCTCCGTTGTGGACGACGTGGATGCGGCCGGCGGAAACCCCGAGCTCCACGAGCTCGCGCCGCGTCGCCTGGGACACGGCCACGTAGCGGCAGCGGCGGTAGAGGCGCGGCGCGAGGCGCGACTCGAGGAACCACCCGACACGCGAGCGGACCGGACCGTAGACGACGGGCCACTGCTCTCGGTGCACATGGTGGACGAGGACCACGACGGGCGTCCGCCCGGCTAGCGTCGAGGCGAACGGGATGCCGTTCTGGACGTCGACGACGACGTCGAACGGCCCGAGACGATGCAGCAGCTGCTCGAGGAACGCCCGCGGGTAGACGCCGAGCTTGCTCCCACGCCGCGCGAAGTGGACGCCGTCGAGCACCTCGTCGGCCGGGCCGTTGGCATGGGCGGCACACAGGATCGTGACGCTGTGACCCCCGGTGGCCAGGGCCGTGGCGATGTTCTCGACGTACACCTCGGAACCGCCGCCCTCGGGGTTGCGGGTGTCGCGCCAGTTGCAGAACAGGACGCGCAGCGGAGTGCTGCCGGTGGCTGCGGTGGCGAGGGGGACGACGGACGGGTCGGACGACGACACCTCGGACCTCCCGTCTGGCCGGTGGCACGTTCCCGGCGACGCCGTAGGTTACCAACCGGTAGCCGTCTGATGCCCGCGTGCGCGGCGGGAGGCCGTGGTCGGGTACCGTCCGCGCCGTGGGAACCGATTCCGAGCAGCGATTCCGGGCCACCCTGCGCCGCTCCGTGGACCTGTTCGCGGCGTTCCGCAAGGAGCAGACCGAGCCCGACGTCTTCTACGGCGCCCTCGCCCGTGACTCCGCGGCCCAGGTCGAGTCCTACCTCCCTCTCGAAGGTGCCCGCGTCCTCGATGTCGGCGGAGGGCCGGGCTACTTCAGCGACGCCTTCGAGGCACGAGGCGCCACCTACGTCCCGCTCGACGCCGACGCCGGCGAGCTGTCGCTGCACGGCCGCGACCCGGGGCCCCGCACGGTGCTCGGGGACGGCACGTCGCTGCCCTTCGCCGATGGCGCCTTCGACGTCGCTTACTCCAGCAACGTCGCCGAGCATGTGGAGCGGCCCTGGCTGATGGCCGACGAGATGGTGCGCGTGACGAGGCCGGATGGTCTCGTGTTCCTGTCCTACACCCTCTGGTACGGCCCGTGGGGAGGTCACGAGACGTCGCCGTGGCACTTCCTCGGCGGCGAGCGCGCGGCTCGTCGCTACACCGTGACGCACGGTCACCCGCCCAAGAACGTGTACGGGGAGTCGCTCTACCGCACGACCGCCGCCGCAGGTGCCCGATGGGCGGCCGGCCAGCGCCGCTCCGGGCGGCTCACCGACGTCGCCCTCGTCCCGCGCTACCTGCCGCGGTGGGCCTCGCCGGTTTCCCGTGTGCCGGGCCTCCGCGAGGTGGTGTGCTGGAACCTCGTGGTCGTCGGGCGGCGCGGCCGGTGACCCGACTGGTCTGGCGGCTCCGGCTCCTCGCGACCTGCGCGGTGCTCGCGGCCCTCGCCTTCACCCAGTCACCCGGTCTCATCGCGGCAGACACCAAGCTCGACCTCACCCAGGACCCGGGCGCCTTCCTCGGGCGTGCCCTGCACCTGTGGGACGACCAGGCGTTCTTCGGCCAGCTGCAGAACCAGGCTTACGGCTACCTGTTCCCGGTCGGTCCGTTCTTCTGGCTCGGACACCAGCTCCACATCGAGCCGTGGATCCTCCAGCGACTCTGGTGGTGGCTCCTGTTCTGCGCCGCGTTCCTCGGCGTCGTCCGGCTCACGCGCATCATGGGCCTGGGCTCACCCGCCGGGCGTTGGGCGGCCGGCATCGCCTTCGCCCTCTCGCCGCGGGTGATCTCGACGTTCGGGCCGATCTCGGTCGAGACCCTTCCCTACGTCCTGACGCCGTGGATGCTCATCCCGCTGGCGTCGTTCCGGTCCGGGTCCTCGATTCGCCGTGCAGGTGCGCTCTCCGGCGTCGCCATCGTGGTCATGGGCGGGATCAACGCTGTCGCCACGGTGGTGGCCGCGGCGCTCGGGCTGCTCTGGATCCTCACGGAGGCACCGAGGTCCGTTCGCCTGCGGCTCGCGCTGGCGTGGACCGGGTGCGCCGCGCTGGCGAGCGCGTGGTTCCTGCTGCCGCTGGTGCTGCTGGGGAGGTACTCGCCGCCATTCCTCGACTGGATCGAGTCGGCGTCGGTGACCACATCGATCACCGACGGCTCGGCCGCTCTCCGCGGTGTCACCGACTGGGTGGCCTACATCGCCGGGTCGGGCGGACCGGAGTGGCCGGCGGGTTGGTCGATGGTGAGCGACCGACTGGTGGTCGCCGGCACCATCGCGGTCGCCGTCACCGGTGTCATGGGCCTGGCGCTGCGCCGCACTCGGCACCGCCGGTTCCTGGTCGCCTCCGTCGTCCTGGGGATCGTCGCCCTCGTCGCGGCCCATGTCTCGACGGCCGGGATCTGGGCGGACGGCGTCGCCGCGCCGACCTTGCGGACCCTGCTCGACGGAGCCCTCGCCCCGCTGCGCAACGTGCACAAGTTCGATGTCTGGCTGCGGCTGCCGCTGTCCATCGGCGTCGGCTGGGCCGTGAGCGCCCTGCTCGATCGACGCCGCGCGACCCTCGCCGTCCCAGTCGGCGTCGCCCCCGACCGATACCGGTGGCGGGTCGCGTGGGTTGCGCCGCGAGCTGCCGTCGCGGTGCTGTGCCTGGGCATCGTGGCGGCGACGCTCCCGGTGCTGCGCGGCGACCTGACGACCGGTCGCACATTCCTCTCCGTCCCGGGTTACTGGCTCGAGGCAGCAGGCTGGCTGTCGACGGCGCCGGACAAGGGCCGGGCGCTCGTGATCCCCGGCGCGCCCTTCGGTACCTACCTGTGGGGGGACAGCAAGGACGAGCCGCTGCAGGCCTACGCCACCTCCCCCTGGGCGGTGCGAGACGCCGTGCCGCTCTCGTCCGCGGGGAACATCCGCGCCCTCGACGAGGTCGAGGCACTGCTGAGCGATGGCCGCGGTGACGAGCACCTCGCGGACTACCTCGCCCGCATGGGCGTGAGCTACGTCGTCATCCGCAACGACCTGGACTACGCCACGGCCGGATCGCCACGTCCTTCGCTCGTGCACCAGACCCTCCTGCAGTCCGGCGGCTTCACCCCCGCCAGGGCCTTCGGCCCGTTGCTGACCGGCTTTGCGGCGGACAACCTCGTGGTCGATGCCGGCGTCGACGGCGCCTACCCGGCGGTGGAGATCTACCGCGTCGACCCCGAGCCGCCCGACCCCCGCGTGGTCGTGCGGGACGCGTCCTCGCTCGACGTCATGGCGGGGGAGTCCGAGGGCCTGCTCGGGATGACTCACCTGCCTGGGGAGTCGGCGAGAGCGATCGTCCGGGCGGCGGACCTGCCAGCCAGCAGCCCAGCCGGAAGTGCGGTCGACCGTTACGTCACGACCGACTCGGGACGTCGCGTCGAGGTCGACTTCGGCCGGGTCCACGACAACCGGTCCCGCACCCTTGCCCAGGACGACCCGTGGACCCTGCCACGACGAGTCCACGACTACGTCGTCACGCCGGGGCAGCCCGCGCCGGGGGTCGCGTTTCCCGGCGGTGTCACGGTCGCCGCGTCCTCCAGCCGCGGTGACGCGTCGAGCCTGCGTCTGGATCCGGCGCAGGGCCAGTGGAACGCCGTCGACGGTGACGTCCTGACAGCGTGGTTCCCGCGGACGTTCGACACCGTCTCGCCGTGGTGGCAGCTGAGCCGGTTGGAGCCGATGAGCCTCTCCGGTGGCGTCGTCGTCCTGGCAACAGACCCTCCGGGCACCAGGGGTGCCGTGACCCTGACCGTCGCCACGGACCGTGGCAGTCGCGACCTCACCGTCGACCTGCCGACGTCGAGGATCGTCCTGCCCGCCGACCTCGGCCCCACCACCTCGCTGCGGATCACGCTCGCCTCCTCGAGCCTTGCCGCCGGCGTCGGGTTCGGGCTCTCCGAGGTGGAGCTCCCCGGCGTGACTACCTCGCGGACCGTCGTGACCCAGCCGGTGCCGGGGCCTTCGGCGCTGTCGCTCACGGTGCGCCACGGGTCGCGGTCGGCCTGCGTCGTCCGCGGACCGACGGTGTGTCTCCCGTCCCTCGCCCGCACCGGCGAGGAGGCGACCGGCCTCGACCGCACGGTGGCCACCCCCGGAATCGACGGGACGCTCGCCATCGGGGTCACCCCGCACCCTGGCCCTGCTCTGGACCGGTTGCTGGTCCCCCCTCCTGGCTCCGCGCTGGCAGTGGCGACCAGCACCTGGGTGCAGGACCCGGCCGTCCGGGCGCAGGCGGCGATCGACGGCGACCCCTCGACGGCGTGGGTGGCGAGCCCGCTCGAGAAGCAGCCCACCCTTACCGTCACGCTGCCT
The DNA here is from genome assembly GCA_038206635.1 of Candidatus Nanopelagicales bacterium. Taxonomy (GTDB): domain Bacteria; phylum Actinomycetota; class Actinomycetes; order S36-B12; family CAIYMF01; genus Longivirga. The sequence continues at coordinate 8,952 of JBBRAQ010000045.1, read as the reverse complement.
GCGGAGACCACGCTGTCCTGGCTGCGGATCGACGAGACGGTCGGCCTCGGGGCCTCGCATCCGCTCGTCGTCAGCATTGCGGTCGGAACGAGGCGGTACACCGCCTTGAGCGACGCGAGCGGCGTCGTCCGTTTCCCCGCCACTCGCACCCGGTCGGTCTCGGTCACGGTGGTCAGGACCTCCCCGTTGCTCAGCTATGACTCCGCCCTCCGCGTCGAGACCGTCCTGCCACCGGGCATCAGCGAGCTCGTGCTGGGGGAGGCGGACGGGTACCGGCACGCCATCGACCGGGCGGCCGTCGTGACGCTTCCCTGTGGCTTCGGACCCTCCGTGACTGCGGGTGGGGGGGGCCGGGTGGTCACCGGCGTCACGACCACGGTCGGCTCGATCCTCGACGGATCGCCCGCCACGGCGTACTCGTGCAGCCGCGCCGTGCTCCCAGCCGGAAACCAGCGCGTCACGGCCGTGCCATCTTCGGAGTTCGACGTCACGAACCTGACCTGGTCATCCGCGAGGATCACCCCGGTGACGCCCGGGCAGGCGACGATCTCCGCCTGGGCGGCGACGTCTCGGCAGCTCACCGTCCCGGCCGGGCCGGGCCGGCGCACGCTCGAGCTGGCGGAGAACTCCAACCCCGGCTGGATCGCGACACTCGACGGCGCGGAGCTCGTCCCGGTGCGCGTCGACGGCTGGCGGCAGGCGTGGCTCCTGCCCGCAGGATCCGGTGGCACCGTCCGACTCGAGTTCGCCCCCGACCGCACCTACCGCGCTGCCCTGCTGGCCGGCGCTGTGGCCGTGCTGACCCTGCTCGTCCTGATGCTGGTGCCACCCCGGCGCGGCACCGTGGTCACGGCGCAGGTGCCGACGCCGGTCCGATCCAGGACTCGGCTGCTCCTGGCGGCCATCGTGGCGTTGCTCGCCCTCGGGCCGCTGGGGGCGATCTCGGCGGCCGTCGGTTGTGCCCTGGCGGGACGGTGGTGCCCTCGGCCGTGGATCGCGGGATTCGGTGCCCTGCTCGCGACCGCCGCTGCCCTCGTCGGGCCATGGCCGCTCGGCACCACCTGGGGCGACCCCGTGCGTGGGGCCGTCGCCGTCGTCATCGCGATCGGCACCGGAATCGTGATGGGCGCCCTCGTGGCGCCCGCGACGCCCCGCGACGTCGAGGCCGACGACGGCTGAGGGACGCCAGGCAGGATCTCGGCGTCGACTCTGACCGGGTGTAGCGGGTTGCGCGCGCCGGCGACAGCGAGCGCGAACGGCACTGCATCGAGTGCCGGATCTCAACTCAGCGCTAGAGATGTCGGGAGGGGCTGAGCCGCCACCTCTTTCGGGGCCGAGGACCCACGTACCGCCGACGGGGTCCGGCTGTGGGAGATGGCGAGGAGACTCTCGACGAAGACCCTCAATCGGCTGTCGTTGTCTCGGTGCACGGTCGTCGTTACGCCGTCGTGGCACCACGCGTGACCGAACTCACTGGTCACGTTTGCCCGCGTGTTTGGGCTGTACCACTACCGGGCCCGATCCGAGGGGAGGGCAGCGGGTCTGGCTCTGCTCGCAGGAGTTCTGGTCGACCTCGTGTTCCTGGGCGCTTACGCCGCCGCAACAGCCATGATCTGGGCGACAGCACCAACATGCACGACCGTCACCCTCGGACGCTGGGCCGCATGCGTGCTCGTTCCCATCCTCGTCCCACTGCTCGGAGTGGGAGCGGCCCTGCTGCTGTGCACTCTGGCTGCCCGCCCACAGCGGGGTTACGGCTTCTGGATCGGAGTCATCGCCGCTGTACTTGCGGCGTGGTTCCTCATACCGGCGCTCACCTCATGGGTGTTCGGAACGTGGCCTCAGACTGGTCGGTCCTGGTGCTTCTAGCGCCTGGACGCCTGAGCGGTTCGGCACGGCCTCACGAACGGAGCGATAGCACGTCTGTTCGGGCGCGGGTCGCCGTTGGCAGGGCCATCTACGCTTCATCCGTGAGGTTCAGCCCGGAGCTGCGCGCGGGAGTCGCACGCGGTGACATCACCGTGTCGATCAGACTGTGGCAGCGCCCTCAGGTGAAGGCCGGGGGCAGCTATGAGGGCGATGGACTGCGGATCGAAGTCGATTCCATTGAGGTGCTGCCGTTCTCTGCTGTGACAGCCGAGGACGTCTCTCGGTCCGGCGAGGCCAGCCGGGAGTCGCTGCGGCAGCGCGCCGCGCATGCGGGGCCAATCCAGGGCGGCACGCTGGTCTACCGGATCGAGTTCCACGTGGTGTAGGGACTCCTCGCCCTCCCTCCAAGGCGAGCGAGCACGGCACCTACGCGCGACCCTCGGCCTTCCATCGTCGTCGGATGTCACGGGCAGTGCGCGACTGCGGCCACATCAATACGTATCGCTGGTCTTTGGCCCGAGCGATCGCGGCTTGATCCCCAGAATCGCGGAACCATCGAAGGACGGCTGGGAGGGTGTGCCGCCAACGGACGCCTTCGGGTGACTGCTCGGAGATCGCTCCCGACGTGTGGGGGGTATTCGCGCCGATCCCGATTCTCCACCGCAGCGAGCGCTAGGTCGTACTGGATGCGCCGTGCTGCCGGGTCTGAGGCGACTTCGAGGCGCCACTGGCCCCGGTCACGGGTGATGCATACGGCGTCGGCGGGGCTTCGTGGAGGAGGCGGAGGTTCCCAAACGATTCGATTGGGCCGCCGTAGGCCTTCGCGATTGCGTAGCCGTTCTCCTCGAGCCATCGGAGAGTCGCAGCAACGTCCAAGGTCGCGTGGGCAACTTCGTACTGGCGGATCCCTTCCCCGTTGCCACCCGCGCACAATGGCCGGTCACTTCTCGGTGTGTCAGGGGTTCGTGCGTATCCCCGACTTTCCGGCGGACCCCCGACGCAACCGCTACACCCCCTCAGAACCGGTGGGCGTATCTCTGCGCCGGTCTCTCGACGACGGCGTAGGACACGGCGGCGACTCCCACCGACACCGGGATCACCACCAGCGCCACGAGGATCCCGCGTCCGGTGAAGTACGGGATCCCCATCGCCGGCATGAGCCAGCGCAGGATCGGCAGGTGCCAGAGGAAGATCCCGTAGGAGATCAGCCCGAGCCGGTGAGGCAAGGGCCGGGATAGGAGCGCGGGCACTCCGCGGTCACCGCCGAAGATCCCGGGGATGAGGAACGCGGTCGCCGCACCGAGGTAGAGCCAGTGCTTGATCAGGGTCTCCCACGGGCCCGTCGGGTCGAAGCCGTAGGAACCGGCCACGGGGGTGACCGCCACGGCAAACACGGCGACCGCGATCACCAGGGTCGCGACCTGCTCCCGGCCGGCGGCCAGCACACCACGGACCAGCGAGGGTGGCGCTGGTTGCCGCGACCGCACCTCGACCAGTGCCAGCCCCATGCCGACGGCGAACCAGTCGAGGTAGGCGGGGAGCCAGTAGCCGGCGTGCAGGGGCAGGACGATGTCGTTGACCTTCATCACGTTGAACACCGTCGCCACGACGACAAGGGTCGCCAGCAGAGCCATCTGCCGTCTCCAGACCGACCTGGGGGACCTGCTTCGACGGCCCAGCGCCAGGGCGCCGAGGAAGGGCAGCGCCACATAGAAGGAAATCTCCGTGCACAGGCTCCAGGTCTGGCTCAGCCCCTCGATCGCCCCCTGCGGCTGGTAGATCTGCACGGCCAGCATGTGCCTCCACCACTGGTCGAACGGGACCGGCTGGATCTCCGGTAGCAGCAGGAGCGTCACGACGACGACCGCCCAGTAGGCGGGCAGGATCCGGGCGCCGCGGCGGATGGAGTAGGTGCGGAGGTTGGGACGGCTCCGGCCCTCGAGAGCGGCACGCGCCCACGGCCGGTAGAGCAGGAACCCGGACATGAGGAAGAACAGTGGGACGCCGAAGTCGAACCTCGCCATCGTGTGGCCCCAGGCACCGGTGGCGCTCGCGCCGGTGCTGAAGGCGATGTGCGTGATCACCACCATGAGCGCCGCGACCGCACGATAGCCGTCCAGTGCCGGGAAGTGGGCACCGGCCGACACCTCGCGACGGTGGCTCTCGGCGGTCGGCCCGGTCACGTCCGAGGGGCCGGGAGCCGCAGGATCCGGGCCGGGAGCAGTGGCTTCGTCGGTGTCGCTGGACATCTCCCGCCCCTCTCCTGGATAACGATGTTGCCGCTCCGGACGACACGCAGGTTACGGGCATATTGAGATTGGTTACCCGCCAGTCACATATCCGCTACCGTCACGCCCGACAACGAGCGAATCAGCAGGAGGCACGTCATGCGTCGAGGTATCGGGCTCTTTCTCATCGGCTTGGGAGTTGCCCTGCTGGTGCTGGCACCGATGCTCAAGTTCTATGCCGTCCCACGCCTCGCGGTTGCGCCGCTGGACCTGAACCCCGCTGACACCTCCGACAGCTCCGGGACGGTCGCCACGGTCGTCGACCTCCCGACCGGCACGGAGAAGAACGACGTCGCCCTGCTCGCGACCCGGCGCACCCGGGCCGACGTCGCGGCCTCGCAGCAGGCGGGCGGCAACATCGGCGTCTACGACTCGCTCAGCGTCATCAGCCTGGCATCTGACCCCACAGGAAAGCCTTACCTTCCCGCGTCTCCAGAGCGTTACGCCTTCGACCGGACGACGACGGTGATGGTCGCCACGGCCGGCGCCAACGTCGGCGGCACCCCGATCACGGCCGACATGATCGGCACCGACACGATCATGCCGCTGAAGATGCCGTTCTTCACCGAGAAGCGGACCTACAGCGTCTTCGACAGCTCGCTCATGAAGGGCGCGCCCGCGGACTTCGTCGGCGAGGAGTCCGTGCAGGGTCTGGCGACGTACAAGTTCGAGCAGAAGATCCCGGCGACCGAGATCGGCAAGCAGGGCGACCAGCCGATCTTCTACCAGAACGACACGCTCATGTGGGTGGAGCCCACGACCGGCCAGGTCGTCCAGGGTTCCAGCGATGCCAAGCAGTGGCTGAAGAACACCGACGGCACCGACGGCCTCATCCTCCTGCAGGGCAAGCTCGCCTTCACCGACAAGGAGGTCACCGACACGGTGAGCGCCGCGTCGGCCAACGCCAGCAAGCTCAACCTCGTCAACAACGTGCTTCCCGTGGGGTCGCTCGTCGGCGGCCTGATCGCTCTCACGATCGGCATCCTGCTCCTCCGCCGGCCGTCGTCTCAGGTGTGACGCTCGTCGTCTGACACCCGTCTGGGGCGTCAGCGCGGCAGCCGCACGTCGGTGAAGCTCGGACGCGTGTCGTCGGCGTCGTGTGCGATGCCGACGAGCGTCGTCGCGGTGCGGCTCACGACGACCACGGCGCGTGAGCCCGGCGATCCGGCGACGACGGCGGGAGAGTAGCGGAGCACGTCGGTCGTCGACGGCGCCTCGAACAGGTTCGTCGTGGTCCAGGGACCCCAGGCGTTCGGGGCCCACAGGGCGACGACGTGGTCGTCGAGGAACTCCTCGGCCTTCGTCACGATGACGTAGCCGGACGCGACGCGCGTAGCGGAGGGCACGGTCGAGACGCCGTCTCTCGCGGGACGCACGGCCACGGCCCCGCCTGGGTGGGTCGACCAGCCCGATGCGGTGCGGTAGCGCCAGGTCATGGTGTCGCCGACCGTCACGGTGGGAGCACGGGCCAGGAACAGCGCGCGTCCGAAGACCAGGGGTTCAGCGTCGGACCGAGTTCCGTACACCCACGTCGTCGTACCGTCCGTGACAACCGATGCGCCCCAAAGGATGTCGGTCGTGGGAAGGTCCCTGACCGCACCTACGACAGGGATCCCGTTCCACGGCACGGTGAGGGAGATCGTGGCCGTGCCCGTCCGCCGGAAGCCGAAGGCGTCGGCCGATGTGCGCACCACCCGCTGGGCGAAGACGACCAGACGCGTGGGGACGCCGGCTGACCCGGCCCAGGTGACGACGGCGTGGGTGGGCCACAGCCACGAGCCGGAGCGACCAGGAAGCGCATCGCCCGTCGTAGCGACCGGGGCGGCGCACGAGCCCCGGGTGACGACCAGGCTGTTGCGGACGAGGCGTGTCCCTGGCGCGCGAGCGCCCGTCGTCATCGTGCCGCCGACGTAGGTGTCACCGAAGAGCCACAGCACGCGGCCATCCGGCAGCCGGGTGCTCGACGCCCCGTCACCACCCGCCCACTGCCCGGAGAGTCCGTCGAACAGGCTCTGCCACTGACGCGCCGTGGTCGGCTCGGCGGCACACGCGCGAGACGCCACGTCCTGAGCGGGGCGGGCGGTCACCGGACCGACGGTCTCGGCGCCGGGCCTCGGGGCGCGGGGACACGTCGCCGACGTCGTCGCAGCCGACGCGGGCATCCCGAGCAGGCTCAGGGACGTGACGGCAGCGACCATCGAGCTCAGGACGCCATGGATCACACAGGGGACGTCGTCCACGGCGCCGAGCAGTCCCGAACCTCACTGGGCCGAACGGGTGGTGACGGTCTTCACCCGCCGGTGGGGCGAGGTCGGTCCGCCTCGATGAGCCACCAGTCGAAGGTCGTGCCGTACCAACGGTCGGTGCTGCCCTGGCGGGTCATGCCCAGCCTGGTCATGACGGCAAGCGACGGCTCGTTGCCCGGGTGGGCCACGGCGTTCACGCGATCGAGCCCGAGGGTGCCGAAGCCGTGCTCGAGCACGGCCCTCGCCGCCTCGGTCGCGTAACCGTTGCCCCAGTGATCAGGATGGAGGTGCCACCCGATCTCGATGTCCTCGGTCCGTCGCCCCTCGGCGTCGGGCAGCGGAGCCAGGAGGACGGTCCCGACCGGCTGACCCGTCGCTTCCGGGACGATCGCCCACATGCCGTACCCGGGCAGGTCCGAGCCGAGCACGGTCCATCGCGCCAGCCGCTCGTGCGCCACCTCCAGGCTCGGCCAGGGCTGGGGCCGGGCCCCCAGCCACCGGGCGACCTCGATGCGCCGGTAGATCTCGAAGGCGACCCGGACATCGTTGGGGTCATCGGGCCGCCACTCCCGCAGGAGCAGCCGAGGCGGGTGCAGCTCCATCGGCCATTCCTACCGCCGGACGGGCCCGTCGGGACATCGAATCGGCGAAGCGACCCGCCACCGGTGGGTCCGACGGTCGCGATACGGACTGTGGCGTGCGCCACGCTCCTGCAGCCCATGTAAGCGGTTGCGCGCGGGGGCGGCGTAACGTCCTGAGTATCGAATCCGTCCACGAAAGCTGGAGACAACGATGTCTGCCGCACCGGCGCGAACCCTGTCGCGTGACCTGAGCCTCGCCGAGATCGACCAGCGTCTCGCAGCGCTGCGCGACGCCGAGAACGACCTCGAGCGGGCGCGTCTCGCGCTCATCTGGGAAGACACGGCCGACGAGCTCGTGTCGGCCTTCGTCGACTGACCTCTCCCTCGCCCGGTCCGACCGCTCAGGGCAGCTCGGTGACCCAGATCGCCGTCCCCGGGAGGACCCGTCCGCGAGCAGGCGACCAGCCGCCCCAGACCTCCTCGTTGGTCTCTGGCCACTCCGGCTCCACGAGGTCGATGACGCGCAGGCCCGCCGACACGAGCGCTCGCACGGTGTCGCCCAGGGTTCGGTGGTGCTCGACGTAGCTCGGCGTGCCGTCCTCGCCCCGCTCGACGTACGGGGTGCGGTCGAAGTACGGCCGGTCCGCGACGAGCCCCTCGGGCCCGGGGGAGTCCGGGAAGGCCCACCGCACGGGGTGGGTGACGGAGAAGACCCACCGCCCCCCCGGTCGCAGCACCCTCGCCACCTCGACGAAGACCATGCTCGGCTCGGCCACGAACGGGATTGCTCCGTACGCGGAGCACACGACGTCGAACGACCCGTCCCCGAACGGGAGCCGTCCGGCGTCTGCCTGGATGAGGGGCACCCGCGGAGACAGGCCCTGGGAGTGCAGGAGCATCGCGTGGCTGACGTCGAGCGCGATCACCGACGCCCCCTGACCGGCGATCCACCGCGCCCCCTGGGCGCCGCCGGCGCCGACCTCGAGCACCCGGCGTCCGCTGAGCGGACCAAGGAGGCCGAGTTGCGCCTCGGTCCAGCCCTCGGGGCCCCAGACGAGGGCTCCTGCGTCGCTGTCGTCGCCCAGGAAGCGTCCGTGCTCATCGGCGTAGGACGCCGCCTCGGCGTCCCACCAGGACCGGGAGGCGCGCACGCTCGCCTCCGCGCTCAGCCGAGCACGACCGACGCGGTTTGACCCTTGATCTGCCACGTCCGTATCCTGACGGGTGCGTCGCGGGCCTGCGTACGTCTCAGACCGAGCAGGCACGCGCATGTCGTTCGTCGTGAACCACGCCGTGACCCCGTCGGGCCGCCGCTCGTGAGCGCCGCATGATCAGGGCCCGCCGTCGCATCCGTCACGACACCAATCCGCCGGAGCAACTCACTCCATGACTTCCACCATCGAGACCCCCAACACCGCGGGTCTGATCACGTTCAACGACGTCGGCGACGCCGAGGCTTTCGCCGCAGCGGTCGATGAGACCATCAAGTACTTCAACGACGGCGACATCGTCGAGGGCACGATCGTCAAGGTCGACCGCGATGAGGTCCTGCTCGACATCGGCTACAAGACCGAGGGTGTCATCCCCTCTCGCGAGCTGTCGATCAAGCACGACGTCGACCCCAACGAGGTCGTCAAGCTCGGCGACGTCGTCGAGGCCCTCGTCCTCCAGAAGGAGGACAAGGAAGGCCGGCTGATCCTGTCCAAGAAGCGCGCGCAGTACGAGCGCGCCTGGGGCACGATCGAGAAGATCAAGGAAGAGGACGGCGTCGTCACCGGCACCGTCATCGAGGTCGTCAAGGGCGGCCTCATCATCGACATCGGGCTCCGCGGCTTCCTCCCCGCCTCCCTCGTCGAGATGCGTCGTGTCCGCGACCTCCAGCCGTACGTCGGCAAGGAGCTCGAGGCGAAGATCATCGAGCTGGACAAGAACCGCAACAACGTCGTCCTCTCCCGCCGTGCGTGGCTC
>JBBRAQ010000044.1:0-30157 GCA_038206635.1 Candidatus Nanopelagicales bacterium | reverse complement strand
CCGAACGTCTCGCCGGCCGAGCACGTGCCTGGCTCGCCGACCAGGGCTACGACGCTCTCCCCTGACCCGGTCCTCCGCCGGCAGACCCCCAGGCGTCACTCTTGTGGGCTCCTGCGGAGCGTCGGGGGCCTGCTGATCCCCAGCGATCGGCGACACGCGCGAGCGCCGCATCAACTTTCGAAGTCGGCCCAGCGCGGTTGATCGTCCATGTTCGTCCGGTCGAGTCCGTCCCGTGCCACCCCGTCACCGGCCGGTCATCGGTCGCGTTTCGCGACACCCACCGGACCGGAATCGGATCAGACATGTGCATCGGTGGTGGTTACCCTTGGGCGGGAAAGTTGTTGTCCTGCAACAGTATTCCGGGTGGTGTTGTTTGGTGTTGTCTTCTGCGAAGATCGGCCGTTCGTCGTGGCGGTACTACCAGCGGACGGTGGCTGGCGGTGCGTGCGAGTACTACGCCGAGCACGGTGACCGCCCCGGTCGCTGGCACGGCGCGGGTCTGTCCGAGCTGGGCCTGACGCCCGGTGCGGTGGTGGCCGAGCAGGAGTTGGAGGCCATGTTCGGGCGCGCCCTGTCCCCGACCACTGGGAGGCCGCTCGGGCAGGCGTGGCGGGTCGACGCTGTGACGGGGTACGACTTGACGTTCTCCGCCCCCAAGTCCGTCAGCGCCCTGTGGGCCCTCGGAGACCCAGGAACTGTTGAGGCGGTTGATGCCGCGCACGCTGCTGCTGTCCGGGCCGCACTCGGGTTCCTGGACAGCCATGCGTCGGTGTCGCGGCGCGGCAAAGACGGCATCGACCAAATCAGCTCGCACGGTCTGGCCGCCGCGTTGTTTGATCACCGGACGTCGCGGACCGGGGACCCGCAGCTGCACACCCACGCCCTCGTGATCAACAAGGTGCGATGCGCTGATGGGGCGTGGCGCACGTTGGATGGTCACGAGATCTACCACCACAAGAAGGCCGCCGGGGCGATCTACCAAACCGCGCTCCGCGCCGAACTCACCCAGCGGCTGCCGATCACGTTCGGTGCGGTGTCCGAGCACGGGCAGGCGGAGATCGCCGGCACCCCCGAGAATCTGATCACCGCCTGGTCCACGCGGACGGTGGCGGTGATGGGTGACGCGGTCCCGACCATCGCCGACGCCGAAACAGCGCTCGGCCGGCCGGTGAGCGCTGGGGAGCGGGCCCGGATCATCAAGACCGCCGTCCTGACCACCCGCCCCGCGAAGGAGGTGGATGTTCCAGAGGGTGACCTGCGGGACCGCTGGGCGGACCAAGCGGCCGGGCTCGGCTGGGACGGCCCTTCCCTCCGGCAGGCGCTTCGCGGGGAACGCGAAGCATCGGATCACCGCCGCGAACCGGTCAACGCCAGGTGGGCGGATCGGGTCACGGTGGAGGCGGTGACCGCGGTCGGGCGCTGCAAGGCAATCTGGTCCCGCGCGGACCTGACCGTCCAGGTCGCCGCCCGCATCCCCACCCACCCCGACCCGCCGTTGAGCGCCGAGCAGGTCGTCGACCTGATTGAACAGCTCACCGACACCGCCCTCGCCGGAACCGTCCACGGGGCGGTCGCGTTGGGTGCCGACCGGTCAGGGGTGACCGCCCGGGTCTCGGATGACCGGTACGCCTCCGCTGAGCTGGTGGACACCGAGGCCCGCATCCTGGAACGGGTTGTCACCGGCGGGTTCAACACCCCATCGAGAGTCCCCGCCCACGCGCAGGCATGGTTCTTCGACGGCCCGTCCGCCGCCCTCAGTGACGAGCAGCGTCGCGCGGCGGTCAAGCTGGTCGTGTCGAAGGATCTGGTCACCGTGATGACCGCCCCGGCGGGTGCGGGGAAGACCACCACGTTGGCGGCGGCGGTGCGGGTGTGGTGGCGCCTGAACACTGAGGTGATCATGTTGGCGCCGTCAGCCCGGGCCGCGGCTGAGCTTGCTACGGCGACCGGGGCACCGGGGCACACCGTCGCCCGTTGGCTCCTCCAGCAACAACACCTCGACGACCTGCCAGCCGGGCAGCGGGCCGAGGGTGGTCTGGGTCACCGGTCGGTGGTCGTCGTCGATGAGGCGTCGATGCTCACCACCAGCGACCTGGACCAACTTTCGGCGAGGGTGGCCCGCGCGGGTGCGTCGCTGGTGCTGGTCGGGGACCCGGGGCAGATCGGGGCGGTCAATGCCCCCGGAGGCATGTTCGAGCACCTCACCCACGTCCTGGGCCCGCGGACGACCGAGCTGACCGAGCTGCACCGCTTCACCCACCCCTGGGAGGCCGCCGCCACCCTGCGCCTCCGTGACGGTGACCCCACCGTCCTCGCCGAGTACGCCGAGCAGGGCCGGGTCCACCCCGAGGCCACCAGCGCCGACGCCGCCGACAGTGTGTTCGAGCGTTGGCACACCGCCACCGGACAGGGCCTGGACGCGTTGATGCTGGCCAGGTCCTGGACCGACGTCACCGAGCTGAACGCCCGGGCTCGCGCCGCCGCCATTGCCACGGGGGCGGTCACCGGACCGGTCCTTGCCACCGTCACCTCGAAGACCGCCTCGAGCCGCGGGCACGTCGAGCAACGGTCGTGGCGGGCCGGGGACGTCCTGATCGCGAAGAAGAACACCACCCGCATCCGCATCGGCGACGACACTGTGCGCAACGGGGACCGGTACCGGGTCATCGCCGCCGAACCAGGCGCAAACGCAGGACTGGTTGTGGAGGACCTGCGCGGGCGGGGGACCACCACCCTGCCGGCCGCCTACCTGGCGAGGCACTCCCAGTTCGGGTGGGCCGCCACGATCGACGGCGCCCAAGGCGCCACCGCCGACGTCGGCATCGTCCTGGCCCGCTCCGGCCTGGACCGCGAACACCTGTACGTCGCGATGAGCCGAGGACGAGACGCCAACCACGTCCACACCACCCCCGAGCTGAACACCGGCGACGCCGGCCCCCACCGCCCCACGCAAGCCCCAGCGCAAGCCCCCGCCCGTCCCGCGCGAGCCTCAGTGCAAGTCCCCGGCAGTGGACAGCACCCAGCCGCGTCCCGACACCGGGCCGAAGCAGCTAGCCAGCTGGTCCTGCCGGACCTTGACGCTGCGGTCACCCAACTCAGCACCGCGCTGTCCACCAGCGGGCGCGAACGCGCCGCCCACTCCCTCCTCGACCCGCCGATCGCCCAAGCGCGTGAACGGGACTGGGAGCGGCGCGACAACCTGCGCCCGGCGCCGCCGCTCCCGGCCAAGCATGTACAGAACCAGCGTGACCTCGACAGAGCCCAAGCCCGAGCGGAGCAAGCACGCGACCACGTCGACCGGCTGAACGCCCAGGTTCGCGATCTGCAGGACCAGCTCGACGAAACGCCCAGATGGGCGCGCAGCCGGCGCCAGGGCCTAACCCGCACCCTCACGTTCACTAACGAGATGGTGCTGCCCGGCGCCACCCGCGAGCTCCACCAAGCCAGCGGCGACGTGGACACCTTGACCCACCACGTCGAGACGGACACCAAGGAACGCCTCGACGACGACACGGCCGACCGGGATCGGCGGCACCAGGCGTGGGCACGGCAAACAGGCCGCAACTACGTCGACCCCAACCCGGTGATTGCCCCCGCCGACCCACAAGCGCCGTTCGCGATGCGCCGTCGAGAAAGAGAACGCGAGCCATACCGCAATGCCCCCAACCCTTCAGGGCCAGTCCGGTCGATGTAGACGACCGCGTCGAACCATCAGCCCGTGAGGAGCGTGCACCACCCACGCCCGGATGTTCTGCACCCTTTCTGCACACCTCCAAGTAGGACCACAGATCCCGTCCCGCCCCGGGACGGCACGACCCAGGAGGCACACCATGACCCACGACGAACTACTCGCGCTCCCAGCAGTCCTTGACGTCCCCACCGCTGGTCGCGTTCTTGGCGTCGGCAGGTCCCTGGCCTACGAGCTCGTCCGCACCGGCGCATGGCCCACCACGGTCCTGCGAATCGGCAAGCTCATCAAGATCCCCAAGGCGCCTCTGGTCCACCTGCTCGGCGAGTCGGAGGTTTAGCCGTTCGAGTCCTCCACGGTGTGCGCGGTGCCCGTGCGCCGCGTCGGTCGCGCTGTGTCGGCGCTCCTTGCGAGAGTCCCTATGAGCAACCTTCCAGTGCCCGGAGGTAGTCATGACGTCAGAACCCATCACCACGTTGACGCTGAAGAACGGCCGGCGCCGGTACCGGGTCAAGACGGACAGCACTCCTGGTCCCAACGGTCGTCGCCGGCAAGTGGTTGCCACGTTCGACCGCCTGGCCGATGCCCGGGCGTATCTGGCCCGCACCCGGTCACAGATCACCACGGGGGCGTACGTCCCAAAATCGGAGCAAACGTTCGCCGACTACATCGAGACCTGGCTGCGTTCCAGACGGCACGCGGTGCGGCCGAAGACGATCGAGGGCTATCGGGTCGGCCTCGCACCAGCCGTACGAGTGTTCGGAGCCAAGCAGCTCGATCAGGTCACCAAGAAGGACGTCGCGACCCTCGTCGAAGACATGGTCGACACCGGCCGCGCACCCCGCACCGTCAACCTCACACTCGGACTACTCCGGCAGACCCTGAACGCTGCCGTGCGCGAAGGAACCCTGCAACGCAACGTCGCGCAGCTAGTCGACCGGATGCCGCAAAAGCACCAGGAGATGGCCGCCTGGACTGCGGAGGAAGCCCGCACATTCCTGACCGCGACCAAGACCCACCGCCTCGCCGGGGCGTGGGCACTGACCATGTCCGGCCTACGCCGTGGCGAAGTCCTCGGACTGCGATGGGCAGACATCGACCTGCACGGTGAGCGACCAACGGTCACTGTTCGGCGGTCGCGCGTTTCGCTGGGTCGGGCTGGAGGCACCGTGTCAGAGGGCGACCCGAAATCCATGCGGAGCCGACGCCGGGTACCCCTCGCGCCGTACGCCATCAGCGCACTGCTCTACTCCCGCGAAGTGCGGGACAGTGACCGCGCAACGGTGGGCGCCGCCTACCGCGACCATGACTACCTGGCGGCCAACGAGATCGGCGACCCCATCCACCCAGACACCTACAGCGCCGACTTCCAGAAGCTCGCCGCCGGCGCCGGTCTTCGACGGATCCGGCTGCACGACTGCCGCCACTCAGCGATCAGCCTGCTCCTCGCCGCAGGAGTCCCCGTCGTCGCCGTCGCCGGAGTGATGGGCCACGACCCCGTCATCACCCAACGGATCTACGCGCACATGTTCCAAGACGACGCCGTCGACGCCATGGCCACACTCGACCACGTCCTGAGAAACCTGTGACACATCGGTGACAAGTCGATCACTGGGTTTCTTGTCGATCATGTTCTTAGGCCTGTGACCTGCGGTGATGTGGTGGCCAGGGGCGGGGTCGAACCGCCGACCTTCCGATTTTCAGTCGGACGCTCGTACCAACTGAGCTACCTGGCCGTACCGTCTTTCGACAGCCGCAGAATCGTAGCCCACCGGCCGCCCCGCCCCACAATCGCTCGGGATCCACGACTGGGAGGTCATCTCACGCGCACGGTCGCCGCCGCCGACGTCCTGGTGTTGACGCCGTCGGAGGCGCTCACCCGGTAGGTGTGCGTCGACCCGCTGGCGAGCCCGGTGTCGGTGAAGGACGTGTACGGACGGCTCCAGAACCACGACGTTGCGGTCGTCGTGAAGATCGGCGTGGAGCTGGTGTCGCGGTAGACGCGGTAGGTGAGCGTCGAGTCGTCGGTGTCGAGGCTCGTGCGCCAGACCACGAACGCTCGCCCGGCCGAGGGGCTCGACGCGGCGATGGTCGGCGTGTAGGGCGCGGTCGTGTCCGGGCCCGGACCGAAGCGCGTGATCCCCTGCTGCAGGGCGCCGTTGACGCGGGTGAACTCACCGGTGACGTAGAGGTAGTCCTTGGCACCGACGGACGCGATGGTCATGGCGCGCGAGCCGATCCCCTCTCCGATCCCGTCGTTGAGGTTGGGGAACCACGACAGCAGCCGGCCGCCGGTCAGGGTCTCGGCGAGCAGGAAGTGCCGGGCGCCCTCCGGGAACTCGCCCATCGGGCTGCAGTTGTGCGCGTGCGACCCCGAGTAGAGCACCGACCGATAGACGAGGAGGGTCTGCGTCGCCCCGAGGCAGAGGTCACGCCACCGCTGTGCGTAACTGCCCCAGTAGACGGCGATTCGCCCGTCGAACGAGCCGGCGCCGGTGCCTTCGTTGGCGGTGTAGAAGGCGGTGGAGTCGACGGCGATCCCCTTCACCACCGACTTGGACATGACGAAGTTGCCGAAGGCCCTGTACGTCGAGCCCAGCCCCGGGCTGACGACGGCGAGGGCGTGGGAGAACGAGCCGTTGACGTGGTCGAAGCGACCGCCGACTGCGACGGCACTGCCATCGGGCCTGATGGCGATGGCAGTGACGGGCTTGTCGAACACGGGGTGGAACGCGGTGAGAACGCCGGCGCCGGTCTGTCGCACCACGCCGACCGCGGCCACGAAGCCGCGTGACACGCCGTGGACGGTGGAGAAGTCCCCGCCGAAGTAGACCGTGGAGCCGGTCGTCACGATGGTGCGGACGTAGGAGCTGGGGCGCGGCACGAACGCCGGGAAGACCTTGCAGGACGCGATGTCCAAGGCGGCGAGGTAGGGCGCCGAGACTCCGCCGGCCGAGCTGAAGGCCCCGCCGATGTAGAGGGTTCTGCCGTCGGGTGAGACGTTGAGCGCGCGCACGGAGGCGAGCGTGGGCCTCGACGGCAGCAGGAACGACGGAGCGCACGACGTGGGCGTTCCGGTGGCGGCGTCCAGCGTCACGAAATTGGCACGCGGCGTCTGGTTGGTGCCCGCGGGCGATCCAGGCGGTCGCACCGCCGAGAACGTGCCGCCGACGAAGACCTTGTTCTGGGCCGAGGCCACGGCCCAGGCAACGCCGTTGGTCTGGTAGGTCGGGAGTGCGGCCGCCGTGAACGAGACGGGTACCTGCACCGCCTCCGCCGGACCGACGGCGACTCCCGTCAGGGCCGTGGACACCAGGAGCGTGCTGATGAACGATGCAGTCGCACGTGCTCGCATGACGTTCCCCCTCGTTCGCCCGACGGCTACGTCCGCCGTCGCTCCGATCGGTGATTCCTGGTGCCGCACACGACATCACAGTCGCGCTGGTCCTCGCGCCCGGTCGACATCAGCGCAGTCCGTAGTGCGCTGCCACCGTGGAGGCCGACAGTGCGCTGGGGTAGGCGGCGGTCTCGTCGAGCGAGCCCTGGAAGTACGACGACGTCGGACGGTCCGGCCAGGTGCCGGTGACCGTGTCGCCACCGACGTGCCAGTAGCCGTTGTAGCTCTGGTTGGTCGTGGTGGTGTTCGACGCGACCTTGACGCCGTCGACGTAGAGGGCCATCCCCGCGGAGCTCTGGGTGGCTACGACGTGGTGCCAGGCGCCGTTGTTGTAGGCCGACGGCGAGGAGACCACGACGTTCGTGCCGCTGGGGTGGACACCGAAGTTGAGCTTCCCGCCGTTGCCCATGTAGATCATCTTGTCGTAGGTGTAGCTGCCGAAGTTCTGCTTGTTACCCAGGCCGATGAGCTTTCCGCCGACGGTCGAGGTGGTCTTGAACCACGTCTCGAGCGAGTACGTCGACATGGCACCGAACCGGGTCTCGCCGTAGAGCTGGGTTGTCGTCCCGGTCAGCGTCAGTGCCCGGCTGGAGCCGCTGATGGCCGGCGCCGCCCGGAACACCGCGGTGCCGACGAGGGTGACGTTGTTGCGGTTGGCGCTCGCGTCGGCGATGAAGGTGTTGCCCGGCTCGTCGTAGCGCAGGTACATCGTCGCGCCGTCGGCGAGGACACGGTTGGCGTACCCCGAGCCGCCGTTGCCCACGGTCACGCTCGTGGCTGCCGACGTCCGCACGTTGGTGCCGTCGGACGCGCTGACCTTGTAGCTGTGCACCGAGCCGTTGGCCTGGCCGGTGTCGGTGAACACCTGCTGCTGGCGGTTCCAGAACCACGACGTCGCGGTGGTCGTGTAGATCGGCGTCGCCCCGGCGTCGCGGTAGACCCGGTAGGTGAGGGTGGAGTCGTCGGTGTCGAGGCTCGTGCGCCAGGCGACGCGTGCCTGGCCGGACCCAGGGCTCGACACGCTGATCAACGGCGTGGTCGGAGCCGCGGTGTCGGTGCCCTGACCGAACCGCGTGATGCCCTGCTGGGCAACGGTGTTGACGGTGGTGAACTCACCGACGACGTACATGTAGTCGCTGCCGCCGGAGCTGGCGACGACCATCGCCCGAGGCCCGATCATCTCGGCGATGCCGTCGTTGGTCTGGGGGAACCACGACAGGAAGGTCGGCTTGTCGAGGCTCTCGGCCAGGAGGTGGTTGCGCGACCCGTCGGGGAACCCGCCCATCATGCTGCAGTCGTGCGCGTGCGAGCCGACGTAGAGCACCGACCGGTAGACGACGACGGCCTGCGTGGCACCTTGGCAGTAGTCGCGCCACCGCTGGCCGAGGCTGCTCCAGTTGACGGCGATGCGCCCGTCGAAGGAGCCGCTGCCGGTGCCCTCGTGGCCGGTGTAGAAGCCCGTCGCGTCGACCGCGATCGACTTCACGACCGACGTCGACCCGACGAACGTGCCGAAGGCCTTGACGGTGCCGCCGGTGGAGGGGTCGACGACGGCAAGCGCATGCGAGGCCGCACCGTTGACGGTGTCGAACCGGCCGCCGACGACGACCTGGGAGAGGTCGGGCCGAAGGTTGAGGGCGAGGACAGGCTTGTCGAACGTCGGCGCCCAGGCGAGCCGGGCGCCGGCGCCGGTCTGGCCGACTGCGGTCGCGGCTGCGGCGTACTTGCGCGTCAGGCCACCGACCAGGGAGAAGTCACCGCCGTAGTAGACGACGGACGACGTCGAGGTGATGGCCCGGACGACACCGCTCGGGAGCGGCGTGAAGCCGGACACGATCGTGCAGGTCGCGATGGTCATCGCGGCGAGATACTGCTTCGCGGAGCCGCCGGCCGAGCTGAACGATCCGCCGATGTAGAGCGTCTGACCGTCAGGGGAGACGTCGAGGGCGCGGACGGAGGCCTGGGTGGGGTTCGTCGGCAGGAGGAAGGCGGGGGCGCACGAGGTGGGGGTACCGGTGGCGGAGTCCAGGACGACGAAGTTGGTGCGGGTGGTCTGGTTGGTGCCGGCGGCCGAGCCCGGGGGCCTCACGGCGCTGAAGGTGCCGCCGACGAAGGTCTTGCCCTGGGCGCTCGCGACGGCCCACGCGACGCCGTTGGTCTGGTAGGTGGGGAGCGCGACCGAGGTGAAGGCCACCGGCGCCTGCGTGGCCTCCGCCGTACCGGCTGCGATCGCGGGCACTGCTGCCACGATGAGCGCGGCGCTCACGAGCCGCGCGGTGATGTGGCTGCGCATCCCGCCCCCCTCCCTCAGCCGGCGCCAGGATCGCCGACCGTTCTGATCGTAATTCCAGCAGCGCCAGGGATGAACCCCTCAACAGCCACAGGAATCCGAGACACCGCGAAGTGTGACATCCAGTCACCGCGCGACTGCTGTACGCAGTCGCGGGTGCTGTACGGCGGAGAGGTGAGTCCGAAGTCCGGAGTGCGCCCGGGTACGGGGGCGACGCCGCGGGGATCAGGCCGTGCTCGCGACCCCGAGCGGGTCGGTGACGATGTCGCGCAACGGTGCGTGCGCCGCGCCGATGAGGGCGGCGTCACGCCCGAGCCTCGAAGGCCGAACCGACAGCGGAGCCCACGGAGCCGACAGCACGCGACGGCGCAGGACCGCTCGCAGCGGCTCGTCGAGCCACGGAAACAGTGGCGCGAAGATGCCACCGAGGACGACGGTGTCGATGTCGAAGAGGTTGACGAGCGCGGCGACGCCGACGCCGAGGGCCTCGCCGGCCGTGCGGACGGCACCCTCGGCCCGGATGTCGCCCGACACCAGCGCGGCGAGCAGCGGCGCGATCGCGTCCTGACCGGACCCGGGCTCGGCGGGGACGCCGGCCTGGCGCAGGATCCAGTCGAGCCCGGCCACCTGCTCGAGGCAGCCGCGCGCGCCGCAGCGGCACTCGGGACCGTCCGGTGCCACCGTGAGGTGGCCCAGCTCGCCGCCGAAGCCGCGCGAGCCACGGTGCAGGCGGCCCTCGATGACCACCCCCGCACCGACGCCGACGTCGCCGTTGACGAGCACGAAGCTGTCGGTGTCGCCGTGGTCGCCCGACCACAGCTCGCCCAGGGCCGCGAGATTCGCCTCGTTGTCGAGCGACGCCGCGGGCCACCTGCGGGCGGCGTAACCCCTCAGGCGCTCCACGACGCGGACGTCGGTCCAGCCGAGGTTCGGTGCGAGCCGGACGATCTGCTCGCCGAGGTCCACGAGACCCGGGACGGCGACACCGACGCCACGCACCGGGAGTCCGAGGCCGCCGGCGGCGACGAGCGCGTCGTCGACGAGGCGCGCCGCCGGACGCAGCACCCCGGCGACGGTGCGTCCGCGCTGGTCGCCGGGTCGCGACGCCCGGTGGCGGACCTCGCCGGTGAGGTCGACGACGACGACGGACAGCCCGTCGACGTTGATCTCCAACCCGATCCCCGCGCCGCCTCCGGCGCGAATCGCGAGGTCGGTTCCCGGGCGCCCGATCCCGGTCGGGGAACGGGTGCCCTGCTCGGTCACGAGCCCGGCGTCGAGCAGCTCGTCGACGATGCTGCCGACCGTGGCGCGGGTGAGACCGGTGCCGGCCGCGACCCGCGCCCGGCTCAGGGGGCCGTCGCTGATGACGGAGCCCAGGACGAGCGCGGCGTTGAACCGGCGCACATCGGCCTGGTCGGTCGGGCGCTGCCGGTCGGTCGCGCGCGGGCGGTCGACGAGGCGGGGGCGGGCCGCGGACCGTGGTCGCGATCCGGGTGTCACACCTGTCGACATGCCGTCTCCCGGGGAGTATGTTTGGGCGCTGAACGAATATAGCCCACACCAGCTGGAGGCACCATGTCCGCCATCCCGGTCCCCTCACCGGCCGACAAGTTCACCTTCGGTCTCTGGACCGTCGGGTGGCAGGCTCGCGACCCCTTCGGTGACGCGACGCGTCCACACCTCGACCCGGTCGAGTCCGTGCACCGTCTCTCCGAGCTCGGCGCCTACGGCGTCACCTTCCACGACGACGACCTCATCCCCTTCGGCGCCGACGCCGACGAGCGGGCCAAGACCATCCTGCGGTTCAAGGAAGCGCTCGCCGACACCGGCATGAAGGTGCCGATGATGACGACGAACACGTTCACGCACCCGGTCTTCAAGGACGGGGCGTTCACCAGCAACGACCGCGACATCCGTCGGTACGCCACCCGGAAGATCATGCGCAACCTCGACCTTGCTGCCGAGCTCGGTGCCGAGACCTACGTCTTCTGGGGCGGCCGCGAGGGCTCGGAGGTCGACGCCGCCAAGAACGTCGGCGACGCGCTCTCCCGCTACAAGGAGGGCCTCGACCTCCTGTGCCAGTACGTCATCGACAAGGGCTACGGGATCAAGTTCGCGATCGAGCCCAAGCCCAACGAGCCTCGCGGCGACATCTTCCTGCCCACGATCGGTCACGCCCTCGCGTTCATCGACGAGCTCGAGCACTCCGAGATGGTCGGGGTCAACCCCGAGGTCGGGCACGAGCAGATGTCGAACCTCAACTTCGCGCACGGCATCGCGCAGGCCCTGTGGCACAAGAAGCTCTTCCACATCGACCTCAACGGCCAGCACGGCCCGAAGTTCGACCAGGACCTCGTCTTCGGTCACGGCGACCTCATCAACGCCTTCTACCTCGTCGACCTGCTCGAGTCCTCCGACTACGAGGGCCCGCGCCACTTCGACTACAAGCCGATGCGCACCGAGGACATCGACGGCGTCTGGGCGTCGGCCGCGGCCAACATGCGCACCTACCTGATCCTGCGGGAGAAGGCCAAGGCGTTCCGCTCCGACCCCCAGGTGATCGCGGCCCTCGAGGCCTCACGCGTCGCCGGCACGTCGGTGCCCACGCTCGCGCCGGGTGAGACCTACGACGACCTCGTCGCCGACATCGACGCCACCTTCGACGTCGAGGCGGCCGGTATGCGCGGCTACCACTACGCGCAGCTCGACCAGCTCGCCATCGAGCACCTGCTCGGCACGGCCTGACCCCGATGGTCCGCCAGCTCGTCGCGGGGGTCGACTCCTCGACCCAGTCGTGCAAGGTGGTGGTCCGCGACGCCCACACCGGCGAGCTGGTCCGGTCCGGACGGGCTCCCCACCCCGAGGGCACCGAGGTCGACGTCGAGGAGTGGCGGCGCGCCCTCATCGTTGCCGTCGAGGACGCCGGCCGCATCGACGACGTCGGTGCCGTGTCGGTGGCCGGTCAGCAGCACGGCATGGTGCTCATCGACAGCCAGGGCGAGGTCGTCCGCAAGGCGCTGCTGTGGAATGACACCCGCTCCGCGCGGGCTGCGACAGACCTCGTTGCCGAGCTCGGCGCGGAGGTGTGGGCCGAGGCGACCGGCTCCGTCCCGGTCGCCTCCTACACCGTCACCAAGCTCCGGTGGGTGGCCGAGCACGAGCCGGCGACGGCCCGTCGCGCCGAGATCGTCGTCCTGCCCCACGACTGGCTGAACGCTCAGCTCAGCGTGGACGCTGCCTTCACGACCGACCGCGGCGACGCGAGCGGCACGGGCTACTGGTCGCCCTCGTCGGGGGAGTACCGCACCGATCTGCTCGTGCGCGCCTTCGGCCGCGAGCTGTGGGTGCCTCCGGTGGCGACGCCGTTCGCCGCCGTCGGCGAGGTCTCGGACTTCTGGGGAGTCGACCGGGGCGTCCTGCTCGCGCCCGGCACCGGCGACAACATGGCCGCCGCACTCGGCCTCGGTGCGCGTCCCGGCGACGTGGTCGTGTCCCTGGGCACCAGCGGCACGGCATTCGCCGTGTCCGAGACGCCCACCCAGGATGCGTCCGGAGCGGTGTCCGGCTTCGCCGACGCCACGGGCCGCTTCCTTCCCCTGGTGTGCACGCTCAACGCCGCGCAGGTGCTCGACGCCGTACGCCGGATGCTCGGCGTCGACCACACCGCCTTCGACCGGCTGGCCCTCGAGGCGGAGCCGGGCGCCGGCGGCGTCACGCTGCTGCCGTACCTCGCGGGCGAGCGCACACCCAACCGTCCCGACGCCACCGGCCACCTCGCCGGGCTCACCGGGTCGAACTCCACGCCCGGGAACCTCGCGCGAGCCGCGGTGGAAGGCATGCTGTGTGGCCTCGCGGACGCCGTCGACGCTCTCCTCGCCCAGGGCGTGCCGATCGGGAGGGTGCTCCTCATCGGCGGTGCGTCGCGGTCCGCGGCCGTCGCGGCGATCGCACCGCAGGTCCTCGGCCGCCCGGTGCTCGTCGCCGACCCGGGGGAGTACGTCGCCGACGGCGCCGCGCGCCAGGCCGCACGCACGCTCCTCGGCAGCGACGAGTGGCCCGAGCCGGCCGGCACCTGGGTCGAGGCGGCAGCCACACCACAGGTGCGCGACGCCTATGCCACCCTCCGAGACTCCACGGCGCACTGACCGCGGCAGACCCCCGGCAACGAGGAAGGGCGCCGCGTGAGCGGCGCCCTTCCTTTCTCTGCGACCCCGACCGGGCTCGAACCGGCGACCTCCGCCGTGACAGGGCGGCGCGCTAACCAACTGCGCTACGGGGCCTCGTGCGCCGGCCGGAGCCGGACCACCAGGTGGTGCCCGTCGTGACGGTGGTGCCTGTCGTGACGGTCGTGCTGTCGAGCAGTACCCCCAACGGGATTCGAACCCGTGCTGCCGCCGTGAAAGGGCGGTGTCCTGGGCCACTAGACGATGGGGGCGGGGTAGTACGTGCCTCCGAGGTCGCCCATCGGGGGACCGGGAGAGCATACGGGACTCGCCGCCCGCGAACCAAAACGCGACGCAGGGAAGGAAGTCCTCCCGCATCGACGGTCCCGCTGAGGCAGGATCGCAGGGTGCTCGACATCCCGCCCGAGGAGTTCGAGGATCTCGTCGCCGAGGCCCTCGACGAGATCCCCGACGAGCTCGCACGGCTGGTCGAGAACGTCGTCTTCGTCGTCGAGGACGACTCCGAGACAGAGCGCGGTCGGCTGCTCGGCCTCTATGAGGGCATCCCGCTGACCGAGCGCGGCGGGTGGTACGCCGGCGTGATGCCCGATCGGATCACGATCTACCGCGTGCCGATCCTCGCGATCTGCGAGACGGTCGAGGACGTCGTCGACGAGGTCCACGTGACCGTGGTCCACGAGATCGCCCACCACTTCGGGATCGACGACGACCGCCTCCACGAGCTGGGGTACGGCTGAGCCGGGCAGTCGAGTGCCGTCTCCGCCGGTGCGGAGAGAGAGCGTCAGTGCCCGGGCGAGCCCGGGTCCGACGGGCGCAGCACGATGCGCGGGGCTGGCGGCAGCCCGCCGTCGTCCGTCGGGCTCGCCGTGAGCGACTCCGCGATCGCGGACGCGATGGGGTTCTCATCGACCGGGGTCTGGCGGGCGGGGGCGTCGTCCTCGATCGGGGTGAACTCGAGGCCGAGCTCGCGGGCGAGGGACTCCCCGATCGACCCCAGGATCAGCCGTCGGGTAGGGGCGGGGGCAGCGGCCGGTGCCGGTGCCGGCGCGGGCTCGACGACGGCTGGTGCCGGGGCCGGTCGCAACGGCTCGGCGGTCGGAGTCGGCTCAGCCGTGGGCTCGGTGACCGCGGGCCGGGGCACGGCCGGCCGCGGACCGGACGGGGTCGGCATCGGGCGCGCGGTCGGTCCGTCGCTCCGCAAGCCGGGCAGGCGCGAGGGCCGCGCAGGCGGCCGCCCCGGTTCGAGGGTCGGGGTCGCAGCGTCGTCGGTCGCAGCGTCGTCGGATCCAGCGTCGTCGGACGCAGCGTCGTCGTCGGCGGGGCGCGGTAGCCCGGTGGGGCGAGGCGACTGGCTCGTCCGGGCCGTGTCCTCGTCGTCGCCGCGGGGGGCCATGAGCTGGGCCCAGATCTCCTCGTCGGTCGGGCCGACGTCGGTCGGCTGGCCTCCGACGGGACCGTCTGCGCCAACCTCGAGGAGGGTCTCCTCGCCGCTCGAGTCGGGCGGGTGGACGACGCCGTCGGTGAGGTCGATGGGTCGGACGGGCGGCTGCGGAAGCGTCATCCGACCGCCGTGGAGGAGGTCGGAGTAGGTGTCGAGCGGCGCGGGTGGCCCGATGAGGTCGCCGTAGGCGGCGTGGATGCCGAGGCCGCGGGCGACCTCGAGCTGGACGTGGGACTCGATCCCCATGGCGATCGTGACGACGCCGAGCGCGGAGGCGGCGAGCACGAGCGCGCGGACGAGCTCCTCGGTCGAGCGGTTCTCCGCTGCCGCCGCGAGCAGCTCGGGGTCGAGTGACACCGAGGCGGCCGAGATCAGCTGCAGCATCCCGACGGGCACGAGGTCGGCGGTGAAGTGCTCGACGCCGAGGGCCAGCGGACCGGCGCTCATGAGCTCGTCGAGGTGGCTGTGCAGCGACCGCCTGCGGGTGAGCAGGGCGACGTCCTCCTCGTGCACGTCGAGCACGAGCGAGGGTGCGGAGTCCGGGCCGAGGGACCCGTCGGGCCCGGCGAACGCCGTCACCATCGCCGTGCGGGTGCTGGGTGCGAGTGCTGCCCGCCCGGGGATCGGCATCCAGACCGACACGTGGTCGACCCGCGTCGGGGCGACCGTGCGCACATCGGCGATGGCGCGCTCGAGGGCCCAGTGGATGACGGGGAGGGACCCGGCGCCCGAGACGATCGCGCTGCGCACCTCCTCCGCCGGGAGCAGCCCGCGATCGGGGTGGCGCCACCGCACGACCGTGGTCACCCCGAGCACCGCACCGCTGTCGAGCGACACGACCGGCTGGTAGTGCAGGCGCAGCTCGCGCCTCGCCAGGGCCCCGGCCACGTCGAGCTGCTCCGCGACGTCGACCGCGACGCCGTCGGAACGGACCACTCGCGAGCCGCCGACCGACTTGGCGGCGTACATCGCGGAGTCGGCCCGGCGCAGCAGCTGCTCGGCGGTCTCCTCCTCCTCGTCGGTCACGGCGACGCCGATGCTCGCCCCGACGAGCACCGTCTCGCTGCCGATCGTGAGGGGACGACGGACTGCCTGCAGGATGCGGTCACCGATGTCCGCGACGGTGGAGTCCTCGCCGATGTCCTCGCAGATCGCGATGAACTCGTCGCCGCCGAGACGGCCCAGCGTGTCGGCCTCGCGCAGGGTGTCGTGGACGGCGACCGCGGTGCTGGTCAGGAGCACGTCTCCGGCGCGGTGCTGCCACGGGTGGGTGTCGTTGACCCGCTTGAGGTCGTCGAGGTCGATGAAGAACAGAGCCAGCCGTGTGCCCGACCGGCGGGCGCGCGAGAGCGCCCGCTCGAGGCGGTCGATGATGAGGCGGCGGTTGGGGAGGCCGGTGAGGTCGTCGTGGAGGGCGTCGTGCCGGAGCTGGTCCTCGGTGGCCTTGGCCGACGTCACGTCCTCGAGCGACACGAGCGTGCGCACGTCGGCGCCGTAGTCGATGTCCGAGGTGCGGACCCGCACCCAGATCATGACGCCGTCGGCGCGGGCGAGGCGTCGCTCGGAGGACGTCGTGAGGGTGCCCTCGGTCATCCTCCGAGCGCGTGAGATGACTGCGGCAGCGCGGTCCTCGGGGTGCAGGAGGGCTTCATAGACCGTGGCGAGCACGGCCTCGCGGGTGCGACCGGCCAGGGTGCAGAAGGCGTCGTTGACGTCGGTGAACCGACCGTGGTCATCTAGCACCGCGAGGCCCACCGGGCTGGCGTCGAAGACCTCGCGGAAGGCCCGCTCGCTCTCCAGGACACGGCGTCCGGCCTCGATGCGCTGGTGGACGTCTCGGACGACGAGGACGACCTCGTTGACGGCGTCGTCGTCGCGGCGGAACTCCGAGGCCCGCACCTCGAACCAGCGCCAGTCGCCGTCGATCAGGAAGCGGGCGTCGGTATGGCGGACCTCGCCCGGGATGAGTGCTGCGAGCTCGTCGCGCCACTGGACGAGCGCGACGACGTCGTCGGGGTGGATCTCCTCGCGCAGCGAGTTGCCCTGGCGGAGGTGCGCGATCACGACCTCGGTGTCGGGCGCGTTGCCGGCCATCGTGACCACGGAGTGATGGTCCAGGTCGTAGAGCAGCACGAGGTCCGGCGTGGCCGACAGCACCGCGGAGGCGAGGTCGACGCCGACCGACGGCGGCTCGTCGGTCACGGGCTCGACGTCCTCGATCGAGCGCTCCGGCACGACGGTCTCGGGCTCGTCGGTCACGGGCTCGACGTCCGCAGCGACGGGCGCCGGCCCCACCGCTGGCGCGGGCTCGGGTGCGGGCACGACTGCGGTGTCGGAGGCTTCGCGGTCTGGTGCCACGGCGGTGTCGCGGATGTCGATGACCGCAGGAGCGCGAGGGGCCGATGCGACCGGGGCGGTGGCGGGTGCGGCGCGATGGACGACGGCGAGCCCGTGGTCGAGAGCACGGAACACCAGGTCCCGGGGGACGTCGGCCTCTCCGGTCGCGGTGTAGCGGAGCTCGACGTCAGGGTTGTCGAGGGCGGCCGCATAGGTCGCGCGGAGGCGGTTCTCGACGTCGGCGGGGACCCCCCAGCCGAGGTCGTCGAGGGTGCGCACGCGCCGCCAGCGAGGGCGACCGTGGAGCCGGTAGGTCTCATCCGACCACCAGACAGTGCCGTCGGAGGCCACCTGGACGAGCCCCACCTCGGCGGCGGTCGCGGCCGCCACGAGGGCGTCGTCGATCGCACCCCGCACGGCGTAGTCGGCCGCGACGGTGATCAACCAGCCGGAGGGACCATCTCGCACGCGTTGATTCTCGCCCGTCCTGACTGTCGGTGGCAGTCGAGTCCGGACAGGTTGCGCCGGACGGGTGAGAGCAGTGATCACGCAGGGTGAGGGGCGTTGACCGCGGTGTCAGAACCCGGCGCAGGACCCTGTCCCGAGGGCCGGGGACGGGGTCCTGCGCCGCGCGCCGGAGTGCGCGGGGTCACGCGGTGGTGCCGGGCCGACGGCGGGGGCGGCCGTCGGCCCGGCACACGTGCCTCTCGACCACCGGTCAGAGACCGGTGGTCGAGGTCGTCGTCGTCGTTGCCGACGACGTCGGGGCCGTGAGGTCATAGACCGTGACGCCGTCGACCGTGGTCGCGGTGAAGTTCGCGGCGACCCAGCCTGCGATCTCGCTCGTGGCCGACGAGCCGCCGTTGGACCCCCTCCCGCCGCCGCCGAGGAAGTAGTGCACCTGGTGGTCGGATACGTGGGTCTGGAACACCGCGAGGGTGGGCCAGGGGTCGCTGCCGTTGAAGCCACCCAGCGACATCACCGGCAACCCGGTCGCGAGCTGGTAGCCCGCCGCCGTCTGGGCCCCGACCGCGGCCGCGGCCCAGGTGTAGGAGCCCGCGTCGGTGCTGAGCATCGAGACCAACGTCGCGCTCGGAGTGCTCGCGTCGAGCAGCCCGCCCGCGCCGCCCGCGCCGGGCACGGTGCCTCCCGGCGCGCCGCCGGGGAGCGTGCCGCCCGGGCCGGGCTGGCCGGGGCCGCCCTGCCCGGGCGGGGCCTGGCCGCGCGCACCGGGGGTGCCGCCACCGAACACTCCGCCACCGAATCCTCCGCCCGGGCCGCCGCGCGAGCCGGCGACCGCGGGCCCGGCGGTGGGCAGCGAGCCGGTGTGCGCGGTGGCCGCCGTCTGCACGGAGTACGCCGCAGGAGCCAGCAGCACCGAGGCGAGACCCGTTGCGGCCACGACGCCGGCGACGGTGCCGGTGAGACGGTCGGCAACGAGGATCGCGAGCGCGCTGCCGATGCCGAGGGCCAGGACGGCGTACCGCAGCCACGGCAGCCAGTCCGACGAACGCGACAGCAGGACGGCAGCCCACACCGACGAGCCGGCGACGGTGAGGGCCAGCGTGATGCGGGCCCAGGCATGCTCGCGCAGCGACCAGAGCCTCGTCCCGCCGATGCCGACGAGGGCGCCGATCGCAGGTGCGAGCGCCACCGTGTAGTAGGGGTGGATGATGCCGGCGGCAAAGGAGAACGTCGCGCCGGTCACGAGCAGCCACAGGGTCCAGAGCAGCGTCGCCGCCCGGGTGCCGTCGGTGCGCGGCGCGCGGCGGGAGTGCCACACCAGTGCGGCGGCGAGCACGAGGGCGGCCGGGATCAGCCAGGCGACCTGGCCGCCGTAGTCGGCGGTGAACAGCCGGCTCCAGCCGGTGGCTCCCCACCTGCCGGCTGGCGCACCCGCGCCGACCGCGGCAGTGCCGCCACCGGTGACGCTGCCGACCTCCTCGCCGGTGATCCGGCCGAAGCCGTTGTAGCCCAGGATCAGCTCGAGCACGGAGTTGGTCTGCGAGCCGCCGATGTAGGGGCGGCTGTCGGCCGGCCACAGCTCGACGAGCGAGATCCACCAGCCGGCCGCGACGACGATCGCGACACCTCCGGCGACAAGGTCGAGCAGACGCCGGCGCAGCCTCGTCGGCGCGGCCACGAGGTAGACCACGGTGTATGCCGGCAGCACGAGGAAGGCCTGCAGGCTCTTGGTGAGGAACGCGAGGCCGACGAGGACGCCGGTGGCGAGAAGCCAACGGGTGGAAGCCTTCTCGGTCGCACGGATGGTCGTGTAGGAACCAGCGGTCAGCAGCAGCACGAGGAGCGCGTCAGGGTTGTTGAAGCGGAACATCAGCGTTGCGATGGGTGTCAGTGCGAGCACTGCACCGGCGACGAGTCCTGCTGCCGGGGTGGCCCAGCGGCGTACGGCGAGGTAGAGCAGGCCGACGCTGGCGACGCCCATCAGGGCCTGCGGGACCAGGATGCTCCACGAGCTCACGCCGAAGATGCGGGCCGACACCTCCATGACCCACAGCGACGCCGGCGGCTTGTCGACGGTGATGACGTTCGCGGCGTCCGAGGAGCCGAACAGCATCGCCTTCCAGCTCTGTGACCCGGCTTGGACGGCGGCGGAGTAGAACGCGTTCGCCCAGCCCGAGGCGGCGATCCCCCACAGGTAGAGGACGCCGGTCGAGGCGAGGAGGGCGAGCAGCGTCGGTCGGATCCACGGGGAGTCCTCGGGGCGACCGCGCCAGAGCCGGGCGAGACGCGACGTGGGTGCCGGCGGGGTCGCGGCCACCGGCGGCGCGTGCTGGCCTCGGGGCTCGGGCGGCGTCACGGGCGAGCGCCCGGTGAGGGGCGCGAGGATCGCCGGGTCAGGGGAGACGGTGGTCATCGGATCGTCCTTCGGTCGGGTCCGGCCCGGACAGGCAGAGCTGGGGAGACGCTGGGCCGGACGGGTGCGCCGGTGCGGGAGGCGGCGCCGGACCTCCGCGGGAAGACCCACGCGCGGAAGAGCAGGAAGCGCACGAGGGTGGCGACGACGTTGGCGGTCACCAGCACCGTCACCTCGAGCCAGCGGGCGGCGTCGGTGGCCGTCGCGTGCAGGACAGCGAGCGACACCGATGTCAGCCCGAGGCCGACGGCGACGCCGACGAGGCCCTGGAGCTGGTGCCGGAAGCGGTCGGTCACCCCGCGGACGCCGAAGGTGACGCGCCGGTTGACCGCGGTGTTGACCACCGCCGTGAGGAGCAGCGCGGTGAAGTTCGCCCACTGCGACCCGATCGGCCCGCTCAGGAGGAGGAACAGCACGACGTACGCGAGCGTCGATGCGACGCCGACTCCCGCGAACCGCACGAGCTGCGGGGTGAGCCCGCGGGGGACGTCGTCGCCGGCGTACACGGGGAGCTCGGTCACCGGAATGGCACCGGTGGCCATGCCTCGTCCGAGGCGGGCGATGCCGCGAAGGTCGGCGATGGCGGTCGAGACGATGTCGACGCGCGAGTCCGGGTCGTCGACCCAGTCGACGGGGACCTCGTGGATGCGCAGACCTCGTCGCTCGGCCAGGACGAGCAGCTCGGTGTCGAAGAACCAGCCGGTGTCCTCGACGAGCGGGAGGAGCTCGCGGGCGCGGTCGGCCCGGATCGCCTTGAAGCCGCACTGCGCGTCGGAGAAACGCGCGGCGAGCATGGTGCGCAGCAGCAGGTTGTAGCAGCGCGAGATGGCTTCGCGTCTCGGGCCGCGCACGACGCGCGAGCCACGGGCGAGCCGGGTGCCGATCGCGAGGTCGCTGTGGCCCGACAGCAGCGGTGCGACGAGCGGCAGCACGGCTGCGAGGTCCGTGGAGAGGTCGATGTCCATGTAGGCGAGGACGTCGGAGGCGCTCGCGGACCACACCTGGCGCAGGGCGCGGCCCCGTCCCTTCTCCGAGAGGTGGGCGGCGTGGACGCCGGGCAGCCGGGCCGCGAGGCCGAGGGCGAGGCCCCACGTCTCGTCGGTGCTGGCGTTGTCGGCGATCGTGATGCGGAAGGACACCGGCAGGGACGCGGTGAGGTAGGAGTGCAGGCGTTCGACGCTCGCCACGAGGTCGGCCTGCTCGTTGTGGACGGGGACGACGATGTCGAGCACCGCGTGAGTCGATGCTGACGCCGGCCCCGCCACAGCCGTCACGTCCCTCGATGTCGGCACGGCGGCGGCCACGGAGGCATCCGCCGCGCCTGCTGGGGTGGTTGTCGTGGTCATGGCTCGACCGTGGTCGGCGTCGCTGGCCCTTCCCTGGGAAACGCCTGGGACGCGGCTGGAGCCAGTCTCTGGACCTGGTGAGAAGCCTGTGAGCCGCGTGAGGCCGGTGCCTCAGCCGTCCCCGGCTCCCCCGGCGCTTGCGGCCTCGGACCCGCGGTGCCGGGAAGTCTCCGGCGGATCCTGCCCCGCGCTGGGCGGTTCCTGTCGCACACTGGGCAGATGACCGGGCCGGTGGGACGGTCGCTGGAGGAGCTCGGCGACCTGCTGATGCACCCGACGGGCTTTCGCCCGCCGGTCATCACCGCTGTCCGGGAGAACCTCTCCGTCCTCCGCGTCGCAGGCCGCCTCCTCCCGCACCAGCGCGAGACGACGACTCCGGATCCCGCCCGCGTGCCGGTCCTGCTCGTGCCCGGCTTCTTCTCCGGCGACTTCGCCCTCGCCCCGATGACCGAGGTCCTGCGCCGTCAGGGGCACTGGACGTCGAAGTCGGGGATCGCCCCCAACATCGGCTGCACGCGCGAGCTCGCCGACGCCCTCGAGCGCCGGCTCGAGCAGGCCGCCGAGCGCACCGGGCGCCGGGTGGCCGTCGTCGGGTGGAGCCGTGGCGGGGCCCTCGGCAAGATCGTGTCGGTCCGGCGCCCCGACCTCGTCGCGGCGCTCGTCACCCTCGGCACCCCCA
Source organism: Candidatus Nanopelagicales bacterium (assembly GCA_038206635.1). GTDB lineage: Bacteria > Actinomycetota > Actinomycetes > S36-B12 > CAIYMF01 > Longivirga. The sequence continues at coordinate 7,917 of JBBRAQ010000044.1, read as the reverse complement.
CCACCGACCCGCTCGCGATCAACGAGACGCTCGCGATCCAGCTGCAGGTCATCACCCGGCTGAGCTCGCTCGGCGTCCCCGGTCTGCTCGGTGATGACTGCATCTCCGGCGACTGCGCGCGTGAGGTGCGGGCCTGGCTCGACGCCGACGTCCCCACCGACATCCCCTACACCTCGGTGTTCTCCCTCGAGGACGGCGTCATCGACTGGCGGGCCTGCCTCGACCCGGCGGCCCAGCACGTCGAGGTGTCGGCGACCCACATGTCGATGGGCGCGGACCCCGAGGTCATCGACGTCGTGGCCGGGCTGCTCGGCGGCCTGGCCCCGGCGGCGCTCGACGCCTGATCCTGGCCCTGCACGAGGCTGCCGCCGCGGCGCCCGACGTTGCCCGCCGGACGCCCGAGTGAGGCTCACCTCACCGCTGATCCGGCCCGAAAACGACCTGGGCACCCCACTCGGAGGTCGTTTACCCGGGGTTCACCTGTCGTTCACTCCACCGCTGGACAAGGCACCCCAGATCAGCATGATTGAGGTGTCCGGGCCGGTCGATCCGACTGCCCCCACACGGTGGAGACGGATCGTGGACCTCACCCTGGTCGCCCTGATAGCGGTTGTCGCCCTTGCACTGCTGTTCGACTTCACCAACGGGTTCCACGATGCAGCCAACTCCGTGTCGACGGTGGTCGCGACGCGTGCCCTGCCGGCGAAGTACGCCGTCTGGTTCTCCGCGTTCTTCAACTTCGCCGCCGTCTTCGTCGTCGGCACCGCCGTCGCCAACACCGTTGCCAAGACGGTGCACGCCGACGTCACCGGCATCGCCGTCGTGTTCTCCGCGCTCCTGGCCGCCATCATCTGGAACTACGCGACGTGGTGGATCGGGATGCCGTCGTCGTCGAGCCACGCGCTCATCGGCGGACTCGTCGGTGCCGGTCTCGCGGCCGGTGGCACCGACGCCATCAACTGGGCGAGCGTCCAGAAGACCGTCATCGCCATCGTCGTGAGCCCGCTCGTCGCGTTCGGCATCGCCTTCTTCGCGATGTTCCTCGTCGCCGCGCTGCGCAAGGTCTTCGGGCTCGCCGACAACGCCAAGCCGTTCAAGTGGCTGCAGCTGGTCTCGGCCGGCGCGGTGTCCTTCGGACACGGAGCCAACGACGCGCAGAAGACCATGGGAGTCATCGCCGCGCTGCTGCTGGGCACCGGTCACCTGACGGCCGGCAAGGACGGGAACGTCGCCGTGCCGACCTGGGTGGAGTTCGCGGCGTACGGCGCCATCGCCCTCGGCACCATCTGGGGCGGCTGGAAGATCATCGAGACCATGGGTCTCAAGATCACCACCCTGCACGCGTCCTCGGGTGTCGCGGCGAACATCGGTGCGGTGACGGCTATCTTCGGTGCCACCGGCCTCGGCGTGCCGATCTCCACCACGCACGCGGCCGCGTCGTCGGTTGCCGGCGCGGGCGTCGGATCCGGCATGGGGATCAACCTGCGGGTGATAGGCGAGATGGTGCTCGCCTGGATCGTCACGCTGCCCACGACGATCGTGCTGGCCTTCGTCGGCTTCAAGCTCACCCAGCTGCCGGGTGCGCTGGCCTGGATCGTGGTGACCCTCGTGCTCGCCGTCGTCGGCGGCCTGATCGTCTACGCGATGCGCCACTCCATCAAGGCCGAGGACGTCGAGGCGGAGATCCCGAGCGAGACCGCCCTGAAGGTGCCGGTGCCGGTGCACCCGCACCTCGAGGGCCACGGTCCCGCGTCCTGACTCCCCACGGCGGACCTGCGCCGACCCGCGTCCCTCAGGCGCTCAGAGCTGCTGGTCGGCGTCGAGGTGGAGCAGGGCGCGGCGCTCCTTCTCGAACTCGGCGTTGGTGATGAGCCCGGCGTCGCGCAGCCTCGACAACCTGGCCACGACGCTCTCGGGATCGTCCGCAAGGTGCTCGACTTCGACGTCGCGGAGGTCGATGACCTCTGCGGCGGGCGGGGTCGCGGTCTTCCGGCGCCCGAACCAGCGCCGAGGAGGCTCGGGGGCTGCGTGCTTCACCCCTCATGTATGCCATGAATGACGGCGGGGCGCACCCTTCTTGAGGGTGTTTGGCCCGGGAGAGTGCGCCCCCGCCGTCCTGGATCGGGTCGGACCGGTCAGTCGTCGCGGCTGTTCCCGCCCGAGTGGCCCGAGCCCGCGTCGCTGTGGCCGGAGCCGTCGGTGCGGCTGTCGTGTCCGCTCGTGCCCGACGGCCCGTGCGTGGAGGGGGCACCGCTGTGCTGGTCGCTCTGGTCGTCGCCTCGGTCGTCGCTCTCCTCGCCCTGCTGGTCGTCGCCCTGGTCGTCGTCGGGCTCAGGGCTCACGCTGGTGCGGGGCTGCGTCGACTCGCTCGGCTCCGGGGACTCCGAGGGCTCGGGGGAGTGCGTGCCGGGGGTCATCGTCGGCTCCGCGGACTCGCTCGGCTCCGCGGACTCGCTCGGCTCCGCGGACTCGATCGACGTGGCGGACGGGCTCGTGGAGACGGAGGTCTCGGCCGCAGGCGCGGTGGCCGGGGTCGCGATGTGACCTGAGGCGAAGGCGGCGGTCGAGCCCATGAACACGCCAGCGACGGCGAGGGGCACTGCGATCTTCAGCTTCATGACGGGTCTCCCCCAAGGGGTCTGTGATCGGGACGGTCGGTACTGATGACCCCAGCATCGACGTGAGGGTGCCCTTACTGATCCTGGGAACATCCAAGAACCGGCTCGGAACGTCCAAGAACTCGCCGGTCGGCTCGCTGCGGGCTCACGGCGTCACCCTGGCGGGTCGTGCGGACGACGCTCGGCCGGGTGCGGCTCAGGCCGGGGCTGGGACGGCGTCGGCGTCGGAGGAGGCGGCGACGCCGAGGAGCGGGGCGAGCCGGGTACGTCGTCCCCGGTGGACGAGTCTGGCGACCGGGGTTCGCAGAGTGAGCACGATCGCGAGGGAGACGAGCGCGCCGAACGCGAGGCCGGCAAGGACGTCGGCCGGCCAGTGGGCTCCGACATAGACGCGCGAGAAGGCCATGAGCAGTGCCGCGGCTCCCGACACCGCACCGAGTCTCCGGTCGATCACGAACAGGGCCATCGTGACCGCTCCGGCGACGCAGGCGTGGTCGCTGGGGAACGAGGCGTCAGCCGACCTCGACACGAGCACGAGGGCGTCGGGGTGCACCACGAACGGTCGCGGATGGCCCGCCCAGGTGATGAGCGGCTGCTGCACCGTGATGGCGACGACCGCGGCGATGGGGGCCAGCACTGCCGTGGCCATGGTGCGGTCGCCGCGTCCGCGCGCGATCCACCAGCCGACGCCGAGGAGGGCCGCGAACAGCAGCAGCCCGTAGGAGGCGTAGGCCGTCATCGGGGCGTGCAGCCACGGGGTGCTCGCGGCGACGTCGTTGATGCGGGTGAAGAGGTCGGTCGAGGAAGGCACGGGGTGAGGCTAGGGCGGTCAGATGTGGGGATCCTGAGAAGGACGTCCGGTGGCAGCTCGCGCGTGGGGCGGACGCGTGCCTGTGGTCGACGGGTCAGGTCTCCTCGAAGGCCGCCACGTCGGCGGTGGAGCAGCGCAGGCGCTGGGACAGCGACCGGGCGATGGCCAGGGTGAGCTCGGCGCACGCCACCGGCTGCTCGGTCCGCAGCGCGGCGAACGCCTCCGGCGTCAGCACGTGGCAGATCGTCGGCTCGAGCGCCGAGATCCGCGTCGAGCGGGCGAGGCCGTCGACGATCGCGAGCTCGCCGAAGGAAGAGCCGGCCGCGATCGTCGTGAGGCGGCGGCGCCCGGGGGATCGCCGGATGCGCACGTCGACGCTCACCTGGCCGGCGCCGACGAAGTAGGGGCCGTCGGCCTCGGCACCCTCCTCCAAGGCGACAGCACCGGCGGTGAACACCCGGGTCGTGGTGCGCGACTCGATCTCGCCGACGACCTCAGGTGCCAGGTCGTGCAGGAGGTCCATGCGGCGCGAGGGGCACGAGGCCGTCGGGCAGCTGGTCCTCGAGGCCGTGGCTGCGCAGGAGTGCGGTCTCGGCCCACTCGAGGGCGGAGTCGGGATCGGTGAACCGTCCGACGTCGTTGCCGAGGGACCGCGCCGTGGTGCGCGCGGCGTCGGCACGGGGGTCGACGACGGCGACCGCCACGCCGGCCGCGACGAGCTGCTCGAGAGGCTGCGCAGGAGGGTCACGGCCGCGGTGTCGATCCGGGTGACGCGCCGCAGGTCGAGCACCCGCCAGCGGGTCGGCGTGGTGTCGTCAAGAACGAGGCGCACGAGCAGCCCGACGCTGGCGAAGCCCTGGTCCCCCGCCAGCTCGTTGACGGCGATCGCAGAGCCCTCGGCGTCGAGCAGCTCGCGCTGACGACGTGGCCGACCGCGTCGCGAGCGCACGACGTCGTCGCGGTAGGAACGGCGCAGGCCCGACCGGGTGCGCTCGCTGGGGAGCAGGAGGTGCAGGCCCAGGGTGCGCGAGAGTCGTTCTGCCGCAGCGACTCCGCGCACGCTGTTGCCCCTGGGGTCGAGCAGCGGGCTGTGCACGCCGAGGCCGAGCTGGCCGGGGAGCGCCGCGGCCACGCCGCCGCTCATGCCGACCTTGGCGAGGACGGCGTCGTGGCCGCGGTCGGCGAGCGCGACCGCGTACACGAACGGCTGGGACACCGACTCGATCGTGAACGGCACCAGGTCGCCGGCCACGCGGACCTGGCCGTCGAGGGTCGCCAGGCTCGGGCCGAACGTCGCAGGGTCAGCCTTCGCGAGCCCGCGGATGTACGTCGCGACCTCACCGCCGTCGAGGTCGGCGACCGGGCGCCAGACGTCGTCGAGCAGCTCGTCGATCGGGCCACGCCGTTGCCAGGTCACCGCGTCCTCGCCTTCCGGTGCGTCGGCATCGGGTGCCTCGGCCGATTGTCCCAACGCATTGTTGCCTGCGCGTTTCGACGCGAGTCGTAGACCTTCCCTCCGGACGGGTGAGAACCGGAGCTCGGCACAGCGCCGACCCGTAGGCTGCGCGGACGACCACGTGGACGGGCGTGGAGCCGGCAGGGGGGACCTCGTGGACGACCCGCTCATCACCAGCATCCAGGGTGCCGTCGAGGCGTCGCCGGACGACGTCCACCTTCGTCTGCACCTCGCCGAGCTGCTGGTGGACGCCGGGCGTGGAGCCGAGGCCGTCGCCCACGCCGCGCGCGTGCTCAGTGCCGAACCGGGAAACCAGGCCGCGCAGCGGGTGATGTCCGGCGCCCTGGGGCACGGGGCTCCCGCCGCCGATCCGGTCGTTCTCCTCCGGCAGGCCGATGGTGATCCTCCCGCTGCGGAGCGCGTCGCCACGGGTGGTGAGCCGACGTTCGACTGGGCTGCGGCCGACGCGGAGCTCGGCGAGGTCGTCGCGCCGATGTTCGTGAGCAAAGAGCCCGCCGACGGCTACCCGGCCGACATCGAACGGTCGACCATCACCCTGGCCGACGTCGGCGGGATGCAGCAGGTGAAGGAGCGGCTCGAGGTCTCCTTCCTGCTCCCGATGCGCAACCCCGAGCTGCGTCGGACCTACGGAAAGTCGATGCGCGGCGGGCTGCTGATGTACGGGCCACCCGGGTGCGGCAAGACCTACATCGCACGTGCCGTCGCGGGCGAGCTCGGTGCGGCGTTCCTGTCCGTGGCGCTGTCCGACGTCCTCGACATGTTCGTCGGGCAGAGCGAGCGCAACCTTCACGACATCTTCCAGGCGGCTCGTGGGGCGGCGCCGTGCGTGCTGTTCCTCGACGAGATCGACGCGCTCGGCCTCAAGCGCAGCCAGAACCGCAACTCCCCCGCGCGCACCACGGTCAACCAGCTGCTGCACGAGCTCGACGGCGTCGACGATCTCAACGAGGGCGTGTTCGTCCTCGCGGCGACCAACCATCCCTGGGACGTCGACGAGGCGCTGCGGCGTCCGGGTCGCCTCGACCGGACGCTCGCCGTCCTGCCGCCGGATCTTCAAGCGCGAGAAGCGATTCTGCGCCACCACCTGGAGCGTCGTCCGGTCGAGGGGATCGACCTCGGGGCACTGGCCCGGCGGACCGAGGGCTTCACCGGCGCCGACCTCGCTCTCGTCGCCGAGTCGGCTGCGGAGTACGCGATGGTCGACTCGGCGCGCAGCGGCGTCGTGCGGTTCATCGGGATGGCCGACCTCGACCGCGCCGTCCACGAGATCACGCCGTCGGCCGGCCCTTGGCTCGAGACCGCGAGGACCGTCGTCGAGTTCGGCAACCGCTCGGGTGAGTACGACGACCTGCGCGACTACCTCAAGTCCCGCCGGATGCTCTAGTGGAGGCCGCCTTCGCGCAGCGTCAGAAGGCTCGGACGCTGCTCGAGCTGCGACGACCGGCGGAGGCGCGCGCGATCCTCGGACCCATCGTCGCGTCCGACCCGCGGGACGCCATCGCCACCGTGATCCTGGCCGGCTGCTGGGCGATGGAGGGCGACGGCCCTCGCGCCCTGGCGCTGTGCCGGTCGGCCGCCGCGTACGCGCCACAGGACTCGGGGATCCTCATCGACTGCGCCAGTGTCGCCCGAGGCGCAGGATTCCCGGACGACGCCGCAACCTGGGCGGCGGCGGCCACCCGGCTGGCGCCCCACAGCGTTCGCGCCCTCAACGTCTGCTGCCTCATCGAGGTCGATCGCAAGGACGCCACGCGTGCCTTGCGGTACGCCGAGGCCGCTCTGCGGCTCGCTCCGGATGACGCCGACCTGCTGGTCGCCTACGGGATGGCGCTGAGCCTGTCCAAGCGCGGGGCAGAGGCCGCCAGGGCGTACGTCGCTGCGCTCGACGCGAGTCCGACGAACGTCTACGCGCTGAACAACCTCGCGGCGGAGCGCCTCGGGTGTGGTGATCTCGTGACGAGCAGCCGGCTGTTCGGCCGGGCCCTCTCCATCGACCCTCGCCTGAGGATCGCCGTGGCCAATCTCGATGTCGCGGGCGCGGCGGGACGCCGGATCCTGCTCAGCCGTGCCGCGCTGACCATCGCCGCGGTCAGCATCGCCAAGTTCGAGCACGTTCCGTGGCTCTACGGGGTCGGGCTCATCCTCCTCGGCTGGCTGGTGTGGTCCTGGACGCGTCTGCCCTCGGCGGTGCGGGCGCGTCTCAACAAGCGGCTCAGGGCTCGAGACTGGTTCGGCCTGGCCATCCTCGCGTTGGCGCTGTCCGCCGTGCTCACCCCGCCGTCGTCGCGTAACGGGGCTTTCCCCGACTACGCCTGGGTCGCGACGTACGGCGTAGTCGTCACCTTCGAGCTCGCTCTGCTGCGCCTGCGTGCCGACGTCGCCCTGAAGCGCCTCGGCGTGCGCCTGCCCTGAGCGTCATGAGTGGCGCAGCAGCGTCGTGCTGCGTTCGTGGACCGACGACCGCGGAGCCAGCCCTCGGCGTGGAGTGGGCGTGAGCGATGGAAAGCCACACTGTCCCTTGACTTTTGGGGGCGTTCGACGGTCGGTGGGGTCGGCTGGTAGTGCCCCATGTGTGCGATACCGCCCTCGGGTCCCGGGAGCCGAGGCCCCCGCCTCGCCCACCTGGTCGCCCGGTTCGACGCCGCCGCAGCGGCCTGGGCGGCCGAGCTCGCGCAGGGCCCGTTGTCGGACGTCCCCGCGGCGGCGTTGCCCGAGCTGACGGCCGCGATGGATGCCTACGCCAACCAGTTCCTCAGGTGCCACAAGGTCGGGGAGATCATGGTCATCACCGCCCACCTGACCCTCACCGTCGACGCCGCTGACCTGGCCGCGGGCTTGGGTGGGCAGCTCCACCTGCAGGGGGTCGAGGAGTCGGTGCTGCTGTCGAGTGCGTCGGTCCACCGCATCCTGTGCGACTCGACCATCACCCCCATCGACCCCACCACACCGCTGACCCTCGCAGGCGGTGTGGCCACGGCCGGAGGGTGCATCGGCGAGCCGCAGTGGTGGCG
>JBBRAQ010000043.1:0-31735 GCA_038206635.1 Candidatus Nanopelagicales bacterium | reverse complement strand
CACCCCGGCACGAATTCACCCGCTAAGGACAGAAAGCGCCCGCGAGGGGCGCGTTCTGTCCTTAGCGGGTGCCGTTGCGTCGCGGCGTCGCGGCGTCGCGGCGTCGCGACAGGAGCGGGGCCGGATCTGCGCCGTGCGTGCCGCGCGTAGGCCGACGACGCGACGGGTCAGTCGAGGCCGACGACGCGATCGGGCACGATGCCGGTGAGGCGGACGTCGACGTCGATCTCGTCGCCGACCGCAGGCAGCGCGATCCCGCGCGGCACGCGCACGAGCGACACCTGCATGTGCGGTGGCTCGGCGAACCAGACCTGCCCGCCCCCGACGTGGAACGGCGACAGAGCCCGACCGGCGGCGTCGAGGATGCCGGTGCCCGCGACGACCACGCGCTGGCGCACCGAGGTGACGGCGCTCGGCGCCTGCATCGCGACGCCGTGCGCGGTGCCGCCGCCGACGACCACGACGGCGCCGTCGCGCGAGGCCCGGCGCTGGCGGTAGCCGCTGGTCTGCCCCTTGCTGACTCCGTGCACGGCGAGCACCGTGCCGCGGGCGACGAGCGCGCCGCGGTCACCGAGCCAGAGGCGGGTGCCGATGCGCGGGAAGATCGCGATGTCGGGGAGCGCGCCGCGCAGGCTGGCGAGCTCGACGTCGTCGAGGTGGCTGACCCAGAGCGAGGCGGACTCGGTGAGCTCGGTGACGGCCTCGGAGTCGCCGGTGGCCGTGACGCGCTCGGAGAGGTCGGCGAGCGCGCTCTGCCACCCGAGCCCCCACGCGAGTGCCTCGCGCACGCGCGCGCTCGAGCCGGGCGGCGGCTCGGGCGCGACGCCGGCATCCTTCCAGCGCGCACCGGGCACAGCGCGGTGGTCAGGGCTCGGCTGGGTGAGCGGCAGGTGCAGCGCGAGGCCCTCGAGCCGCACCCGGCGGCCGGTGAGCGCGGTGACGATGGAGGGGTCGGCGAGCAGGTCGGAAAGGTCGTCGGCCGTGATGCCGAAGCGGCCCATCGAGGTGAGGCCCTCGAGGACGATACGCGCGGGTCCGGGCCCGCTCGCCAAGGCGTCGAAGGCGCTGCGCGAGGCGACGGTGCGCACGAGGCGGTCGGCGTGCGGGCCGTGCGCGAGCTCCACCCACTGCGCGGCGGCGTACGGGTCGGCGGGCTCGAACGGCGTCAGGACCAGGACGTCGCCGTCGTACGACTCGAGCGCGGCGTGGGCCTCGAAGACGGTGCCGACCGCGACGCGGGTGAGGCCGAGTCGTGCGGCCTCGGCCAGCAGCCGGAGGTTGCCGAGGCCGTAGCCGTTGCCCTTGGCCACGGGGACGATGTCGCCCAGCGCCAGTGCGTGATCCGCGCCGGCGACCGAGCCCATCGCAACCCTGACCGAGTCGCGCGTGGCCGCCGTGTGCGCCCGCCACCGCGACGCGTCGACGTGCAGCACAAACGTCATGCCCCGACCCTAGAGCCCCCCGAACGTTCTGGATGAAGGCTGGGCCACCGCTGGGCGCCACTCGGCGAAGCCCTCGCTCACTGAAGGCGACCTTCATCCAACAGAGCCGTACTCAGGGGCCCTTCATCTCGAGCCTCACCGGGCTCCGTCTCTGGACCGTTGCCGGTCCGTGACGCCCGCGCGACCTGTGCGGCCGCGGCCGCGGAGGAGCGGCGGTTACCCTCGAACGAGGGATGCGCACCACTGACCGCGTCCGGCCACCCGAACGGACGGACCATCCATGCGTACGACGAAGGCGCTCGCCGGCGTCGCGCTCGCCCTCAGCGGTCTGCTCGCCCTCACCGCCTGCGGCGACATGACCGCGATGTCGGACGTGGGTGCGTCGAATCCGGCGGGCAACCGCCTAGCCGACCAGTCCGCGGTCGACATCCTCAAGGCCGCGAACGACGCTGCCCTCGGCCAGTCGTCGGTGCACATGAAGGGCACCGTGACGCAGGGCACGGACACCCTGACCATGGATCTCCGGCTCGAGAAGGGCGGCGGCGCCATGGGCACGCTCGACCTCGCCGGCGCGATGCTGCAGATCGTCTCGACCGGCACGGCGGTCTACGTCAAGGGCGACAAGGCGTACTGGACCGCGGAGGCGGGGGCCGGCGCGGCCGAACTCATCGGCGACAGCTGGGTGTCGGCCACGACCGCGTCGGACATGGCGCAGTTCAAGGACCTCGTGGACTACGCCACCGCTCTCGGCGGAGTCCTGGACCCGACGGGCGCGGTGACCAAGGGCGGCGCCGCGACCATCGACGGAGTCGAGGTCGTCGGCGTGAAGGACGGCAAGATCGGCACCCTCTGGGTCGCGACCGAGGGCGAGCCGCTGCCCGTCCTCATCGACGGCGGCACGCAGGGCCGGGTCACGTTCACCGAGTGGGGCGAGAGGGTCGCCGTCATCGTGCCCGATGCGGCCGACGTCCTCGACCCGTCCGAGCTCGGCAGCTGACCAGCAGCAGCTAGCGGCGGTTGAGATAGCCCTCGACCGCGCGGGCCAGCATGGGCCGAAGCCGGAGGTCCCACTCACCGAGGTACTCGCTCGCGCGACCGCCGGTGCCGAGCTTGAACTGGATGAGCCCGAACAGGTGGTCGTCGGGGTCGAGGGTGTCGCTGATGCCGCGCAGGTCGTAGACGTCGCAGCCGGCGGCGAGCGAGTCGCGGATCATCGCCCACTGGATCGCGTTCGACGGACGGACGTCGCGGCCCTCGTTCGAGGAGGCGCCGTACGAGTACCACGAGTGCTGCCCGACGCGCACGAGCGTGGTCGCGGCAAGGACGCGACCCTCGTGCTTGGCGAGGTAGAGCGTGATTCGGCTCGGGTCCTCGGCGCTCATCGCGCGCCACATGCGCTGGAAGTAGGCGAGGCCGCGGGGCGTGAACCGGTCGCGGGCCGCGGTCTCGACGTACACCTCGTGGAACGCCGGCAGGTCGTCGAAGCCGCCGTGCTCGACGACGACGCCGGACTTCTCGGCCTTCTTGATGTTGCGCCGCCAGAGCTGGTTGAAGCCGGTGAGCAGGTCGGCCTCGGTTCGGCCCGCGAGCGGCACCTGGAAGACGTAGCGCGGCTGGACGTCGCCGAAGCCCGCGCCGGTGTCGGCCTTCTGGCTCCAGCCGAGGGCCGAGAGGCGGTCGGCGACGGCGAGGCCGGCGTCGTCGGTCGTGTCGGAGGGAACGTCGCGCAGCCGCTTGGCCGTGCCGTCGGCGATGGCGGCCTTGAGGGTGTCGGCGTCCCAGCTGCGAACCGTGACGAGCGGGCCCATCTTCACGGCGAAGGCGCCGATCGACTTGAGGTGCTCGGCGAGGGGCTCGAGCCAGTCGGCGAGGTCGCGACCGCTGCGTACGCCGGTCCAGTCGATGTCCGGGCCCTCGGGCAGGTAGGCCAGGAACCGCTTCACCTTGGGCACCTGTCGCAGGAGCACCAGCCCGGCACCGACGAGCTCGTCGCCGTCGAACCAGCCGAGGCTGTCGTGCCGCCACTCGGCCTTGACCCCGGCCCAGCTGGGCACCTGCAGGAACGAGATGTCGGCGCCGGCGGCGGTGCGCGCCTCGATGTACGCGAGGTGCTCCTCGGGCGTGAGGCGGCGGATCTCGAGCGGCGTAGACACATCCGAACCCTATGGCGCCCCAGCGGGGTCCCGCCGCCGCCGTCCGCTGCCGCCGTGCCCGACGTCACCCCGATCCGGCCGCCCCGCAGAAGAACCCTCCCGTGAGACTGATCAATCCGTCGTTTCCGGGGGCGGGAAGCGACGGATTGATCAGTGCGAGCGAGGGGGTGGCTAGAGGGAGACGTCGACGACGACCGGGGCATGGTCGGACGGCGGGGTCGTGCCCTTCTTGCCGGTCTTGCGGGCCTCGCGGTCGACGTACGCGTCGGTGACGGCGCCGGTGAACGACGGCGAGCCGAAGACGAGGTCGATGCGCATGCCGGTGTTCTTGGGGAAGGCGAGCTGTCGGTAGTCCCAGAACGTGAAGGGCACGTCGTACTTCAGCGCCCGTGGCATCACTTCGACGAGGCCGGCATCCGTCAGCGCCGCGACGGCGGCCCGCTCGGCGGGCGTCACGTGGGTGGAGTCGGCGAACTGCGCGATGTCCCAGACGTCGGCGTCGGTGGGCGCGACGTTGAAGTCGCCGAGCACGACCCACGGTGTGTCGGGTGCGGCGGCGACCTCGGCGACGGCGGTGTCGCGCAGCGCGCCGAGCCACTCGAGCTTGTAGGCGTAGTGCGGGTCGTCCACGGAGCGGCCGTTGGGGACGTAGACCCCCCACACGCGTACGCCGCCGCACGTGGCGGCGATCGCACGCGGCTCGGTGACGCCGTCCCACTGCGGCTGGGCCGGCAGGTCGTACGTCAGGTCCTCGAGGCCGACGCGCGACAGGATCGCGACGCCGTTCCAACGCCCGTCGCCTCGGGCCGCGACCTCGTACCCGGCCGCGCGCACCTCGTCGTAGGGGAAGAGTTCGGTGGGCGCCTTGAGCTCCTGCAGCACGAGCACGTCAGGCTGCGCCGACTCGAGGAACGCGAGCAGCCGATCGGTCCGTACCTGGACCCCGTTGATGTTCCACGTCACGATGCGCACGCCGCGATCCTCCCACCGGTGGCGGTCCGGGAACGGGCGGGGCTGGGGGCGGCATTTGGGGGTCGGATGCCCGGTCCCGTACCCTGACCGGACGTGTCCGCACCGGTACGGCGTCCCCCATGGGTCGCCGGGAGCGGGTCCACGTGACGCACAACCCTCCTGCCACGGAGAGACCGTGGCCGCCAAGTCCAGAGGAGGTGGGTATCGCATGCGTCATTACGAGGTCATGGTGATCCTCGACCCCGATCTCGAGGAGCGCACCGTCGCTCCCAGTCTCGACACGTTCCTCAATGTCGTGAAGCAGTCGGGTGGCACCGTCGACAAGGTCGACATCTGGGGCCGTCGTCGCCTGTCGTTCGAGATCAACAAGAAGGCCGAGGGCATCTACGCCATCCTCGACCTCAGCTGCACCCCGGCTGCCGTCCAGGAGCTCGACCGCCAGCTCAACCTCAACGAGGCTGTGCTGCGCACCAAGGTCATGCGCCCGGAAGCCCACTAGTCCGAACTCCCCGTGATCGACAGGCGGCACTCTCCGCGTGTCGTCCACAGTCCGCGCGTCTGACGCCCCTTCCGGGACGTCGGACCGCACCCGTAAGGTCCGGCCCATCAGCCGATTCCACACCTTCCACCCGAGGCGGTTAGCACCATGGCGCAGGGCGACATCAACGTCACCATCGTCGGCAACCTCACCAACGACCCCGAGCTGCGGTTCACGCCGTCCGGCGCGGCGGTCGCGAGCTTCACGGTCGCGTCGAACTCGCGTTACCTCGACAAGGCCACGAACGAGTGGAAGGACGGCGAGCCCGTCTTCATGCGTTGCAGCGTGTGGAGGCAGTACGCGGAGAACGTCGCCGAGTCGCTCACGCGGGGAACCCGCGTGATCGTCACAGGCCGTCTCAAGCAGCGGTCCTACGACTCCCGCGAGGGAGCCAAGGTCACCGTGATCGAGATGGAGGTCGACGACGTCGGCCCGGCGCTGCGCACGGCCACCGCGAAGGTCACCAAGGTGGCCCGCAGCGGTGGCGGCGACTTCGGTGGTGGTGGCGGTGGCAGCTTCGGCGGCCAGCAGGGCGGCGGAGGCAACTCCGGCCCGGCCGACGACCCGTGGGCGACCCCGGCCGCAGGCGGTGGCGGCGGCAACGCTGCCTCCGGCGGCGGCTCGTGGGGTGGCGGCGGTGGCGGCGGCGGTCAGTCGTACGACGAGCCCCCGTTCTAGGACCTTTCAGCACGGCTGCGCCTCGCGTGCAGCACCCCGGTGGCCTTCGAGCCGCCGGCGTCCATCCGTCAGACCCCATCCCGGCATGACGCCGGGCTCCCGATAGGAGCACCACGATGGCTAAGCCTGCTCTTCGCAAGCCGAAGAAGAAGGTTTGCATCTTCTGCAAGGAGAAGATCGCGAGCGTCGACTACAAGGACACGCCTCTGCTGCGGAAGTACATCTCCGACCGCGGCAAGATCCGTGCCCGTCGCGTGAGCGGCAACTGCACCCAGCACCAGCGCGACGTCGCGACCGCGGTCAAGAACTCCCGCGAGATGGCGCTGCTTCCCTACACCTCGACCGCCCGCTGACGAAGGAGGCGACTACACCATGAAGCTCATCCTGACTCAGGACGTGTCCGGTCTCGGCGCCCCTGGCGACGTCGTCGAGGTGAAGGACGGCTACGGCCGCAACTACCTCCTCCCGCGCGGTCTTGCGACCGGGTGGACCAAGGGTGGCGAGAAGCAGGTCGCTCAGATCAAGCGTGCGCGCAGCGTCCGCGAGGTCCGCGACCTCGACTCCGCCCAGGCGATCAAGTCCTCGCTCGAGGGCCTGAAGGTCAAGGTCGCGGCACGTGCCGGCGACTCGGGCCGCCTGTTCGGCGCCATCACCGTCGGCGACGTCGTCTCCGCGGTCGAGGCCGCCGGCGGCCCGTCGGTCGACAAGCGCAAGGTCACGATCGTCTCGCCGATCAAGGTCCTCGGCGCGCACAAGATCGAGGTGCGCGTGCACCCCGAGGTGCTCGCCAACCTGACCGTGGACGTCGTCAGCTCCTGACACGCTCCTGCTCGCACGAAGGCCGCCGTCCGCAAGAACGGCGGCCTTCGTCGTTCTGGCGCCGTGCAGCCCGCACATCCCGAGGCGATCCGCGGTCGTGTGCTCGACCCCCGTGACCCTCAAGTCGCCGGGTTGCCCGAGTCGATGACCTGCGCGTGACTGCTGATCGTTCGTTGTCGCCGTACGTGCTGCCTGCGTCCGAGCGCCGTGAGCGCGCGCCCTTCGGTGGATGGTTCTTCCACCACGAGACGACCCTGCGCCTGGTTGCCTCGCTCGCCCTCCTGCAGGGGGCCGTCTTCCTCGTCTGGCGGTTCGGCTGGAGCTGGCACGGGGCGAGCCCCGTGCTGTTCGCCCTCCTGCTCGTAACCGAGATCTTCGGCTTCGCCTCCCTCGCGATGCAGACCTGGATGTCGTGGCGGCTCGACGCGCCGACCGAGCATCACGAGCCGGCTCCCCAGCTCAGCGTGGACGTCTACGTCTGCACGTACGACGAACCCGTGGACGTTCTGCGAGCGACGCTGCTCGGCTGCCGTGCACTGAAGGGCGACCACACGACGTACGTCCTGGACGACGGCCGCCGGGCCGAGGTCGCCACTCTGGCGCAGGCCTGCGGAGCGAAGTACCTCACGCGGCCGGACAACAGCCACGCCAAGGCCGGCAATCTCAACGCCGCACTGACACGGACGAGCGGGGACCTGGTTCTGGTTCTCGACGCCGACCATGTGCCCATGCCGGACGCGATCGAGGAGCTCGTCGGCTACTTCGCCGACCCGAAGCTCGCCCTCGTCCAGTCGCCGCACGACTTCTACAACCACGACTCGGTTCAGCACTACGGCGTGGGACGGCACGAGCAGTCCGTCTTCTTCCGCGTGGTGTGCCCGGGCAAGGACCGTCACGGCTCGGCCTTCTGGTGCGGGTCGGCAGCCCTCATTCGGCGCGAGGCGTTGCTGTCGATCGGCGGCGTCGCCACCGAGACCATCGCGGAGGACTTCCATACGACCATCCGTCTGCACACCCAGGGCTGGTCCTCGCGCTACCACAACCGGCTGCTGGTCCAGGGCGTCGCGCCCCACGACCTCGACTCCTATCTGCTCCAACGGGATCGCTGGTCCCGGGGCAACCTCGGGGTGCTGACGACGCCGGAGAACCCGCTGCGCGCACCGGGTCTCACGCTCGGGCAACGCGTCAACCATATGGCGACGCTGTCGGCGTACCTGGCGGGCCCGGTGCGGCTGCTCACACTGTCCGTCCTGGCACTCGTCCTGTGGACCGGCCTTCTGCCCATGACTGCGGACACGCCAGCTCTGCTGGGCCTATGGCTTCCGTGGGTCGCACTGTCGATGCTGGCCGGCAGCGCCCTGTCGCGTGGATACATGCGCATCGGCGAAGCAGTCCACTTCGAGCAGCTCACGGGCTGGATCTACACGCGCGCCCTGCGCTGCGCCGTGCGTCGTGGCCGGACCACGTTCCGCGTCACGCCCAAGGAAGGCCTCGATGCGGGTGGATGGCCTGCGCTGCGACAGCTGCCGGCCCTGCTGGTCCTCGCGGTGGCGGTGACAGGCGGGACGCTGGCTCGCGCGGCCGACGCCGTGCACCCGGGCCTCCTGCCTGCGATCCCGGGCATCGCCTGGCTGCTGCTGCCCGTCCTCGGCGTCCTGGAGACCAAGCGCATCGGCCGCACGCTGCTGATCATCGGTCGGCACCGGCAGCGCCGGGCCGAGGTCCGCTTCCCGGCACGACTGCCCGTCTCCGTCCCGACGCTGGAGACGAATGCCGTCGGCACCACTCTCGACCTGAACACGCGCGGCATCCGGTTCGTGCTGGACCGTCCTCTCGACGTTGATTCGGTCGACCACGTGATCGTGCAACTGCCGCAGGGGACCGAGGGGGCGGGCTCTGCCGGTCTCGACTGCCGGGTGCTCGAGTGTCGCGAGGTCGAGGGTGGCGGCTCGTGGCAGGTCCGGGCGGCCGTCGACTCTGTCGAGAGCACAGACGTCCTCCACGACCTCGTGTCGTGGTGCTACGTCTGGGGCACCTACGCAGCGATCCGCGAGCAGCGCCAGCGGGTGGCCGAGGACGAAGAGCTCGTCCATCACGCCCCACTCACGCTGTCGCCCGCAGACGTCGCCAGCGGCTGAACTGGTCGACGTCCCGCGGGACCGCGGCGATCAGCCGCGCTCGGCCAGGAGCTCGCGGATCCGCGCCACCGTGCCGGGTGTCGCGGCCTCGATCATCGCGAGCACCCCCTCGAAGCCGTCGTACGCGCCGTAGTACGGGTCGGGCACGTCGAGCTCGCGCGACGGGTGCTCGACGCCGGTGAACGCAGGGTCGAAGGTGCGCATCATCACGACCTCCACGTCCGGCGGCGCGAGCCGCACGAGGTCGTCGTAGTGCGACTCGTCCATCGCGAGCAGCAGGTCGGGGCCGTCGTCGCCGTCGAACCACGTCCGCGTGATCTGCTGCGCACGATGAGGCTCGCCGTCGTACCCGTGGGACCGCAGCACCTGGCGGGCGCGGAGGTCGGCCGGGCCTCCGACGTGCCAGGCCCCGATGCCGGCGGAGTCGACCACGACGGCGTTGCCGATGCCGGCGTCCTCGAGGGCGTCGCGCAGCACGTACTCCGCGATCGGCGAGCGGCAGATGTTGCCCGAGCAGACCGTGGTGACGCGCAGGGTGCTCACCCGGTCATCCTCCGGCATCGCCGAGCGCTGCGGACTCGGCGGCTCCGGCGTCGGCGCTGGTGCGCAGCCAGCGGTCGCCGCGGGCCCGCCAGGCGAGCAACGCGCCGCGCACGACCATGAACCAGGTGAGCGCCCACCAGAGGCCGACCACGCCGAGGTCGCGGTCGAGCACGAGCCAGGCGGCGGGCAGGAACGCTACGAGCATCACGAGGCCGGCGCCGGCGAGCCACCGGCCGTCGCCCGCGCCGATCAGGACGCCGTCGAGCACGAACACCGGCGACGACAACGGCTGCTGCAGCGCCGCCACGACCAGCGAGGCCGCGATCAGCGACCGCACGAGCGGGTCCGACGTGAACAGCGACGGCAGCCACGGCACCGACACGAGCACGAGCAGGCCGAGCAGCGCACCCATCGCCGCGCCGAGACGCACGAGCCGCGCCGTCACCTGCCGCGCGCCGGTGCGGTCGTCGGCGCCCAGGTAGCGTCCGAGCAGCGCCATGCCCGCGATGGCGAGCGCGTCCGCGGCCAGCGCGAGCAGCATCCAGACCTGGAAGCTCACGTGGTACGCCGCGAGGTCGGCGTCACCGAGCCGGGCGGCAACCGCGGCGGCGACGAGGAAGACCGCGCGCAGCACGACGGTCCGCAGGAACAGCGGCCCGCCCGTCCGCGCGGCCACGAGCATCCCGAGCCCGGACGGCGCGATCCGCACCCCCCGACGCCGTGCCACGCGGATCACCACCGCGACGTACGCCGCCGCCTGCACCACCTCGGCCACGACCGTCGCCGCCGCCGACCCGCCGATCCCGTAGCCGAGCCCGATGACGAGCACGAACGCGAGCACGAGGTTGACCACGACGACCACGAGAGTGACGACCAGCGTGGTGCGCGTGTCCTGCAGCCCGCGCAGCACTCCCACTCCCGCCATCGCGACGAGCGCAGCGGGGAAGCCGAACGCGATCACGTGCAGGTAGGTCACGGCGTACGGCGTGACCTCGGGCGAGGCGCCGAGCGCCACCACGAGGGGTTCGGCGGCCAGCCACGTGCCGATGGCCAGCAGCACGCCGAGGCCGAGGCCGAGCGCCATGCCCTCGACGCCTTCGGAGACCGCGGCGTCCCAGCGGCCCTCGCCGACACGGCGGGCGACCGAGGAGGTGGTGGCGTAGGCCAGGAAGATGCAGAGCCCCAGGACGAGCGAGACGAGGGTGGCTGCGGCGCCGAGACCCGCGAGCGGGAGGGTGCCGAGGGTGCCGACGATGCCCGCGTCGACGAGCACGAAAAGCGGCTGGGCGACCAGCGCCCCGAGGGCGGGGACGGCGAGACCGAGGATCTCGCGCAGCGACCCGGCCCGGGGGCCGTCAGGCGCCGTGGTCTCCTCGGGTCGGCTCACCCGCCCATCCTGCCGCCCCGCCATCTGGGGGGACCGGCGAGGACGGTGCCAAGGCGCGGGAGCGGACGTGGATCCGCGCGGTCTGCGACGCGCCCCCGCGTCCGGTCCGTGCCGGGGTGGGAGTGGACGTCGTTGCGCGCGCTCTGCGACGCGTTCCTGCGTGCGCTTCCATTACGTCTGCGGCTGCTGGGACCGGTGGTGCGCAGGGAGTTTCCTGCGTCGTCCACCGAGGCCGGGAGCCCGCTCGGACGCGACCCTGCCCCCCACGTGTTCACCAGGTGGACGCCGGAAGGAAGTTTCTTCCCTCCCCAGGCCGTGGACGACAACGTCGCAGGTCAGAGCCTCGCGCCGAGAAGAACTGCTGGGTTATCCCACGGTTGTCCACACCCTTGTCACCCTCTTTCTCGGCGCGTTCCCCAGGTCTGTCCACAGCCCTGTCCACAGGGCGCCTTGGTGTGCGGGCTCCGGCCCCCTAGGTTCGCGAGCGGTGCCTGTCGGACCCCCGGCGTAGACCTGTACGCAGGTCCCGGGACGTCCCGGCACCCCTGGTCGGCGGCGCGTGCCGCTACCCGGGAGCAGGGCCCGAGGCGAGGAGGATGTCCAGCGTGAGCGTCGTCGAGCTGTCCCCCCGCGACGGCTCCGGGCATGACAGCGGCGGGTCCTACAACGGCCCCGACCGCACCCCGCCGCAGGACATCGCGGCCGAGCAGTCCGTGATCGGCGCGATGCTGCTGTCCAAGGACGCGATCGCCGACGTCGTGGAGAGCCTGCGCGAGCAGGACTTCTACCGCCCGGCCCACCAGATCATCTACGGCGTCATCCTCGACCTCTACAGCCGCGGCGAGCCTGCCGACGCCGTCACCGTGTCCGCCGAGCTCACCCGCATCCAGGAGATCGCGCGCGTCGGCGGTGCCCCGTACCTCCACACCCTCGTCGCGTCGGTCCCCACCGCGGCCAACGCCGGCTACTACGCACGCATCGTGCAGGAGCGCGCGGTGCTGCGGCGCCTGGTCGAGGCCGGCACGCGCATCGTGCAGATGGGCTACGCCGGTGACGGCGACGTCGACCAGCTCGTCGACCGGGCCCAGGCTGCGGTCTACGACGTCACCGACCGGCGTACCTCCGAGGACTACATGGTCCTCAAGGACGTCATGGGCGGCACGCTCGAGGAGATCGACGCCATCGCCAACCGTGGCGGCGTCCTTGCGGGGGTGCCCACCGGCTTCGCCGACCTCGACTCCCTCACCAACGGCCTGCACGCCGGCCAGATGATCGTCGTCGCTGCCCGCCCTGCGATCGGCAAGTCCACGCTCGGCCTCGATCTCGCGCGGTCGGCGTCCATCAAGCACGGTCTCACCAGCGCCATCTTCAGCCTGGAGATGAGCCGCAACGAGATCGCGATGCGCCTGCTCTCGGCCGAGGCGCAGATCTCGCTGTCGAACCTCCGCGGCGGCTCGATGAGCGACAACGACTGGCAGAAGCTCGCGCGCAAGATGAGCGCCGTCGCCGAGGCGCCGCTGTTCATCGACGACTCGCCCAACATGACGATGATGGAGATCCGGGCGAAGTGCCGACGCCTCAAGCAGCGGCACGACCTCCGGCTCGTGATCATCGACTACCTGCAGCTCATGAGCTCGGGCAAGAAGGTCGAGAGCCGCCAGCAGGAGGTCTCGGAGTTCTCCCGGTCGCTCAAGCTGCTGGCCAAGGAGCTGCAGGTCCCGGTCGTCGCGATCAGCCAGCTCAACCGCGGCGCCGAGCAGCGCACCGACAAGAAGCCGATGATGAGCGATCTGCGCGAGTCGGGCTCGATCGAGCAGGACGCCGACATGGTGCTGCTCCTGCACCGCGAGGATGCCTACGAGCGGGAGTCACCGCGCGCGGGCGAGGCCGACTTCATCCTGGCCAAGCACCGCAACGGCCCGACCGCCAACATCACCGTCGCCTTCCAGGGCCACTACTCCAGGTTCGTCGACATGGCCCAGGCCTGATCGGTCGTGATCAGCGATCGTGTGGGCACCCCGGGCCGCCCGGCCCTGACCGCGCCGCCGAAGGCTTGTGCGGGTGACCGGGTCGCGGTCGTGTCGCCGTCCTGGGCCGGGCCGGGTGTGTTCCCCGACGTCCACGAGATCGGTCTGCGCGTCCTGCGCGAGGATCTCGGGCTCGTCCCGGTGGAGTACCCCACCACGCGGCGGGTGGGTGCCTCGCCGGCGGACCGTGCCGCCGACCTCATGGCGGCGTACGCCGACCCCTCCGTCCGCGCGGTGCTCGCCACGATCGGCGGCGACGACCAGATCACCGTCCTGCCGCACCTGGACCCTGCGGTGTTCCTCGCCGACCCGAAGCCGTTCCTCGGCTACAGCGACAACACCAACCTGCTGAACTGGCTGTGGAACCTCGGGATCGTGGGGTACCACGGCGGTTCCACCCTCGTGCACCTCGCGCGCCCCGGGGGCGTCCACCCCGCCTCGCTGGACTCCCTGCGCCGGGCGCTGTTCACCCACGACACAGTCGAGATCGAGCCCGCGCCGGAGTTCTCCGACCTGCACCCGGGCTGGGCCGACCTCTCGACGCTGGTCGAGCCTCTTCCCACCACGCCGGAGCCCGGATGGGTCTGGCACAACGCCGACCGGGTCGTCACAGGTCCGACCTGGGGCGGCAACCTGGAGATCCTGCACTGGAACCTCGCCGTCGGCCGGTGGATCCGCCCGGCCCCGGACTACGCCGGGTGCGTCCTGATCCTCGAGACGTCGGAGGAGATGCCGCCGGCGGAGGAGGTCTTCCGGATGCTGCGCAACGCCGGTGAGCGCGGGCTCCTGGCGCAGTTCCCCGCGGTCGTCGTCGCAAAGCCGAAGGCGTGGAACCGCGAGAACCCGCTGCCGGAGAGCGATCGCGCGGCCTTCCGGGGCGATCAGCGTGATGCCGTCCTGCGTGCCCTGGCCGACTACAACCCGACCGCGATGGTGGTGCTCGGCCCGGACTTCGGCCACACCGACCCGCAGTACGTCCTGCCCTTCGGCGGCACGATGTCCGTCGACGGGCCGAACCGCCGGATCAGCGTCACCTACTAGCGCTCAGACCCGGGAGGTGACGGCGCAGCGGGCGAGGTCGATGGCGCCGACGATCGGCGCTGCCGTCACGATCGAGAGCGACGCCGACGGCACCCGCGCGACGAGGGCACGCCGTGCGGCCTCGGTGAGTCGGGCGTCACCGCTGGCCCCGATGCCGCCCCCGAGCACGACCGGGACGGCGGAGTGCGCCAGGCCGAGACGCACGAGCAGCGACGCCGCGAGCACGCCGATCTCCTCGCCCTGCCGCGTCACGAGCGACGCGGCCACGGCGTCACCGGCGTCGGCGATCTCGAAGACCTCGGGCAGGCGCGACCACCACTGAGACACGGTCAGCTCGCCTCGGTGCACCGCGAGGATGACGTCGTGGATGCTCGCGTGCCCGGTCCATCCCAGCAGGGCCTCGCGCAGTGCTGTCTGCTCGCCGCGGCCGTCCTCGTCGCGGGCGGCGAACCACAGGACCTCCTCGGCGAGCCCGCTCGCACCACCCCAGTCGCCGGAGATCTGTCCGAGCGCGCCGATCCGCGCCGTGGCACCGTCGGCCCGCACGGCCGCACCGTTGATCCCGGTGCCGCACACGACGACCGCGGCGTCGGGAGCGTCGGTGCCCGCACGCAGCAGGGCGAACACGTCGTTGTCGACGACGAGCGAGCGGCTGGCCCACGGCAGGCGTGACAGCGCGTCGTGCACCGCCTGCTGCTCGTCGGGAAGGTCGATCGCGGTGAGGTAGCACCCGGCGTGCGCGACGTCGACGGCGTCGATCCCGGCGGACGAGAGCACCGCCGTCACGCCGCCGTCGATGACCCGGACCGCGGCGGGGATCCCGATCGCGTGGTGGGAGCACCCCGGGCCGCGGTGCGTCCCGAGCTGCTCACCGGACGAGGCGTCGACGACGGCGACGTCGGTCTTGCTGCCTCCGCCGTCGATCGCGACGACGACCGTGCGCCCGGACGCCGTCATGGCCGGGCCCACGGGAGGTACTGCTGGTTGCCCGCGAGAAGTGCGTCGGTCAGCTGCTGGGCCACGTCGTACTGTCCCACGAGCGGGTGCGCGAGCAGTGCGGCCAGGACGCGGTCGTGGCCGCCGAGCAGGGCCGCGTCCAGGGCGAGGTGCTCATAGGCCGACACGTGCGCGATGAGCCCGGCATAGAGCGGCTCGACCGGAGCGGTCGCCCGGGCCACGAGCCCCGACGCTGACACATCGCAGGGGACCTCGATCACGGCGTCGTCGGCGAGGAACGGGAAGTGCCCGTCGTTACGGACGTTCGCGACGTGGACGGCGGCATGCTCCGGACCCCCGAGGAGTGATGCGAGGAGCGCCACCGCTGCCTCGGAGTAGTAGGCGCCGCCGCGCTCCTCGAGGAGGGCGGGCTTCGAGACGAGGGCGGGGTCGCGGTACATCTCGAGCAGCTCGGCCTCGATCCGCATGACCTCCTCGGCCCGTGTCCCGCTCGCCTTCAGCTCACGGACCACCTCGTCGTGGGCGTAGAAGTACCGCAGGTAGTACGACGGGACCGCGCCGAGACGGTCGAGCAGCGAGCGAGGCAGCTCGAGGCGTTCGGCGAGGTCGTCGCCGTGCTCGGCGAGCAGCGCGGGCAGGACGTCGTGGCCGTCGACCTCGACGTGGCGGATCCAGGTGAGGTGGTTGAGCCCCACGTGGTCGAGCAGCACGGCGTCCGGGGCAACGCCGAGCCAGCCGGCGAACATGCGCTGGAAGCCGATCGCGACGTTGCACAGACCGACGGCGCGGTGCCCCTCCTGCAGGAGGGCGCGCGTCACGATGCCCACGGGGTTGGTGAAGTCGACGATCCACGCGTCGTCGGCCGCGCGCTCGCGCACCGTCTCGGCGATGTCGAGGACCACCGGCACGGTGCGCATCGCCTTGGCGAGACCGCCGGCCCCGGTCGTCTCCTGGCCCAGGCAGTCGCACGCGAGCGGGAAGGACTCGTCGCCGGCCCGGGCCCGCTGTCCGCCGACGCGCAGCTGCAGGAGCACGGCGGAGGCGCCGTCGATCGCGGCGTCGCGGTCCGAGGTCAGCACCAGCGTCGTCGTGGCGCCGCGCTCGTCGAGGATGCGCTGGGCGAACGCGCCGACGACCTCGAGCCGCTCGGTGTCCGGGTCGAGCAGCACGAGCTCGCCGACGTCGAGCTGGTCGCCGAGGCGCGCCAGCCCGTCGACGAGCTCGGGGGTGTACGTCGAACCGCCGCCGACGACCGCGAGCTTCAGGTGGGTCATCCCTTCACCCCGGTGAGCGTGATCCCCTCGACGAAGACCTTCTGCGCGAGGAAGAAGACCACGAGGACGGGCAGCAGCGCGAGCAGCGTGGCGGCCATCGTGAGGTTCCACTGCACCTGGTAGAGGTTGCGGAAGGACGCGAGCCCGAGCGAGATCGTCCAGTTGTCGGGGTTCTCGCTGGTGTAGAGGATCGGGCCGTAGAAGTCGTTCCAGCAGAAGAAGAACATGAACATCGCTGTAGCCGCGATCCCCGGCTTCGCCATCGGCAGGATCACCTTGGTCATCACCCGGAACTCCGAGCAGCCGTCGACCCTCGCGGCGTCGGCATACTCCTGCGGGATGGTGAGGAAGAACTGGCGCAGCAGGAAGATGCTGAACGCGTCGCCGAGGAGGTTCGGCAGGATCATCGGCCAGAGCGTGCCGGTCAGGTGCAGCTGGGTCCACATCACATAGATCGGCACCTGCGTCACCTGCGGCGGCAGCATCATCATCATCAGGACCACCACGAACGCGACGTTGCGCCCGCGCCACTGCAGGCGCGAGAGCGCGTACGCCGCGGGGATGCTCGAGAGCAGCATGAACAGCGTGGCGAGCCCGGCGTACATCAGCGTGTTGCGCAGGTAGAGCCACATCGGTGACTTCTCGAACACCGTCACGAAGTTCTCGGGGTGCCACGTCTGCGGCCATAGGTCCGACGTCAGCGCCTGCTCGCTGGTCATGAACGCCTGCAGCACGATGAACACGAACGGCGCGATGAAGACGAGGGCGATCGCGATGCCTACCGAGTGGTCCGCGATGAATCCGAGGCGGCGGCGCCGCTTGGCGCGCCGGTTCCCCCGACCGTCGATCGGGCGCGTACCCCCGCGACCGCTCACCGGGGTCGTCGTCGTCAGTGTGGTCATCGGGTGCCCTCCACGCCGTAGACGAGACTGCGGGCGCGGCGCAGCAGCACCAACGTCACCGCGAGCGAGATGAGGAACATGACGACGGCGAGCGCGGATGCGTAGCCGAGGTAGTAGTTCTTGAAGCCCATGTTGTAGAGCCACTGGGCGTAGGTGAGGGTCGAGCCCTCGGGGTAGCCGAGCAGTGAGGAGTTGCCGCCGCCGGTCGTCGCCTGCCCGGAGGCGACCGACGCCGCGACCACGGCCTCGGTGAAGTACTGCAGCGCGGCGATGACGCCGGTGATCGCAGCGAACATCAGCACCGGGGAGATGGTGGGGATGGTGACGTAGCGGAAGCGCTGCCACGGGTTGACGCCGTCGAGCGCCGCAGCCTCGTACTGCTCGCGCGGGACGTCGAGAAGGCTCGCGAGGAAGATGATCATCAGGTCGCCGACCCCCCACAGCCCGAGCAGCACGAGCGAGGGCTTGGACAGCGTCGGGTCGTTGAACCACAGCGGTTGTGGGAGCCCGAGCGCGCCGAGGAACTGGTTGACCGGGCCGGTCGCGGGGTTGAACAGGAACACGAACGCGAGCACGCCGGCGACGGGGGGCACGAGGGCAGGCAGGTAGAAGACCGTGCGGAAGATGCCGAGGCCGGACTTGAGGCGCGTGACGAGGGTGGCCACCGCGAGCCCGAACAGCATGCGCGCCGGAACGAGGACGACCACGAGCCAGAGCGTGTTGAACGCCGCCTTCACGACCTGCGGGTCCTTGGTGAACATGAAGACGTAGTTGTTGAGGCCCACCCACTTCGGCGGGGACAGCAGGTCGTAGCGGGTGAAGCTGAGGTACAGCGTGTCGAGCAGCGGGTAGACGAAGAAGATCGTGACGCCGAGCAGCCACGGGGTGAGGAACGCCAGCACGGTGAGGCGGTTGCGCCGCCGGCGTCCGCGCAGCGCCGAGTGGGCGACCCCGGCGCCGCGCGTCTCCGCGACGAGCGTCACGGTGCCTTGCCGAGCGAGAGCTGGTCGTTGATCTGCGTGTCGACGGTCGTGAGCCCGGCGGAGAGGTCAGGGATCTTCCCGGCCTGCCACTGCTCGGTGAAGGTGCCGAGGGTGTCCTGGTAGGCCTTGCCGCTCGACGTGGTCGGTGTCGTCGAGCTGTTCGCATTGGCGAAGACATCGAGGAAGGTCTGGTAGTTCGCGTCCTTGACCAGGTTCGGCGAGGTGAGCGCCGGGGTCGTGGTGGGCACGTTCTTGATCGCGTTCGCGAGGCCGACGACCGTGTCGGTGTCGGTGGAGAGGAACTTGATGAGCGCCCAGGCGGCCTCGGGGTTCTGCGCGCCTCGTCCCATCCCGATGACGTTGCCGGTGACGTAGCCGGAGCCGTAGAGGTCGGTCTTGGCGGCATCGGTGGGGAACGGAGCGGTGCCGTACTCCAGCGCCGGGGCCTCGGCCTTGATGAAGGCGTTGCGGTACTCGCCGTCGATCATCATCGCGACCTTGCCCTTCTCGAAGGCGTTGTCCGCGCTGAACTCCTGGCCGAGGCCGGCGGTGAACCGGGTGATCTTGTCGTAGCCGTAGAAGTCGACGAGGTTCTTCTGCCACGTCATCATCGACGCCCACCCCGGGTCGCTCCCGATGTTGGAGGTGCCGTCGGCCTTGAACCAGGTGGCACCGAAGCTGGGGGCGAAGTGCGCCGGCGCGTTCTCATAGAAGCCGAACGTCGGCACGAAGCCAGCCGTCGTGATGGCCCCCTTGCCGTCGAGGACTGTCAGCTTCTTGGCCATGTCGGTCAGCTCGGTCATCGTCTTCGGGGGCGAGCTGTAGCCGGCCGCCGCGAGGAGCTTCTTGTTGTAGTAGAGGCCGTAGGTGTCCGAGAGGGCCGGCATCGAGCACCGCTTGCCGTCGAACTGCGTGTAGTCGCGCACGACGGTCGGGATCTCGTTGAGGTCGACGGCGTCGCGGGTGATGTAGGGCGTGAGGTCCTGCCAGGCACCCGTGGAGCAGAACTTGCCGATCTGGTCGGTGGAGTAGGACAGCACGACGTCGATCGGCTGGCCGGCGGCGATCGCCTGGATCGTCTTGTCGTCGTCCTGGCCGGACTTCACCTCGACCTTGACCCCAGGGTTGGCCGCGACGAACTTGTCGACGGCGGCCGCGATCCCCTTGGCCTCGCGGTCGGTGAAGAAGTGCCAGAACGTCACGGTGCCGGTGAGCTTGGTCGGTGCGCTCGAGGAGGGGGCGGACGGGGTGCTCCCGGTGCTCGAGCAGGCAGAGGCCAGCATCGACAGCCCCGCCGCGGCGGCGAGCATCGCCAGCCTGCGGCGTCTGCGTGGGGTCGTGGTCATGTCAGTGAACCTCCTGTGCGGTGCGCGGTGAGGGAAGCGATGGTGCGGTCCGGCGTACGGCCGGGACGTCGTCGTGGGTGCCGAGGGCCGCGCGGTCGGCGGCGTCGAGGAGCCGATCGCGGACGCGCCGGGTCGCTACGGCCCGGGCGCCTGCCAGCGGGGCGTCGCCGATGACGGTGCTCGCGACGATCTGACAGCTGAGCGGGCTGACCGCGCGGAACGCCTTCGCGGTCCTCGTGGCGAGCGGCCGGCCCCCGGCCCGTCCGACGGATCCGCCGAGGACGACGAGGCCGGGGTCGAGGACGGCGACGATCACCGCGAGGCCCAGGGCGATCCGGCTCGCGAGCTCGTCGAGGAAGGCCTGAGCGCGGGGGTCGGCGAGGTGGTCGGCAGCGGCGCGCTCGACGGCCGTCCCCGCGGTGCGCCCGGTGATCCCGTGGTCGCGCGCGACCCGCAGCACGGCCGCACCGCCGACGACGTCCTGGAAGTCCGGGTAGGCCGTGCGCGTGCGTCCCGCCTCGGCGAGCGCAGGCACCGGGATGTAGCCGATCTCCCCCGCTCCGCCGGAGACGCCGCGGTAGAGCGTGCCGCCGAGGTCGGTTGCGAGGCCGATGCCCGAGGCGAGCCACAGCAGCGAGGTCACCTGGGAGTCGCCGACGGCGCCGGCGGCGCGCTCGGCGACGAGGGCGAGGTTGACGTCGTTGTCGATGGTGACAGCGGTGCTGGGGGTGAACGCGTGGCTCACCGAGGCGGCGATGCCCGGCGCGGTCCAGTCGGGGATGCGGTCGGCGTAGCGGACCCGGTCCGACGCCGCGTCGTAGGAGCCGGGGAGGCCGACGACGATCTCGTGCACGGTGGCGACGTCGACCCCGGCCGACACCGCGGCCTCCGAGACCAGGACCTGGGTCGCGGCGGCCGCCCCCCGCGGCAGGCCGGTTCGGCTGTGCGACGCCGTGCCCAGCACGGCCCCGCGGGCGTCGACGACCTCGCAGGAGAGGCGTCCGGGCTCGACGCTCAGCGCGGCGCCGCGGGTGAGGTCGAGGGCGAGATCGTGCAGGCGGCCGTTGGGCCCCCGACGTCCGACCGTCTCGCCGGCCTCGACGATCAGGCCGCCGTCCTCGAGCCGCGACAGCACGTCGGCGATCGTCGGCTTCGACAGGCCCGAGCGCTCGGCGAGGTCGGCCCGCGAGCTCGGCCCGCGCGAGAGCAGCAGGTCGAGCACCGTCCGGTCGTTGAGGGTCCGCAGCAGTGCGGGCCGGGCCGGGGCGGAACGTGCCATCTGACCTCTTCTAATCGGAAGGGTTCCTGTTAGATTGCTCTCAACGTAGAGCCACCTGCCGCGGGACGTCAACGGTGCGAGGGCACGGAGACCGAGTCGTGACCCGGCGGGCGGCGAGCCGGACCAGCCGTGGCCGCGACGGAGATGGCCGCGACGGAGATGGCCGCGACAGCGAGGACCGGGAGGTGATCGATGACAGCGTCGGAGCTCGATGCCCACGTGCACGCCCTGCTCGTGCCCGGCTTCGTCGGCCATGACGTGCCGGACTGGCTTCGACGACGGCTCGACGCTGGGCTGGGAGCCGTCGCGATCTTCGCCCGCAACGTCGTCGGCACCGAGCAGCTGCGGCTCCTCACCGCCGACCTCCACCGGAGGCGCCCGGGCCTCCTCGTCGCGCTGGACGAGGAGGGCGGCGACGTCACCCGGCTCGGCGCCGTGGACGGCTCGCGCCACCCGGGCGCTCGTGCCCTCGGCACCATCGACGACGTCGCCCTGACCAGAAGGGTCGCGTCCTCGATCGGCGCCGACCTCGACGCCGCGGGGATCGACTGGGACTGGGCTCCGGTCGCCGACGTGAACAGCAACCCCGACAACCCCGTCATCGGCGTCCGGTCCTTCGGCGCCGACGCGGCGCTCGTCGCGCGGCACGCGGCCGCCGCCGTCACGGGACTGCAGGACGACGCCGGGATCCTGGCCTGCGCCAAGCACTTCCCGGGCCATGGCGACACGGCGGTCGACTCCCATCACGACCTCCCGATGGTGAGCGCCTCGCTCGAGGAGCTGCGCGAGGTCGCGCTCCTGCCGTTCCGATCCTGCGTCGCCGCCGGCGTCCGCAGCGTCATGACCGGGCACCTGAGGATGCTCGCTCTCGACCCCCAGGAGCCGGCCACGCTGTCACGGGCGGTCGTCACCGGCCTGCTGCGGGGCGAGCTCGGATTCGACGGTGCAGTCGTGTCCGACGCGCTGGAGATGGCCGGTGTCGCCCAGCACTGCGGGATCGAGGAGGGGGCAGTGCGCGCACTCCTCGCGGGCGTCGACTCGCTGTGCCTCGGCGGCCACCTCGCCGCCGACGACGTCGTCGACCGGGTGCACCGTGCCGTGGTGGCAGCCGTGCGCTCGGGGCGGCTCGGCGAGGACCGCGTCCTCGAGGCGAGCGGGCGCGTCGCCGCCCTGGCGACCTGGCGGGCGCAGCGCGCCGGACGAGGCTGCGCGCCCATGACCGACGCCGCGGCCCTCGCCGCCGCGGCCCGGGCGCTGCGGGTCGACGGCGACGTACGGCTCGGGGCCGGCGCCCCCGTCGTGATCACCTGCGACCCCGAGCCGCTCGTCGCCTCCGGCCCCGGCCCGTGGGGTATCGATGCGACGCTCCGCCGCGCCGTCCCGGGCGTGAGCTCCGTGCGGTTCACCGACCAGGACGCCGCTGGCCGCATCGGCGCTGTGCTGTCCCCGGACGGGCCTCCCCTCGTGCTGGTCGTGCGGGACGCCGACCGCTCGCCGTGGCAGCAGCACCTCGTGGGCGAGGTCCTCCTGCGACGTCCGGACGTGGTGGTCGTGGAGATGGGGGTGCCCTCGCGCTGCACCGAGCAGGCGACGAGGCGGATCACCACGTCGGGCACCTCGCGGGGCGCCGTCCTGGCCGTGGTCGCCGCCCTCACCGGCAGCGCGCCACGTGGCACCGCCCCCACCGAGCAGGCACCGATCGACCCAGCACCAGCCGACCCAGCACCAGCCGACCCAGCACCGGCACCATCACAGACGAGGGAGACGCCATGACGACGACAGTGCCCGGACAGGTGATGCGCCGGGAGATCGCCGAGCAGCCGGAGGTGCTCGCGCGCGTCCTCGAGCTCGCGCTGCCCGAGGTGCGCGCCGTCGCCGAGGCGATCCGAGCGAGCACGCCCCGGTTCGTGCTGTTCGCCGCGCGGGGCACCAGCGACCATGCCGCGCTCTATGCCAAGTACCTCGTCGAGGTGCACCTCGGCCTGCCATCGGGGCTCGCGTCGCCCTCGACGATGACGGCGTACGGCGCGCGGCCCGACCTGCGCGACGTGCTCGTGATCGCGGTGTCACAGAGCGGCGGCTCACCCGACCTGGTCGAGACGGCGACCGTCGCGCGCCGGTGCGGCGCCATGGTGCTAGCGGTGACGAACGCACCCGGTTCGGCGCTCGCCTCGGCGGCGGGGCTGCACCTAGACATCCGCGCCGGAGCCGAGCTGGCCGTCGCCGCGACCAAGTCCTACACCGCCGAGCTGCTCGCCCTGTGGCTGCTCGTCGACGCGTGGCGCGGGGGCGACGCGACGGCCGCCCGGGCCGTTCCGGCGGCCGCGGGCGGCCACGTCGCCCGGCTCGAGGAGATGGCCGAGCTGGCTCAGCGCTACCGCGTCACCGACCGCATGCTGCTCACTGCCCGAGGCTTCTCCTACCCGAGCGCCCGCGAGGCTGCGCTCAAGCTGATGGAGACCTCCTACGTCGCGGCGCACGCGTTCAGCGGTGCGGACCTGCTGCACGGACCGCTCGCCATGATCGACGAGCACCACCCCGTCGTGGCAGTCGTACCGGAGGGTATCGGCGCCCACGCGATGCGACCGGTACTCCAACGCCTGCGGGAGCGCGGCGTCGACCTCGCCGTGATCGGGGGGCCGTCATCGACGCCGTTCGGGACCGTGAGCGTCCCGCTGGTCCACCCGCTTCCGGAGGACCTCTCCCCCGTCGTCGACATCGTGCTGCTCCAGCAGCTCGCGCTGGTGATGGCCACCGGGCGCGGCTTCGACCCGGACCGGCCGCGGGGGCTGTCGAAGGTCACCGAGACCTGGTGAACGCGGATCAGGCGACGCGCACCCCGCCGAGCCAGACGCCGCGCACGTGGAGGTCGTCGTCCCACCAGACGAGGTCCGCGACGGCGCCGACCTCGAGGCGGCCGAGGTCCTGGCGCCCGACGGCGTCGGCCGGCGTGCGCGTTGCGGCGAGCAGGGCGGCGTCGCGCCCGACGCCGAGCGCGACGACGTTGCGCACGGCCTCGTCGAGGGTGAGTGCCGACCCGGCGAGCGTGCCGTCGCGACGCCTCGGCGGCTGGCCCGCCGCCGCCACCGACACGACGTCCGAGCCGAGGGTGGTGGTGCCCGGCCCCATCCCCGCGGCTGCGACGGCATCGGTGACGAGCACGATCCGGGCACCCGCCGCCGCGAAGGCGACTCGTACGGCGTCGTCCGCGACGTGGTGCCCGTCGACGATCAGCCCGAGCCGCAGCCTCGGATCCGTGAGGCCAGCTCCCGGCACGCCGGGCTCGCGGTGGTGGAGCCCGCGCTGGGCGTTGAACAGGTGCGTGACCATCGAGGCGCCGGCAGCTGCGGCTGAGTGGACCAGCGCGGCCGTCGCATCCGTGTGACCGACCGAGACCACGACGCCGGCGGCGACGAGGCGCCGGATCGCCTCGAGTGCGCCGCGCCGCTCCGGGGCCAGCGTCACGAGGGCGAGAACCCCGTCGCGCCCTGCAGCGAGGAGCGCCTCGACCTGGTCGGGCTCGGGATCGCGCAGCAGCGAGGCGTCGTGGGCGCCCGCGTGCAGCACCGAGAGGAAGGGTCCCTCCACGTGGAGACCGAGGATGCGGGACGCTTCGGCCTGGTCGTCCCCGACCATTCCGGCGCACGCATCGATCCGCGCGACGAGGTCAGGGACCGGTGCCGTGATGAGGGTCGGGAGGAACGACGTCACGCCGGTGGCGAGCAGGGCATGCCGGGCCTGCCTCCAGGCCGGCGGGAGGGCATCGCCGAAGTCGACGCCGAAGCAGCCGTTGACCTGCAGGTCGAGCAGGCCCGCGGTCAGGACGCCGGAGGTGAGGCGCACATGGTCGACGTCGCGCGTCCGGACATCGTGGAGCACCTCGACGATGCGGCCACCGTCGACCACGACCGCAGCCGGCCCGCGCGTGGCGTCGCCGATGAGCGCTGAGGGCGCCGAGATCACGGTCACATCGAGGATCCTCTCGCAGCCGAGCCGGTGTCGCGCTCGGTGCGGGCGCGCCCGAGGGCCTTCGCGCGGTAGAGGGCCTTGTCGGCCCGACGGAGCACGTCGTCTGCACCGTCGCCCGGTTCCATCATCGTGAGCCCGATGCTCACGGTCACGGCCATGGTGGCCGCTCCGACGCCGATCGGTGCGGAGACCGAGTCGTGGATCGCAGCCGCGACCGCATCCGCGTCGGCCGGCGCGCTCAGGGCGCTCACCAGGACGACGAACTCGTCGCCCCCGAACCGACCCACGAGGTCGTCGGCCCGCACGGCGGCGGCGATGCGCCGGCCGACCTCGACGAGGACGGAGTCACCGACCGCGTGGCCGTGCGTGTCGTTGAGCGCCTTGAGCTCGTCGAGGTCGAGGAACAGCAGGGCCATCCGGGTGCCGGCGCGAGGGGCGTGCGCCAGCATCGCTGCGAGCCGGGCGAGCACCTGACGGCGGTTGGGCAGGCCGGTGAGGGAGTCGAGCTCGGCCTGCCGGGCGAGCTCGTCGCGCATCTCGTGCTCGGTCTGCACGTCGCGCAGCGAGTCGATGCCGCCGACGACGCCGCCGTCCTCCATCAGCACCCGTCGGCCGTCGCTCATCCACCTCCACGAGCCGTCGGCTGTGGCAAAGCGAGCCTCCATCCGCCCGGTGGTGACACCGCGCGCGAGCACCTCACGGATCATCGGGCGCATCGACTCGAGCTCGTCGGGATGCAGGAGGTCGGGCACCCGTCCCCCGACGAGCTCGTCGGGCCGCCAGCCGAGGGTGGGGGTCACCGAGGGGGAGACCCAGGTGATCGTCCCGTCCGGACCGGTGTGCAGCACGACGTCGGTGGAGTTCTCGGCCAGCAACCGGTAGCGAGCATCCAGGGCGGCGAGTGCAGCCTCGTGCTCCAGCTCGACCGTGACGTCGCGCCAGCCGGCGACCCGCCCCACGATCGCGCCGTCGGCGTCGGTGACGGCACGGCGGTGCTCGGCCAGCCAGCGGTACGAGCCGTCCTTGCACCGGACCCGGATCCGGCGGTAGACCGGTTCGCCCCGGTTGATCTGCTCGATGTTGCCGAGGACCTCCTCGAGGTCGTCGGGATGGAAGAAGCCGACGCCGACCCGCCCGACGAGGTCCTCGGGCGCCCAGCCCAGGACGGCCGTGACCGACGGCGACACCCAGGAGATGATCCCGTCCGTCGTTGTGAGGGAGACGAAGTCCGAGGAGTTCTCCGCCACCAGCCGGTATCGCGCTTCCGACGCGGAGAGAGCCGCCTCGAGCTCGACCTGCTCGGTGACGTCGCGGACGGCGGCGATGAGACACGCGACCTCGCCGGAATCGTCGCGCACGATGCGGACCCGGCCATCGGCCCAACGGATCCGCCCGTCGGCGCACGCCACCCGGCTCCGCTGCTCGAACACGTCACGTCCCTCGCTCAGAGCGCGCAGGAGCGCGGACTTCGAGACGTGGTGGTCCTCCGGATGGTCGATCCGGCACCGGGTGCCGACGATCGCCTCGTGGTCGATGCCGAAGGTGGTGGTGAGCGACGGCGAGGCCCACAGGACCCTTCCGTCGAGGGAGTACTGGACGATCACGTCGACGGTGTTCTCCAGGACGACCCGCAGCCGATCGTCGAGGTCTGCCGGCGTCTCGGCCGTCCTGGGGGCGGGGGATGCTGCGACCTCGGTCCGCGGAGCGGGCACGTCACAACCACCCGCACCGAGCATCTCGTGTCGTTCCCGCGCCGCCATCAGAGGATCTCCCCAGCGCCCCGCACCTCCACTGTAGGTCTAGGTCGGAGGTGGTGCTCGCCGACCCCCTGGTCGACGCGGGGGCCGGACTACTTGGCTGCGGACTTCACCGCGGCGGTCCGCGTGACCACCGCGGCCATCTGCGACAGCGAGGTCAGGCCGCTCTTGGCCGCCACCTGCTCCAAGCCCGGGAGCGAGAGAACCTGGAGGTACTCCTTGCCGCTCGTCCACAGGCAGTAGCCGCCACTGATCCCAGAGACGGTGATCGGCATGCACCAGGTCTTGCCGCCGACCGTCGAGGCGTACTCCGTCGGGGCGCCGAGCAGGACGCTGCCCGTGGCGCCGGCGTCGAGGCCCTTGCTGAGCTGGCCGAGCAGAGTCTTGGCCGCGTCTCGGCTGCTCATCGCGCGTACGGCGTCGGCCCGCGAGCCCATCGGTACGTCGGAGGCGACGTAGGCGGTGTACGCGCCTCGGGTGCCGTAGGTCCCGGCCCAGGCCCACGCAGCGCCCTGGGTGGTGAGGCTCTGGGCGGCCGATCGCGCGGGGGCACCGGGCGTGCTGGCCCGCCGCTGTCCGGCCAGCACGGCCGGAGCCGTGTGGGTCAGGACGTTCGGCTGTTCGGCCGCGACTTCCTGGGCCTTGATGGCCAGGTAGCGCGGGACGAGGAAGAAGCCGCCCGCACCGAGGACGAGCGCCACGACCACGAGCACGGCGATCGTCTTGCCCCAGTTCCGCTCGGACTTCAGGGCGGCCGCGTGCGCCGACGGCTCAGGGCTGAAGCCCGTCCGGGAGGACTGGTTGCGCTGGCCGCCGCCCGACGGGCCGGCCCATTGCGAGGTGGTGCCCGAGACAGCGGCGGACGGTGGGTCCACCCAGGTGGCGGCGGCCGCGGCGGCGGCGCCGAGCTCCACCTGGGCCGTGCCCCGGGGCATGACCGTTCCGGCGGGGTGCGCGGCCGCGGCGGGCTTGGAGAGCGTAGCGGCCGGCTCGGCGCGCGGCACCGGGGCCGAGCGGTCCGCGACCGCGGGCTCAGGCACCGCGATCCTGACGGGGTCGGCGGTGTGGGTCCGGGCCGGGTGCGGGTCCACGATGAGCGGGGCCAGGGTGGGGATGACCGAGGAGGCGGCGCTCGCGGGAGGCGCCGGCGCGAGGGCTGCGGGCGCTGCCGAGGCCGCGGCGGCCGCGGGCATGCTCGAGGCGCCGGCGAGCGCGAGCTCGCGCGGCGCAGGCTGGGTCTGCGTGGTCCACTGCTCGCCGTCCCACCACCTCAGGGCGGAGGGATCGGTCGGGTCGGCGTACCACCCGGCCTGTGGGCTCACGGATCCCCCTCTCAGGTGTACGCGGCGGGGCGGTTTCCCCTTCATGGTCTCGGCCCGTCGGGACGGGAACTGAAGACCCGGGCCTGATCAGCCGTACGGACGGTCTTCCTGACCCGCGGGTGGGGGGTCCGCCGGGTGGGGATCGGGCCTCAGTGCGTGCGGCGCGCGACGACCAGGGTGACGTCGTCGCGCCGCCAGTCCTGCGCCTCGACGCGTAGCGCGGCGAGCACGGCGCCGACGAGCTCCCGCGGTGCTCGGCTCGCACCGGCACCGGCACCGGCAGCGGCACCGACAGCGGTACCGACAGCGGTACCGACGATGCGGGCCAGCTCGGCGTCGGCCACGTCGTGCTCGGCCTCTCGGCCCTCGACGAGCCCGTCGGACCAGATCACGACGAGATCATCGACGTCGAGAGGCGCCGACGACGTCGTCCAGGTCCCGCCCAGGCACGACATCAGTGGTCCGGTGGGTGCCAGCGGTACCCGGGCGCCGACCTCGCCACCGGGCAGCACCCACCCGGCCGGGTGCCCGGCGTTCGCCCAGGTCAGGACGCCGGCGGCCGGGTCGAGCACGATGACCAGGCCGGTCGCGAAGCGGCCGTCGACGGCATCGGCGAAGGAGAGCGCGCCACGGGTGAGGGTCGTGCCGGCGTCGAAGCCCGAGCGGAGCGCGACCACGAGGACCGAGCGCAGCCGCTGCGTGATGAGGCCGGCCAGCTCGCCGTGACCGGCGACGTCGAGGAGCAGCAGGGCCGTGCGGTCGCCGTCGAGGTGGACGACGCCCCACCAGTCGCCGGCGAGCACCCCCTGCGCGGCGTGGACCTCCCCGTGGACGTCGAGCCGCTGGGCGACCGGGTCGTTCTCGGTGGCGAGGTCGGCACGCAGCGCGGACACGACCGGGCTCTCCTGCCTGAGCCCCTCGTCGGCGGCTCGGGCGGCATCGCCCTCGGCCAGCAGGGCCCGGCGCATCGCCTCGGCGTCGGCGCCGACGGCCCAGAGCTCGGGGGGGCCGCTAGGCACGATGACGTGCTCGCGGTGGCCGTCCCTGGCGACCTCGCGCAGCTGCCCGCGAAGTGCCTCGAGCGGGCGCAGCACCCAGCGGAGCGCGACCAGGTAGGTGCCGGCGCCCAGGGCCACGACCACGCCACCGGAGACGAGCAGGGCCAGGGCCATCCGGCGGGCGACCCCGGCCAGCCCCTCGATCGCCGCGTCACGGTCGGCGGGCGCGGCGTTCTGGACGGCCTTGGTCGACGCGGCGACGTCGCCGTAGGCGGCGAGCACGAGCAGACCGATGACGACCAGGGCGAGCAGTGCCACGATCGCGAGCAGCGCCATCCGCGTGCGCAGGCTGAGGCCGCCCATCCGCTCCATGGCCGTCACGCTAGTGACGGAGTGCCTCGACGGGTGGGAGCACGGCGTCTCGGTAGGGTCACCGCATGTCCGAGAGCACACCGCGTCTGCGCGAGACCCTCGACCGGTTGCCCGCCTACGTCGCCGGCCGCCCGCCCGCGGGCTCTGCCGGCCCGACCCCCTACAAGCTCTCGAGCAACGAGAATCCCTTCCCGCCCCTGACCGGCGTCCTCGAGGCGATCGCCGGGGCTGCGGCGTCGACCAACCGCTACCCCGACCCGTCGGCCACTGCCCTCGTCGACGCCCTCGCGCAGCGTCACGGCGTCCCGCGCGACCACATCGCGCTCGGCACGGGGTCGGTGGGCCTGCTCCAGCAGGTCGTCCAGATCGCCGCAGGCCCCGGTGACGAGGTGCTCTTCGCCTGGAGGTCGTTCGAGGCGTACCCGATCATGACGATCATCGGCGGAGCGACGCCGGTGACGGTGCCGCTCCTCCCCGACGAGTCGCACGACCTCGAGGCGATGCTCGACGCGATCACCGAGCGCACCCGTGTGATCTTCGTGTGCACGCCCAACAACCCGACCGGCGCCGTCGTGCGGCAGGTCGACCTCGACCGCTTCCTGGACCGCGTGCCCCGCGACATCCTGGTGATCCTCGACGAGGCCTACGTCGAGTTCGTCCGCGACCCTGAGGCCGTGCGCGGGCTCGAGACCTACCGCGACCGGCCCAACGTCGCGGTGCTGCGCACCTTCTCCAAGGCCTACGGCCTCGCTGGGCTGCGCGTCGGGTTCGCGATCGCGCACCCGGCCGTGGCCACGGGCCTGCGTCAGACCGCCGTGCCCTTCGGCGTCTCCTCCCTCGCCCAGGCCGCGGCGCTTGCCTCCCTCGCTGCCGAGGCGGAGCTGATGGCGCGGGTGGAGGCCCTCGTGGAGGAGCGCACCCGCGTCGAGCTCGAGCTCGCTGAGCAGGGCTGGGCGCTGCCGCCGAGCCAGGCCAACTTCGTGTGGCTGCGCGTCGGTGCCCGGATCGGGGACTTCGTCCGGGCCTGCGAAGCCGTCAACCTCGCGGTCCGCCCGTACGGGGAAGAGGGTGTTCGCGTCACGATCGGCGAGGCGGCCGCCAACGACCGGTTCCTCACCGTCAGCCGCGACTTCGTCCCGGGCTAGCTCGGCGCAGAGCCAGAGCCTCAGGCGGGGAGGCGCGGGGGCCGGGCGAGACGCTCGCCGCTGACGACCAGGACCACGCCGGACACGACGATGGCACCGCCGACGAGGACGCCGAAGGTCAGCGGCTCGCTGCGGATCCACCAGCCCAGCAGCACCGCGACGACGGGGTTCACGTAGGCGTAGGTCGCGACCAGCGACAGCGGCGCGTGGCCCACCACCCAGACGTACGCCGTGTAGGCCACCAGCGACCCGATGAGGACGAGGTAGCCCCAGGCCAGCCAGGAACGCGCGCTCGCGTGCGCCATCGCGTCGAGGTGCTCCCCGCGGAGCAGTCCCACGACGAGCAGGACCACGCCGCCGGTGAGCATCTCGAAGGTCGTCAGCACGAGCGGGTCGCGCGGCGTGCGGATCCGGGGCTGCAGGAACGAGCCGAACGCCCAGCACGCGGTGCTGCCGAGCATCGCGACCGACCAGAGGGTGCGCTGCGCGGCGTCGGCCACCGCCGCGTCGCCGTGCGCCGCGGGGTTGACCAGGACGACCAGGCCGACGAGCCCGACGGCGACCCCGAGCCAGGTCACCAGCGAGGGCCAGTCGCCGGTGACCGCGCGGAGCAGCACGACCCACAGCGGCATGATCGCGACGATGAGCGCCGCCACCCCGCTCGGGACGTAGCGCTCGGCGAGGGTCAGCACCCCGATCCCCACGCCGAGGAGCAGCGTGCCGACGACGGCCGCACCGCGGAGCTCGGGCCAGCGCACCCGCAGGGCGCCCGGTCCGCGCCGGATCAGGAGGTAGAGGCCCAGGAGGGCCGCGGCGGCGAGGAACCGGCTCCCGAGGGCCACGAGCGGAGGCATCGTCTCGATCGCGAGGGCGATCGCGAGGTAGGTCGATCCCCAGACGACATAGACGATCGACATCGCCGACCACAGCCGCGTGGGGGACGGCGCGGGCGCCCCGGCGTCGACAGCATCCGAGGCCCGGGCGCCCACGGCGCCCCCGGACCCCACTCCGGGCGGTCCGGCGGCGGCGTCGGCGGCAGTGGTCACCGGCACATCCTGGCCGCCGCGACCACGTCGAGCCACCGGCGCACGGACACCGCGTCCGGATCCCGCGTTCCGGCCCGGTCGTTCTGGTGGTGAGCACCCGCCGTGACGGCCAAGGCAAGCCTGGCCGCACCCAGCCTGTTTGTGCGAGCGAATGCTCCACAGGGGTGAGGTAAGCCTGCGCTATGCGATCAGGTTCACAGCGAACTTCTCATCGGAGCCCCTGGCGATGATGCAAAGTGTTCAGTGCATGACGTGAACCCGCCAGGCCCTGGCATGAGCACGCCCCCCGAATCCGGAGGAGCCCGTCGATGAGCGCGCTAGATCTCGCTCGGTGGCAGTTCGGTATCACCACCGTCTACCACTTCCTGTTCGTCCCCCTGACGATCGGCACCTCGTTCCTGGTCGCGATCATGCAGACCGCGTGG
The DNA here is from genome assembly GCA_038206635.1 of Candidatus Nanopelagicales bacterium. Lineage (GTDB taxonomy): Bacteria > Actinomycetota > Actinomycetes > S36-B12 > CAIYMF01 > Longivirga. The sequence continues at coordinate 222 of JBBRAQ010000043.1, read as the reverse complement.
TTCCGCACCGGTGACGAGAAGTGGCTCAAGGCCACGAAGTTCTTCGGCAAGCTGCTGCTGATCAACTTCGCGATGGGCGTGGTCACCGGAATCGTCCAGGAGTTCCAGTTCGGCATGGCGTGGAGTGACTACTCCCGCTTCGTCGGCGACATCTTCGGTGCCCCGCTCGCGGTCGAGGGGCTCGCGTCGTTCTTCCTCGAGTCGACGTTCCTGGGGCTGTGG
>JBBRAQ010000042.1:0-32037 GCA_038206635.1 Candidatus Nanopelagicales bacterium | reverse complement strand
ACCCCGTCGGGGTCGGCGATGAGCCGCAACCGGGCCACCGCACGCGTCACATCATCGACGGTGCCGGTCTTGGCTACCTGACGGACGATGGCCTCCGCGCGCACGGACTCCACGACCCGGTCCCCGGACGGCACCGCCGCCGCGGGGACGTCCGACCACGAACCCTGCGCGAGCCCGGCCGCTAGCCCCGCTGCGGCGGCAGCGTCGAACCGGGCGGCCAGGTGGGCGAGGCGGGGGCCTCGGCTCCCGGGACCCGAGGGCGGTATCGCACACATGGGGCCCTACCAGCCGACCCCCCCGACCGTCGAACGCCCCCAAAGGTCAAGGGACAGTCAGGTTCTCCGACCCCTCTCGAAGCTGGGGGCACCGGCGCGCGACGCCACGCTGCGCTGCTTCGCGCCGCTGCACCATCCGGTTCCCACGTCGCAGGCAATCGTCCGCCAAGGCATCGCGAGGGCCCTCACGCACCGCCTCACGCGGCACCTCACCGCGTCGGCTCACCACGACACACGCACGCGAGGGATGCGTCCGAGGCGGACCGGCGGTCACCGCCTCCTAGGGTGGACGCCGTGCCGACCTACCCCGCTGCTCCCCGTGTCGACGACGTCGACGACTTCGACGGGCGAATCGTCCCCGACCCCTACCGCTGGCTCGAGAAGCCCGACGACGAGCGCACGGTGGCCTGGTCGGCCGCCCAGGCGGCCCTCCTCGCCGAGGAGCACGAGAGCTGGACGACGACGACGTACTTCCGGGACCGGCTGACGGACCTCGTTGCGGCGGGCGGCATCTCGCCGCCGTACTTCCGCGGCGATCGCTGCTTCTTCATGCGCCGCACGGCGGAGCAGGATTTCGCTCTGCTCTGGACCATCGACCCCGACGGCACCGAGCGGGTCCTCATCGATCCCGTCGCTCTCGACCCCACCGGACGCACGACCCTCGACGGCTGGCAGCCCAGCAAGGAGGGCGACCTCCTCGCCTACCAGCTCTCCGAGGGCGGTACGGAGGAGTCGATCGTTCGGGTCATGGACGTCGCGACCGGCGACGTCGTCGACGGCCCGATCGACCGGGCGCGCTACTCCCCCATCGCCTGGCTCCCCGGCGGCGAGGCGTACTACTACGTGCGCCGTCTCGACCCTGCGGTGCTTCCCGCGAACGAGCAGCAGTACCACCGCCGGGTGTACCTGCACCGGGTCGGCACCGACACCTCGCAGGACGTCCTCGTGTTCGGCGAGGGCCGGGCGAAGACCTGCTACTTCGGCGTCTCGGTGAGCCGCGACGGACGATGGCTGCAGGTCTCGAGCTCGGAGGGCACCGAGCCGCGCAACGACCTCTGGATCGCCGACCTCACGTCGTCCTCGCCCGAGGCACCGGCACTGATGGAGGTGCAGATCGACGTCGACGCGCACACCTCGATCCACTTCGGTCGCGACGGCAGGGCCTACGTCGGGACCGATCGTGACGCACCGCGCGGCAGGATCACCGTCGTCGATCCCGAGACCCCGACCGCCGAGCACTGGGTCGACGTCGTGGCCGAGGACCAGCTGGCGGTGCTCGAGGACTTCGCGATCCTCGACGGTGCCGAGCTCGCCCGCCCGCTCATGGCCGTCGCCTGGACGCGCCACACGGTGGGCGAGGTGTCGCTCCACGACCTCGCCACGGGTGAGCGCATCGGCACGATCCCGCTCCCGGGCGTGGGGACCCTCGGTGGCCTCGTCGAGCAGCCTGACGGCGGGCCGGTCGTCTGGTTCGTCTACACCGACTACACCACGCAGCCCCACGTCTACACCTACGACGCCCGCACCGGCGAGGTCGAGCTGTACGCCTCCCCTCCCGGCGAGGTCGAGGTTCCGCACGTCGTCAGCCGCCAGGTCACCTACACCTCCGCCGACGGCACCGAGGTGCGGATGTTCGTCCTGTCCCCCACGGCCGACGCCGACCGGCCGAGGCCCACGATCCTGTACGGCTACGGCGGTTTCGGGATCTCCATGCAGCCCGGGTTCAACCCCACGGCACTCGCCTGGGTCGAGGCCGGCGGCGTCTATGCCGTGGCGGGGCTGCGCGGCGGCGGCGAGGAGGGCGAGGAGTGGCACCGCGCGGGCATGCTCGCCACGAAGCAGAACGTCTTCGACGACTTCCACGCGGCAGCGGAATGGCTCACCGCCGAGGGCTGGACCACGCGTGACCAGCTCGCGATCAACGGCGGCAGCAACGGCGGCCTCCTCGTCGGAGCCGCGCTGACCCAGCGCCCGGACCTCTACGGCACGGTCGTGTGCCAGGCGCCGCTGCTCGACATGGTCCGCTACGCATCGACGGACGTGAGCCACGAGGGTGGCCTCGGCGAGTCCTGGATCTCCGAGTACGGCGACCCCGCTGTACCCGAGGAGCTCGACTGGCTGCTGGCCTACTCGCCGTATCACAACGTCCTCGTGGGCACGGACTACCCGGCGACGTTGTTCATGGTGTTCGACAACGACACCCGAACCGATCCGATGCACGGGCGGAAGCTCTGCGCCGCCCTGCAGCACGCGACCTCGGGCACCCGACCGGTCCTCATCCGCAGCGAGGGAGACGTCGGTCACGGAGCGCGAAAGCTGTCGACCGCCATCGACGAGCAGGCGGAGGCGCTCGCGTTCATCGCACGGTGGACGGGTCTCACCACGCCCTGACCTACGCTGGCTCCATGTCCGCGCTGTCTGTCACCCTGCTCGCCGAGACTCCGTCCAAGGCCCAGGCCCTGTGGACCGCGATCCTGAGCTGGTTGACGACCTACGCGCTCACGATCCTGCTCACGATCGCCCTCGCGGTCCTGGTGTGGTGGGTCGTCGTACGGCTCATCCGCCGGGTCACCAACGATGCGAAGCGGCGGCTGAGCCAGGAACGGCCCGGCCAGGCGCGCTCGGTCGAGCACACCCAGGAGCTGACCGAGGTCCTGATGTCGGCGCGGCGCGAGCAGCGCGCAGAGGCGCTCGGGCAGCTGCTGCGGAGCATCACGACGTTCACCGTCGGCGGCCTCGCGCTGCTGCTGATCCTCGCGCAGAGCGGCGTCAACCTCGCTCCGCTGCTCGCGAGCGCGGGAGTCGTGGGCGTCGCTCTCGGCTTCGGAGCCCAGACGATGGTCAAGGACTTCCTCTCCGGCATCTTCCTGGTGCTCGAGGACCAGTTCGGCGTCGGCGACTTCGTCGACCTCGGGCCCGCGACCGGCACGGTGGAGGAGGTCACGCTGCGGGTCACACGCGTTCGCGACACCTCCGGCGTGGTCTGGTACGTCCGCAACGGCGAGATCCTCCGCGTCGGGAACCGCTCGCAGGGCTGGACGATGGCGATCGTCGACGTCCCGATCGCCTACAACGAGGACCTCGACCGGATCCGTCGCATCGTCGAGGAGGTGGGCGCCCAGATGGACGGCGATGCCACGTACGACGGAATCCTGTTCGGCACACCGACCTACGCCGGCGTCGAGAGCGTGAGCGGCGAGGCCGTGTTCGTGCGAGTCACGGCGAAGGCGGCGCCCGACCAGCAGATGGCGGCGTCACGGGCCCTGCGCGAGCAGCTCAAGCGTGCCTTCGACGAGGCCGGGGTGCGCGTGCCGGTCCTGCAGCGGAACCACCTGCCCGGCACTCAGGGCCAGGGCTCGACCGGCGCGGCGCCACGCCCCTGACACCCCTGGATCCGGCCCGGAGTCCGGCCGAGGGAACCCGTCCGGTCCGCCGGACCCGACGATCCACCGCCCGCTGAAGAACGCGGTCGAGGTGTCCTCGTCCCGCAGTTCGCCTAAGGTCGGACGGTGATGCGTACCGCCTGGATCGTCGAGCTCACCCAACCGCAGCTCGCCGACACCGTGGAGTCGCTGCGTGGGCGGCTGGCCGCTGCGGGCGTCACGGACGTCGGCAGCCCAGGATCGGCCGACGACCTGCGTAACGCCGACGTCGTCGTGGTGTGGGCCGACCGCCCGTTGACCGCGGACCTCGCCGCCGCCCTGGCGGACCCCGCTGTGCGCGTCGTCCTCGCCGGCCCCACGCTCACCTCGGCCGACCCCGACGGGGTGCTCGCCGACGCGGCAGGGCTGCTGCTCGGTGCCAGCACCCCGGTCCACGACATCCGGGTCCGCGCCGGCGCTGCGGCCGCCGGTTCGCTGCGCGCCCCCGGCCACGTGCACGCCCACGACGACCACATCGGCGAGCACGGGCACCTGCGCGACCGTGTCCCCCTCGTCGACAAGGTGTCCGACGACGTCGACGTCCTGCGCTTCGCGCGCATCGGGCTCGCGGAGCACCCCGTCCTGACCTGGCGGCCCTCGACGTCGACAGCGGCCTGGACCCTCGGCTCCACACCCGACGCCGCAGCAGACCGTGACGCGACCCGCATGCTCCTAGCACTGGTCCGGCTCGTGTGCGGCGTTCCTGAGCCGTCGCCCGTCGGCGTCGGGCTGCTCGGCTACGGCGCGATCGGGCACGAGCACAGCCGCGCGGTGCGGGCGGTCGACGGCCTCCATCTCGCCGCCGTCTGCGACACGAGCGACGAGCGACGCGACGCCGCCGCCGCGGCCGCACCCGGCATCACGACCACCGGTGACGCGAACACCCTGATCGACCGCGACGACGTCGACCTCGTCGTGGTCTCGACCCCGCCGAGCACCCACGCGCAGTGGGCCCTTCGCGCCATCCGGGCCGGCAAGCACGTCATCGTGGAGAAGCCCTTCGCGATCCGGACGGCGGAGGCGGACGAAGTGCTCGCCGAGGCCGACGCCGCGGGGCTCCTCGCGGCCGTCTACCAGAACCGTCGCTATGACCCCGACCACCTCGCCGTGCGTCGGCTCGTCGCCTCCGGCGCGCTCGGGGACGTGTTCCACATCGAGACCTTCGTCGGCGGCTACGGCCATCCCTGCAACCTGTGGCACTCCGACGAGTCCGTGTCCGGCGGTGCCTTCTACGACTGGGGATCGCACGTGTTCGACCAGGTGCTGGACATCGTGCCGACCGACATCGACTACGTCACCGCGTCGTCGCACAAGCTCCGGTGGTTCGACGTCACGAACGCCGACCACTCCAGGACCACGATCCGCTTCGTCGACGGCGTCGAGGCGGAGTTCGTCCACTCCGACCTCGCCGCCGCGCTGAAGCCCCGCTGGTACGTGCTCGGTACGCTCGGCGCCGTCGTGGGCGACTGGCGCGTCGAGACGATTCTCTCGCGGAACGACATCGGGACCCTCGTCGAGGACGTCCTCGCCCCGGCCGACTCGCCCCCGACCCTGGAGCTGCACACGCCCGACGGCAGCGTCACCCGCGTCGCGACCCCGTCGGCCCAGGCGTACGGCTTCCACCGCGAGGTGTCTGACCGGGTGCGGTTCGGTCTGCCGATGACGGTGACCGGCGCGCAGTCGCGCCGCGTCCTCGCCGTCATGGAGGCTGCCCGCGTCTCCGCCGAGGACGGCGGACGACCTGTGGTCCCGCGATGACCGCTCCGAAGACGGTGCGCTGGGGCTTCCTCGGCGCCGGCTTCGTAGCGTCCCGCGGTGTCGCGCCCGTCGTCCACGCGGCCGCCGGCTCCGTCCTCCAGGTCGTCGCCAGCCGCGACGCCGGACGTGCGGCGGCGCTCGACCCGATCCGTACGGTCGACTCCTACGAAGCCGTCTGCACCGCTGAGGACGTCGACATCGTCTACCTCTCCCTGCCCAACGACGCCCACCTCCGCTGGGTGCTGGCGGCGCTCGAAGGCGGAAAGCACGTGCTCTGCGAGAAGCCCCTCGGCCTCACCGCGCACGAGGTCGCGGAGATGACCACCGCTGCCAGCGAGGCCGGGCTCCTCCTGGTCGAGGGTGCCTGGAACCGTTGGCATCCCCGCATGCGCCGCTTCGAGGCCCTCGTGGCGGGAGCACCCGGCCCCTTCGACGTGGAGTCGTGGTTCACCTTCAGCGGCGTACCGCACGACAACTACCGCCTCGATCCCGCGCGCGGCGGCGGCGCCCTGCTCGACGTCGGCTGCTACGCCGTGGCCGGCGCTCTCGCGATCCTCGGCGACGACGTGGCGACATCCGATGTCGAGTGCCAGGTCGGACCGACGGGAGTCGATCTCACGACCACTGCCGTGCTGTCCTCGCCGCGCGGCCGCGCCGAGGTCACAGCGTCGTTCGAACGCGACGAGTCCCAAGGCCTGCGGGCGGCCTCGACCGAGCTCAGCGTCGAGCTTGCGCACCCCTCCTTCACCAGCTGGCGTGAGCCCGCGACCATGACGGTCGTCGAGGACGGCGTCGAGCGGGTGGAGGCGTTCGAGGCCTGCGACGCCTACCAGATCATGGTCGAGGCGGTGGCCTCGCGCGCGCGCGGCGACGAGGCGTGGGTCCTCCCCCTGGACACCTCGCTCGAGATCGCCCGGACCCTCGACGCGATCGTGGCCACCACCCCCTGATGTGCGTGGTCTTCCGACCGCGGACAGACTGGCCCCATGCGCTGTCTCGTGACCGGAGCGACCGGATACATCGGGGGACGCCTCGTCCCCGAGCTGCTCGCCGCGGGCCATGAGGTCCGCGTCCTGGCCCGTCACCCCGAGCGGCTGGCCGACCGCACCTGGGTCGGCGACGTCGATGTGGTCGCGGGCGACGCCGGGGACCCCGACGCGGTGCACCACGCCCTCCACGGCATGGACGTCGCCTACTACCTGCTGCACTCGATGATGGCCGGTGAGGGCTTCCACGACGTCGAGCGACAGGTCGCGCGCACGTTCGCGGCGGCAGCCAGGGACGAGAAGCTCTCCCGGATCGTCTACCTCGGTGCCCTCCAGCCCGACGTCCCCGAGAACGAGCTGAGCGTGCACTTCCGGAGCCGGGCCGAGGTCGGGGAGATCCTGCAGCTCAGCGGTGTGCCGACCGCCGAGCTGCGGGCCGCGGTCATCATCGGCAGCGGGTCCGCCAGCTTCGAGATGGTGCGGTACCTCACCGAGCGGCTGCCGGTCATGGTGACGCCGGCCTGGGTGCGCACGCCGACCCAGCCGATCGCGATCCGCGACGTCCTCTACTACCTCCTCCACTGCGCCGACCTGCCACCCGAGGTCAGCCGCGTCTTCGACATCGGTGGCCCCGACGTCATCACCTATGAGCTGATGATGCACGGCTACGCGCACGCCGCCGGGCTGCGCAAGCGCCTCGTCATCCGGATGCCCCTCGGGACGCCGAACCTCTCGAGCCACTGGGTCGGGCTCATCACGCCCGTGCCGCGCACCGTCGCCGCCCCGCTCGTCGCCAGCGTGACGATGCGCACGGTGGCAGGCGAGCACGACATCGCGCAGTACATCCCCGACCCGCCCGGGGGGCTTGTGCCCTACGAGCGCTCGGTCGAGCTCGCGCTCACGAAGATCCGTGAGGCAGAGGTGCGCACCATCTGGTCGAGCTCGAGCCTGCCCTACGCCCCGAGCGAGCCTCTTCCCTCGGACCCGAACTGGGCCGGCGGATCGCTCTACACCGACGAACGGGCCACCGTCGTGCACGCGTCGCCGTCAGCCCTGTGGCACGTCATCGAGGGGCTCGGTGGCGAGCGCGGCTACTACTCCTTCCCCCTGGCCTGGGAGATCCGCGGCTGGATCGACCGAGCCGGCGGCGGCGTCGGCCTGCAGCGTGGACGCCGTGACCCGGACCGGCTCAGAGTCGGTGACCCTCTTGACTTCTGGCGGGTCGAGGAGCGCATTCCCGAGCAGTTGCTGCGGTTGCGCGGGGAGTTCCGGATGCCGGGGCTGGCCTGGCTCGAGCTCGGGATTCGCGTCATCGGCGACCCTGACGGGAAGCCCGTCACCGTCTACACGCAGCGGGCGCTGTTCCACCCGCAAGGGCTCGGTGGCCACGCCTACTGGAAGAGCATGCTGCCCTTCCACGGCACCATCTTCGGCTCGATGCTGCGCAACATCCGGGCCGACGCCGAGCTGCTCGATGCCCAGGAGGTGGGCTCGACCGTGCGTTCGGCTCCCCCGACCACGTCGGCCGGGACCGCCCTGCCGCCGACCACCGATCCCGTCGTCACGCCTTCTGAGTGAACGCCCCGACCGAGGCGAACGTCCCGCGCGCCGGGAACACCGAGGTGAGGTCGGCAACGGGCTGACGGCAGCGATGGGTGAGCACCTCGGCCAGGACGTCGCGGTAGTCGGTCGTCCCGGCGAGGTCGCCGTCGTCGAGCTTGTCGGCCGCCAGCCCCGGCCAGGCGCCGTGCACCTTGCCCCCGTCGACGCCGCCGCCGAAGATCAGCATCGCGTTGCCGTGACCGTGGTCGAGGCCCTGGTCGCCGTTCTGCTCGACCCGTCGGCCGAACTCCGAGAGCGTGACCATCGAGAGGTTCGCCGTCCCTGCTGGCCCGAGGTCGGTGAGGAACGCCGCGATGCACGCCGACCACTCCGAGAGCCGCTCGTGGAAGCGGCCGTTCCCGATCGTGCCGAGGTTGGCGTGCATGTCCCAGTCGTCGTAGTCCAGGCAGACGACCTGAAGGCCGACGTTCGCCCGGATCAGCCGTGCGACGTCATAGAGCGCCGCTGACAGCGGACTGTTCTCGTAGGCACCTCCGGCCACGAGGTGCGGGTAGACCGCGGCGTGCGCGGGTGTGTATCCGGCTGCGGCCAGCGACCGCGTGGTCGCGACCGCACCGAGGGCGGCGCTCGCCGACCCGGTCAGGGACGGGATGCGTGAGTGCAGCGCACCCAGGGCCGTCGCCCAGCGCGCCCCGTCGGCGGCGATCTCCGCCGGGGTGTTGCCGTAGACGCTGTCGAGGGTGACGCCGTCGATGTTGCCGAACGCGAGCTCGTCGAACGGCCCGGCCATCGACTCCGGGGCGAGGGAGTCACCGAGCGCGACGCCCTGGAAGACGCTCGAGGCCGGGCGCAGACCCAACGTGCGGTCGAGCCATCCCGTCCGCAGCGACGACCCCGGGGCGGCACGCTCCATCTCCTCGGTCGCCGCGAAGTGCGAGCGCGTCGGGTCAGGGGCGCCGACGGCCTGGACTGCGCCGAAGGTCCCGGCGTCCCACCAGGGCTTCAGCGGTGCGAGGTCGGGGTGCAGCCCCCAGAACAGGCTCCCCGTGGGCAGCGCCTGCGACTTCGGGATCCCGATCGTGGGGCGCGCGAGGAGGTAGTCGGGATCGCCGAGCGGCACGATGGCCGACATGCCGTCGAACCCGCCGCGCATCGAGAGCACGACGAGGACGTCGCCGTCGTAGGACGGGGAAGCGGCGAACGCCATCCGCGTGGTGAGCTCCGGGGCCGCGAGACCGGCCATGGCCGCGGCAGTGACCCCGACGGCGCCGCGCAGGAACGACCGACGGCTCACGAGCCGGTCGATGCCGACGGCGTCGGCCTTGCCGCTGCACGTGCTGCAGCCGGTGGAGGTGCTCATGTCGTCCGCCCTACCGCAGCTGGTGGTTCGGGGTGTCGAGCAGGATGGCGACGAGGCGGTCCAGGTCGTAGGTCACGGCGCTGTCATCGGCCTTCACCGCGGCGGTGGGCGTCCTGCCGAGGAAGGTGAGGACGGCCGCGGTGTCCGCTGCGGGCAGCGGCTCGCCGGTCAGGCGCGCAGCGAGGGCGTCGACGAGCGCACCGTAGGTCGTCAGCGTCTTGGGCAGCATCGTCGCGAGCTTGGGCACCGTGATGCGGTCGCTGCTGGGCCACCAGCCACCGGCGAGGCCCATGTGCATGTTCCACCGCTCCAGCAGGCCGCCGGCGGCGGTCCAGGAGGAGGCGACGTCGGGATAGCCGTTCGGCGGGATCCACGCCAAGGGGGCCTGCTGCAGCGACTCGGCGCGCCAGTACAGAGCTTCTGGCCCGCTGCGCCGGTCCGCCACCGTCGCCGTGGACGGCAGCAGCGAGTAGCCGAGCGTGCGGAGCGTCGCCACCAGGTCCTCATACGGTCGGCGCACCTTGCGACTGCGCGAGCCCAGGAACTCGGCCGAGGTGAACAGGTGGCGCAGCACGGGGACGATCGCGGTGTCGCTGGCGAGATAGATCGCAGCGAGCCGCTCGACCAGGGCGGACGGCGGGGTGTCCGAGACGAAGCGAAGCGCCAGCTTCGTCGCGATCCGGTGTGCCGTCGCCGGGTGGTGCGCGAGGTAGGAGAGGTAGGAGTTCACGACCGGCCGGCCGTCCGCGGCCGCGTTGGCGTGGGAGAACCCGAGGACGCTGACCGGCCCGGTCCAGTGGATCGAGGCGTCATACGCGTACTCGTTGTAGTGCGGCTGTGCCTCGTCCCACTGGAGCGTGTAGCCGGTCATGATGCGCGCCGAGTCGAGCACCATGGCCTCGGAGTAGCCGGCGTCAACACCGACCGTGTGCAGCTCGAGCAGCTCGCGCCCGTAGTTCTCGTTGGGGGCGTCGCCCGTGGAGTCGGCCTGGTTGAGGTACTGCAGCATCGCGGGGTGCGACGCACTGGCGGCCAGCATGTCGCTGAAGCGGCCGAGCGCGTTCGGCCGGATGACCGTGCGGTCGTAGTCCTGGCGGTTGTCCCAGACCCCGTCCGAGGGGTTGGTGACGTTGAGGTGGTTGGACCAGAACTCCACCATCACCTCATAGAGCTGGCGCGAGCTCCAGGTGGCCATGGCGACGGTGTACTGGGCGAACGGGATCATCACGTCCCAGGAGAACCGCGACACCTTCCCGGCAGCGATCTGCTGGTACACCTGGGCGATGGTCCAGCCCTGCTCGGGGTACAGCGACCGCAGCAGGACACCGTTGGGGTCGGGGACGGTCGACGGTGCCAGCTGGCGTTCGAGCCATCCGGCCGTACCCGAAGATGCGAGCTCCGCCACCGACGCCGGCGTCGGACCGTACGTGGCCCGGCGGAGCAGGTGCAGCTGGGCCGGGCGCGACGACGGGACGCGGTGCGACGGCGGACGCCCCGGCTGGCCGACCACCGGATCCTGGCGCACGGACCGCTCGACGACGACCGCACCGGTCGACACGGCTGTGGCCGCGGGGGTAGCGGAGGCCGCACCCGCCAGGAGGGTGTCGATCATCGGGACGGACGCAGCGGCAGCTGCCGCGAGGCCTAGGACCCGTCGCCGCGACAGGGGCGGGCGCCCGCCAGCGTCGTCCGTCAGGAGGGAGGCGGTCATGAGGGAGTGTCGGCCTCAGGGCGCGCCGTCTGGCTGGGCCGCCCGGGTGACGGGACCGCCGGGGTGGGCGCGGCACAATGGCCCCATGCCATCCCAGACGACGCCGTTCGACGACATGGGCGGGGCCGCGTTCTTCGAGACCCTCGTGCACCGGTTCTACGAGGGGATCGCCGACGACGACGTGCTGCGCCCGATGTACCCCGAGGGCGACCTCGAGCCGGCCGAGCGCCGGCTCAGGCTGTTCCTCACCCAGTACTGGGGCGGACCGACGACCTACTCCGACGAGCGCGGCCACCCGCGCCTGCGCATGCGCCACAATCCGTACGTCATCGACGAGGCGGCGCGTGATCGCTGGCTCGACCACATGCGCGCGGCCCTCGACCACACCATGGCCGAGGGCGGTCTCGACCCGGCGTTGGAGCAGGAGCTCTGGCGCTACCTGGTGGGTGCGGCGATCGCGATGGTCAACACGATGCCCGAGGGCTCCCCCGACACGATCACGATGCAGCAGGAGCCACGATGACGATCGATCTCCCCGACCGTGAGGGCAACGCCGGGATCCCGCCGCGGGTCAGCCGGGCCTGGTGGCGTGATGCCGTCGTCTACCAGATCTACCCGAGGTCCTTCGCCGACTCCGACGGTGACGGCATCGGCGACCTCCCGGGGATCCGCTCACACCTGAGTCACATCGCCGACCTCGGCGTCGACGCGATCTGGCTCTCGCCGTTCTACCCCTCGCCCCTGCTCGACGGCGGATACGACGTCGCAGACCCGCGCGACGTCGACCCGCGCCTCGGCACCGTCGATGACCTGCAGGGCCTCGTGCAGGACAGCCATGCACTCGGCCTTCGCGTCTTCGTCGACGTCGTTCCCAACCACTTCTCCTGGGAGCACGCCTGGTTCCGGGCCGCACTGCAGACCGCCCCGGGATCACCGGAATGGTCCCGCTTCCATGTCCTGCCCGGCACGGGGGAAGGCGGCGCGGAGCCGCCGAACAACTGGGCGAGCGCCTTCGGCGGTCCGGCCTGGACACCCGTGCCCGGGCACGCCGGCTGGTGGTACCTCCACCTCTTCGACACCTCCCAGCCCGACGTCAACTGGGACAACCCCGAGGTCCACGCCGACTACGCCGCCACCTTGCGCTTCTGGTTCGACCTCGGCGTCGACGGGATGCGCATCGACGTCGCGCACTCCCTCGTCAAGGCCGCCGGCTATCCCGACGGGCCCGAGGTCGAGGACCCGATGACCCAGGTGCTGGCCGGCAACGAGCAGGGCCCGGCGTGGGACCAGCCCGGTGTCCACGAGATCTGGCGCGAGTGGCGCCGCCTGGCCGACGCCTACGATCCCCCGCGTGTGTTCGTCGGCGAGGCGTGGGTGCGCACGACCGAGGCGCAGGCCGCGTACACACGTCCCGACGAGCTCCACACGACGTTCAACTTCCACTTCCTCAAGGCCTGGTGGGACGCCGCCACGATCAGGGAGGTCATCGGCACCTCGCTCCTTACCTCGGCCGCGGTCGGTGCCCCGCCGACCTGGGTGCTGTCCAACCACGACGTGTGGCGTCCCGTCACCCGGCTCGCCCCGGTGCGCCCGGACCTGACCCACAACCTCGCGACGGGCCGTCGTCGCGCGCTCGCACTCTCCCTTGTCTCCCTTGCGCTTCCGGGCTCGGCGTACATCTACCAGGGTGAGGAGCTCGGACTCCCGGAGGTCCTCGACCTCCCCGACGAGTCGCGCCAGGACCCGACGTACCTCCGCACCGGCGGCGCGGCCAAGGGACGCGACGGCTGCCGGGTGCCGCTGCCGTGGTCGGGCACGGCCGCGCCCTACGGCTTCTCCACCGGGACGCCCTGGCTGCCTCAGCCCGACGACTGGGCGAGCCTCACCGTCGAGGCGCAGGCAGCCGACGAGCACTCCACGCTGGCCCTGTACCGCCGGGCACTGCGCGTGCGGCACGAGAGCCCGGTGCTCGGCGACGGCGAGATGGAGTGGGTGGCGAGCGGGCACGACGACGTCGTCGCGTTCTCCCGCCCGGGCGAGTCTCCCGTGCTCGTGCTGCTGAACTGCGGCAAGGCCAACCGGATCTGCACGTTCGACGGGGAGATCCTGCTCGAGTCCGGTGGCGTCAAGCGCGGGGCCTACGGCATGGTCGTGCTGCCGCCGGACTCCTGCTGCTGGCTCTCGGTGCCGTGACCTGGAGGCACCGCGCCTGGCCCGTTGCCGGCGTCACGTTCCTGGCGCTGGTGGCGGCATCGGCGTTCCGCTCCTCCACGAGCGTGTTCATCAACCCCCTGATCGACGAGTTCTCCTGGTCGCTCACCACAGTCTCCCTCGCGGTGACGGTCAACTTCCTCGTCTACGGCCTCGTCGCGCCGTTCGCCGCGGCTCTGATGGAGGCGCTCGGGCTGCGCCGCGTCGTCGCCGGAGCGCTGGTGGTCCTGGCTCTGGGGATGGCCCTCACCACGGTGATGACTCAGCCCTGGCAGCTGGTGCTCTTCTGGGGCATCTTCCTGGGCGTCGGCGCCGGCAGCCTGGCCCTGGTCCTGGGCTCCATCGTGGCCAACCGCTGGTTCGTCGAACGCCGCGGACTGGTCACCGGTGTGTTCTCCGCCGGCTCGGCGACCGGACAGCTCCTCTTCCTGCCGACGCTCGCGCGACTGTCAACCGGGGTTGGGTGGCGCTGGGCGTCGTTGCTGCTGGCCGTCGTCGCACTGGCTATCGTGCCGTTGGTCCTGCTGTTCCTGCGCGACCGACCCAGCGACGTCGGAGCCCTTCCCCACGGCGCGTCGGCGGGCTGGAAGGAGGCACCGGAGCTGCACGACGGAGGTGTCGGCCCAGCGCGCGTCGCGATCCTTCGGCTGCGCGAAGCCGCTCGTACCAAGGCGTTCTGGCTCCTCGTGTCGACCTTCTTCATCTGCGGCTGGACGACCAACGGCCTGATCGGCACCCACTTCATCCCCTCGGCGCACGACCACGGGCTACCACCCACCTCGGCCGCATCCCTGCTCGCGTTCATCGGGCTCTTCGACCTCGTCGGGGTGATCGGGTCGGGCTGGTTCACCGACCGCTACAACCCGCGCAACCTGCTGCTTACCTACTACGGCCTGCGCGGGGCGTCGCTGCTGGTCGTGCACCTGCTCTGGGCACCTACCGTGCAACCGCCGATGTTCTTCTTCGTCGTCCTCTACGGACTGGACTGGGCCGCGACCGTGCCGCCCACGATGGCCCTGTGCCGGGAGTGCTTCGGCCTGCAGCGCTCCAGCGTGGTGTTCGGCTGGGTCTACGCCGCCCACATGATCGGTGCGGGCGTCTCGGCTGGCGTGGCCGGGGCCGTGCGTGAGATGACCGGGTCCTATGACACGGCCTGGCTGCTGTCGGGTGGTCTCTGTCTCGTCGCCGCCGCGGCCAGCGTGCTCATCCCCCGCGGCGACTCCCTCCGCGACCTCGAGGACACACCGGCGCCGGTGCTCTCGCCGACCTGACGGCGGCGGTGACGACGACGACCGCCCCTGGAGGTAGCCGGAGGACGGGCGGGGCCGGGGCCGAGTCGGACCCGATCAGGCCGGCTCGAGGACGGGCACCTCGCCGAGCACCGGGGTCGTACGCCGCGAGGCCTCGACGGCGAGGACCAGCACGGTGGTCGTGAGCATCACCGTGGCGCTGAGAAGCACCGGGACGTCGCGCCCGATGATCGCGTAGGCGAGCCACCCGACAGCCGCACCGGTGCGGAGGGAGAAGGTCGTGAGCGAGACGCCGGCGGCCTCGCGCGTGCCGCGCAGGGTGGCGAACACCTGAGGCCAGGCGGAGAACAGGCCGATGCCGAACGCCAGGAACCCGACGTTCTCCGGCGTGAGGGCGGTGGAGACCGCGATGACGCCCACCATGGACGCGACGAGGAGCAACGCCCGGCGCGAGCGTGACAGGACGCTGGGCACGAGCAGAACGATCGCGATCGAGCCCAGGACCAGCAGGACGTTGCCGGGGATCTGCGGCGCGACGCCGGCGCGGACGCCGTAGGTGATCCACCCCGTGCACGCGATGGCGCTGATCGCCCAGGACATCGGGGCGACCCCACCCATGTGCGGGTGCCGCACCGTGCGCAGGATCTGCGGCACGACCGTCACGACTCCGAGGAAGGATGCGGCGTACGCGATGGTGAGGGCGAGGGAGTGGCTGGTCAACGCGGGGCTCTCTTCGTCGTACTGTATTGATACAGTCTGGAACGATACAGGACGACCGCTCCGCAGGACAACCGAGCTGCACGGCTACGGGAGGTGACCTAGGACATGGCCGGGACGAGACCCACGCTCGACACCGTGGCGCTCGCGGCGGGCGTGTCCCGGATGACTGTGTCCAACGCCTACAACCGCCCGGACCAGCTCTCGGCCGCCACCCGGGAGCGTGTGCTGGCGGTCGCGGCACAGCTCGGCTACTGCGGCCCGGACCCTGCCGCCCGCTCGTTGCGTCGCCGTAGGTCGGGGACGATCGGCGTCCTGCTCACGGAGGAGCTGCAGTACGCCTTCACGGACCCTGGCATGGTGTCGCTGCTGCGCGGCCTGGCCGCCGGGCTCGGTGCCGCCGGGCAGTCGATGCTGCTCGTTCCGTCCGAGGCTGACGACGTCGGAGACGTGGTGCGCAACGCCCTCGTCGACGCGTTCGTCGTCTGCTCCATGGACGAGACCGACGAGGCCGTCGCCGCGGTGCGCCTGCGTCGCCTCCCCCTGGTGACCGTGGGCTCCCCCAAGCTCCCCGGCGTCCCGATGATCGGGATCGACAACGCGCGTGCCGCCTCGCTGGCCGCCGACCACCTCCTCGTGCTCGGGCACCGGCGCTTCGGCGTCGTCGGCCTCCCCGGTCGTGAGCCCGGCGACACGGCGAACCGCGACATCCCCGTGCGCATCGGCCTGCGCGACCGAGTCGTGGGCTTCCGCCGCACAGTGGCCGATCAGCCTCGGACGACGATCGCCATCGGCCACGCGACGGTGCACACCCACGAGGAGGGCGTGCGCGTGGCGACCGAGCTGCTCGACGTCCCCGCCGCCCGTCGGCCCACCGCCGTCTTCGCCGTGACCGACGTACTGGCGCTCGGCGTCCTCGAGGCGGCGCGCGACCTCGGGATCGCCGTCCCGGGCGGGCTGTCGGTCGTGGGCTTCGACGACATCGAGGAGGCGCACCGGGCCACCCCGGCGCTCACGACCGTCTCGCAGGACCTCCAGGAGAAGGGCAGGCTCGCGGCTCGCATGGCTCTCGACCTCATCGCCGGCCTGAAGGTCCGCACCCCGCGGCTGTCCGCCGAGCTCGTGGTGCGAGCCTCCACGGCGCCGGCACCGACCCCTGTGCAGCACGGCCGCTGACCGGAGGCGGACGCATCGTCGGGGCCCGACCGCCATCGATGCACCCTGCGCATCGTGGCCGTGATCAGGGAGGACGGCTACGGCGAGCGCACCGTCGACGCCGACGACCGCCGGTCCTCGTAGCTCGCGACCACCCCGGCCGGGCGACGCGTCCTCGCCGGGATCTGCCAGGACCGGGCCGAGATCGTCGCCGGATGAATCGCGTGGCTCGACTCCGCGCAGACGTGATCGCTCGGTGCCGCGCTCGACGCCCTCGCCGCGGACTGACGTCGCGCGGTGACGCGGATCGTCAGCGCGAGGTCGGGACGAGGCTGAGCCGGGCGGGGCCCGCGGAGCTGCGGACGAACACCTGACCGGCCGGCGTCACCAGCCGTTTCCAGCCGCTGATCGTGGCGGACTCGATGCGCGCACCGGGGTGGGCGAGGAAGCCGAGCAGGCGCGCGGCGTGGAGCGCGCGCATGGGCAGTCCGCCCCAGCCCGCTGCGTCCCAGGCGGCCTCGGCGACGAGCTCGGCGTGGAAGGAGCCGGTGGGAGGGACCGACGAGCGGAACTGCGCAACGGCCGCCTCGATCCTCGGCACGACGTCGCCGGCCATCCCTCGCTCACCGGGCGCCCACGGCGAGGACGGTGGCAGGACGGCGAGCGACGCCGAGCCGGTGACCGGATCAGGCAGCGCGAGGTCGGTGTCGGGGGCCAGGCGCGTGACGTCGCCGATGATGTCGCGCAGACGGCCGGCCGACACGGTGGTGTCGATCGGCGCCTCGAGGGGGGACGCGAGCGGCATCACGACGAGCACCAGGACGTCGAGCGGGGACGGCGCGTAGATCCCGACGACTCCCCCGCGGGCCTGGATCCGGACGGCGGCCCGCTCGTCCCAGCTGACGATCCGCCCGAGGTAGGCGGCGAGATGGAGCGTCTCGTCCCTCGCGAGGCGTAGCGTCGTCACGGTCCCGCCGGCGCGGTCACGGCGTCCGCCACGAGCCCGGCGATTGTCGCGTCGCCGTCGGAGACGACGCCGTCGTCGAGGAAGCGCGCGAGCCCTGCGCGGATCGTCGCGTCGAGCTCGGTGGGCCGCCCGGTCGCGGACTCGACGCTGACGATGACCGTGGTGGCGTGCGCGTAGACGACGTCCCCGCTCTCCTCGCGGACGTCGTAGGCGACGGAGTAGGACGTGCGGCCGATGTGGGTGACCCACGTGTCGACCATGACCGGCTCGGTTCGGTAGAGCAGCGGCTTGCGGTAGTCGATCTCGTGTCGGACGACGACGGCGCTCAGCTCGCTCTCGAGGCTGCGACGTCCGATCTCGATGAGCATCTGGACGCGCGCATCCTCGAGGAAGCGCAGGAACTGCACGTTGTTGACGTGACGCAGGGCGTCCATGTCCGACCAGCGGAGCTGGACGCGATAGCGGTGACGGGCCACAGGTCGCGCCGGCTCAGCCGCGCGTGAGCTTGCGGTACGTCGCGCGGTGCGGACGGGCGGCGTCAGCACCGAGGCGGTCGACCTTGTTCTTCTCATAGGAGTCGTAGTTGCCCTCGAACCAGAACCACTTCGAGTCGCCCTCCCACGCCAGGATGTGCGTCGCGACCCGATCGAGGAACCAGCGGTCGTGCGAGGTGATCACGGCGCAGCCGGGGAACTCCAGCAGCGCGTTCTCCAGCGAGCCGAGCGTCTCGACGTCGAGGTCGTTGGTGGGTTCGTCGAGCAGGAGGAGGTTGCCGCCCTGCTTGAGGGTGAGCGCGAGGTTGAGGCGGTTGCGCTCGCCCCCGGACAGGATGCCGGCGCGCTTCTGCTGGTCGGTGCCCTTGAAGCCGAACGCCGAGACGTAGGCGCGGCTGGGCATCTCGACCTGGCCGACCTTGATCCAGTCGAGCCCGTCGGACACGACCTCCCAGAGGTTCTTGTCCGGGTCGATGCCGCCACGGCTCTGGTCGACGTAGGAGAGCTTGACGGTGTCACCGATGCGGAGCTCGCCGGAGTCGGGAAGGACGTCCTTGTCGTCGCTGCCGCCCTCGGCCGCCGCGACGATCATCTTGAACAGCGTGGTCTTGCCGACGCCGTTGGGCCCGATGACACCCACGATTCCGTTGCGCGGCAACGTGAAGGACAGGTCGTCGATGAGGAGCTTGTCGTCGAAGCCCTTCGTGAGGCCGCTGGCCTCCACGACCAGGCTGCCCAGGCGCGGGCCCGGCGGGATCTGGATCTCGTCGAAGTCGAGCTTGCGGGTCTTGTCGGCCTCGGTGGCCATCTCCTCGTAGCGGTCCAGTCGGGCGCGGCTCGTGGTCTGCCGCGCCTTGGCGTTGGAGCGCACCCACTCGAGCTCGTCGGACAGACGGCGCTTGAGCTTGGCGTCCTTGGCACCCTCGACCTTGAGGCGCTCCTGCTTCTTCTCCAGGTACGTGGAGTAGTTGCCTTCGTATGGGAAGGCGCGGCCGCGGTCGAGCTCGAGGATCCACTCCGCGACGTTGTCGAGGAAGTACCGGTCGTGGGTGATCGCGACGATGGTGCCGGGGTACTTCTCGAGGTGCTGCTCGAGCCACTGCACGCTCTCGGCATCGAGGTGGTTGGTGGGCTCGTCGAGCAGGAGGAGGTCGGGCTGCTGGAGCAGTAGCTTGCACAGGGCGACGCGGCGCTTCTCGCCACCGGAGAGGACTGAGACGTCAGCGTCCGGCGGCGGGCACCGCAACGCGTCCATCGCCTGCTCGAGCTGGGAGTCGAGGTCCCACGCGTTGAGGTGGTCGATCTCGTCCTGCAGCTTGCCCATCTCAGCGAGGAGCTTGTCGTAGTCGGCGTCGGGGTTGCCGAGCTCGACGGAGATCTCGTTGAACCGCTCGACCTTGGCCATGGTCGGGGCGACACCGTCCTGCACGTTCTCCAGCACGTTCTTGGTCTCGTCGAGGAACGGCTCCTGCGCGAGCATCCCCACGGTGTAGCCGGGGCTCAGGATCGCATCGCCGTTGGACGCGTGGTCCATTCCGGCCATGATCTTGAGGAGGGAGGACTTGCCGGCGCCGTTGGGGCCGACGACGCCGATCTTCGCTCCGGGGAGGAAGGACAGCGTCACGTTGTCGAGGACGACCTTGTCGCCGTGGGCCTTCCGCGCCTTGCGCAGGGTGTAGATGTACTCAGCCATAGGGACAGAGCCTACGGGGTCGCGGGGGCAGCCCGATCCGGGTTACCGGCTCGCCCGGCTGGGGCGACCCGTCGAGGTCACCGGTCAGCCGGATGCGTTACCGGCGGTCCCTGCCCCGTCCCCCCGGATACAGGGCAGGGACCGCCGGAGCTTCACCGAGGCCGTCCGGCTCGTCACGGCGTCAGACGGGGAGCCCGCGTGACGGGCGAGGACTTGCGCCGGTACTCCCGCAGCAGGTCACGACGCTGCTCGGGGCTGAGGAAGTTCCGTTTGAGCTGGGACGAGCCCCAGCTGGACAGCTCGAGCCGCCCCGATCCGTGCCCCGCGGCGGGAAGGAACCAGTCGTGCGTGCTCACGCGTTCCACTGTCGGCTCCCGGTGCTGGCCAGATCCTCGAGGGCGGGGAGGGACACCCGGCGGTGTCCGGGGTGGTCGCCCGCGCGACGCGGTCGACGGGGCTGGGGAAGACCGGTGGCGGCTGGTCGATCAGTCGAGTCGTGTAGTGGCCGGTGATGGTCCGGGCGCGGACCGCGAGCTGGCCGCAGCCGCAGGCCAGCCAGCGCGGGTCGTCGTGGCGGTAGAACGAGTGCTCATGCTCCACGGTGGTCCCCCGGACTGCACATGCTCGTGGTGATCACGGCGTCACACCTACGGGGACCGCTGCCCGACGTCGAAGCTCGAAGTTGTCGAGCAGCCCGAGGTGGGCCAGCTCCCGGCTGACGGCACCGCCGGAGTCGATGAGCGCGAAGGGGCGATGGACCGCGGCCGCCCGGTGGTTGACCCCGATGAGCAGGCCGACGCCGATCCGGTCGATCGCGGTCACACCGCTGACGTCGAGGTCGAGCCGGTCGAGGCCCGGCTGCTCGAGCAGGTCGAACAGGACCTCGCGAAGCGTCGCAGTCTCCCGCCACGTCACGCCACCGACGAGCGCGAGCTGAGGGCCGCCGACCGCCGGCCCGATGGTCACGCCGGGAGCGGAAGCCACGACGGCGCCTCTGCCGGATCGCCTTTCAGTGGCGGTCTCAACTCACTCATCTACGGTTCCCCTCCCGCAACATCGGCTGCGGCTCGGTCGACGCAACGTGCCCGCCGCGCAGTAGCGATCCGCTCCCCGTGGCCCATGTCCCCGACCCCTCAGCCGGGGGCCGGGGGCCGGATCCAGAAGTCCTCGCGGTCAACCTCTCCCGGCACGAGCCGCATCGACAGTGACCTACGTCCCGACCTTGCGGCCGGTGGCTGGGGGCGGTGCCGACGAACCGTCGGGCGAATGCGTCGCTACCTGGTCAGGACCGGGGCGTTTGTCCCGTTGACGGGGCGCCGCCGCGGAGGATCATGGGGACCGAAGGCCACCGACAAGAGGATCCCCCCTGATGACCGTTGATCCGACGCGCCTGGATCACGTCGCCGCCGAGGCAGGGGGGATCCTCTAATGTCGGACGTGGCGCAGCTCGACGACATCGCGGGCCACGACGGCGGCGCCCCGGTGCGCGTGTACCTCCTCGACGACCACGAGACGGTCCGGCGCGGGGTCCGCAGCCTGCTCCTCGATGCCGGTGGCTTCGACATCGTCGGGGAGTCCGGGTCGGCGGTCGAGGGCGTGCGGCGCATCCCGGCGGCGCGCCCCCAGGTGGCGCTGCTCGACGTCCAGCTTCCCGACGGCTCGGGCATCGAGGTGTTCCGCAGTGTCCATTCGCTCGACCCGACCATCCGCGGCCTGATGTTCACGACGTTCGACGACGACGAGGCGCGGCTGGCGGCCGCACTCGCCGGGGCGTCCGGGTACGTCGTCAAGCAGATCCGTGGCGGCGAGCTCGTCGACACGCTGCGCCGCGTTGCAGCCGGTGCGTTCCTCCTGGACGCAGCAACGGTCATGGAACAGATCAGGCTGGGCCGCATCGAGCGCCGCGACCCACGTCTGGGCACCCTCACCGACCGCGAGTCGCAAGTCCTGGACCTGATCGTCGAGGGGTTGTCCAACCGGGAGATCGGCGAGCGGTTGTTCCTCAGTGACAAGACGGTGCGCAACCACGTCACCGGGCTGCTCCGCAAGCTCGGGTTCCAGCGCCGTACGCAGGCTGCGGCTTTCGGCGCGCGCGCCGATGAGGCCGAGGCCGGGCGCGAGGACGGCTCGCGGATCGAGGGGTGAGACCGCCACCGCATCGTGGCCCCTCCTCGATCCGACGTCTGGTTCACGCGTGGCCTCGGCCCGGCCCACGTGTTTCCCGTTCGGTCGGGGTTGGGCCGCCGGCGTGTGATGGACTTCTGGTACGGCCGGATTCGGCCCAGCTGGGAGCGCGCGATGAGCGGGACCGTTCCTGAAGGCCCGACGCCGGAGGACTGGCTGCGACCCGCGGACGCCCCCATGGACGACGCGAGCTGGTGGGGGCTCGTCGAGTTCGCGCTGCTCGATCGCGACGGCGTGATCGTGTCGGTCAATCGCGCCTGGGACGAGTTCTCCCGGCACAACGGCGGCGATCCGGGCCACACCGGCGTCGGGGTGTCCTTCCTCGCCGTGTGCGAGGCCAGTGGCGACCCGGCCGCCTCGCAGGTCGCGGACACGGTGCGCGCGGCGCTGCGCGGCGAGCTGTCGGTCCCGCTGACCTCGCTGGTCCCCTGCCACTCCCCCACCGAACGCCGATGGTTCGACCTCCTCGTGAGCTCTCGGTACGCCGACGACGGAGCCTGCATCGGTGCGCTCGTCACGGTCTCGCCTGCTGTGCCCACCTCGCGTGCGACGACGGGCTCCGCCGCGACGCCGCCGCGCGCGGCCGCGGCGTCACGCAGGGCGATGGGAGGGTTGACGCCGTTAGGCCTGGCCGCCCTCGACGACCCCTCGCTCTGGTCCCTGGTCGAGGGAATCGCCGACGGTCTCGCGGTCACGGACTCCGACGGGCACGTCGTCTACGTCAACCGCCAGCTCGAGATCCTCACCGGCTACGAACGCGCCGACCTGCTGGGAGGGACGGTGGAGCTTCTGGTCCCGTCCGAGGCGCGGCCCCGGCACGAGCAGCTGCACAGCGCCTACCGGAAGGCCCCGACGAACCGGATCATGGGCGAGGGACGAGAGCTCGAGCTGCAGTGTGCGGACGGCCGGGCGATCCCGGTGGAGGTCGCCCTGTCCGGGGTGCGGATCGCCGGTAGGTCGATGACGGTGGCCAGCGTCCGCGACGTCCGGGCCCAGCGCGACGCGGACCGGCTCCGCCAGCGGACGCTGGCGACGCTGGACCTGATCCCGGACGCCGTCCTCGTCCTTGACGCCGAGCTCCGCGTCGTCTACGGCAACGCGGCGGCCGCGAGGATGCGCGGCTGCGAGCCCGAGCAATTGCTGTCCCTCACGATGGCCGACCTGGACCCGACCCTGTCGCCCGACCAGTCGCCCCAGCGAGCGACGCGCCTCGCTCCTGACGAGGCGGAGGAACCGGCGACGCGCGAGACGATGCTGCGCCGCACCGACGGCACAGCTGTCCCCTGCGAGGTGCTGATGCGGATCATCGACGACCCGGAGCTGGGCCGGCGCCGCGTCGTCGTGGCCCGTGACATCACCGCGCGCCGGGCCCGCGAGCTCACCCGGAGCCGCCAGGCGAGGGCGGCCGAGCTGACGGTCGAGGTGACCACCGCGATCCTGTCGGGCGCGTCGTCGGCCGACACCTACCGGCTGGTGGTCGAGGGCGCTGCCGGACTCCTCGACGCCGAGGACGCCGCCGTCCTCCTGCCCGACCCTGTCACCGAGACCTTCGTCCCGGCTGCGGGCATCGGGCAGATCATCTGCGGGATAAGCGCGGATGCGATGCCGACGATCGAGGACATGGACTCCTTCCTGCTCGAGCACGAGAACGGCGCCGTCCTGCCCGCACCCCGGCCGGTCGCCCACGCCTCGCTGCGCCAACAGATCGGACCGATCGCGCTGGCCCCGATGGGCCGCAGGCGGGCCCGCCGAGGCCTCCTGGGCGTGGGCCGCCCGCCGGGCGCTCGCCCGTTCACCGACGAGGACCGGGAGCTGCTCGCCTCGCTCGCGACCCAGGTCGCCCTGGCCGTCGAGCTGGGTCAGGCACGAATCGACCAGCAGCGCCTCGCCTTGCTCGAGGACCGTCAACGCATCGCGCGCGACCTGCACGACACGGTCATCCAGGACCTCATCGCGATCGGGATGCAGCTTGCGTCGGTGCCGGCCCCGGCGACGGCACCGGAGGGCGCCGACGCCCAAGAAGACCTCGTCGACCAGCTGGAGTCCGCGATCCGCGAGCTGCGCGGCTCCGTCGCCGATCTTCATGACCGGGACACGTTCGGACGCCTGGCTCAGGAGATCACCCGATCCCTGGCCCACGCCACACGCAGCCTGGGCCACACCCCCACGCTCCAGGTGAGCGGGGCGCTCGACAGCGTCTCGCCGGTCGTGTCCCGACAGCTCGTCCCGGCCCTGCGCGAAGCCCTGTCGAACGTGGCCCGCCACGCCGACGCCACCTGCACGCAGGTCAGCGTCGTCGCCGATGCCAGCTGGGTGACGCTGACGGTGGACGACGACGGTATCGGCATCGAGGGGCACCCAGTGCCCGGGGACGGCCTGTCCAACCTCGCCGGCCGCGCCGCCCGGCTCGGCGGCTCCCTGTCGGTGTCCCGACGCGGCAACGGGGGAACCCGGGTCCGATGGCGGGTACCCGCCTCCCCGGGGTAGCGCACCCCGCCCCGAACGCGCCTCCCGGGCACCGTCGGACCCGTGTGGTTGAGTGAGCGAGGTCGATGGAGTCGCGGTCTCGAGGGGGTAGTGCAGGGCATGGCCGGTGACATGATCCGCATCGTCCACGCGGCCGACATTCACCTCGACTCACCGCTGCGTGGGCTCGGGCGCCTCGGCGACGAGGACCTCGCCAACCGACTGCGCTCGGCCACCCGTGAGGCCTTCGACCGCCTGATCGAGCACTGCCTGGCCACGCTGCCCGGGGCCCTCGTCCTCGCCGGCGACCTCTACGACGGCGACTGGAAGGACTACTCCACCGGCGTCCACCTCACCAGCCGCATGCGCGACCTGCACGACGCGGGGATCCCCGTGGTGATGGTGCAGGGCAACCACGACGCGGAGAGCGTCATCAGCCTGAGCCTGACCTTGCCGCCCAACGTCACCCGCCTGTCCACCGCCAGGCCCGAGACCGCTCGCTTCGCCGACATCGGGCTCGCCGTCCATGGCCAGGGCTTTGCCACCCGCGCGGTCAGCACCAACCTCGCCCTGGCCTATCCCCCGCCGGACCGCGACCTGGTCAATGTCGGGCTGCTGCACACCTCCGTCCAGGGCTATGCGGCCCACGATCCCTACGCCCCCTGCTCGCTGGCCGACCTGACCGGGCTCGGGTATGACTACGTCGCCCTCGGCCACGTCCACGCCCGCGAGACGCTCAGCGCCGGGCCGTCGGCCGTCGCCTTCAGCGGCAACCTCCAGGGGCGCCATCCGGGAGAGCCCGGTGCCAAGGGAGCTCTCGATGTCGCGCTGCGGCCCGGCGGCGAAGCCGAGATCACCTTCCTGCCCCTCGACGTCGCCCGCTGGAGCCTGCTCGAGATCGACGTCACGGGCGCCGAGGACGAGGCCGCGGTGGTCGCGCGGGTCGAGGCCGAGGTGGGCCGGGCCCGCGAGTCCGCGGACACGCGACCGGTCGTGGCCCGGGTCCGCCTCGTGGGCACGAGCCACCTGGCCGGGGTGCTCGCCGACACCGAGCGCGTGGGGTATGAGATCCGCCCGATGGCCGCACGTCACGCCGTCGCCGTCGACAAGATCCGGTCGGAGGTCACCGCGCCGGCCGACCGTCGGGTCATGCCTGAGGCTCAACGCGCCACGCTGGAGTCCGTCCTCGGCACCGCCTTGGCCGACCCGGCCCTGCTGTTCGCCGACCCCGAGCTCGCCGCCGACCTCGCCGCCCTCGTCAGCGAGGTCAACGAGCGTTACACCCGCACCGTCGGCCTCGACCTCCGCGACGCACAGCAGCTCGCCGAGCTCGTCGCCGAGGCCGCTCAGCGGCTCGGCGCCAAGGCCGACGGCGGCCTGCTGTGAGGCTGCACCGGCTCGAGCTCACGCAGTACGGCGCGTTCACCGGTCGAGCGATCGACGTCGGCCCCGGGCTCACCGTCGTCCACGGGCCCAACGAGTCGGGAAAGAGCACGCTGAGCCATGCGCTCGGCGACCTCCTCTGGGGGCTGACGGCACGGTCGCACCCCTACGCCTTCCGCGTCACCGGCCCGCAGCTGCGCATCACGGCCGACCTGAGCGGCCCCGCTGCGGCGTCGGACGGATCCGTGGACGACATCACGCTCGTCGTCGACTCCCGCGCCTGGCGCAGCCTCGACGGCGTGGCGGTCGAGCCGTGGTGGCGGGCCGGCCCGATCGCCTCGCGCGAGCAGTGGGCCACCTCCCTCGGCCTGGATCGTGACCGTCTGCGCTCGGGCGGACGCGCCGTGCTGGCCGGAGGTGGCGACCTCGCCCCGTTGCTGTTCCGCGTCCGTAGCGGCGTCGACCTCGACGCCGCCCGCGCCACCCTGCACGCGGCTGCTGACAAGCACTACAAGAAGTACGCCGGCGCCAAGGGCGTCAGCGTCCGGCTCGCCGTCACCGTGGTCGACCGGGCCCGGTCCGCCACTGCGGCCGCCACCTCCTCGGGAGCCGAGGTCGCCCGGCTGCGCGTCGAGCACGACGGCCAGGTAGCAGGCTTCCGGGCCGCCGACCGCCACTACGCCGAGCTCCGTACCGTGGCGCAGACAGCCGAGGAGTCGGTGCGGGCCTGGCCACCCGCTGCCGGCCTCGTCGCCACCCGCGAACGGCTCGCCACTCTCCGCGCGGGTGGACGCGTGCTCGAGCCGCCCGACCTCCGGGCGCACGACGACGCACGCACCGGCGTCAACGACCTCACCGACCTGCTCGCCCGGCGCGACGATCTCCTCCGCGGCCTCGACGAGCAGATCGCGGGGCTCGAGGTCGACGACGACGCCGTCGCCCTGGGGCCGAAGACCGACGAGCTGCGTGAGCGCCGAGGCGTCGAGCGTGCCCGAGCCGCCTCCATCCCGGATCTCCGGGCCGAGCTCGCCGCGCTGCTCGAGAAGATCCGCGCCCTCGTCGCGGAGGCCACTCCCGAGGACCCCGTCGTCGCCGACCCCGCGATGCCCGAGGACACGATCGTGTCGGCCGCCGCCGGGCTCCTGATCGCCGCCGACGTCACCGACCGGCTCGGCCGTGCGGCCACGCACCTGCGCGAGCTCAGGCGCAAGGTCGACAGCGCCCGCGACGAGGTGGAGACCGCACTCGGGCGCAGGGTCGAGCGCAGCGCGCCCGGAGGCAGCGACACCGAGGTTCGGGGCAG
The DNA here is from genome assembly GCA_038206635.1 of Candidatus Nanopelagicales bacterium. Lineage (GTDB taxonomy): Bacteria > Actinomycetota > Actinomycetes > S36-B12 > CAIYMF01 > Longivirga. The sequence goes on along the minus strand of JBBRAQ010000042.1, from coordinate 5,139 downwards.
CGAGGGTGGGGGCAGCGAGGGTGGGGGCAGCGAGGGCCGCAGCGCCGCAAGCCGTGCCCCGGAGAGCGGCACTACCGAGAGCAGCACCACCTCGCTCGAGGCCGACGTCCTCGGCCACCTCACCGAGTCCCGCGAGCAGCGCGACCGCGCCTGGGCTCTGGTCCGGGAGCCTTGGCTGTCCGGGGTGCTGCCCGCAGACGGCCTCCGGGCCCAGCTCGCGAGCGAGGTCGAGGCTGCCCTCACCAATGCCGACCACGCCTCCGACGCTCTTGCCGACCAGGCCGAGTCGGCCGGGCGGCTCCGCGAGGCCGACGCCCAGCTCGACGAGCGGGTGAGCCACCTCGACCGGCTCCAGCACGATCTCGCCGTGCAGCAGTCGGACTGGGTCGGTCTGCTGATCGCCGCCACCCTCCCGCCCTTCCTGGACCCGGACGCGTGGGAGGTGCGGCGCACCACGGCCGGAGAGCTGGCCGTCGCGGTGGGGCACCATGTGACGCTGTCGGGCAAGCTGGCCGCGGAGCAGACGGCCGTGGCCCAGTTCGCTGGCGAGACCCGCGAAGTCTGCGCGCGACTGGGCGTCGTGGGCGACGACCACTGGGCGTCGCTCGAGTCGTCAGTCGTCCGCGTGGACGCCGCGCGCACCGACTCCGTCAAAGCCGAGGGCCTCCGCACCCAGCGCGCCGGCACGATCGTCGAACGCGACCAGCTCGCCGTCGAGCTCGCGGGGCACGAGGCGGTACTGGCCCGTCTCACTCTCGACGACGACCTCGCCGACGTCACGCGACGCAGCCATGAGGTCGTGACCGAGCTCGAACGTGAGCGTGTCCTGCTCGAGCAGGTGCGCGCGGCCGCCCCGCGGGCCGACGTCGACGACCTCATCCGGCGGGTCGGCAGACGCGACCAGGCCGACCTCGAGGCGGAGGAGACCGAGGCGAAGGAGCGGACCGACGCCGCGCTCATCCTCCGCGACAGCGCCAACGAGCTGCGCACGACCGCGGCCGCGGCTCTCGAGACCGCGCAGCAGGTCGGGTCGGCCGCGGACCTCCACGCCCGTGAGGTGGAGGCCACCGAGCTGCTCGCCGCGGAGGTCGAGGAGTACCTCCAGACCCGGATCATGGTCGCGCTGCTCGAGCGCGTGCTCGCCGTCGAGACTCCGGAGGAGGACAACGCCCTCGTCGCGCACGCGTCGCGCCTCGTGGGCCGTCTCACCGACGGCCGGGTCACCGGGCTCACGGTGCAGGAGGCCCTGGGGTTGCGACGCCTGCGGATCGAGGCCATGGGGCTAGCCGAGGGGGTGCCCGCCGAGCTCTCCGAGGGCACCGCCGACCAGGTATTCCTCGCCCTACGCCTCGCCGGGATCCGCCAGCTCCAGGAGCGGGCCGTGGCCCTCGGCGGCGGCACCTTGCCGGTGCTGCTCGACGACGTCCTGATGGCCTCCGACGACGCCCGCACAGCAGTCGCCCTCGAGGTCATCCTGGAGGAGGCGCGAGACCAGCAGATCCTGGTGCTGACCCACCACGGGGCAGTGGCCGGGGCGGCGGAGCTCCTCGGTGCCACTGTGGTGGCGCTGGAGCCTCTCCCCGACCAGGGCGTCGAGCCGACGCCGCTCGGGCGGCCACGTGCCGCGCGCAGCGACGGCGCCGAGGACCCGTCCCGGATCCGTGAGTGGGCCAGAGCCGAGGGGATCGTCGTCGGCGACCGCGGCCGCATCAAGGGCTGGATCCTCGAGGCCTACCTCGCCCGCGACGAGCCCGACGTCGACCTCTGAGGACCGCCCGGACCGGTCGCACCTAGCAACCCTGCGCCTGTGGGCACCGGCGCCGCCACGTCCGAACGACGCGGAGGCGCCTCAGGCGGCCGTCTCCTCCGGTGCCTCCTGCGCCGAGACCGGCGTCGCCTCACCGACCGTGAGGCCGGGCACGGCCCACCCGGTGCCATCCGTCACGTACGGCGACGACGAGCCGGCGGCGTCGCCCCTGAGCTCGGTGGCGAGCACCATCTCGCGGGCGAGGTCGGCGGTCTGCGGGCCGCGCGGCGCCCGGACGAACTGTGAGCTGCCGCGGTTGAGGTCGTGGCCGACCACCTCGGCGTCGACCTCGACGACCGTCATGCGCTGACCGTCCTTGTCGTACTCCCGCTGCCGCAGCCGACCCACGACGACGACCGGCTGGCCCTTGCGGACGGAGGCGGCCACGTGCTCGCCGAGCCCCCGCCAGGCCGAGACGTTGATGTAGGTCGTCCGTTCTACCCACTGCTGGGTACGCCGGTCCTGGTAGCCGTTGGTGGCCGCCATCCGGAAGTTGGCGACGACACCGCCGGCCGTCTGATGAACGACGACGTCCTTGACGACGTTGCCGACGAGAGTGACCGTGGACTGCATCGCGACCTCCACCGAGGTTCGGGGACCGGTCCTGCCCGGTCCGAGGTCCCCGACCCTGGCCGCCGGAGCCGACCACGACGGCCTCCTGGCCGCTCTCCCTGTGGACGGCGGGCGAGAACCCCCGGCTGTGGGAGCGGGACCCGATTCGGCTCGCGAGCCGGAGGGGGGAAGGATGGACCCCGCACGTCGACGGAGGGAAGAACGCTGAGCACCGACGATCCGACTCCTGGGCCGGGTGGCCCCCCGCCCGCTCCGACGGCTGCCGACGACCAGGTCGCAGCCGAGCTCGCCACCGAGCAGGCTGCCGTCGACCTGCGCTACCGCGAGCTCGACGCAGGACTGCGCCGCGCGATCGAGGGCCTCGACCGCGCCCGCCGCGGTCCGACCGCGGGGACGCCGGGTGCCCTCACCGAGCGCGACGCCTTCGACGCCATGTATGGACAGCGCATCGCCGTGCTCCGCGCGGCGGATGACCGCCTCGTCTTCGGCCGGATGGACCTCGCCGCCGAGCAGGCCCGCTACGTCGGCCGGATCGGGCTGTCCGACGACGAGCAGGAGCAGATCCTCCTCGACTGGCGCTCACCGGCCGCCGAGCCGTTCTACCGGGCGACCGCGGCACACCCTCAGGGCGTGACCCGGCGCCGGCACCTGACCACGAGCGGGCGCACCGTCGTGCGCATCGAGGACGACGTCCTTGACATCGAGGCCCACCCCGGGGCCGACGACGCCCAGGGAGGCGGGTCGCTCCTCGCCGCGCTGGGCGCCCACCGCACCGGGCGGATGCGCGACATCGTCGCGACGATCCAGGGCGAGCAGGACCGCATCATCCGTTCCGCACTGGCCGGCGTGCTCGTCGTCCAGGGTGCCCCGGGCTGCGGCAAGACCGTCGTCGCGCTCCACCGCGCGGCGTACCTGCTCTACACGCACCGCGAGCGCATCGCCCAGGCGGGCGTCCTGGTGGTCGGCCCCAACCGGCAGTTCCTCCGCTACATCGAGCAGGTGCTGCCCTCCCTGGGGGAGACCAGTGCGGTCCTGGTCACGCAGGGCCAGCTCTACCCCGGCGTCGACGCCGGGCCCGACGGCTCGCGCCGCGCCGCCGAGCTCAAGGGCGACACGCGGATGGCCCAGATGGTGGGCAGTGCCGTCGCGGCGCTGGTCCGCGTCCCCACCCGACGTACGCCGCTCGTCGTCGACGGCACGACGATCACGATGACCCCGCGCATGGTCGAGTCGGCCGTCGACAGGGCGCGCCGTTCGGGCAAGCCGCACAACGAGGCGCGACGCGAGTTCGTCCTCGACGTGCTCGACAAGCTCGCGACCCAGCTCGCCCAGAAGACCAACGTCGACATCCAGGAGTTTCGCGACACCCTGCTCGAGGACCTCCGCGACTCCATCGACGTGCGCCGCGCGGTCAACCTGTGCTGGATGCCGTGGGCTCCCGAGAAGCTGGTGCGCCGCCTGTTCGTCGACGAGCGCCAGCTCGCATTGCACGCGCCGTGGCTGACCGCTGCCGACCGCGCCGTCGTTCTACGATCGGCTGACTTCCCGTGGGAGACAGGGGATGTCCCCATCCTCGACGAGGCCGCCGAGCTCCTCGGCGTCGACGACGAGCCCGCTCGACGCGCCGAGGCTGCCGCCGAGCGCGCCAGCACGCGCGAACTCGACTACGCCCGCGACGTCGCGGCGCAGAGCGGCTCGGGGATGGTCACCGCCGACATGCTCGTGGAACGCTACGCCGGCACCGCGAGCCGCACCTCGGTCGCCGACGCCTCCGAGGACCGCACCTGGGCCTTCGGCCACGTCGTCGTCGACGAGGCACAGGAGCTCTCGCCGATGGCGTGGCGCGTCGTCGCCCGACGCTGCCCGTCGCTGTCCATGACCGTCGTCGGCGACGTGAACCAGACGGGGAGCCCGGCCGGCGTCACGAGCTGGTCGACGCTGTTCGACTCGCTGACGCCGGGCCGCTGGCTCATCGAGGAGCTCACCGTCAACTACCGCACCCCGCGGCCCGTCATGGACCTCGCCACAGCGGGTCTGCGGTCGGCGGGGATCATCGTGAAGGACGTCGTGTCCGCGCGTGACGGCGACGAACCGAGGCACGCCCGGATCACCGGCTACGACGAGCTCGCCGAGCTCGTGCGCGGAGAGCTCGCCCGCGTCGGCGCCGGTCGCGTCGCCGTCATCGCTCCCGACCGCGACCACCCCGCCGTCGCCGCGGTGCTGGCGGCGTCGCTGCCCGGCCTGGTGGGCGACGACGACGCGGCCGTCGACAACCAGGTCGCCGTCCTGTCCCCCGCGATGTCGAAGGGCCTCGAGTTCGACGCCGTCGTCGTCGTCGACCCCGAGGCGATCGCCGCGACCCCGGGGTCAGGCCCGCGCGACCTCTACGTCGCCAGCACGCGCACGACCTCGCAGCTGCTGCTCGTCGGCATCGACCTACCCTGAGCCGAGCGATCGGTGCGGCTTGGCGCGGCTGGGGCTGGTGCGCAGAGTGAGGCCGACGCGACCCACGGAGGCGGTACAGCACGTGCGGGCAGCCGAAGCGGCAGAATGGGCGCGCAATCCCGCACGTCCCGCGCCCGTAGCTCAACGGATAGAGCGACCGGTTTCTACCCGGTTGGTTGGGGGTTCGAGTCCCTCCGGGCGCACTGCCTAGGCCTCTGACCTGCGGCGATGCTTGGGATTTCGAACAGCCTCAGCGGATTTGACCCCCAATGTGACCCCCAGTGCTGGGTCGGGACGCGCGGCGGCGAGGTCAG
>JBBRAQ010000041.1:0-34122 GCA_038206635.1 Candidatus Nanopelagicales bacterium | reverse complement strand
GGCGGGGGGGGGGCGGGCGGGCGCGGGGGCGGGGCGGGGGGGCGGGGGGGGGGGGGGGGGGGGCGCCGCTGTTCCGGTCGGGGCCACGGTGCCGGACGCGGTGGTGGCCGTGGTGACCGATGCGGAGGCCGATGGCATCAGCAGGACGCCGCCGAGACCGAGGGAGACGACCACGACGGAGGCCCCAGCAGCCAGCGAGGCCCGTCTCACCAGAGGGTGGGAAGCGGTCATGGTCGAGGTCCTTCCGGCGTCGGGCGGCGGGACGCCGACCTGGATCCGCCCCGTCTGGCCCGGACCTGAGCGCGATCCTACGGTGTCAGAGCAGGACGACGACGGTGTCGCCCACGCGCGACCAGGCGTAGAGCCACGTCGCATCGGCCCGCGACTGGCGCACGCACCCGCCTTGTCCGATGGCGCGGCCGAGCTGGTGCTCGGACTGGATCGGCCGGCCGTCGTAGTAGCGCGGGATGGTGTGGAAGCCGATCCGCGCACCGGTGATGCCGTAGGTGAACCGGACCATGAGGTCAAAGCGCAGCTTCTCGCCCGGGTTCGTCGCCGTCGGCGACTTGGAGTAGACGTGGTAGACGGCCGGCTTCGGCCGACCGACCCGTCCGGTGACCGCGTAGTCCCGCAGCACTCGCCCGTCGGCACCCACGACCCACAGGTGGGCGGCGCGCTCGGCGTACACGATGCGCCGTCCGGACCCGCTGTGCACCGGCAGTGGCCGGGTAGCGACGTACCCCGCGACTGCGGGCACGGCCGAGATCGGTGTCACGGCTTGGGATCCGCCCACGTGGGGCGGCAGAGGGTCCGAGACGCTGGCCGCCCGGGTGACCGCGCTGGCCCGGATGCCCGCGGCGGCGACGAGAGGCCTGACCGGCGTCCGCGACGGTACGCCTGGGCCGGACACCTGGGCCGGGGGGACCGCTCCCAGAAGTCGCGAGGGGAAGACCACGGCCTCGGCGCGCCCGTCACCGGCGAGCGAGAGGGACGGCGGGAGCTGGATGAGCTGGGGGACGGCGAAGGTGGTCAGCACGCCGGCGGCGCGCCCGCTCGAGGACCCGGCGGACGCTGCCGTGACCGCGCGGTGCGACCCGCCAGGGGACGTCGCCGACACTGCGGATCCCGGCAGGGACTCGGGGCTGCCAGCCTGGGCCGAGCCGGGCAGGAACAGGCCGCACACCACTCCCGCGCCGACGGAGGCCGCGGCGAGAACCGCCAGGCGCCTCAGCGCGGGGCGGCTGAGGGCGGGGTCGCTGAGGGCGGGGTCGCTGAGCGCGGACGGCGAGGTGGTGTCGACGGGCACGTGATCTCCCACGGGGGACGGCATGCGGCAGCGGGGACCCGTTCGGGCCACCCGTGCCGACCGCTTCCCCGCAGCCCGGGGGCTGCCGCTCGACGACCCCAGCCTGGCGGGTAGGTGCCGGAGACGGCGCTTGCGACACGCCGGACGGGTCGCCGGGGCGGCGGGCCGGTCCGCCGCGGGGAACATCCACGCCCGACGTGTTGTTGAGACGTCAACTACCTCCTGAGGAGCCTGCTATGACCCGCGCCGCCACGACCGCCGTCGAGATCCACCCCCTGCTGGCCGACCGCTGGAGCCCTCGAGCCTTCGACCGGACGCCGGTCGGCGACACCGAGATCGCGGCCCTGCTGGAGGCGGCCCGCTGGGCACCGAGCGCGAACAACCACCAGCCGTGGCGCTTCCTGGTCGGGCACGACACCCTCGACGGCGCCGACGCGACGTACAAGGGCCTGTTCGACTCCCTCGCGGAGTTCAACCAGGTGTGGGCCTCCGCGGCCCCGCTGCTGATCGCCGCCATCGCCGAGGTCGAGCACGAGGACGGCTCGGTGCGTGAGGTCGCGCCCTACGAGCTCGGCCTCGCTGTCGCCCAGCTCTCCGTGCAGGCCCAGGCGCTCGGCCTGCACGTCCACCAGATGGGCGGGTTCGACGCCACGGCGATCAGCGCGGGCTTCGGCGTCCCGCCGCAGTACCGGACCGTCGCCGTGCTGGCGATCGGCCGCCTCGGCGATCCCGACAGCCTTCCGGCCTGGGCAGCCGAGCGCGAGTCGGCCCCGCGCGAGCGCCTGCCGCTCTCGCAGATCGCGTTCGCCGAGCACTTTGGCACCGCGTTCGAGATCTGATCCCACGAGGGACCGCCGCAGCGAGCTCAGCCGGTCAGGATGATGAGGCGCTCCTCGGTCATCTCGCGCACCGACCACGCCGGTCCCTCACGGGTGTTGCCGGAGTCGCGCAGGCCGCCGTAGGGCTGCTGGTCGGCGCGCCAGGTAGGCACCTCGTTGATGAGGACCCCGCCGAAGTCCAGCGTGCGGGCAGCGCGCAGCGCCTTGGTGATGTCCGCCGTGAACACCCCCGCCTGGAGCCCGTAGCGGGTGTCGTTGGCCATCCGCAGCGCGTCCTCGAAGTCGTCGTACCGCGTCACCGTGACGACCGGTCCGAACACCTCCTGGGAGCACACCTTCATCTCCGGCGTCGCGTCGACGACGAGCGTGGGGCGCAGGACGCCGTCCTCGCCGATGACGCCGCCGGCGGCGACTCGCGCACCCTCGGCCGCAGCCTCGGTCACCCAGCCGGCGACACGGTCGCGCTCGCCGGTGGAGATGAGGGCGGAGACGTCGGTCGTCTCCTCCAGCGGGTCACCGACGACGATCGACTCGACTGCGGCGGTGAGCTCGCGGACGACGTCGTCGGCGATCGAGGAGTGCACGAAGATCCGCTGTGTCGAGATGCAGGACTGTCCAGCGTGGCTGTAGCCCGCCACCTTGACCTTCGCGACGGCCGAGCGCCAGTCGCCGTCCGCCTCCAGGATGAGCGGTGCGTTGTTGCCGAGCTCGAGACCCACGCGCTTGCGCGGGGCGCGCGCCCGGATCGACCAGCCGACCTCGGGCGACCCGGTGAAGGTGATGAGGGCGACGTCGTCGTGGTCGACGATCGCGTTGCCGACGACCGTCCCGGAACCGGTGACCACGTGGAGGTAGTCCTGGGGCAGACCGGCCTGAAAGAGCAGGTGCGCGAACAGGATCGAGGAGAACGGCGTCTGGCTCGCCGGCTTGAGCACCACCGGGCAGCCCGCGGCGATCGCCGGGCCGAGCTTGTGCGCGACGAGGTTGAGCGGGAAGTTGAACGGCGAGATCGCCCCGACGACGCCGATCGGCACCCGAAGGATGAACCCGAGCTTGCCCTCACCGGCGGCCGAGGCCTCCAACGGCACGACCTCCCCGGCGAGGGAGCGCGCGACGCCGGCACTGAACTGGAGCGTGCTCACGGCGCGCTGCGCCTCGGCGCGGGCGGTGCGGATCGGCTTCGCGGCCTCGAACGCGATGCAGCGCGCGAAGTCCTCCTGGCGCTCGGCCAGCAGGAGGGCGGCCCGGTCGAGGATCTCGGCGCGCTTCCACTGCGGGAGCGGGGTGTCGTGCAGCGCCTTCTTGGCCGCCGCGACGGCACGGTCGACGTCGGTCGCGGTGAGGGACGGGATGGAGCCCAGGAGCCGGCCGTCGTAGGGCGCACGCACCTCGGTGGAGGCAGTGCCCGTGACGAGCTCGCCGTCGATCGGGACGGGGGTGACCGAGGTCGGGTCGATGCCGGGGATGCCGGGTGTGCTGGTCATGGACCGACCCTAGTGAGGTGATCCCGCCCACGGGCGTCCGTACCGGCGAACGTCCCGACCCGCACGCGCCGTGCGGGCGCACCTGCCCCCCCCCCCCCTCAACCGCGCGTTGCCGCCATGAGACACGTCGATGAGGCCTCCTTCATGTCTGCGACGACCCGCCTCGTGATCCGATGCCACGCCGATCAGATGCCCACGCTGGTCACCACGAACACGACATGGATCCTCGACCCGCACAGCTGAGGACCACCTCGCGAACGACCCACCTGGACCGGCCGCATGGGGAGTCGACGGCGTGGCCTACGCTCCGTCATCGGGGACAGTCGAGAAGACAGGGCGGGGCAGGGCTGGTGAACGTCTGGCTGTTCTCCCTCGGCCTGGTGGCCGTGGCCGCGACGGTCATCTGGTACGCCCGCCTGCTCAACCAGTGGACGCCGGACCTCCACGTCCCCCCGATGTCCAAGGGCGACGTCCCCACGACCACGGCGTACGTGTGGCTGCTCACGATGATGCTGAGCCAGTCGGTGGTCATCAACTCCTTCGACCTGCCGCCCAACGGAGTCGCACTCGTCGGGAGCATCGCCGTCGCCCTGGTCGTGAGCGACCTCGTCCGTCGATGGCACAACCGCGGAATCCCACCCACGGCCCCAGAACCTCCGGCTGCGTGGTTCCCCGACTCCGACGGCGACGCACCAGGCGGACACTGACCGGTCCTGACTCGCCCGGTCGTCGAGGATCCCGGGCGACGGCGCCTAGGGTGGGACCGCTCGGTACGGCGGAGCAGCCACGCACGTGCGGACCGCACCACGAGGAACCGTGACACAGACGCAGGCGCGCGAGGCACCGGTCCGTGCGCCCGCGATGCACCTGGGCACGCCGAGTGCCGACGTCGTGGTCACCGCGATCCTCCTGGCGCTGGGGCACGCACTGGCCGTCCCCGTCGTCGGAAACGAGAACCAGTACCTCGCGCACGTGATCGGCGACCGCTCCCCCGAGCTTTCCTCCGACTGGCTCGTCGGCACCCGGGACCCCTATCCGTTCTTCAGCTTCGTCACCGGACTCGTGGTCGACGTCGGCGGAGTCGCGGCGTTGCGCGTGGTCGCCTTCCTGGGCACGTTCGCCGCACTTCTCGGCGTCTACCTCCTGGCGCGGGTCCTGAGCCCCCTGCCCTCGCGCGGTGTCCCGTTGGCGGCGATGGCCTTCGTGGGATCGACGCTCGTCACCCTCTCGCACGGTGCGTTCATCTTTGGCGGACCAGCGACGTCCGCGTTCAGCGGCCTCGCCGGCCAGTACCTGCTCTCCAAGCCCGGATACCTCCAGCCCAGTCTCGCCGGGAGCCTGCTCCTCGTCGCCCTCGCACTGTGGCTGACCCTGGTGCGCCCGGGCCCCGACCCGGGGGCGCGTGGTCGCTTCGCCGCCGCCCTGCTGCTCACCCTGCTTGCCTGCATGCTCCACCCGACCTACCTGGTCGTGACCCTCGTGGGTCTTGCCGTCGCCCTGGTCACCGACGTCGCCACGGGCGTCGGCTGGGGGCGCTCGCGGTGGTACGGGACCATCGCGGCGGCTGCCGCCGTCCTGACCGTGGCTGCGAACCCTGGCCTCATCGACGTCGGGTCCGCGGCCGCCGGATCCTCCGAAGCGCTGCACCGGTTTGCCTTCGAGCGGATCCCGCAGCACACCCTCGTGACCGATTGGCCGAGATCGAACGCCGGGCTGGTGCTGATCCTGCTCCTCGGGGTGTGGCTGCTCCCGAGGATCGGCGTCGGTCGGTGGGTGGCCCGCTGGGTCCTCGGGGCGCTGGCCGTCAGCGCCGTGTCCGCCGCGGTCGTCGCGGTGTGCCACTGGTCGACCTTGGCGCTGCTGTTCCCGTGGCGGATCACGGTGATCCTCGTCCCCCTCTGCGCCACGGCCATCGCCGTGCGGCTGGCGATCGCGCTCCAGCCCTTGGCCGTGCGCCACTGGCGGGCCGGTCTTCTCGTCGTGGTCAGCGGCCTCGCCGCCGTCGGGCTCATGGGGACCGCGAGTGCCGTCAGCCCCGTGGAGTCCGACCCGGCCGCGGCCGTCGTGAGCGCCGCACGTCCGTCCGGTCTCGGGCTCATCCCGCTCGACGCGGAGAACGTGCGACTCAACGCGCGCGTACGCGTCTACGTGGACTGGAAGTCCCCGCCGTACGCCGGCGACAGCCTCATCGCATGGTGGGCGCGCGTGGATCAGGTGCGCCAGGTGGAGGCCGATCCCGAGGTGTTCTGCTCCGAACGCTGGACCGCCGGGATCGACTGGGTGCTCCTCGACGCCGGCCGGCCCGCCCCGTCGTGCACGAGCCGCTGGACCGCACTCGCCACCGAGCGCGGCTACACCGTCCTGCAGCGCCCCGCGGCGTAGCCGACGACCGCGACGGCGGAGACACGGTCAGTCACCTCCCCTCAGGAGGTGACGGCGTTCTCGTGCTGCAGGCGCTCGATGGTCTCGTCCGTGGCGTCCTCGAAGAAGCCGCCGACGACGTCGACGACCTCACCCCACGACCTCGCCGCGAACAGGACCGGCTGGTAGTGGGTGATGTCGTAGGTCTGGACGCCCATCCTGGCGACATCGAGTGCTCGCAGGTCCGCCGCGGCGAACTCCTCGATCTCGCCGTAGGAGGACAGGAGCCCGGCGCCGTAGGCCTTGGGGCCGTCGGGCTCCTCGACGACGCCGAACTCCAGGGAGAACCAGAACACCTTGGACACGAACTCGAGGGCCTCCTGGGACTTCACCCGCCGCGCCGCCCGGCCGGCTGCGACGTAGAGCGCGGCGTAGGACTCCTCCGCGAGGGTGATCGCGTGCCCGATCACCTCGTGCACGACGTCGGGCTCCGGGGTGTAGAGCGGCACGGAGTGGTGCCGGATGTACTGAGTGGACCAGAAGCGCCGGTCGGCGAGGGAGCCGTAGAACTCGCGCAGGGGAACGAGCCCCGCGGCCGGCAGGTAGGTGAACCCGGTGTGCGGTGCCAGGGCGGCGGTGACGTCGCTCAGCTGGGGGATGTGGTCGGCCGGGAGGGCCAGCCGCTGGCGGCCCTCGCGGGCTGCACGGCAGGCGAGGCGCTCGTGCTTGCGGGCGAGCTCGCCGCTGACGATGCGCCAGACCTCGTGCTCGGTGTCGGTGTAGTCGGCCACCGGGACCGGCTCCCCCTGGACCCACTCCCGGGCGAGCGAGGCGATCGTGTTGCGACGCTCGCGATAGGCGAGGTCGGCGACGCCGGGATGGTCGTGCCCGAGCTCGACGACGACGCCTCCGCCGACGCGGTCGACGACTGGCGCGTAGAGCTGTCCCTCCGTGAACATGGAATTAGGGCACCATCACCTGGCTGACTGCTCAACCGCGACCCGACACGGTGGACATCCTGCTCAGCGATCGTCACGTGGAGCCCTCTTGTTGTCCACCACAGAGGGCGTCTACTCGTGCTGCTGAGTCGGGCGCCCGGCGTGACCGTGGGCGGCGAGGCACCACGGAGTGCACAGCGGGCCGCACGGCTCCGGTGCCGCGACGACGTCGGCCGTCTCTCGCAGTCGGGGGTCGGAGTCGAGGTCGAGCGGGTCCCCTCGACAGAGGTCGACCAGAGGAGGCACGGTCACGGGCGCCGTCGAGCCCGGGTCCCCGACCCGGCTCGCCTCGTGCATCGGGCCTCCCCTGGCCGCGGAGCGGACGTTCGGGCGAGTCTCCACCCGCGACGGCGCCCGCGTCTGGCGGTACCGTCCATCCGTGACGTCGACCGCCGGCTACTCCAGCGCGCCGCTCCCCCGCAAGCTCGGCATCCGGGCGGGCCAGCGCGTGCTTCTCGACTCGGCCCCGACTGGCTTCGAGACCGACACCCTCGGCGAGCTCCCCGACGGCGTCGTGCTGCACCGTCGGGCGGGCCGCACGGCGTACGACGTCGTGGTCGCCTTCCGTGGCGACGTGGCCACCTACCGCCGCAACCTCCTCCGCGACATAGCGCGGACGACGACAGCCGGACGGCTGTGGGTGGCCTGGCCGAAGAAGGCCAGCGGGGTCGTGACCGACCTCAGCGACAACATCGTGCGTACCGAGGGCCTCGCGGCCGGCGTCGTCGACACCAAGGTGTGCGCGATCGACGAGACGTGGAGTGGTCTGTTGTTCGTCCGCCGGCTCGCCGACCGTCCGCACCACGGCGATCCGCGCAACTGACCAGGACACAGCAGCCCGATATGTGGTGTCAGTAAGGGCAATCGCCGCTGCTGACACCGCCTCTCGGCTGGGCGCGCCAGTCGTCGCAGCCGACGGTCAGGCGACGCCGAGGGCGCGCAGGGCCCAGGCGTAGATGTCCGCCTCGTACTCGAGCTCGGCGTAGCGGCCCGACGGTCCGCCGTGCGCACCGGCCGCGGTCTCGCACCGGAACAGGACGGTACGGCGCGACACCGGCGAGGTGACGTCGTCACCCTCGCCGTGGTCGGGGTCCGATGCGCGCAGCCGCGCGACCCAGCGGGCCGGCTCGCGCACGAGGACGCGTGGGTCGTGCACCGCACCGGTGACGAGCAGGGGCGGCCGGTCGGCGACGGCGGGGAGGTTGAGCATCGGGGAGTACGCCGACATCCACGCGCACTCGTCGGGCCGACGCGGGTCTCCCCATTCGAGCCACTCCTGCGCGGTGAGCGGAAGCGACGGGTCGAGCATCGAGGTCACGACGTCGACGAACGGCACCTCCGCGACGACGCCAGCCCACAGGTCGGGGCGACGGCCGTAGAGCGCACCCTGGAGCAGGCCCCCGGCCGACAGCCCGCGGGTCACGATCGCGGACACGCGGCCGTCGAGGAGGTGCCCGGCAACGGCGGCCTGGTCGTCGAAGGTGTTGTGCTTTCTCGCGAGGTGGCCGTCGTCCCACCAGCCACGCCCCATCTCACCGCCGCCCCGCGGGTGCCCGACGGCGAAGACCACGCCCCGGTCGAGCAGCGAGGGCACCGAGCGCCACCAGTCGATCCCCCAGTCCGGGTCGCAGCTCGCCTCATAGGAGCCGTATCCGTAGAGGACGCAAGCCGCGGTGCCGTCGAGCGGGGTGTCCTTGTGCCGCACGAGGATCACGGGCACCGACACCCCGTCGGGACGTGCCACGAGCTGGCGTTCGCAGACGTACTGGTCGAGGTCGACGCCGATGCTCTCGCTGCGATGCCGTTCGGTGCGCGACCCGTCGAAGGCGACGTCCCACCAGACCGTCGGGTGGATGAACGACTCGATCGCAACGGTGACGAACCCGGCGTGCCAGTCGAGGTTGTGGCCGAGCCGGACGATGCCGCCGCCATGATCGGGCCGGACGTCGAACGGCTCGCCGTCGCGAGGAACGATGCGCACGATCGCCGCGCCGTCGCGACGCACCGACACCGCGTGCCCGGCGGCGAGGGCGTCGATGCCCCACACGCGCTCGGCCGGGTCCTCCTCGACGAGCGGGACCCAGGCCGACGGGTCCGCCGCTGTCGCCCACATCACCCGGAACTCGCGTGCCTCGAGGTTGGTGGTCACGTAGAAGCCGTCACCGCCGTCGGGGCCGTGTCCCGGTGCGTGCTCGAGCTCGTACTCGACCCCGAGCTCGCGCGCTCGCACCAGCCTCGGCGCCGTCGTGAGGTCGGCCGCGGGGATCAGCCACTCCTCGCAGAAGCCGCGGCCACGAAGGGAGATGACGGCCCACTGTCCCGACCGCGACGCCTCGAGCTCGATCTCGAGGCGGTCGTCGAGGTCTTCGAACACGAGCAGGTCGTCGGTCACTCGTGTCCCGAGGACGTGGCGCCAGACCTGGTAGGGGCGGTAGGTGTCGTCGTGGACGGTGTAGAGGAACGACGCCGAGTCCGCGGCCCACGCCGAGCCGTAGTACGTGCGCGGGACCACAGCGTCGAGGTCCGCACCGGTGTCGAGGTCGCGAAAGCGCAGCTGGTAGACCTCGTCGCCCTCGAGGTCGATCGACCAGGCCAGGCGCTTCCCGTCCGGGCTCACCTCGAGCAGGCCATCGTGGGAGTACCCGGTGCCGCCGTCGTCGTGCACCGTCTGCAGGTCGAGGAGCACCGACTCCGCCGCCCCCGGGTCGGCCACCGGACGGCGTAGGAGCTGGTCGTACTCGCGCTGGTCCTGAGCCAGCCGGCGGTAGCGCCACCCGCCGGTCTCCCACGAGGCCGAGTCCTCCACCGCGGGGACCCGCGCGACCATCTCCGCTGCGAGCGTCGTGCGGAGCCCGGCCAGCCCGGCGACGCGCTGGTCGTGGTAGTCCCGCTCGGCCTGCAGGTACGCCGACGTCTCGGGCTCCTCCGGATCCGCGATCCAAGAATACGGATCCACGGTCACCACCCCGTGGAGCACGGCAGGGGCGGGGCGGGGCGGCGCGATCGGTGCTTCCGGCATGGACGCGACGCTAATTCATCCGGCGACAGCGTGGCGGACGGGATGAAGGACGCGCAGGGAACGAACCGATCACAAATGTCCCGATTCGCGTCGGCATGAGGTAGGAATACGCAACGCCGAACTGACTCCTGGGTCAGCGAGGCCGGGTGGTGGGCCCGGTCCGGCGCACACGGAGGACTTCATGCGCTCTTTGTCCCGGCCCGCACGTCTGCTGGCCGCGTCCGCCGCCTGTGCCCTGGCCCTGGGCTTCGCCCTCGCGGGCACCGCCAGGGCCGACAGCGGCAGCCCCTCCCCCACGGCGGCCACCCCCACGGTCTTCACCGTCGGCATGACCGAGGACATCGACTCGGCGAACCCGTTCACCGGCATCCTGGCGGTGGCCTATGAGATCTTCCAGATGGAGTACCCGACTCTGACGGAGTACTCCCCTGCCGACTTCTCCACGACACCCGGCCTCGCCGAGTCCTGGCAGGAGTCGGCCGACAAGAAGACCTGGACCTACAAGCTCCGTTCGGGTCTCACCTGGTCCGACGGCGTGCCGCTGACGGCCAAGGACGCGGCGTACACCTTCAACCGCATCATCAACGGCGAGTACGAGAAGACCAATTTCGGGTCCTACGTCGCCAACATCACCAAGGCTGTGGCAACCGACGACACGACGCTCGTGCTGACCGTGTCGAAGCCGTCACCGATCATGGAGAAGCTCGCCGTCTACATCCTTCCCGAGCACATCTGGAAGTCGATCGACGAGAAGGCGGTCAAGAGCTACAAGAACGAGGGCACCGAGGCTTCCCCCACGGTCGGCGCGGGGCCGTTCACGATGATCGAGCGTCGCGTCGGGCAGTTCATCCGGATGAAGGCCAACCCGAGCTTCTTCCGCGGCAAGCCTGGTGTCGACGAGGTCGTGTTCAAGATCTACAAGAACCAGGACGCCCTGGGTCAGGCTCTGAAGAAGGGCGAGATCGACTTCGCCGACTCGCTCGAGAGCAACGTGTTCAAGTCGCTGCAGAACCAGCCCGGCATCACCACATTGTCGGCGAAGTACTCCGGCTTCAACGAGCTCGCCTTCAACACCGGTGCCGCGCTCGACGACGGGACACCGATCGGCGATGGCAACCCGTTGCTCAAGGACAAGGCACTGCGCCAGGCCCTCGGGTGGGCGATCGACCGCCAGGCGATGGTCGACAAGGTGCTCGGCGGCGGCGGCTCCCCTGGGTCCACGATCATCCCGGAGATGTACGCGAACCTGCACCTGACGCCGGCCAACCCCACTGGCTACGACCCGGAGAAGGCCAAGTCGCTGCTCGACGCTGCGGGCTACAAGGTAGGAGCCGACGGCATCCGCGCGGACGCGAAGGGCAACAAGCTCTCGTTCCGGCTCTTCGGTCGCAGCGACTCGTCGGGCGGCTCGTCGCCGAAGGCCGTCGCGTTCCTCAAGGGCTACCTCGAGGCGGTCGGGCTGCAGGTGACCACCAAGATCATCTCGGGTGACAGCCTCACGGAGATCATCGGCCAAGGGAACTTCGACATGTTCGAGTGGGGCTGGGTCGTCGAGCCCGACCCCAACTACCAGCTCTCGACGTTCACCTGCGCGAACCGGTCGTACAAGGACTCCGGCACGATCTACGCCAACCTGTCGGACTCCTTCTACTGCAACCCGGCCTACGACAAGCTCTTCGCGGAGCAGGGGGTCGAGACCGATGTCACCAAGCGCACCGACCTCGTCAAGCAGATGCAGCAGCTGCTCTACGACGACGCGCCCTACATCCTCACCTACTACTACGACAACCCCCAGGCCTACCGGTCGGACCGCTTCACGGGCTTCGTGAACCAGCCCTCCCCGGACGGCTCGCTGCTCTTCCAGTACGGCACGTGGTCCTACGAGGCGATCAAGCCGGTCTCGGCGGACAGCCCCAGCCCGGGTGCCACCGTGAGCCAGGGTCAGCCGGGCACACCGGCGGCGTCGTCGACGAACTGGGCGGTCATCATCGGCATCGGCGCCCTGGTGCTTCTGGCACTGGGGGCTGGTGTCTGGCTCGGCCGCGGACGCAACCGCGACCTCGCCACCGACGACGACCGCGAGTAGAGCGCGTCTCCCGTGGCACTGCTCACCGAGACCGGGAGCCACCCGTCCGCGAAACCGAGGACGGGTGGCTCGCTCAGCCCCACGGTCCGCTATGTCATCAACCGGGTGCTCGCCGCGATCAGCACGCTCGTGTTCGTGGTGCTGTTCAACTTCTTCCTGTTCCGGGTGATGCCCGGTGACCCGATCGGGCTCTACACCCGCGGTCGCAACGTCGACGGCGAGCAGATCCGAGCCCTGCGCGCAGCGCTCGACAAGCCGCTCGGCGAACAGCTCATCGCCTACCTGAGGAACCCGTTCTCCCAGGGCGTCGACTCCGTGAAGTTCAACGCGCCCGTGTGGGAGGTGATCGGCCCACGCGTATGGCCCACCCTGCTGCTGGTCGGCACGGCCACGCTGTTCGCCACGATGATCGGGGTGTGGCTCGGCATCCGCAGCGGCTGGAACCGCGGCGGGCGCTTCGACAAGATCTCGACGAACACCACGCTGGTGCTCTACTCCATGCCGGAGTTCTGGTTCGGCATGATCATGCTCATCGTCTTCGCAGTGGGCATCGGACCGTTCCCGGGCCTGTTCCCGATCGGTGGGCTGTCCACCCCGGGGGTCGACACCAGCTCACCGGCGGGATGGCTCGATGTCGCGTGGCACCTGGTGCTGCCCGTCACCACCCTCGCGGTGATCTATCTCGCCGAGTACTCCTTGATCATGCGGGCCTCGATCATCGAGGAGACGGGCCAGGACTACCTGCAGACGGCCCGGGCCAAGGGCCTGATGGACAAGATGGTGCGCAAGCGCCACGCGGTGCCGAACGCCATGCTGCCGACGATGACGCTCGTGTTCCTCAACCTCGGCTTCGTGGTGGGCGGCGCGATCACCATCGAGTACGTGTTCTCGATCAACGGCCTCGGCTCGCTGACGGTCGACGCGCTGAGCGGTCCGGACGTGCCGTTGCTGCAAGCGCTCTTCCTGCTGTTCTCCGCCGCGGTCATCCTCGCCAACCTGGTCGCCGACCTGCTTTACGGCTACTTCGACCCGCGCGTGCGCACGTGAGCACGCCCACGATCCCCGAGGCCCCGGGGCCGGCGGAGATCCCCGAGCCGCCGCCGATGTCACCGAAGGCCATCGTGCGCGCCCGACGTCGCGCCTCCTTCCGCCGATTCGAGCGTCACTTCCGGATGAGCCGCAGCGGGATGCTCGGGCTGGTCATCCTGGCGTTCTTCGTGGTGCTGGCGCTCGCGGCTCCGCTGCTGTTCCCGCGATCGATGCTCGACGTCACCCAGGCGACGGGGCAGCCGTTCAGCCCACCGTCGTGGGAGTACCCGCTCGGCACGGACGACTCCGGCCGCAGCGTGCTCGCGCTCGTGGTGTGGGGTGCACGGATCTCGCTGCTCGTCGGGCTTGCGGCCACCGTGCTCTCGATGTTCATCGGCACCACGGTCGGTATCTCGGCCGGTCACTACCGAGGCTGGGTCGGCGGTGGGCTCGACCGGCTCACCGACTGGTTCCTGGTGATCCCGTACCTGCCGCTGGCCATCGTGCTGGCCACCGTTCTCGGCCGCTCGTTGCTCAACATCATCATCGTCATCGGCGTCACGTCGTGGCCGGGCACCGCCCGCCTCATCCGCGCACAGACCCTCTCGGTGGAGGGCCGTCCCTATCTGGAGCGGGCCAAGGCGCTCGGCGCGGGCAACGTGCACCAGATGACCAAGCACGTGCTGCCCAACGTGATGCCGCTGGTGCTGGCGAACACGACGC
Organism: Candidatus Nanopelagicales bacterium; assembly: GCA_038206635.1. Taxonomy (GTDB): domain Bacteria; phylum Actinomycetota; class Actinomycetes; order S36-B12; family CAIYMF01; genus Longivirga. The sequence continues at coordinate 20,277 of JBBRAQ010000041.1, read as the reverse complement.
TGGCCGTGTCGATCTCGATCCTGTCGGAGACGACGCTGTCCTTCCTCGGCCTCGGCGACCCCGACAACGTGTCGTGGGGCTCGATCCTCGAGCAGGGCTTCGCCTCGGGTGCGATCTCGCAGGGCGCATGGTGGTATCTCGGCTCCCCCGGTGTCTGCGTCGTGCTCGTCGTGCTCTCGTTCAACCTCATCGGTCGGGCGATCGAGGAGATCCTCGATCCGCGCGGCGAGGGGATCTGATGGCGCTGCTCGAGTTCGACGACGTCAGCGTCACCTACCGCTCCCGCGGTGCCGACATCCCCGCGGTGCGCGGTGTCACTCTCAGCGTCGAGGCCGGCCAGACGCTCGGCATCGCAGGGGAATCCGGCTGCGGCAAGACCACTCTCACCAGCACCGTGCTCCGCATGCAGCCCAAGACCGCGAAGGTCACCGGTGAGATCCGCCTCGACGGCAAGAACGTGCTCGACCTGTCATGGGGCAAGATCCGGGCACTGCGCTGGGCGAAGGCCTCGGTCGTGTTCCAGGGCGCGATGCACGCCCTGAACCCGGTGCAGCGCATCGGCGACCAGATGGCCGAGCCGATCCTGCTGCACAGCAAGGGCACAGTGTCCTCCTCGAAGGCCAACGCCCGCGTCGGTGAGCTGCTCGAGATGGTGGGGCTCCCCGCTCGCCGCGCGCAGGCGTACCCGCACCAGCTCTCCGGCGGTCAGAAGCAGCGGGTGATGATCGCGATGGCGCTCGCCTGCGACCCGCAGCTGATCGTGGCCGACGAGCCCACCACAGCGCTCGACGTCATGGTGCAGGCACAGGTGCTCGACGTTCTCGCCTCGCTGGTGAAGGACCTCGGCGTCGGCATGGTCTTCATCAGCCACGACCTCTCCGTGCTCTCGAGCGCGTGCGACAGCATCGCGGTCATGTACGCCGGACGCATCGTCGAGGAGGGGCCAGCGGCGCGGGTCTTCGACGCCCCGCAGCACCCCTACGCCGCTGCGCTCGCCGGCGCCTTCCCCCGCATCGGTGACCCGCGGTTCCGCTACGCGCCGTCCGGACTTCCCGGCGACCCGCCGTTCCCCGGCGACCTGCCGAGCGGCTGCGCATTCCATCCGCGCTGCCCGCGCGCCATCGACTCCTGCTCGGAGTCCGAGCCGGAGCTGCTGCAGATCGGGGACCGTCGTACGGCGTGCCTCCGGGTCCACGCCGAGGGAGCGAACGCGTGACCACCTCGTCCTGGACGACGCCCTCCGGCACGAACGCAGCGCTGGAGGCCCGCGACGTCGCCATCGCGTTCAGGGGTCGTGGTGGCGGTGGCACCGCGTGGGCGGTCGACGGTGTCGACCTCGCCCTCGGACGTGGCGAGATCATCGCGCTCGTCGGAGAGAGCGGCTGTGGAAAGACGACGCTGGCACGGACCCTTCTCGGTCTCGAGCGACCGACGTCCGGGGAGGTCGTGGTCGACGGCGAGGCACTCTCCTACTCCACCAAGGCCCTCAAGGCCTATCGGCGACGGGTGCAGCTCGTCCTGCAGGACCCGACCGGCGCGCTCAACCCGCGCCACACCGTCTACGAGGCGGTCGCCGAGGGGCTCCGCGTGCACGGTCTGGTGCAGGGCGAGCGCGAGCACGTGGCCGAGGCGCTGTCGCTCGCCGGGCTGCGCCCACCCGAGCGGTTCTTCATGCGCTACCCGCACGAGCTCTCCGGTGGCCAGCGTCAGCGCGTCGTCATCGCCGGCGCGCTCGTCCTCGAGCCCGACATCATCGTGGCCGACGAGCCGGTGTCGAGCCTGGATGCCTCGGTCCGCGGGGAGATCCTGGCACTGCTGCTCAAGCTGCGGGAGAAGCTCGGGCTCTCACTGCTCGTCGTCACCCACGACCTCGGCCTCGCCTGGAACATCGCCGACCGCGTCGCCGTGATGTACCTCGGGCGCATCGTCGAGGAGGGACCGACCGAGCAGCTGTTGTCGGACCCCCAGCACCCTTACACCAAGGCCCTGCTCTCGGTCGTCCCGGAGATGGACCGCCTCGAGCAGGTCGTGCTCACCGGAGAGCCGCCCGACCCCACCCAGGTGCCCACCGGGTGCCGGTTCCACCCGCGCTGCCCCGTGATCGCCTCGGGCGAGGCCGACCGGCTCGGGATCGGGGCGAAGTGCCGGACCGAGTCGCTCCCCGTGCTGCCGGTGAGCACCGGCCACACGGCGGCGTGCCACCTGCTCACCCTCGATCCCGCCCGCTGACCGGTCCGGAGCGCCGACCTGGTGGCACTGCCGTCACGGCGGCCGAGCCCGAGGTCCGGAGTGCTTCCCCGGAAGGGGTGCCGGCCCGCATACTTACTGACTCACGAGTCAATAAGTGCGGAGGATCCCCGATGGCGCAGGACTACGACGTCGCGATCGTCGGCGGTGGGCACAACGGCCTCGTCGCCGCTGCCTACCTCGCGCGCGAGGGCCTGCGCACCGTGGTGCTCGAGCGCCGCCACATCGTCGGCGGCGCCGCCGTCAGCGAACAGCCCTTCGGCCCCGACTTCACCGTCACCAGCCTCAGCTACGTCGTCTCCTGGCTCCCTCCGGCCCTCGTGCGCGACCTCGATCTCGTGCGTCACGGCTACCACGTCTACCCGCAGGGCCCGTACTTCGCGCCGCGCACCGACGGCACCTACCTGCAGCTCCCCGACGACAAGGCCGCGCGCCGCGAGCAGATCGCGAAGTTCTCCGCGAAGGACGCCGACGCCGTCGAGCAGTGGGACGCGTGGATGGACGCTCTGGGCAAGATCCTCGGTCCGCTCGTCACCGAGATCCCGCCGAAGGTCGGCTCGCGCAAGCCGGTCGACCTCGCTCGCCAGGCGCTGCTGTTGCGCAAGCTCACCGGCGTCGACCAGCGCAGGGCCGTCGACCTCACCCGGCTGATGACCAGCAGCGCCGCCGACCTCATCGAGCACACCTTCGAGTCCGACGCGATGCGCGGTGTGCTGTCGGTCTCGGCCGTCATCGGGTCCTGGGCCGGACCTCGCACCCCTGGCACGGCGTACGTCATCGCCCACCACCACATCGGCGACCTCGGTGACGGCCGCATCGGCGCCTGGGGCTTCCCGCGCGGCGGCATGGGTGGCGTCAGCCAGGCCCTCGCGTCCGCGGCTCGTTCCTTCGGCGCCGAGATCCGCACCGAGGCTCCGGTCGCGCACATCTCGACGAAGGGCGGCGCCGTCACCGGCGTCGTGCTCGAGGACGGCACCGAGATCTCGGCGTCGACCGTCATCACCACCGCGCACCCGAAGATCTCGTTCCTGCGCCTGCTCGACCGCACCGACCTGCCCTCGGACTTCGTCGACGACATCGAGCGTTACAAGTCGCGCAGCGGCACGGTGAAGATCAACGTGGCCCTCGACCGGCTGCCGGAGTTCACCAGCAAGCCAGGCTTCGACCCGCAGGTGCACGGGGGCACGATCGTGCTGGCCGAGAGCCTCGACGAGGTCGAGACCTCCTTCCAGGAGGCCGCTGCCGGGCGGCCGAGCACGCTGCCCTTCGCCGACATCTGCATCCCCAGCGTCTTCGACCCGACGTTGGCCCCCGAGGGCAAGCACGTCATGAGCATGTTCACCCAGTGGGTCCCGGAGACGTGGAACGTCGAGCGTCACGACGCCGAGCTCGACCTCTACGCCGACCGGCTCTTCGCCCGGATGGACGCTGTCGCACCCGGTTTCAGCGGCTCGGTGCTGCACCGACAGATCCTCGGCCCGTACGACATCGAGCACGAGTACGGCATCGTCGGCGGCAACATCTTCCACGGCGAGCTGACGATGGGGCAGATGTTCCACGCACGCCCCGCGGCCGGCTACGCCGACCTGCGCACGCCGGTGACCGGCCTCTACCAGGCTGGCTCGGGCACCCATGGCGGCGGCGGGGTCACCGGCGTCCCCGGGCGCAACGTCGTCCGCCAGATCCTCGGTGACCGCAAGCGGTCCCAGTGGCGCGATCGCGCCCGCATCGGCAAGCGTGGGTGAGCCATGGTGGAGACCTACGACCTCGCGGTGATCGGCCTCGGTGCTCTCGGGTCCTCCACGGCCTGGCACGCGTCCCGCCGCGGGCTCTCGGTGATCGGGCTCGAGCAGTTCGAGCTCGGCCACGACCGTGGCGCCTCGCACGACACCAGCCGGATCCTGCGCCACAGCTACCACACGCCCGCCTACGTCGACCTCACGTTCGCGGCGTACGACGACTGGGCCGACCTCGAGGACGCCACCGGCGAGTCGTTCGTGACCATCACCGGCGGGCTCGACCTCTTCCCCGCCGGCGGAGCCATCGCCATCGAGGACTACACCTCGTCCATGTCCGCACGAGCAGTGCCGCACGAGGTCCTCGGCGTCGACGACGTGGCCGCGCGCTGGCCGCAGATGCGCCTGCCCGAGGGCACGACGTCGCTGTACCAGCCACGCACCGGCATCGTGCCCGCGTCCCGTGGCACAGCGGCGATGCAGCGCCGTGCGGCAGCCCATGGCGCCGTCCTCCGCGACCGCACCGCTGTTCGCGCCATCATCGCGCGGCCGGACGGCGTCGACCTCCGCATCGACGGCGGCGTCGTGTCGGCGGCCCGTGTCGTCGTGTGCGCCGACGCGTGGACGTCCGACCTCCTCGTCCCGCTCGGGTTCGACCTCCCGTTGACCGTCACCGAGGAGCAGGTCACCTACTTCGCCCCGGCCGACCCGGAGCCCTTCCGTCCCGGCCGGTTCCCGGTGTGGATCTGGATGGACGAGCCGTCCTTCTACGGCTTCCCGACCTACGGCGAGGACACCGTGAAGGCCGCCCAGGACTGCGGTGGCCCCGAAGTCACCGGCGACCGGCGCTCCGGGAAGACCGACCCCGCGATGCTCGAGCGGCTGGCCGGCTTCATGTCACGGACGTTCCCGGCGACCGGCCCGCCCGTCCGCTCCAAGCGCTGCCTCTACGCGCTCACACCCGACCGCGACTTCGTCGTCGACGCGGTCCCGGGCACGCCTCAGGTCGTCGTCGGACTCGGCGTCGGGCACGGGTACAAGTTCGCGGCCACGTTCGGCCGGCTGCTCACCGACCTCGCCGTCGAGGGCCACACGTCGGCCGACGTGTCCGCGTTCGTCCTGGACCGGCCGGGCATCACCGATGCTGCCTACCCGGCGAACTGGCTGGTGTGACGTGGACGGTGTGACGCGATCAGGACAGCAGAGCGGGCTCGACGCCGAGTTCGTGCGCGGCGCTGCCACGCACCCACTTCGAGAGCTGCTTCTTGGTGATGCTGCGGTGCACCATCACCTGGACGGCGAGTCCGTCGAGCAGGGCCGACAGGCGCCAGGCCGCGCCTTCGGGGTCGGCGCACCGGAAGAGTCCCTGGTCGTTGCCCCGCATGATCTGGTCGGCGAGGACGTCTTTCCAGCGCACGTCGAGACGACGGCTCATCGCGCGCATCTCCGGCTCGCGCAGCGACTCCGACCACGCGTCCACCCACACCGTCCAGCCGTTCGCGTTCCCCTGCGGGGAATAGAGCGCGAGGATCCGGCGCACGCCGTCGACCGGGTCGCTGGCCTTGGCCACCGCGGCGTCGAGCCGCTCGAGGTCGCGGGTGACCGCGTGCTCGAGAGCCTCGGCAAAAAGCTTCTCCTTCGTGCCGAAGTGGTAGAAGAGCAGTGCCGTGCTCACTCCCAGCGCCTCGGCGACGTCGCCGACACGCGTGCGCGCGAAACCGCGCTTCGTCACCTCGGCCTCGGCGGCTGCGAGGATCTCCTCGCGACGCACCTCGACCTTTCGTCTCGCCACGATCGCGACTGTACTGTCGCGCGAGTCAGCAGGAGCACCCGATGAGCGCACTTCCCGACGTGTCGTCACTGGCGCCGCTCGCCCCGGTGGACCCGGACGGGCTCGGACGGGCCCTGCTCCCGTTCGGGCAGTCGACGATGCTGCCGGTGGAGGCCTACACCTCCCCCGACGTCCTGGCCTGGGAGCGACGCAACTTCGTCGCGGGCTCGTGGGCCTGCGCCGGACGGGTGGAGGAGCTGCGCGCCGACAACGCCACGCAGCATGCGCTCCTCGTCGGCGACATCCCGGTGCTTCTGACGTTCGAGGGCGACGCCGTGCGCGCGTTCGCCAACACCTGCCGCCACCGCGCGCACGTACTCCTCGAGGACGACGAGTGCTCGTCCAACCGCTCGGTCCTCTGCCTCTACCACGCCTGGACGTACCGCCTCGACGGCACGCTGCAGGGCGCCCCCGGCTTCCGCGACAACGAGCACTTCGACAAGGCCGACCACGGCCTGGTCCCGTTGCCGGCCGAGGTCTGGCACGGCTGGCTGTTCGTCAACGCCACGGGCACGGCTGCCCCGTTCGCCGATCACCTCGGTGAGATCGACACGATCGTGGCGCCGTACCGGCCCGAGGACCTTGTCCTCGGCGCCCGCCACACCTATGAGATCGCGGCGAACTGGAAGCTGGTCTCGGAGAACTACCACGAGTGCTACCACTGCCCCCTGATCCACCCTGAGCTCTGCCAGGTGTCGGTGCCGACCTCGGGCGACAACTACGTCCTGCCCGGCGCCTGGGTCGGTGGCACCATGGTGCTCAGGGAGGGCGCCGAGACGATGTCGCTCGACGGGCACTCGACGGGGCAGCTCATCGAGGGCGCGCCCACGGACTCCGTGCTCTACGTCCAGATCTTCCCCAACCTGCTCATCTCCGGTCACCCCGACTACGTCATGACCCACCGCGTCCTGCCGCTGGCGCCGGACCGGACGTGGATCGAGTGCAGCTGGTACTTCCCCTCAGCCGACATCGACCCGTCCTACGCCGTCGACTTCTGGGACCTCACCAACGGCCAGGACTGGAAGGCCTGCGAGCTCGTGCAGCGTGGCCTGACCTCGCCGCACTTTCGCCCCGGACCGTTCGCGCCCAACGAGGACGCCGTCCACACCTGGGTACGGATGGTCGGTCGCGGGTACCTCGGGATCCCGCCGCACGTCGAGGACTGATCCCGCCGCCTCTGCGGCGCGATCGGTTCGACCTGCCCGCGCGCGGGTGACACGATCGTCGGGTGGTGTCCGAGACGTCCGACCTGCCCGCCGTAGCGGTCCCCGGCCGCGGTGCCGCCGTCGCCACCGCCGCGGTGTTCGCCCTGAGTGGCTCGGTCATCGCAATCTGGCTCTCCCGCCTCCCGGCCACGCGCGACCGGCTGCACGCCGATCCACGCACGATCGGCCTCACCCTGCTCATGATGGGCCTCGGGTCCCTGGCCGCCATGCCGTTCGTGGGACGGATCGCAAGCCGCGTCGGTAGCAAGCCGGTCGTGATCGTCGCCTCGATCGTTGCCGGGACCGCCCTCGTCACGGTGTCTCTCGCCCCGAACGTCGTGACGACCGGCGCGGTCCTGTTCGTGATGGGAGCGGCGTACGGGTCCTGGGATGTCGCCATGAACATCCAGGGCTCCTACGTCGACCGCTCACGCGGCCGTGACTACATGCCGCGGTATCACGCGTGCTGGAGCGTCGGCGCAATCATCGGTGGCGTGGCCGGCGCCGCGAGCGCCGGTGCGGGCGTACCCCTCCCGGTCCACTTCTCCGTCGCGAGCATCCTCGCCGTCACCCTCACCGTGCTCATCGTGTCGCGCAACTACGTCGATGACCGTCCGGCCCCCCACCCCGTCGAGGCCGGGACGGCCGCACCGCGCGCCCGGCTCCTCACCCGGCGCATCGTGCTCCTCGGCCTCATCGTCCTGTGCGGGACCCTGCTCGAAGGGTCGGCCCAGGACTGGATCACCTTCTACCTCACCGACGACCGCGGGCAGAAGCAGGGCGCCGCCGCGCTCGGGTTCGCCGTCTTCGCCACCGCCATGGCCATGAGCCGTTTCGCCGGTACCCCGGTGATCGCACGTCTGGGCCGTGACCGCGCGATCCGCTACGCCGGCATCACGGCCGGCGTCGGCGTCGTCGCGCTGCTCACCCTGCCCGGCATCGCCGGGGCCCTCATCGGCGTCCTGCTGTGGGGGATCGGGACTGCCCTCGTGTTCCCCGCAGCGATGAGTGCGGGCGGCGAGCAGCCGGGCCGCGCCGCCGATGCGATCGCCACCGTCTCCACCATCGGGTACGGCGGATTCCTCATCGGGCCACCGCTCATCGGCCTCCTCGCCCAGGAGATCGGGATCGGCCGTGCCCTCTGGGTCCTCCCCGTGCTGGGCCTGGCCATCGCCGTGCTCTCCCCCGTGGTGGCTCCGCCGCCACGCGTGGCGAGTCACTGACCTAAGTGTGGGAAACGGGCGACGTTTCCGATCACTTCGGTCAGTGACTCGCGGGAGTCTTCTCAGGCGAGGTCGCGGGGGAAGGACCGCACCCAGTGCCGTTCGCCGACGATGGTGTCGCCCTCGGTGCACACCAGTGAGAGCGTGAGGTCGTAGGTCACCTCGCCCGCGTGCACCTCCAGGATCGAGCGCGCCTTGACCGCGACCGGCTCCCCCGTTCCGTCGTCGGCGAAGCGCAGGGTGAACGTCACGTCCGCGGCGGCGATCTGGGCGAACGTGCGGGTCGAGACCGATACGCGACCGGAGTAGTGCTCCACGACCGAGCCGTAGGGCGCGTCGTACGCCGAGCCGTGGTCGACGACGCACGCCGTGGTGCGGCCGAGGACGTCGTGCTCGACGCGCCACACGACGCCGTGGTCGCTCTCCGACGAGGTCGCGTCGCCCGGCTCGAACTGCGGCGGCGGGAACGACCCGGCCGCCGAGTACGCCGGCAGCAGGAGGAGCCCGCTGCGCACGGACAGGGTCACGGGTGCCGGCGGTGCGACCGTGTTCGGCCAGTCGGCACCGGCCAAGGCCAGCCGGAGCCGGTGTCCGGGCCGCCACTGCCACGCCGTCGCCTCGAGCTCGACCTCGACGTCGACCACCTCGCCCGGGGTGAGGGCCACGACGGTGTCCATGCCGCCCCGACGGGTGAGGTTGAGCGTGCCGCGCGTGACGAGCGTCGAGGTGCCGTCCGGCGCGACGTCGTTGAGCTTGACCGACACCGTGGCGACAGGTGCCGACGACGACAGGCTCAGTCGTACGAGCGGGTTGCCGGCGATCTCGAGCCCGTCGGGATCGACGTCCCAGGTGAGGGAGTCGATGTCGTCGTGGCGCTGGTCGAGGGGCTGACCGTAGGGCAGGTGACCGGCGCACGAGATCCACGCAGCGGTGCCGACATCGGGCTTCACGACGTAGGGAAGCTTCCCGACGAGCGGGACCTCGACCCACGAGGTCCGCTCGGTGGGCCAGGTGTCGGCCCGCCACTCTCCCGGCACCGTGTCGAGGTCGGGTGCCGGCTTGTGCGAGGCGCGGGAGTACCAGAGCGCCGTGGGCTCGGCGTCGATCCCGTTGTCGATGCCGCGCAGCCAGCGGTCCCACCAGCTGACCATCTCCGGCACCAGGTCGATCCGCGGGCCAGGCAGTGACGACGACGTCGCTGCGTGCGACCACGGACCCGCGAGCAGGCGGCGCGGGGTGCCGTTCTCGCCGAGCTTCTCCATCGTGCGGAAGGTGTTGTTGCGGTATCCGTCGGCCCAGCCCGCGACGATCATCGTCGGCGTCGTGATGCGGTCATAGCCCGGGCGGACCGAGCCGTGCCGCCAGTAGGCGTCGTCGTGCGGGTGACTCAGCCAGGTCAGCAGCCACGGCTCGTGCTCGGCGATGCGGGCACGCCACTCGTCGCGCCACGCAGGGCCGAACACCGCGGGCACCGGTGGCAGGGCGTTCATCGGCGTCATGTAGTGGCAGTAGTCGACGATGTCGATCCACTTGCGCAGCCCACCCATGTAGTGGACGTCGTCGGTGTGCCGGTCGTCGGTGGCGTAGATCGCGATGATCGCCTTCAGCTCGGGCGGCTGCTCGATCGCCATCTGCAGGGAGTTGAACCCGCTGTAGGACGTGCCGTACATGCCGACGCTTCCATCGCACCAGGGCTGCGCGGCGATCCAGGTGAGCACCTCGCGGAGGTCGAGCTGTTCCTGCACCGGGTACTCGTCGGTGGCACGGCCGCCGCTGCTGCCGGTGCCGCGCACATCGAGTCGCGCGACGGCGTAGCTGTACTCGTCGCGCAGCCGTACATACTCGGGCCGGTAGGACGACGTCAGGTCGTCCTTGCGGTAGGGCAGTGCCTCCACGATGCACGGCTGAGGCCCGGACGCGGCATCGGGCAGGTAGAGCGTTACGGCCAGGAACACCCCGTCGCTCATGGGGATCCAGGCGTCGACCTTGGTGCCCGTCGTGATGAGGGCGACCGTGGGCTCAGGCTCGACGACGTCGCCCACGAGCGGCAGCGTCGGAGCCACCGAACTCGCCGCGTCGTCGGGCGGCTCGTCGGCGGTCGGCTCGTCGCCGGGCTCGCCGGTCTCCTTACCGGCGGGCTCGTCCGGCGTCTCGCCAGTCGGCTCGGGGACGAAGATGCCGGCGGGGACGTAGGCATTCACCGGCAGCGGCTGACCCGGCACGACGTCGACGGCAACCAGCTCCGCCGCGGGCACCTCCGCGTCGGGCACCTCAGCCGCCGGCGCCTCCGCTGCGGCAGCGTCGGCCGCGACGTCCTGCTGGGCCAGGTCGTCGGGCTCGGGCGCCTTGCCCGTGACGTGCTCGTTCGTTGGCTCGCTCATGACTGTCGTCCTCCCCGAAGGATCCGGCGTACGGCGTCGACCGGCAGCGCCGGGATCGTGCGGCCCGCGACGCCGGTGACGTCATGGGCGGTGAGCAACGAGACGAGGACCGCTTCCTCGCTGGCGTCGACGACGGCCTCGAAGTACGGGTCGAGTGCGCGCCCGGTCAGGGGAAGTCGGCTCGGCGGCTCATCGCGGGACGAGCGAAGGCCGAGAGCCACGGCGAGGAAGATCTCGCCCGAGGAGTGGTGCGCCGTCGATCCGGTGCGAGCGAGCCCGAGACCGACCCGGCGAGCGAGGCGCTCGCACGCGGCATGGTCGAGCGGTGCGTCCGTGACGACGACCCCGAGGCAGGAGCCCGCGGGCGGCGGCAGGGTGTGAGCGGGCGCGCCGAGCTCACGCCCCACGGCGACGCCGTCGACGGTGAGCCGGTCCCACGTTCCGAAGTTGGTGAGAAGGACGACGCCCACGACGTGCCCATCGGGGAGCACCCGCGACGACGTCCCGATCCCCCCCTTGTAGTTGAAGCACGACATCCCCGTACCCGCACCGACCGCGCCCTGGTCCGGCGCCACACCCGAACCCGCGGATGCTCGCGCGGCCGCGAGGGCAGCGGCGATGTGCTCGTCCGTGACGTGCATGTGCCGGGGGTCGTTGAGCCAGGAGTCGTCGCACTCGCCGACCGCCGGGATGATGACGTCGTCGACGCCGATCCTCGGCTGCTCGGCCATGAGGAGGCGGCACGCGGCGTCGTAGACGCGGCCGACCTGCATGGTCGAGGTGAGGAACACCGGCGTCTCGAGCAGGCCCCACTCATCGATCTGGCTCCGCGCGGTGAGCTCACCGGCACCGTTGAGCACCGACACTCCGGCCGTGACCGGCGAGGCCCACGTGTCGCCCCCGAGCTCGACGACGGTGACGCCGGTGCGCGCGACCCCGCGGCCGAAGGGCGGCGGCGGATCGTCGTAGACGATCGTGGCGTGGCCCAGCCCGACTCCCGGCACGTCGACGACCGAGTTCGTCGGTCCGGTCGGCATCCTGCCGATCCTGAGTCCCAGGTCAGCAATCGAGGCCATGCGGGCATCCTGCCGCAGCCGGGCCACATTGCGTGAGGCCGACTCGCGAGGTTTCGCGTCGATGTCCCCCGACCGGCCGTGCGTTTGCCATGCTGCCCGGGTGAGCCATGCCGTCGTCGTCCGCAGTGAGACGTGCCTGCTGCATCTCCCGGGCGCCGAGATCTGGGTCGGCGTCCGCACTCCCGGCACGGAGCTGCCCGAGCGTGCGGTCCGCATCGAGGCGGCCCTGCGCGCGGCCGGGCACCCCGTCCTGGACGCGACGGCCCATGACGACGAGGTGCTGCTCCGCGTCCACGACCCGCGCCTTGTCACTCACCTACGCACAGTGCACGCCCGGTGGGTCGAGGCCGGATTCCCCGTCGATCCCGGGCAGGACCGCGTCGTCCCCTACCTCATGCCCACGGCGGGGATGCTCGACGGCCTGCCGGAGCGCGAGCCGACGGCGGTGCACGCGGCGGCCGGTCGCTGGTGCTACGACACGATGACGCTCGTCGGCCCCGGCACATGGGAGGCGGCGCGTGCCGCTGTCGACGTCACCCTGTCCGCCGTCGATGCGGTCGTGGGTGGTGATCGGCTCGCCTACGCCCTTGCGCGACCACCGGGGCACCACGTGACCCGCTCCGCTCACGGCGGCTCGTGCTACCTCAACAACGCAGGCGTGGCGGCTCAGGCGCTGCGCGACGCCGGCCATGACCGGGTCGCGGTCGTCGACATCGACGCCCACCACGGCAACGGCACGCAGTCCCTGTTCTATGACCGCGCCGACATCTTCTACGGGTCGCTGCACGTCGACCCCGGCGCGGGCTGGTTCCCCCACTACGCCGGGTTCGCCGACGAGACCGGACGAGACGACGGCGTGGGCGCCAACCTCAACGTGCCACTGGCCGAGGGCAGCGGCGACGCGCCCTGGCTCGACGCGCTCGACCGCATCGCCGACGCCGTCATCCGGCAGGGCGCGACCGCACTCGTGGTCAGTCTCGGCGTCGACGCCGCTGCAGCGGATCCGGAGTCTCCGCTGCAGGTGTCGCACGACGGGTACGAGGCGGCCGGACGCCGTCTCGCCGGCCTGGGACTTCCCACGGTGGCCGTGCAGGAGGGTGGCTACCACCTCGACACCATCGGCGACCTCGTCGCCGTGACGCTGCGCGGGCTCGCTGCTCGCTGACCACGCGCGCGGCGCCGTGCACCCTCGAGCGGGGACCGCTCGCACACGGCCCCTGAGCCAGGACCGCCGTGAGGTGGGGGTCGGTTCAGGGTTCGCTCAGGGATGCACGGGGTGGTCATCGCCCACGATGCGCGACAGGGTGGAGACATGACAGAGCAGCTTCGGACCGAGATCGCGCCGGACCCGGGCCGCCACGGCGGTCCTGTCGTCTCCGGCGGCACCCGTGGAGCGACCATCGAGGTGACGTCGCTCACCAAGCACTTCGGCGACGTCGTCGCCGTCGACGACCTCTCCTTCTCCGTGCAGCCGGGGCGCGTCACCGGCTTCCTGGGCCCTAACGGCTCGGGCAAGACGACGACGCTCCGCTGCCTGCTCGGGCTTGTCACGCCGACGTCCGGCTCGGCGACCATCGACGGGCGCCGCTACCACGACATCCACACGCCGGCCCGCGTGGTCGGCGCGGCACTCGAGGCGACGGGCTTCCACCCGGGCCGCAGCGCGCGCAACCACCTGCGGGTCCTCGCGCGTGCCGGCGGAATCGACGAGCGGCGCGCCGAGGAGACCCTGGAGCTCGTCGGCCTCTCCGACTCGGTCAACCGTGCCGTCGGCGGGTTCAGCCTCGGCATGCGCCAGCGCCTGCAGCTCGCGGCAGCCCTGCTCGGCGATCCCGGCGTCCTCGTCCTGGACGAACCGGCGAACGGGCTCGACCCCGAGGGCATCGCGTGGCTCCGCGCGTTCCTGCGCTACCTTGCCTCGGAGGGACGCACGGTGCTCGTGTCGAGCCACATGCTCTCCGAGGTCGAGCAGACCGTCGATGACATCGTCATCATCGCGCGCGGAAAGTTCATCCGAGCCTGCCCGCTGGCCGAGCTGACCGACCACGGTCAGCGGCTCATCGTCCGCACCCCGCACGCCGAGGCGCTGACGGCCGCCCTCCTCGGTGTGGCTCCCGACGTGCACGTCGTCGTCCAGGACGACGGCTCGCTGCTCATCGACAACGTCGAGGCGCCGACCGTCGGTCGCGCGGCGCTGGAGTCCCACGCGGAGCTGCACGAGCTGAGACCCGCCACCTCGGACCTCGAAGAGGTCTTCCTCTCCCTCACCGGTGGAGCACAGTCATGAGCGTCCAGACCGCACCCGCATCCCCCACGACCAGTTCGACGGCTCACCGTCGACGCCTGGTCTCCGCCGAGATCCTCAAGATCACGACCACGAAGATGTGGCTCGGCATGCTCATCGGCGTCGTGCTCTACATCGGCATCGGCGTCGTCGCGACGATCTTCGCGCCGACCCAGCCGGGCGTGGACGTTCCCACGCTGGAGACCGCCGACGGCATGCGCAACCTGTTCGCCAACGGCGGCGGCGGCTATGTCTTCGCCATCGTCATCGGTGCCCTCGGCATGACCCAGGAGCTGCGCCACCAGACGCTCACCTCGATGCTGCTAGCCGAGCCTCGCCGCAACCGCGTGATGGTCGCGAAGATGGGCGCCTACGGCCTCGTCGGTGCCTTCTACGGTCTCGTCGGGATCGTCTTCGGCTACCTGCTGGCACTGGCCCTGCTGCCCTTGAAGACGCATGCGGACCTCCCGACGACGGCGATGTGGCAGATCGCCGGCGGAGCCATCCTCGGGTGCGCCCTGTTCGCGGTCCTCGGCGTCGCCGTCGGCACGCTCGTGCGCAACCAGATCGGTGCCATCCTCGGAATCCTCGTGTGGGTCCTGCTCATCGAGCAGCTCGTCGTGGTGTTCCTTCCGAAGGTCGGCAAGTGGCTCCCGGGCGGCGCGCTCGGCGGTGTCCTACAGGCGACTGGATTCAACGGAACGACCTACCTGCCGGTGTGGGGCGGATCTCTGGTCCTCATCGGGTACGCCGTCGTCTTCGGAATGCTGGCGGCCGCGACGACCCAGCGTCGCGACGTCACCTGACTGCGGACGGAGGCGAGTGCCACGCCTCGTGGTGCGCGGCCCCGTTCCGCCGAAAGTGGAACTGGCACAGGGTTTTTTGGGGCTACCTACGCCTCGTGCACGTGCCAATGATGTCCCCCACTCCGCACGTACGTCGTCGAACGTCGAGCCGAGGCTGCGGTCAGCGGGCGGCGCGCAGCCAGCTCGACCACATCGTGCTCTCCCCGCACCGTCCCAGCGACACCGTCAACACCTGGACGGACTGCAAGCGCGACCACGACTCCAAGACCGACGCCGACCTCACCGTGACTACCCACGGCGCGAACGGCGCGGCCACCTGGGTCACACGGTTCGGCCAGCGGGGAAGCACTCCGCCACACTCCCACCTCGAGGACCCTCCGACGCCCGGCCCGAGGGGGACACCACCGTTCTCGGTGTATGTCGGGCACGTGGCCCCGGACGAGATGTCCGACTGCTCATCGTTGGTACCACTGGCGTGGAAGGTCCGGACCCGCGACCGGGATCGACGCGCCACCAAGGGATCCGGCAGTTCGCCCTGCGCTGTCCAGGCAGGTGGTGACGACGCAGTCTGCACGACGGAGCACGAGCCTGGTACCTCGGCGACGCGGGGATTCCCGGAGCGCGCGTTCTCCACCGGCTGACGGCGCGAGCCACGGCGACGCGTCGAGATCACCACGGGACGATCTCGCGGTCCTCCCAGAGCAGCCCGGTCTCGACGCCGACCGGTGCCGGCCGCGCCGCGAGCCACACAGCCGTCGCCGCACCCTGCTCGGCGCTGCGGGGCGCCTCGGAGCCGCCCATGTCGGTGCGGCAGTGCGCCGGGCAGACGGCGTCGACGAGCACTCCGCGGCGTCCGGCGCCGAGCTCCGACGCAAGGTTCTTGGTGTAAGCGTTCACTGCGGCCTTGCTGACGCGGTACGCCGCGAGGCCGCCGTTCGTCCCCGGTCCGGTCATCCGACCGAGGCAGGCGCTGAGGGTCACGATGCGCCCGTCGCGGCGCTCGACCATGCCGGGAGCGAACTCCGCGACGACGTAGTGCACGCCGTCGAGGTTGGCTCCCATGACCCGGCGCCACTCGTCCGCGTCCGTCCGCAGCGTCTTCGCCGTCCGGGCGCTCATGACACCCGCCGCGCAGACGAGCACGTCGACGGCGGCGAGGTCGCCCAGCGACTGGCGCAGGCGCGCGACGGCCGGGGCGTGCGCGACGTCGCACCCCCGCCCGACCGCGCAGTGCCCGCGGGCCACCAGGGCAGCAGCAGCGGCCTCAGCCCGGGCGGACTCACGACCGACGAGGACGACCGTGGCACCCCTGCGCGCCATCTCCGCTGCCGCGGCGTATCCGATCCCGCGTGACCCGCCGGTCACGAGCGCGACGCGACCCAGGAGCGAATGAGAGCCGACATCGTCGAGCACGCGATCGGGGTCCATGTGCCCAGCGTGCGTGCGGTGCGGCACTCGCGCACGTCGGCGCGGAGCGCCATCATCGGCGCATGGACTTCCGGATCCCCGATGAGCTGACCGCCCTGCGAGAGTCGTTCGCGTCGTTCCTCGACCGCGAGGTGCGCCCCATCGAGGAGCGGCTCCAGCCCGAGCTGTGGTCCTACTCCGCCGACCGCGACCTCCTCCACGCCGCGGCCCGCGAGGTAGTCGCCCGGTCGGTCGACGCCGGGTTCTACGCGGCGTACATGCCCGACGAGGTCGGCGGCATGGACCTCTCGACCCTGGGCACGACGCTGCTCGTGGAGGACGCGGCTGCGTCCGGGATGCGCTTCGCCATGGCCGCCATCGCCCCGCCGAACCCCAGCGGCCCGAGCCCTCTCCTCCTGCGGATGCCTCGCCACCTCTGGCCGACTTACGTCGAGCCGATCATCCGCGGCGAGTCGACGATGTGTTTCGCCCTCACCGAGCCCGAGGCGGGCTCAGATGCGCAGGCGATCCGGACGAAGGCCACCCAGCAGGACGACGGAAGCTGGATCATCAACGGTCACAAGCACTACATCACCAACGGCGACCGGGCCGACGTCGCGATCGTCTTCGCGGTGACCGACGCGGACAAGCGCGCCGCGGGGGGCATCACGGCGTTCGTCGTCCCGGCCGACCAGCTCACCCGTGGCAAGGTGCAGTGGAACATCTCCGACTCCCACCCGGCCGAGATCTTCCTCGATGCTGCGCACGTTCCCGCGGACCACGTGATCGGCGAGGTCGGGCTCGGCTTCGCGGCGGCGATGTCGTTCCTGAACTCGGGGCGCGCCTTCATCAGCGCCCAGGCCCTCGGGCTCGCGGAGTTCGCCCTCGCCTCGGCCGTGGGCCACGCACAGACCCGCACCGCGTTCGGCCGTCCCCTCGGCCGGTTCCAGGGCGTCTCCTTCCCGCTCGCCGAGAGCCGGGCCGACCTCGAGGCGGTCCGTTGGCTCGTCTACCACCTGGCCTGGGCCGTCGACGAGGGCGAGCAGCCGATGCTCGACGCGTCGATCACGAAGATGTACGCGACGGAGAAGGCCTACGCCGTCGCCGACCGTGCCGTCCAGGCGTTCGGCGGGATGGGGCTCATGCGCGAGGGTCCCGTCGAGCGGGTGCTCCGCCACCTCCGCATGCTCCGCGTCGTCGAGGGCGCCACCGGCATCCAGCAGCTGGTGATCAGCCGCACGATGGGCCTATGAGACCCGTCCGGAACCGTGTCGGCACGCGCTCTCGACCCGTCGCGGACGCTGGCGCAGCCGGCCCGTCAGTGCGTTCATGACGGCTTCACGACGGCCCCGCGACGGGCCGCGGAAGGGTCGGCCCCCTCCGTGGCCGGGGGCGTCCCGGGCGTAAGGTGAGCCGAGTTGTCCGGCGCCCCGGCCGGGCCTGAAGTGCGTCACTGAAGGGTCGTCGATGTCGACGTCGGAACCGCAGCAGCCGAGCCCCCACGAGCAGAGCAGCCGCCTCGCCGCCTTCGGGCCCAACGAGTGGCTCGTCGACGAGATCTACCAGCAGTACCTCACCGATCGCAGCAGCGTCGACCCTGCCTGGTGGGACTTCTTCGCCGACTATGTACCGACCGAGCACGCCGGGGCCGACCTCGTCGCCGCGGCCGCAGCAGTCCGGGCCGCTGTCCGCGCCGAGGCCGAGGCGGCCGAGGTCGCCCACGACGCCGAGATCGCCGGGCACGCCGCACCTCAGACCCTCGTGCCCGAGCCGGTCGCTGCTCCCCCGGCGCCGGCGGCCGCTCCGTCGGCGGTGCCCGTGCCCACCGCAGCCCCGGCCATCGAGCCGACGCCGATCAGGGGCGCGGCCGCCCGCGTCGTCACCAACATGGAGTCGAGCCTCGGCGTCCCGACAGCGACGAGCCTCCGCGCCGTCCCGGCGAAGCTGCTCGTCGACAACCGCATCGTCATCAACAACCACCTCGCCCGCGGACGTGGCGGCAAGGTCTCCTTCACCCACCTCATCGGCTGGGCGATCATCGCGGCGCTCAAGGCCATGCCGGAGATGAACTACGGCTACGTCGAGGTCGACGGCAAGCCTGCGATCCTCAAGAGCGAGCGGATCAACCTCGGCATCGCGATCGACCTCCCCAAGCCCGACGGCTCGCGACAGCTCCTCGTCCCCTGCATCAAGGGAGCGGAGTCGATGGACTTCGCGACCTTCTGGTCGACCTATGAGGAGGTCGTGCGCAAGGCACGCGCGGGCAAGCTCGAGGTCAGCGACTTCCTCGGCACGACGGTGAGCCTCACCAATCCCGGTGGCATCGGGACCGTCAGCTCGGTGCCCCGTCTCATGCAGGGCCAGGGCGCGATCATCGGCGTCGGGGCGATGGACTACCCCGCCGAATGGCAGGGCGCAGCCGAGGAGACCCTCTCGCGCCACGCCATCAGCAAGGTCACCACGCTGACCTCGACCTATGACCACCGGATCATCCAGGGTGCCCAGTCCGGGGAGTTCCTTCGCCTCGTCCACCGCCTGCTGCTGGGCGAGCAGGGCTTCTACGACGGCATCTTCTCGGCCCTGAAGATCCCCTACGAGCCGATCCGCTGGGCCGCCGACATCGCCACCGCCCACGACGACGACCTGGACAAGACCTCGCGCGTCCAGGAGCTCATCCACGCGTTCCGGGTGCGCGGCCACCTCATGGCCGATACGGACCCCCTGGAGTACAGCCAGCGCGGGCACAGCGACCTCGACGTCTCCAGCCACGGCCTGACCCTGTGGGACCTCGACCGCGAGTTCGCCACGGGTGGCTTCGGCGGCAAGCCGTTCAAGAAGCTGCGCGACATCCTCGGCGTCCTGCGCGACGCCTATTGCCGCACCATCGGCATCGAGTACATGCACATGCAGGACCCCGAGCAGCGCGCCTGGATCCAGGAGCGCGTCGAGCGCCGCTACGACAAGCCGGCCGCGGAGGAGCAGCTGCGGATCCTGCGCAAGCTCAACGCCGCCGAGGCGTTCGAGACATTCCTGCAGACCAAGTACGTCGGCCAGAAGCGCTTCTCGCTCGAGGGTGCCGAGTCGACGATCCCGTTGATGGACGCCGTCATCACCGCGGCCGCGGAGGCCGGGCTCGACGAGGCCTGCATCGGCATGCCGCACCGCGGCCGCCTCAACGTGCTCGCCAACATCGCTGGCAAGTCCTACGGCCAGATCTTACGTGAGTTCGAGGGCGACTTCGAGGTCGAGGGCTCCGTGCAGGGGTCCGGCGACGTGAAGTACCACCTCGGCACGCACGGCACGTTCCGCACCGAGGCCGGCACCGAGATCCCGGTCTACCTCGCCGCGAACCCGTCGCACCTCGAGGCCGTCAACCCGGTGCTCGAGGGCGTCGTGCGCGCCACGCAGGATGTGCTCCCGCGCGGCCGCATCTTCTCGGTGCTGCCGATCCTGCTGCACGGCGACGCGGCCTTCGCCGGCCAGGGCGTCGTGACCGAGACGCTCAACCTCTCGCAGCTGCGCGGCTACCGCACCGGCGGCACCGTGCACATCGTCGTCAACAACCAGGTCGGCTTCACCACCGCGCCCGAGTCGTCGCGCTCGTCGGTCTACGCGACCGACGTCGCACGGATGGTGCAAGCACCGATCTTCCACGTGAACGGGGACGACCCCGAGGCCGTCGTACGCGTGGGGCGCCTCGCCTTCGAGTTCCGACAGGAGTTCCAGAAGGACGTCGTCATCGACATGGTCTGCTACCGCCGCCGCGGTCACAACGAGGCCGACGACCCGTCGCTGACCCAGCCGCTGATGTACAACCTCATCGACGCCAAGCGCTCGACCCGCAAGCTCTACACCGAGGCGCTCATCGGCCGCGGCGACATCAGCGTCGAGGAGGCCGAGGCTGCTCTGCGCGACTACCAGGAGCAGCTCGAGCGCGTCTTCACCGAGACCCGCGACGCGATGGCGCACCCGACCGAGATGCACCACCCCGTGCCGGCACCGTTCCCCGCGGTCGTCGAGACGGCCATCACCCGCGAGACCGTGAAGACCATCGTCGACACCCAGATCACCATGCCCGAGG
>JBBRAQ010000040.1:0-34280 GCA_038206635.1 Candidatus Nanopelagicales bacterium | reverse complement strand
ACTTGACGACGACGGCGAGGACGTCACGAGCGGACAGGATGAGGTACTCCTGGCCGTCGTACTTGACCTCGGTGCCGCCGTACTTCGAGTAGATGACCTTGTCGCCGACCTGGATGTCCAGCGGCAGGCGCTGGCCGTCCTCGAAACGACCGGGACCCACAGCAAGGACCTCGCCCTCCTGGGGCTTCTCCTTGGCGGTGTCCGGAATGACGAGGCCCGAGGCAGTGGTCTGCTCGGCCTCGAGCGCCTTGACGAGGATGCGGTCCTCGAGAGGCTTGATGGTGACCGACACGGTCTGTCCTCCACCTTGAAAGAGTCGTGGTGCTCGGATACTGGACCGGGGCGTCGTCGCGGGTGCCGCACCGGACCGGGGGCGTGGCACCCGCGGGTGGAGAGTGCCAACGGGTCCCACCCTAGGAACCAGTTGGCACTCGGTCAACCCGAGTGCCAACCCAGCACCCCAACCCCCCGATTCTTCCCTGCGGGAGAGATCGCGCAGTTCACCTGCGCTCGGGCTCCCCAACTCGTGATCCTGGTCGGGTACGGCGCGCCCCGGCGACCGGTCTGAGAGGCTCGCGGGATGGACCTGGACACCGTGGCGGCCCTGCGCGGACCGCAGGGGCGGGTCCTGTTGGAGACGGCGACAGCTCACGACGACGCCTCCCATGCGCTGGCCGCGGCTGGCGACGCCGCGGCGGTCGACCCGCTCAGGGCTGCGACGGCCCTGAGGAGAGCCCATCCCGACGTCCACCCGTCCCTCGCCGCGGCCGTGCTGACGCAGGTCCGGCTCCGGCGCCGCGCTCGGACCCGCCTCGGCGACGGCCTCGTCGCCCAGCTCCTGCTCACCGAGGACGGCCTCGAGCAGGCGACCCGTACGGTCGTCGCCGACCTTCGGGCGCGGCGCTACGCCGACCACGGAGCCACGCACGTTGCCGACCTCGGCTGCGGCCTCGGCCTGGACTCCCTCGCCTTCGCCCGCGCCGGCCTGCGCGTCACAGCGATCGAGCGCGACGCCGTCACGGCCGCCCTGGCTGCGTCCAACGTCGAGGCCCTCGGCCTCGCGGGCACCGTCACCGTCGTCGTCGGCGACCTCACCGATCCTGCCGTCCTCGACGCCCTGCCCAGCAGCGTCGATGCCGCCTACCTCGACCCGGCGCGACGCGACGACGCAGCGCAGCGCGACGGGCGGAGCGCCCGCGTGAGGGACCCGGGGTCATGGTCGCCGCCGTGGTCGTGGGTCGAGCAGGTCGCCTCGCGGATCCCCCGCACGGCCGCCAAGGTGGCCCCGGGGGTCCCCCACGCGATGACGCCCGACGGTGGCTGCGCGACCTGGACGTCGGTCGACGGTCAGCTCGTGGAGGCGGAGCTGGCCTGGCCCGGGCTCTGCGACCGGGCGACTCGACGACGGGCCGTGGCGGTCCGGGACGGCGTCAGCAGCACGATGTCGACCGCGGAGGACCTCGTGGCCGAAGGCCCGCCGCCCACCGGCGCGATCGGACGCTGGATCGAGGAGCCCGACGACGCCGTCATCCGGGCCGGGCTCGTCGCGGGACTCGCGCGCCACCACCTCGGCCGGCTGCTCGACCCGCGGGTCGCCTACGTGACGGGCGACGCCTGCGACCCACCTCCCGGCGCTCTCGCCCGTCGCTTCCGCGTCGACCGCGCGCTCCCCTTCGACCTCGATGACCTGCGCGCCGCCCTGCTCGGGGACGGCGTCGGCTCAGTCGTCATCAAGAAGCGAGCCATCTCCGCGGACCCTGACGAGGTACGCCGACGGCTCGCGCTGCCGAGATCGGCACGGTCCGCCGTCGTGATACTCACGCGCCTCGGCGAGGACCCCTGGGCCTTCGTGTGCGACGTCGGCTGAGGACATGGCCCCACGCCGCGACGTCCGAGCGACGCTACGACCGGTCGCTGAGATTACCTGGTACCACTAGCTGAAGTCGGGGCCGCTGGTGCGCGTGCGCTTGATCTCGGAGAAGCCGGGAGTGCCCGCGACGAGGAGCGTGCCGTCCCACAGGCGCCCGGCGGCCTCGCCGCGCGGCGCCGGTGAGATGACCGGCCCGAAGAAGGCGATGCGCCCGCCGCGACCGTCCTCGACGTGGATCACCGGGGTTCCGACGTCCGCGCCCACCGGGTCCATGCCCGCGGCGTGGCTCTCGGCCAGCGCGGCGTCGTAGTCGGTCGAGGTCGCTGCGTCCGCCAGCCCTGCCGGGAGTCCGACATCGGCCAGCGCCTTGGCGATCACGGTCGGGAAGTCGCTGTCACCACCGAGGTGGATCTGAGCACCCAGAGCGCTGTACAGCGGCAGCACGACGTCCTCGCCGTGCGCGAGCCGTGCGGCTGTGACGACGCGCACCGGGCCGTACGCGGCGGCCATCAGCTCGCGGTAGTCCTCGGGAACCTCACGGCCCTCGTTGAGCAGCGAGAGCGACATGACGTGCCAGCGAACCTCGACGTCGCGGACGTCGGTGACCTCCAGCATCCAGCGCGACGTCACCCACGCCCACGGACAGATGGGGTCGAACCAGAAGTCGGCGACCGTCGGAGCAGCGCGGTCCATGTTCTTGATCATTCAATTATCTTACGCCGGATCCTCGGATCGGCGAGCCGGGGCATCGACGCGTCAGCGGCGGGCGAGGCGCCGACCGCTCGGCGTCTCCGGCGGCGTGTAGTTCTGCTCGAAGTGGTGATAGAGGGCCGACTCGTCGGCCTGGGATAGCTCCTCGCCGTGCAGCCGCAGGTCGGGCGCCGCCCGCACCTGGTCCCGGGTCACGGTGACCTGGAGGGAGTCCGGGCCCACCTCGACGCCCTGCAGCGGCACGAAGGTCAGATGCCGTCCGAGGAAGCCCTCCTTGACCGTGGCGAACTGCGGGTCGTCGGTCTCGACGTCGACGTAGACGTCCTGCAAGGCACCGATCTTCTCCCCGTCACGATCGACGAGGGTCTTCCCGTGCCACTGGGCCACGCTCCAGGTGGCGTGCTCCTGATCGTCAGCCATCTCGTCCTCGGTTCTCGTCGCGGTGCACGGACCGCGCCCGCCGACCGGCGGGCGCGGTCAGTGCACGGGTGGGGAGCGCGGCTAGTGCAGTGCGTCCTTGGCCTTGTCGAGGGTCTCATCGACCTTGCCCTTGACCTTCTCGACAGCTCCGGCGACCTTCTCCTTCGCGTCGTCGATCTGGTGCTGGGCCTCACCGGCCCGGCGGTCGGCCGTGCCCTGCGCCTCGAGGTCCTTGTCACCGGTGACGATCCCGGCGACCTCTTCCGCGTGCCCCTTGATCTGGTCGGACTTGCCGCTCATCACACACCTGCTTCCGTCGCCGAGCCTCGCGCCGCGTCCGGACCGGACGGCGGCACCCCTCCACAGTGGCACGTGAGGACGCCCGGCACGAGCCTGCCGCGGCAGCCGACCCGACGACGAGCATGCACCGGAGGATCAGGAGAGACGAGCGTCACCGGCGGGCTGACGGCGCGATAGAAGGACGAGGGCGCCAGCGAGGAGGAACAGGAGCGCCGACAGCACCAGCCCGGCCCGCGCGGCCGCCCGCCAGACGTCGAAGGTCGCGGCGCAGGCGGTCGGCAGGCCGCTCCCGGCGAACAGGGCCGGTCCACAATCGATGGGCGCGGACGAACCGTCCTCCACGATCTGCGGCGCCAGCCCGAGGAGCAGGCTCCCCACGGCGAGGGCCGTGGCCAGCGTCGCCGAGACCCACGCCCAGGCCCGGCTCATCCGGGGACCGTGGCCGCGAGCGAGGCGATGTCGACGACTGCGGCCGGGCCGAGGCCGCAGCAGCCACCGACGAGGGAGACCCCGGCGTCGAACCAGGACCTCACCGCGGGACGCGGCAGCAGGTCGGCGCCGGCGCCGAGCCACACCGAGGAGACGCCGTCCCAGACGCGACCGGCGTTGGGGTAGATGACGATCGGCAGATCCGGCTGCGCGGCCCGGATCCGGGCGACGAGGCCGGACACGTGCTCGGGCTTGGTGCAGTTGATGCCGATCGCCTCGATCGTCGGCGCACCGGCGACGAGCGCGGCGGCGCCCTCGATCGGCTGACCGGCACAGGTGTGCGCGTCGTCGAGGCACGAGAACGACAGCCACGCCGGGACGTCGACCCCCTGGAGCGCTTCGACGATCGCCATGGCCTCGACGAGGTCGGGCACCGTCTCGACGGCGAGGAGGTCCGGCGCCGTCGCGACCAGGACGTCGAGCCGCTCACGGTGGAAGCCCACGAGATCCTCGTGCGCGACGCCGTAGTGACCCCGGTACTCCGAGCCGTCGTGCAGGGTCGCGCCGTAGGGCCCGACCGACGCGGCGACGAGCATCGGGTGCGCAGCACCACCGTCGCGTGCGATCTCGCGGGCCTCGCGCACGAGCGTGACGGACAGGGCGAGGAGGCGGTCTGCCTCCTGCGCCGTCGAGCCGTGCCGGACGAAGCCGGAGCGCGACGCCTGGTAGGACGAGGAGATCCCCACGGTCGCCCCGGACAGGAAGTAGGTGGCGTGCACGTCGCGGATGGCGTCGGGGTCATCGCGCAGGAGCCGGGCCGACCACAGCGTGCCGGAGAGGTCGTGCCCGCGAGCCTCGAGCTCGGAGGCGAGCCCACCGTCCATCGCGACGGGCCCCGAGCGCAGCAGCTCGTGGAGGGACGGCATCGGAGAGGGCACCGGGTCTCAGCCGCGGTCGGGGCGCAGCGTCTGCAGGTGCTGTGCGCGAGCGCGTGTGAGGCACTCGTCGACGGGCCAGCCCTCCTCGAACACCGGTGGGATGTCCCATCGGGTGACAAGCACGATCGACTCCGGAGTGCCCTCGTGGACGAGGATCTCGGCGGCAAGGCAGCCGTGCGCGAGCAGCGTACGCGGCACCAGGTCACGACGCACCCACTCGATCGCGTCGTGGAGGCGTCCGGGGGCAACGGTGGCCTCCCACATGCGGACGATCATCGGTCTCCCTCGCGTGCGCTGACCTCGGTGACGGGCATCGACGAGTCTGCCGGGAGCCCCAGCGAGCCCGGCGACCGCCCCCTGCGCACCATCTCCGCGCCGAGGGCGGCGACCATCGCGCCGTTGTCCGTGCACAGGCCCGGGCGCGGGATCCGCAGGACGACGCCGGCCGCGTCGCACCGCTCCTGCGCGAGTGCGCGCAACCTCGAGTTCGCGGCGACGCCACCACCGACGACAAGGTGGTCGACACCGTTCTCCGTGCACGCCAGCAGCGCCTTGCGCGTGAGAACGTCGACGACGGCCTCCTGGAACGACGCCGCGACATCCGCCACCGGGACGGCCTCCCCTGTGGCCTCGCGCGCCTCGACCCATCGCGCGACAGCGGTCTTGAGGCCGCTGAAGGAGAAGTCGAACCGATGCCGCTCCATGTCTCGGCCGGTCGTGAGCCCGCGCGGGAAATCGATGACGATCGAGCCGTCGCCGGCCACCCGGTCGATGTGCGGACCACCAGGGAAGGGAAGGCCGAGCACCCGGGCCACCTTGTCGAACGCCTCGCCGGCGGCATCGTCGATCGTGGCGCCCAGCGGGCGCACGTCGCGGGTCACGTCCGGCACGAGCAGCAGCGAGGAGTGCCCGCCCGAGACCAGCAACGCCATCGTCGGCTCGGGCAGCGGACCGTGCTGGAGCTGGTCGACAGCGACATGGGCCGCGAGGTGGTTGACGCCGTAGATCGGCAGGCCCAGGGACAGCGACAGCGCCTTCGCGGCGGCGACCCCGACCAGCAACGCACCCGCGAGACCCGGCCCCGCCGTGACGGCGATCGCGTCGACGTCGCGCAGGGTGACGCCGGCGGTCTCGCACGCGCGCCGGATCATCGGCACCATCGCGTCGAGGTGCGCCCGGCTCGCGACCTCGGGCACGACGCCGCCGAAGCGGGCGTGCTCCTCGACGCTGCTGGCGATCGCGTCGGCGAGCAGCGTCCTACCGCGCACGAGCCCGATACCCGTCTCGTCGCACGAGCTCTCGATGCCCAGGACGAGCGGGAGGTCGCTGCTCACGACACCGCCCCGCCCGGCACCTCATCGACCAGCCGACGGCGTAGCACGAGCGCGTCGCGTCCGGGGCCGTAGTAGTCCGTGCGGCGTCCCTGGCTCACGAAGCCTGCGCCCTCATACAGCGCCAGCGCAGGGCTGTTGTCGGCGAGGACCTCCAGGAACAGCTGGGTGCAGCCGCGACGGCGGGCCTCCTCGACGAGGGCGTCGAGGAGCTCGCGCCCGAGCCCGCGGCCCTGCGAACGCGTTGCCACGGCGATGGTCTGGACATCGGCCTCGGGCGGCACGGTGAACAGCCCGACGTAGCCGTCGATCCCCGCGTCGTCCTCGTGGACGGCGTACCACCGGGTCTCGGGCATGTGCGCGAGCTCGCCCCAGAACTGCTCTGGGCTCCACGGGTCGTGGCCGAACAGCTCGCGCTCGAGGACCGCGACCGCCTCGACGTCCCACCACTGCATGCGCCTCGTCGTCATGGCTGCGTCACGCGCTTGCGACTGCTGCTCGCAACGGCGTCCGGGC
The DNA here is from genome assembly GCA_038206635.1 of Candidatus Nanopelagicales bacterium. Classification (GTDB taxonomy): domain Bacteria; phylum Actinomycetota; class Actinomycetes; order S36-B12; family CAIYMF01; genus Longivirga. The sequence continues at coordinate 27,765 of JBBRAQ010000040.1, read as the reverse complement.
GGCGGAGATAGAGCGGCGTCGTGTCCAGGAGGGAGTCACCCGACGCGAGCCGGGCCACCGCGCAGGTGGCCAGCCATGCGGCCGAGACGAGGCGCGGCTCGCGGGGGTCGGTGAAGGTGTCGGGGTAGAGCCACGCGCCGGCACCCGCGACCGGGCCGACGACGAGCGCGGCGTCGACGTCGGCCGGACGCACCACCACCGGCTCGCCCGCGCGGACGCCGTCCGGGCCGTACGCGGCGAGGTAGACCTCCTTGCGGCGTGCGTCGGTGGCGACGGCGAACGACCTCTCCACCGCACCCGTACCGAGGGCCTCGGCCGCGACCGCATCCAGGGAGCAGACGCCGTGCGCCGGGATCCCCCGCGCCTCGGCCATCACGCGTGCTGTCACGAGTCCCACGCGCAGCCCGGTGAACGGGCCGGGACCGACGCCGACGACGATCCGCCCGAGGTCGCCGACGCCGACGCCGGCATCGAACAGCACCCGGACGATGGTGGGCGCGAGCAGCTCGCCGTGCGACTGCGCACCGACCTCGGTGGCTTCGGCCAGGATCGCCCTCCCGTCGTGCACCGCCACGGTGCTCGCCGCCGACGAGGTGTCCAGCGCCAGGGTCAGCACGACTCCGTCACCCCGACCCCGACGAGCAGCGGGCGCAGGTCGACGTCGGCCCAGCGCCGCCCCACACCGGACACCGTGACGGTTCGCGGCTCCGCGACGTCGCTCGCGTCGTCGTCGGAGCGGTCGGACCGGTCGGACCGGTCGATCATGCTGCCATGGGGGCGGCCGATGCGGACCAGCAGCCGGTCCTCGGCCAGGCCCTCGACCTTGTCCTCGCCCCACTCCACGACGGTCACCGACTCCTCGAGCGAGGCATCGAGGTCGAGGTCGTCGACCTCGTCGAGCGACCCGAGCCGGTAGGCATCGACGTGCACGAGCGCCGGGCCGGCCACCGTCGAGGGGTGGACGCGCGCGATCACGAACGTCGGCGACGTGACGTCTCCACGCACGCACAGGCCGCGACCGATCCCCTGGGTGAGCGTGGTCTTCCCGGCTCCGAGCCCACCAGCGAGGACGACGAGGTCGCCCGCTGCAAGCGCAGCCGCGAGCCTCTCCCCCAGCGCCTGCATGGCGTATCGGTCGGCGACGACGACCGAGGTCACGCAGTCTCCTGCGTGTCGGAGGCGAGCCCCCTGCGCACCCGCGCCACCAGCTCGCGGAGGTGCTGGTTGACCTCGGGGTACTTCTCCAGCATCACCATGTGGCCGCTGTCGGGGATGACGACGAGCTCCGCGCCCGGCACATGGCGCACGATCTCGTCGCTGTGCCTGCTCGGAATCATCAGGTCCGAGTCGCCGACGATCACGAGGGTATCGACGCGTCCGATCGACTCGAGCGCCGTCGTCTTGTCATGGGCCTCGAGGGTCGGCAGGAACTCCGCCACGACGTCGATCGGTGTCGCCGACAGCATCCGGTGCACGAAGCCGGTGAGCGACGGCGGAACGTTGGACCCGAAGGAGTAGACCTTCGTGAGCAGGTAGGCGATGTCGCTGCCGGCCTTGCGTCCACGCTCCACGAGGTCCTTGCGCCGCGCCAGCGCGCCGGCAAGCCCGGGAGCCGCGCTGTGGAACAGCCGGGCGATGGGCGCGGGCATGCCGAGCGGCACGTCCGCGAGGCCACCGGAGCTCGTCGCCAGCAGCGCGACACCCCGGACTCGGGTGCCAAACTCCTCGGGATGCCTCGTGGCGTAGGACATCACGGTCATTCCACCCATCGAGTGGCCGACCAGCACGACCGGTCCCGTCGGTGCGGTGGCGTTGATGACAGCCTCGAGGTCGAGCCCGAGCTGGTCGATCGTGGCGTTCTCCGCCGGGCCGCGACCGCTGCGGCCGTGGCTGCGCTGGTCCCAGAACACCAGGCGTCCCAGCGCCCGCAGGTCACGGCGCTGGTAGTGCCAGGAGTCCTCCTCCAGCGCGTAGCCGTGGCTGAAGATGATGGTGAGGCCGTCGCCGGCGCGATCGGCGATCGATCCCGACGGCGGCTCCTCCACCTCGACGTGGAGGCGCGTCCCGTCCGATGCCACGACCGGCACGACGCGGCCGCGCAGTCCGCCGAAGGGCTCGTCCCGCTCGGTGTCGGGACGGAGCGCACGCCGCACGATCACGCGTTCGGCGGCGACCCCGATGGCCGCCCCGACGGCGACCGCAGCACCGAGGGCGCCGACGACGCCGGCGACGCGTCCCGGGTTGGCCGGACCACCCATGAAGTCCGCGCTGCTCATGACGGCACGCCCACCTGCACGCGCGGCACGCGCGGACCGATCCGCGTGACGATCTCGTACCCGATCGTTCCGCACGCAGTGGCCCAGTCATCGGCCGAGGGACCGTCCGCACCGAACAGGACGACCTCGTCCCCCGGCGCTGCGAGGTCATCGCCGAGATCGAGGACCACCTGGTCCATGCACACGCGTCCGGCCAGCGGCCGGGCCCGGCCGGCTGCGAGGACCGGCCCCACGTTCGCCGCCGAGCGCGGGATGCCGTCGGCGTAACCGACCGGGACGAGCCCGAGGGTCGTCTCACGGGCGGTCGTGTACTGGTGGCCGTAGGACACGCCCTCGCCCGCCGCCACCCGCTTCACGGAGGCGAGGCGGGCGCGCAGAGACATCACCGGCGCCAGCCCGAGGGCGCTGGCGGTGCCCACGCCCTCCCCGGGCGTCAGGCCGTACATCGCGATGCCGGTGCGGACGAGGTCGTAGTGCGCGACCGGGAGCGTCAGCACGGCCGCGGAGTTGGCGATGTGGCGCACCTCGGGTCGTAGGCCGGCGCGCTCGGCGATGGCGAGCGCGGAGTCGAAGATGGCGACCTGACGCGCGATCGAGGGGTCGCCGGGGACGTCGGCGCACGCGAAGTGCGACCAGATGCCGACAACCTCGACGAGACCGTCGGACTCCGCCGCACGGGCGGCGGCCACGAGGACGGGCCAGTCGGCCGGAGTGGCCCCGTTGCGGGAGAGCCCGGTATCGGCCTTGAGGTGCACCCGGGCGCGGCACCCGGTCTCCCGGGCAGCGGCGCGGACCTCGTCGAGGGCCCACCCGGCCGACACCGACACGTCGACGTCGCGGACGAGGCACTCGGCCCACGCGGAGCCGGGGACGGCGAGCCAGGCGAGCACGCGGCCGCCGACGCCGGCGTCGCGCAGGGCGATCGCCTCCTCGAACAGCGCGACGCCGAGCCAGGTGGCCCCCGCCTCGAGCGCTGCGGTCGCGCAGGGCACGAGACCGTGCCCGTAGGCATCGGCCTTCACCACCGCCATGACACGGGCGCCGGGCGCCGCCCCGACCATGAGCCGGACGTTGGAGCGGAGCGCCTCGAGGTCGATGACGGCGACCGCGCCGCGCGACAGCGCCGCCGGCGTCCAGGCATCCGCCCGCGCCGAGGACTCGGCCACCGTCGTACCTCCCACAACGCTCACCCCGTCAGTCTGACGCACGAGGCCCGGGGACTTCGCGCCACGGCCCCTCTCGGGGCCGGGCTCACCTTCTGGTGCGCTGCCCGCCGCGCACCCTGCTGACCGCCTCCGGCAGCGCCGAGACGATGTCGCGCGCCGTGATCGTCCGCCCGTCGCCGACTGCGATGGCGCCGGCGACGCCGTGGACGTGCGACGCCACGGCTGCGAGCCTCGCCGCCCGGTCGTCGTCGACGTGGCCGGCAGCCTGGTGGTGGGCCAGCAGCGAGCCGAGGAAGCCGGCGAGGACGTCGCCCGACCCGGCGGTCGCCATCTCCGGCGGCGCCGCAATGGCGACGTAGGCCACGCCGCTGGGCGAGGCGACGATCGTGGACGCGCCCTTGAGCAGCACGACACACTGGGAGGTCCGCGCCAGGCCTCGGGCTGCGGCGAGGCGGTCGGGCCCGACCGGCCGTCCGGTCAGGCGGGCGAACTCCCCGTCGTGGGGGGTCAGCACCGTGACGGCCTGGCGCGACACCACGGCCGCGTGCACCTCGGCGTCCTCCGCGAGCAGGGTGAGTCCGTCGGCGTCGAGGACCATCGGCGTGATCAGGCCCGCGGCATCGAGGATCGCGAGCCTGGCCTCCTCGTCCGTGCCGCGTCCCGAGCCGATGACCCAGCACTGTGCTCGTCCGGCCAGCGCCACCCGGCCGGGCTTGGAGACGGCGTCGGGCCACGCCGCGAGGACGTTGCGGTGCGCGGGACCGCTGTAGCGCAGGTAGCCGGCGAGGCCGTACTGGGCACCGCCGGTCGTGAGCACCGCAGCACCGGGGTACAGCTCGGACCCGGTGCTGAGCCCGACGACGCCGCGGGTGTACTTGTCATCCGCCGACGAGGGCCGCGCGAGACCCTCGGCGGCGATCAGGTCGTCGATGACGACCACGCTCTCCTCCCGGGACGCGAGGGAGAGGTCCAACCCGATGTCGGCCACCTCGAGGTCACCGGAGCGCACGGCGCCGGCTCCCAGCAGCAGCCCGGGCTTGAGGACGCCGAGCACGACGGTGCGGTCGGCTCCGACGACGCGCTCGTCGTCCTCCACCACGCCCGTGTCGGCGTCGACGCCGCTGGGCAGGTCGACGGCGAGGACGCTGGACTCGGTCTCGCGCGCCACGGCGACGAGGGTGGCCGCCGGCTCGCGGAGCGCCCCGCGCCCGCCGATGCCCAGGATGCCGTCGAGCACGAGGTCGGCTGCGGCGACGAGCTCGGCCGCGGCCACGAGGTCGGAGGTGCCGTGCAGCGTTCCGCCGGCGCGCACCAGCGCGGCGGCCCCGAGCTCGTGATGACGATCGGCGACCAGGACGGCGTCGACCCGGGCACCGCGGGCCGCCAGGCGCGCGCCCGCGTAGAGCGCGTCACCGCCGTTGTCGCCGCTTCCCACCAGCAGGACGACGCGCGACCCGGTGACCCGGCCGACGAGGTCGCGCAGCATCGAGCCGGCCGAGACTGCGATCGCAGTGGAGGCCCGCTGCATGAGCGTTCCCTCGGGCAGCGAGCCCATGGCGGCGGCCTCGAGCCGGCGGACCGCCTCCGCCGGCAGAGCCAGCGACTCCGGTCGTGTGGTCATGAGGTCTCCGCGATGACGTGGGCGACCGCGATGTCGCCGTCGTGGGTGAGGGACAGGTGCCAGCGCTCGATCCCCTGGGAGGTGGCCTCCGCGGCGACCGAGCCCGAGAGCCGCAGCCACGGGCGCCCGTCGCTGTCGCCGACGACCTCGCAGTCGTGCCAGGCAAGACCCTGAGGGGCGCCGAGGGCCTTGGCCACCGCCTCCTTGGCGGCGAACCTGGCCGCGAGTGAGGTGTCGGTGCGGGGCTGCCCCTCGTCGGTGACCCGCTCCACCTCGGTGAACAGCCGGTCGGCCATCCCCCGGGTCCGTTCCAGGGCGCAGGAGAACCGCGGCACGTTCACGACGTCGATCCCGATCCCCACGATCATGCCTGCCAGCCTGCCATCGAACGGGCACGATGACGCCATGGACGCCCCGCCGGTGCTCGTGACCGCCCGCACGCGCCTGCGCCCGGTCGAGCCCGACGACGTCCCGACGCTGCGCGCCATCCGGGCGGCCCCCGCGGTGGCGGCCTGGTGGCACCCCGCTGAGCCGGAGTGGCCGTTCGAGTCCTTCGCGGGGGCGAGCACGTGGACGGTCGAGATCGCCGACGCCCCGCACCTCGGCCCGGCGCGCGCGATCGTCGGCTTCGTCCGGGCCTATGAGGAGGACAGCCCGGACAACGACGTCGCCGGGATCGACCTGTTCCTCGCCGCCTCCGTGCATCGTCACGGGCTCGGGCGCGAGGTCGTCCGGACCGTCGTCGCCTGGCTCGTCGACGTCCAGGGGCATCACCTCGTGCAGATCGATCCGGCGGCGCACAACACTGCCGCTATCGACTGCTACCAGGCGTGTGGGTTCCGGCCGGTCGGCGTGCTGCCGCGCTACGAGCGCGACACCGACGGCACCGGGTGGCACGACACGCTGCTCATGGCCTATGCGGTCCGGCCACGCGGCGTGGAAGCCGGCGGCGGGCAGGACCAGCGCGGGCCGGGGCCAGCTGCCTGACTACTCGACGGTGACGCTCTTCGCGAGGTTGCGCGGCTGGTCGACGTCGTGGCCCTTCGCCGTCGCCATGGCGGCGGCGAACACCTGCAGCGGGACGGTCGCGACCAGCGGCTGCAGCAGGGTCGGGCAGGCGGGGATCCGCACGAGATGGTCGGCGTAGGGGACGACCGACTCGTCGCCCTCCTCTGCGATCACGATCGTGAAGGCGCCGCGGGCGCGCACCTCCTGGATGTTCGACACGATCTTCTCGTGCAGCGCGCTGCGACCACCGGGCGACGGCACGACGCAGATCACCGGCACGCCGTCCTCGAGCAGGGCGATCGGTCCGTGCTTGAGCTCGCCCGCCGCGAAGCCCTCGGCGTGCATGTAGGCGAGCTCCTTGAGCTTGAGCGCGCCCTCGAGCGCTACCGGGTAGCCGACGTGACGACCGATGAACAGCACGGACCGCGCGTCCTTGAGCTCCTCCGCGAGCGCCTTCATCTCCTCCGTCGTGTCGAGCACGAGGTCGATCTTGCGGGGCATGTCGGAGAGGTCGCGCGCCACCGCAGCGATCTCGTCGCCGAACTTGTTGCCCCGCACCTGCGCGACGTAGAGGGCGACGAGGTAGGTGGCCACGATCTGGGTGAGGAACGCCTTGGTCGAGGCGACGGCGACCTCGGGCCCGGCGTAGGTGTAGAGGACGGCGTCGGACTCGCGCGGGATGGTCGAGCCCTGGGTGTTGCAGATCGCGAGGACCCTCGCACCCTGCTCACGCGCGTAGCGGAGCGCCATGAGGGTGTCCATGGTCTCGCCGGACTGTGAGATCGCGACGACGAGCGTGCGAGGGCCGACGACCGGGTCGCGGTAGCGGAACTCGCTCGCGAGCTCGACCTCGCACGGGACGCGGGTCCAGTGCTCGAGCGCGTACTTCGCGACCATGCCCGCGTGGTACGCCGTACCGCAGGCGATGACGACGACCTTGTCGATCTCGCGCAGCTCGTTCTCCGAGAGCCGCATCTCATCGAGCTGCAGCCTCCCCGCAGCGTTGACCCGGCCCAGGAGAGTGTCGGCCACGGCCTTGGGCTGTTCCGCGATCTCCTTGGCCATGAACGTGTCGTAGCCGCCCTTCTCCGCAGCCGAGGCGTCCCACGTGACCTCGTACTCGGTCACGTCGGCGGGGCCGCCGTCGAAGTCGGTGATCGTCACCCGGTCGCGCCGGAGCTCGACGACCTGGTCCTGGCCGAGCTCGACGGCGTGCCGGGTGTGAGCGATGAAGGCGGCGACGTCGGAGGCGAGGAAGTTCTCCCCGTCACCTCGCCCGACGACGAGGGGGCTGTTGCGCCGCGCGCCCACGACGACATCGGGGACGTCGGAGTGCACGGCGACGAGGGTGAACGCACCCGAGAGCCGGCGGCACACCTGACGCATGCCCTCGGCGAGGTCGAGGCCGACAGCGGGCAGCACCTCGGCGAGCAGGTGCGCGACGACCTCGGTGTCGGTCTCCGAGCGCAGCGTGACACCGCGGTCGGTCAGCTCAGCGCGGAGCTCGGCGAAGTTCTCGATGATCCCGTTGTGGATGACGGCGACCTTGCCGTCCTCGCTGACGTGGGGATGGGCGTTGGCGTCGGTGGGCCCGCCGTGGGTGGCCCAGCGGGTGTGACCGATGCCGATGGTGGACTCGTTCATGGGGTCGCTGCCGAGCAGCGACTCGAGGTTGGCGAGCTTGCCGGCCTTCTTGCGTGTCTCGAGCTTCCCGTCGCAGACGACGGCGATGCCCGCGGAGTCATAGCCGCGGTACTCCAGCCGCCGAAGGCCGTCCACGACGACCTGAAGTGCCTGCTTCTCCCCGACGTACCCCACGATTCCGCACATGGTCGCCAGGATATCCCGAGGGGGGTTCTCCTCCGCCCGAGCGACCTCGTCGCCCGGGCCGCGTCCGCAGGTGCCCCGCGGCTGGGCTTGACCCGGTTCAGCCCAGGGAGGTGCGGACGACGTCGGCGAGGCGTTGTGCGACGTCGGCGGCCTGCTCGGCCGTGGCGGCCTCGACCATCACGCGCACGACGGGCTCGGTGCCCGACGAGCGCAGCAGCACCCGGCCGGTCCGGCCGAGCTCGACCTCTGCCTGGGCGACCGCAGCGAGCAGGGCGGGATCGGTCCTGACCCTGCCCTTGTCGACACCTCCGACGTTGAGCAGCACCTGGGGCAGCTTGTGCACCACGGAGGCGAGGTCGCCCAGCGTCCGACCGGTCTGGGCGACGCGCGCCAGCACGTGCAGGGCGGTGAGCACCCCGTCCCCCGTCGTGGCGTGGTCGGCCAGGATGATGTGGCCGCTCTGCTCGCCGCCGAGGACGAACCCGCCCTCCCGCATGGCCTCGAGCACGTAGCGGTCGCCTACGCCGGTCTCGACGACCGTGAGGTCCTCGGTCTGCAGCGCCAGCTTGAACCCCAGGTTGGCCATGACCGTCGCCACGACGGTGTCGTGCGTGAGCACGCCTCGCTCCCGCATGGCGAGTCCGAGGATCGCCAGCACGTGGTCGCCGTCGACGACGTTACCGTGCTCGTCGACCGCGAGGCAGCGGTCGGCGTCCCCGTCGAACGCGACACCCGCGTCGGCACCGTGCTCGGCGACGGCGGCGACGAGGTCCCCGAGGTGCGTCGAGCCGCAGTTCTCGTTGATGTTGAGCCCGTCGGGGGCGGTGTGGATCTCGATGACCGTCGCCCCGGCGCGGCGCAGCGTGTCCGGCCCCACGCCGGACGCCGCACCGTTGGCGGCGTCGACGACCACGGTGAGCCCCTCGATGCGGTGCGGCAGGGTCGAGAGCAGGTGCTCGACGTAGAGGGCCGCGCCCTCCCCGTGGTAGCTCACGCGGCCGACGTCGGCACCCGTCGGGCGAGTCCACTCCTCGCGAAGACGCTTCTCGATCGCGTCCTCGACGTCATCGGCCAGCTTGTGTCCGCCACGGGCGAGGAGCTTGATGCCGTTGTCGGGCATCGGATTGTGGCTGGCAGAGAGCATGACGCCGAGGTCGGCGTCCAGGGAAGCGGTGAGGAACGCCACGGCCGGGGTCGGGAGGACTCCGACGCGCCAGACGTCGACGCCGGCACTCGCCAGGCCCGCGACGACGGCGGCCTCGAGGAACTCTCCGCTGGCCCGCGGGTCACGTCCCACGACGGCCACGGGACGGCCCTCGTGCCCGGCGAAGGCTCCGACGTCCCCGAGGACGTGGGCGGCCGCGACTCCGAGGTCGAGCGCCAGCTCAGCGGTGAGGTCGGCGTTGGCCAGTCCACGCACACCGTCGGTACCGAACAGTCGACCCACGTCGAACACCTCGTGATCTCGTTGTCGGTCCGCACGGACGTGCGGCGCACATGACGATGCCCCGGAGCGTAGCCCCGAGGCATCGTCGATCGCGGCTCGTACGGCTCCGGCCGAGGCCAGGACCGCAGCGCGACTAGCGCTTGCTGTACTGCGGCGCCTTGCGTGCCTTCTTCAGACCCGCCTTCTTGCGCTCCTTGATCCGCGCGTCGCGGGTCAGGAAGCCAGCCTTCTTCAGCGAGGGACGGAACGCCTCCTCGTCGATCTCGTTCAGGGCACGGGCGATGCCCAGGCGCAGGGCGCCGGCCTGCCCGGTCGTGCCACCACCGGAGAGACGCGCGACCACGTCGTAACGGCCGTCCTGCTCGGTGGTCTTGAAGGGCTCGTTGACCAGCTGCTGGTGCACCTTGTTGGGGAAGTACCCCTCGAGGGTGCGGCCGTTGACGGTCCAGCGGCCGGTGCCCGGGACGAGGCGGACGCGGGCGATGGCCTCCTTGCGGCGGCCGGTCGCGTTGGCCGGGGCCATGGCGACCTCACGGTGCGCGACGGCGACCGCTGAGGTCGGCGTCTCGGAGGTGTAGTTGCCCTCGACGGTCTCGAGGTCTTCGGTGGTCTCGGTGGTCTCGGCGACGGTCTCGCTCACGCCCACGGTCCTTTCAGTGTCTGTAGTTCGCCGTGGCGCTTACTGCGCGACCTGGGTGATCTCGAACGGCTGGGGCAGCTGAGCGGCGTGCGGGTGCTCCGAACCCGAGTACACCTTCAGCTTCTTGATGACCTGACGACCGAGCTTGTTGTGGGGGAGCATGCCGCGGACGGCCTTCTCCACCGCCCGACGCGGGTTGGTCTCGAGCAGGTCGACGTAGGAGGTCGCCCGCAGGCCGCCCGGGTAGCCCGAGTGGCGGTACTCCATCTTCTGCTCACGCTTGTTGCCGGTCAGCGCGACCTTGTCGGCGTTGATGATGATGACGAAGTCACCACAGTCGACGTGCGGGGCGAAGGTGGGCTTGTGCTTGCCTCGCAGCAGCGTGGCTGCCTGAGTGGCCAGGCGGCCGAGCACGACGTCGTTGGCGTCGATGACGTGCCACGTGCGCTCGATGTCGCCGGGCTTCGGGGTGTACGTGCGCATGAAGCCGCACCTGGTCTCTCGCTCGTCGGGACTGGGCTCTGCGCGTGCCGTGGACCTGGGTCCGAGGTACGCCGTACTGGGTGCCATCCCTGACTCCCAGGCCGTGCGGGACCCGGCAGGCGTCACAAGACGCAACCGAGCGGGCACAGCAGGTGTCCCAGAGTACCGGCACGCCCTACCGGCTCCAAATCGCCGGACGAGGTGCGATCAGGCGTCCCCGTGGCCCCGTCGGCCCGGCCCGACGCCGCGCGCGTCAGGCCCGGACGGGGCGCGACTCGTCCCAGACCGGCTCGGGCACCTCGCGGACCGTCCCGTCCGCGAAGAACACGACGTAGCGGTCGAAGCCGCGGGCGAACCAGCGGTCGTGCGTCACCGCGACCACCGTGCCCTCGAAGGATTCCAGACCCTCCTCCAGCGCCTCGGCGCTGGCGAGGTCGAGGTTGTCGGTGGGCTCGTCGAGCAGGAGCAGGGTCGCCCCGGAGAGCTCCAGCAGCAGGATCTGGAAGCGCGCCTGCTGCCCGCCGGAGAGCGACTCGAAGGTCTGCTCCGAAGCGTGCGCGAGCTCGTAGCGGTCGAGCTTGCGGGCCGCGAGCTCGCGACCCATGCCGTCGCGGTGGTCGTCGCCGCGGTGGAGCACCTCGAGCAGCGTCCGCCCGACCAGCTCGGGGTGCTCGTGGGTCTGGGCGAACCACCCCGGGCGCACCCGGGCGCCCAGCCTCGCGACGCCGGTGTGCGCCACCGCCGCCATCGCGACGTCGCCCACCGGTCGGTGCTCGACGTCGGGATCGCTCCCCCCGGCGGCGAGGAGGCGCAGGAAGTGGGACTTACCGGACCCGTTGGCGCCGAGCACGGCGACGCGCTCGCCGAACCAGATCTCGAGGTCGAAGGGTGCCATCAGCCCGGTGAGGCCGAGCTCCTCGCAGACCACGGCACGCTTGCCGGTGCGACCACCGACGAGGCGCATGCGCACGACCTGCTCGCGGGCGATCTCCTGCGGCGGGCCGGCCTCCTCGAACTTCGCGAGCCGCGTCTTCGCGGCCTGGTATCGGCTCGCCATACCGTCGTTGAACTTCGCCTTGACCTTGTACATGAGCACGAGCGCCTTGAGCTTCACGTGCTCCTCGTCCCAGCGGCGCCGCAGCTCCTCTAGCCGCGCGAACCGGTCTGACCGTGCCTGGTGGTAGGAGGAGAAGCCACCGCCGTGCGTCCACGCGGTGTTGCCCGCCGCACCGAGCTCGACGGTGACCACCTGGGTCGCCGTCCGCGCCAGCAGCTCGCGGTCGTGAGACACGTACAGCACGGTCTTCGAGGACTCGGCCAGCCGCCTCTCGAGCCACTCCTTGCCCGGGACGTCGAGGTAGTTGTCGGGCTCGTCGAGCAGGAGCACCTCGTCAGGTCCGCGCAGCAGCGCCTCGAGTGCCAGCCGCTTCTGCTCGCCCCCGGAGAGGGTGCGCGTCTCCCGGTACTGGGCCCGGTCGAAGGGGACTCCGAGGGCCGACACCGTGCAGACGTCCCAGAGGACCTCCGCGTCGTAGCCGCCGGCGTCGGCCCAGTCGGCGATCGCCTGGGCGTACGCCATCTGGGTGGGCTCGTCCTCGGCGTCCATCATCGCGAGCTCGGCACGGTCCAGAGCGAGGGCGGCGGCTCGCACCCGGGGTGGTGACACCGACACCAGCAGGTCACGCACGGTCGACTCGTCGCGCACCTGGCCGATGAACTGGCGCATGACCCCGAGGCCGCCGGAGCGCACGACGGCGCCCTCCTGGGCGTCGAGATCCCCGGCCACGAGCCGCATCAGCGTGGTCTTGCCTGCCCCGTTGGCCCCCACGAGCGCGACCTTCGCCCCGTCCGCGACCCGGAAGCTGACCTCGTCGAGCAGCACCCGGCCGTCCGGGAGCGTGTGCGTGACCTTCGCGACCTCGACGTGACCCACGGACAGAGAGTGTGGTCCCCCCGACCGCCAACCGCACAACCGGTTACCGGGACGCGACCCGTCGAGGACCCCACCGTCAGGCGCTGGCCTACCGGAGGCCGGCTAGTAGAAGGCGACCTCGCCCGCCGCGGTCGTGATCCGGGTGCCCTTGGTGCCGGCGAGGATCTCGGTGAGGTCGTCGAGGGCCCCGATCGCGGCCACCTTGCCCGGCCTCGACCGGGCGAAGTCGGCGGCGGCCTCGACCTTCGGGCCCATCGACCCGGCCGGGAAGGGGAATGCCTCGATGGCGTCCGGCGACGCCTCGTGGATCGCGCGCTGCTGAGGCGTCGCCCAGTCCAGGTACACCGCGTCGGCGTCGGTCAGGATCACGAGCAGGTCTGCGTCGAGATCCTTGGCGAGCACCGCGGAGGAGCGGTCCTTGTCGATGACGGCCTCGACGCCGACGAGTGTCCGCGGGTTGCGGTCATTCGGCGAGGCGGATGACTCCCCCGGCAGGTACATCGTCGGGATACCGCCGCCACCGGTGCAGATGACGATGGTGCCGGCATCGAGCAGCTGGCGGATCGGGCGGATCTCGAAGATCCGGCGCGGGAGGGGCGAGGGCACGACCCGTCGCCAGTGAACGCCGTCGGCCTTGACCGTCCAGCCCCGCTCGGCGGCGAGGCGCCGCGCGACGTCCTCGGTGTACACGGGGCCGACGAACTTCGACGGATCCTTCATGGCCGGGTCGTCGGCGTCGACCTCGGTCATGGTGAGGATGGTCGCGATCGGCTTCTCGAACGGCACGAGGTTGCCGAGCTCCTGCTCGATGAGGTAGCCGATCATCCCTTCGGTCTGGGCTCCGAGGACGTCGAAGGGGTAGCTCGACTCCTCGTCGTAGGCCGACGCCTGAAGGGAGAGCAGGCCGACCTGTGGCCCGTTGCCATGGGAGATGACCAGCTCGTGCTCCTCGGCCACCGGGGCGAGCGCCTCGCAGGCGATGCGGACGTTGGCCCGTTGGCTCTCCACCGTCATCGGCTCGCCGCGCTTCTGCAGCGCGTTCCCACCCAGTGCGACGACGACACGCATGACTGCCTCCGATGGACCCGCCGCGGTCACCGTCGACCGCTGTCCCCTCCACCGTGGCACTGCCGTCGCCGCTGCGCAGCACCCTGGGAGAACCCGGTCGAGGTTTCAGTCGGCGTCCGCGCCCCGGAACCGCCGCGAGCGTTGGGCCTGGGCCGCGAGGTCGGCGTCCGGCGGGTACTCCACGTGCTCGAGGCACAGGCCGATGGGCGGGACGACGTCGGCATCGGGCTCACGGCGCGCGCCGGAGAGGATCTCCTGCGGCCACTGCACCGGGCGCCGACCGTCACCCACGGGCAGCAGGGCACCGACGACCGAGCGGACCATGGTGTGGCAGAAGGCGTCTGCGCGGATCCACATGACGGCCAGGCCGGTGTCGGACTCGCGCTCCCACCGCAGGTCGTGCAGGGTCCGCACGGTGCTCGCCCCGGTGCGACGCCGGCAGTAGGCCCCGAAGTCGTGCTCCCCCAGCAGCGCCGTGGCAGCCTCGTTCATCGCCTCGATGTCGAGAAGTCCGTTGCGCACGCCGGTGTGGTGCAGGACGTGGGATCGCAGCAGCGGGTCGGCCCCGCCGGGCAGGTCGCAGACGCGGTAGGCGTAGGTGCGCGACAGGGCCGACCAGCGCGCCTCGAAGCCGGGCGCCGCGAGGCGCACCCGACGCACCCGCACGTCGGCGGCCAGCACCCCGGCCAGGCGTCGGACCGGGACGTCGGGGCCTCGGGACGCCAGCGCCTGCCACAAGTCGGCGGGCACGTCGCCGTGGGCGACCTGGCCTCGAGCGTTGACCCCCGCGTCGGTGCGCCCGGCGCAGGCGAGACGGACCTGCTCGGAGGCCCGCAAGAGCATCGTGAGCGCCGCCTCGAGCTCACCCTGCACGGTCCGCAGCCCGGGCTGGCGGGCCCAGCCGAAGAAGCCCGAGCCGTCGTAGGCGAGGTCCAGCCGAAGCCGGACCATGCCGTCGGCCTCCCCCGCGGACGCCGTACGGGCACGCACGAGCCCGCCGTCCCGGGTCGGGGCGGCGGGCTCGTGGGAGTCGGGCGAGGCGCTCAGGCCTTGTCCTCGGTCTCGGCGGCAGGGGTCTCGGCCTCGGGGGTCTCGGCCTCGGTTGTCTCGACCTCACTGGTCGCAGCCTCGGCGTCGGCGACCTCGGTGTCGACGACGTCGGCCTCGGACACCTCCTCCACGGCTGCCGCGGCGGTGACCGGAGCGGCAGCGGTGGCGACCTTCTCCTTCGCAGCGCGCTTGGTCGCCCCGGTGGCCTCGGCCACGACGGCCTCGGTCAGCGGCTCGACGAGCTCGATCAGCGCCATGGGCGCGTTGTCGCCCTTGCGCGGCCCGAGCTTGGTGATGCGGGTGTAGCCGCCGGGACGGGTCGCGTAGCGGGGACCGATCTCGGCGAAGAGCTCGTGCACGACACCCTTGTCACGGATGACGGCCAGGACGCGACGACGCGCGTGCAGGTCGCCACGCTTGGCGTGGGTGATCATGCGCTCCGCGAGAGGGCGAAGGCGCTTGGCCTTGGCCTCCGTCGTGGTGATCTTGCCGTGCTCGAACAGCGCCGTGGCGAGGTTCGCGAGCATGATCCGCTCGTGGGCGGGGCTACCGCCGAGACGGGGACCCTTGGTGGGGGTGGGCATCAGGTTCTCCTGGTGATGGGTTCGACGGGGGGCGAGTCAGCTCCTTAGAGCTGCTCGTCCTCGGCGAAGCCCTGGTCGTCATCGTCGTAGAAGCTCACGGCCGTCGTCGGGTCGAATCCAGGCGGGCTGTCCTTGAGCGCCAGGCCCAGGGTCGCGAGCTTGGCCTTGACCTCGTCGATGGACTTCGAGCCGAAGTTGCGGATGTCGAGCAGGTCGGCCTCGCTGCGGCCGATCAGCTCGCCGACCGTGTGGATGCCCTCACGCTTGAGGCAGTTGTAGGAGCGAACCGTGAGGTCGAGGGACTCGATCGGCGTCGAGAGCTGCTCGGCGACGAACGCGTCGGCGGGCGAGGGGCCGATGTCGATGCCCTCCGCGTCGACGTTGAGCTCGCGAGCGAGACCGAAGAGCTCGACCAGGGTCTTGCCGGCCGATGCGACGGCGTCACGCGGGGCCATCGACTGCTTGGTCTCGACGTCGATCACCAGGCGGTCGAAGTCCGTGCGCTGCTCGACACGGGTCGCCTCGACCTTGTAGGTCACCTTGAGGACCGGCGAGTAGATCGAGTCGACCGGGATGCGGCCGATCTCCTGACCCGGCTGCTTGTTCTGCACGGCGGAGACGTAGCCACGGCCACGCTCGACGACGAGCTCCATCTCGAGCTTGCCCTTGCCGTTCAGGGTGGCGATGTGGAGGTCGGGGTTGTGGACCTCGACGCCGGCCGGCGGTGCGATGTCCGCCGCGGTGACCGCGCCCGGACCCTGCTTGCGCAGGTACATCACGACGGGCTCGTCGTGCTCGGAGGAGACGACGAGCTGCTTGATGTTGAGGATCAGCTCGGTGACGTCCTCCTTGACGCCCGGCACGGTGGTGAACTCGTGCAGGACGCCGTCGATGCGGATGCTGGTGACAGCAGCGCCGGGGATCGACGACAGGAGAGTACGGCGAACGGAGTTGCCGAGGGTGTAGCCGAAACCGGGCTCGAGCGGCTCCATGATGAAGCGCGAGCGGTAGTCCGAGACCGGCTCCTCGACGAGGGTCGGCCGCTGGGCGATCAGCACGTGATTGTCCTTCCGTGGCGCCCGCTATTTGACGCCTGAGGTGGGAGAGGTGGGGAGGGAGGTGCCGGTACCTGCCCCGAGAGGGAGGTACCGGCGACTCACGTCACTTCGAGTAGAGCTCGACGATCAGCTGCTCCTGGACCTGCGTGTCGATCGCGCCACGCTCGGGCAGGGAGTGGACGAGCACGCGCATCCGCGAGGGGATGACCTCGAGCCACGCCGGCACGGGACGCTCGCCAAGCTCGGCGTGAGCGATCACGAACGGAGTGAGCTCACGGCTCGCAGTACGGACCTCGACGATGTCGTTGGCCGAGACGCGGTAGGACGGGATGTCCACCTTGTTGCCGTTCACGGTGATGTGACCGTGGCGGACGACCTGGCGGGCCATGTCGCGGCTCTTGCCGAACCCGGCCCGGTAGACGACATTGTCGAGGCGGGTCTCGAGAATGCGCAGCAGGTTCTCACCGGTCTTGCCCTGCTTGCGCTGGGCCTCCTCGTAGTACCCGCGGAACTGCTTCTCGAGCACGCCGTAGATGCGAGCGCACTTCTGCTTCTCACGCATCTGGAGCAGGTACTCGCTGTCCTTGGTGCGACCGCGGCCGTGCTGGCCGGGCGGGTAGGGACGGCTCTCGATGGGGCACTTGGGCCCCTCGCACTTGGCACCCTTGAGGAAGAGCTTGGTCTTCTCGCGGCGGCAGCGCTTGCAGTCCGCCCCGGTGTATCTGGCCATGGTGTCTCAGTCTCTCTCTCGGGGCGTCAGACGCGGCGGCGCTTCGGCGGGCGGCAGCCGTTGTGCGGGCTCGGGGTCACGTCCTGGATCGTGCCGACCTCGAGGCCGGTCGCCTGCAGCGACCGGATCGCGGTCTCGCGGCCCGAACCCGGGCCCTTCACGAAAACGTCGACCTTCTTCATGCCGTGCTCCATGGCACGACGGGCGGCCGCCTCGGCAGCCAGCTGCGCGGCGAAGGGCGTGCTCTTGCGCGAGCCCTTGAAGCCCACCTGTCCGGAGGAGGCCCAGGCGATCACCGCACCCGAGGGGTCGGTGATGGAGACGATCGTGTTGTTGAACGTGCTCTTGATGTGCGCGTGACCGTGCGCGATGTTCTTCTTCTCCTTGCGGCGCACCTTCTTGGCGCCCGCAGCCGTGCGGCTCTTGGGAGGCATCGACTATCCGTTCTGGTTGAGGTGATCGGTCCTTCGGTCGCCGCGGCGAGTGCCGGGCAGGACCGTCGGACTACTACTTCTTGCCGACCTTCTTCTTTCCGGCGACGGTCTTCTTGGGTCCCTTGCGGGTACGCGCGTTGGTGTGCGTGCGCTGACCGCGGACCGGGAGGCCGCGACGGTGCCGCAGGCCCTGGTAGCAGCCGATCTCGACCTTGCGACGGATGTCGGCGGCGACCTCGCGTCGGAGGTCTCCCTCGATCTTGTAGTTGGTCTCGAGCCAGTCGCGCAGCTTGATCAGGTCCTCATCGCTGAGGTCCTTCACCCTGACGTCCGGGCTGACGCCGGTAGCCTCGAGGGTCTGCTGCGCACGGGTCTTGCCGATACCGAAGATGTACGTGAGCGCAACCTCGAGCCGCTTGTCGCGGGGGAGGTCGACGCCGACGAGACGTGCCATCGGGCTTCTCTCTTCCAGTTCGTCGGAGGTTTCGGGAGCAGTACCGGTCCCGTCCGCCCTCGGATGGGTCCCCAGCCTCCGGGCCGGGGGTGGCGTCCCGCACGCTGCACGTGGGCTGCGCGGGGGTCGGGTACTGCTTCGGGACGTCGTCTGGCGTGGTGCCGGTCGACGCTGTGCTGCGAGGTCGTGCGAGATCCTGACGCTCAGTGCGCCACCAGCCGCGGGGCGTGCCCCACGATCGGTGGATCAGCCCTGGCGCTGCTTGTGGCGCGGGTTCTCACAGATCACCATGACCCGACCGTGACGGCGGATCACCTTGCACTTGTCGCAGATCTTCTTGACGCTCGGGTTGACCTTCATCATTCTCTCCACGGGTGCTCATGCCAGGCGGCGTGGCGCCCGTGCGGTCTCGGTGATGGACAGAGGTGGACGTAGCCCGGTGCTCGCGGCCAGGACCGCGTGGCTCGGGCTCGACCGTTACTTGTAGCGGTAGACGATCCGGCCCCGGGTGAGGTCGTAGGGCGAGAGCTCCACGACGACCCGGTCATCGGGAAGGATCCGGATGTAGTGCATCCGCATCTTCCCGCTGATGTGTGCAAGCACCTTGTGCCCGTTGTCGAGCTCCACCCGGAACATGGCGTTCGGGAGGGACTCGGTGATCGTGCCCTCGAGCTCGATCGCACCGTCCTTTTTGGGCATGTCCTCGCACTTCATCCGTATCGGCTGAGTTACCTTGCTGACTACCGGTGGGCAACCGAGCGCCGACCTGGTCCTGCAGGGCAGGGCCGGGCACGGGCGCGACAGTTTGCGACTCCGAGAGCCGAGGGGCGAGTCTACGTCAGAACCCGGCCCGGACGGTAATCTGGTGATCTTGGTCGCCGGACCCCGGCGGCCGTGGTTCAGGCCCGGGAGGATGCGGGGCTGGCCACCCCGAGCGACCCGAATCGCGCGGCCCCGCCGTCGAGAGCGGTCAGGACCCAGGGGCCTTCGCTGGTGAGGGCCACGGTGTGCTCCCAGTGGCAGGCGCGACCACCGTCGACCGTAACCACCGTCCACGCGTCCTCGAGGGTGCGGACGGCGCGGTCCCCCGCGCAGACCATCGGCTCGACGGCCAGGGCCATCCCGTCGGTCAGCGCCAGGCTGCGCCCGGGGATGTCGTAGTTGGGGACGTTGGGGTCCATGTGCATCGAGGTGCCGATGCCGTGGCCGACGTACTCCTCGACGATGCCGTAACCGGCCCCTCCGGGCTGCGCCCGCACCGAGGCTTCGACCTCACGCCCGATGTCGTTGAGCCGACCGCCCACCTGGGCGGCTGCGAGCCCCCGCCACAGGCACTCCTCCGTCACCCGTGACAGCTCGGCGGACTCGTCATCGACCCCGCCCACGCCCACGGTGATCGCAGCGTCGCCGTGCCAGCCCCCGAGGATCGCCCCGCAGTCGATCGACACCTGGTCGCCGGCCAGCAGCACCCGGTCACCGGGGATCCCGTGGACGACCTCGTCGTTGACCGACGTGCAGATGCTGGCGGGGTAGCCGTGGTAGCCGAGGAAGGAGGGAACGGCGCCGTGGCTGCGGATGGACTCCTCAGCGATGACGTCGAGGTCGCGCGTGGTGACACCCGGCGCGACCGCGTCCTGAAGCAGGGCGAGGGTGCGGGCGACGACGAGGCCCGCCTGCCGCATGAGCAGGATCTGGGCGGGGGTCTTGATCTCGACGCGATCCTTACGGCGGAACATCCGGCGGACCGTCAGACGCCGAGAGCGTTGAGCACTCGAGCGGTCACGGCCCCGACGTCGCCCATGCCGTCGACTTGCACGAGGAGGCCCTGCTTGCCATAGACCTCGGTGAGCGGGGCGGTCTGCTCGGCGAAGACTTCCTGGCGACGCCGGATGACGTCTTCGGTGTCGTCGCTGCGCCCTTGCTCGGCCGAGCGCTTGACCAGCCGCGCCACGACCTCGTCGGTGTCGACGGTGAGCTCCACGACTGAGTCGAGCGCCGTGCCCTGCTCGGCGAGCATCTCGCGCAGCTCGTCGACCTGCGACACGGTGCGCGGGTAGCCGTCGAGCAGGAAGCCGACGGCGGCGTCCGGCGCCGCCAGCCGGTCGCGCACCATGGCGTTGGTGACCGAGTCCGGGACGTAGTCGCCGGCGTCCATGTACTTCTGGGCCTCGAGGCCCAGGGGTGTTCCGCCCGCGACGTTGGCGCGGAAGATGTCGCCCGTCGAGACGTGCGGGATCCCGAGCTTCTCGGACATGACGACGGCCTGTGTCCCCTTGCCTGCCCCCGGCGGGCCCATCAGCACGACGCGCATCAGCGGAGGAACCCCTCGTAGTTGCGTTGCTGCAGCTGGGACTCGATCTGCTTGACCGTGTCGAGCCCGACGCCGACCATGATCAGAAGGCTCGTGCCACCGAAGATGAAGCGCTGTCCGACGCCGAGGAACGCGAAGGCGATGAACGGGATGATCGCGATGATCGCGAGGTAGATAGACCCGGGGAGGGTGATGCGGGTCAGCACGTAGTCGAGGTACTCCGCCGTCGGCTTGCCGGCGCGGATGCCGGGCACGAAGCCGCCGTACTGCTTCATGTTGTCCGCGACCTCGACCGGGTTGAACGTGATCGCGACGTAGAAGTAGGTGAAGAAGACGATGAGCAAGAAGTAGGCGATCAGGTAGAGCGGCTCGTCTCCTCGCGTGAAGTTCGTGGTGATCCAGTCGGGCACGGTTCCCCGGGCGCCGGACAGCTGCAGGATGAGCTGGGGCACATACAGGAGCGAGGAGGCGAAGATGACCGGGATGACGCCGGCCATGTTGACCTTGAGCGGGATGTAGGTGGAGGTACCGCCGTACATCCGGCGTCCGACCATCCGCTTGGCGTACTGCACCGGGATCCGTCGCTGCGCCTGTTCGACGTAGACGACTCCGGCGATCGTGGCGACACCGACCGCACACACCAGGAGCAGGGTGAACGGGCCGTTGACGAGCTCGATCTGCCAGAGCTGGCCGGGGAAGGTCGCGATGATCGAGGTGAAGATCAGCAGCGACATTCCGTTGCCGACGCCGCGGTCGGTGATGTTCTCGCCGAGCCACATGATGACGCCGGTGCCGGCGGTCATCGTGAGGATCATCGTGAGGGTGAGGATCACCGAGTTGTTGTGCAGCAGCGTCTCGTTACAGCCCTGGAAGAGCCGTCCGGGCACGCGCGCGAGGGCGATGATCCCGGTGGACTGGAGCACGGCCAGGGCGATGGTCAGGTAACGGGTGTACTGCGTCAGCGTGGACTGGCCGGCCTGCCCCTCCTGCCGCAGCGACTCCAGGCGCGGGATGACCACGGTGAGCAGCTGGATGATGATGCTCGCCGTGATGTACGGCATGATCCCCAGCGCGAAGACGGACAGCTGCAGCAGCGCGCCGCCGCTGAACAGGTTGATCAGCCCGTAGATCGAGTTGTCCTGGACCTGGGCGATACACGTCTGGATCGCCTTGTAGTCGACTCCCGGCGTCGGGACCACCGACCCCAGCCGGAACAGGGCGATGATGCCGAGGGTGAACAACAGCTTCTTGCGCAGGTCCGGCGTACGGAACGCCGACGCGAACGCGGAAAGCACAGCCCCTCCAGGTGGACGCCCTGTGGCATCCGGTGCGACAGATGACCTCGCGGCAGGTGCCGCGAGCGTGGCTCTCCCACGCGGCTCGGGGCTCCCCGAGCGGACCGCCTGAGCCTAACAGCCGAACGGCGAAGGGCGTCCCCCAGCGTCGTCATGACGACGCTGGGGAACGCCCTTCGATGGTGCGGGTGCGTCAGGCGAGCTCGGTGGCTGAGCCACCGGCGGACGCGATCTTGCTCTTGGCGGTGTCGGAGAACGCGTGCGCGGTCACCTCGATCGCGATGCCCAGGTCGCCGTTGCCCAGGACCTTGACCGGCTCGTTCTTACGAACCGCTCCGGCCGCGACGAGCTCGGCGATGCCGACCTGGCCCCCATCAGGGAACAGAGCGGCAAGCTGGGCCACGTTGACGACCTGGAACTCGACCTTGTTGGGGTTCTTGAACCCCTTGAGCTTGGGCAGCCGCATGTGCAACGGCATCTGCCCGCCCTCGAAGGACGCGGGGACCTGGTAGCGAGCCTTTGTGCCCTTGGTACCGCGACCAGCGGTCTTTCCCTTGCTGGCCTCTCCACGACCCACGCGGGTCTTGGCGGTCTTCGAGCCCGGCGCGGGGCGCAGGTGATGAACCTTGAGTGTCATGTCAGTCGACCTCCTCGACCTTGACGAGGTGGGCGACGGTGGTGACCATCCCGCGGAACTCGGGACGGTCCTCCTTCACCACGACGTCACCGATGCGCTTGAGACCCAGGCTGCGCAGGGTGTCGCGCTGGTTCTGCTTGCCACCGATCTCCGACCGGAGCTGGGTGACCTTGAGACGCGTCACGATGATCCCATGCCAGCGGCACGCGCCCGGAGCATCGCGGCAGGCGCAACGTCCTCGAGCGGGAGACCACGGCGGGCCGCGACCTCCTCCGGACGCTCGAGACCCTTGAGGGCCGCGACCGTCGCGTGGACGACGTTGATGGCATTGTCGGAACCGAGTGACTTGCTGAGCACGTCGTGGATCCCGGCGCACTCCAGCACGGCGCGCACGGGGCCACCGGCAATGACGCCGGTACCCGGGGCGGCCGGACGCAGCAGGACGACACCCGCGGCGGCCTCACCGGTGATGGGGTGGGGAATCGTGCCCTGGATCCGGGGAACCTTGAAGAAGCTCTTCTTGGCCTCCTCGACACCCTTGGCGATCGCCGCGGGCACCTCCTTGGCCTTCCCGTACCCGACACCCACGGTGCCGTCTCCGTCGCCGACGACGACGAGAGCGGTGAAGCTGAAGCGACGACCACCCTTGACGACCTTGGCCACGCGGTTGATCGCTACGACGCGCTCGATGAAGGCGGACTTCTCCACCACGGGACCCTTACCGTCGCGACGGTCGCGTCCACGCTCGTTGCCGCCGGCGCCGCCTCCGCGGCGCTGGGCTGCAGCCATGACTAACCTCTTCCTTCGAATCCGTCGTTCGCGTCAGAACGCGAGGCCGCCCTCACGGGCGCCTTCGGCGAGGGCCGCGACGCGGCCGTGATACTTGTTGCCGCCGCGGTCGAAGACGACCGCATCGACACCAGCAGACTTAGCGCGCGATGCGAGGAGCTCGCCCACCTTCTTGGCCTTCGCACTCTTGTCACCGTTGAATGCGCGCAGGTCTGCCTCCATGGTGGAAGCGGACGCGAGCGTGGTGCCCACGGAGTCGTCGACGACCTGAACGAACAGGTGACGAGTCGACCGGGAGACGACCAGACGGGGACGGGACGCGGTGCCCGAGACCTTCTTGCGGACACGGGTGTGGCGGCGCTTGCGCGCGACAGCCTTCTTGTTCCCCGATCCGAGCTTGGCGACGATCGACATGGCTACTTGCCCGCCTTTCCGGCCTTGCGGCGGATGACCTCGCCGACGTAACGCACACCCTTGCCCTTGTACGGGTCGGGCTTGCGCAGCTTGCGCAGCTTGGCGGCGACCTCGCCGACCTGCTGCTTGTCGATCCCGGCGACCGAGAACTTGGTCGGGCTCTCCACCGCGAAGGTGATGCCGTCCGGTGCTTCGATGAAGACCGGGTGGCTATAGCCGAGGGCGAACTCCAGGTCGTTGCCCTTGGCGACGACGCGGTAACCGGTGCCGGAGATCTCCAGCGCCTTGCTGTAGCCGTCGGTGACGCCGACGACCATGTTCGAGACGAGGGTGCGGGTCAGACCGTGGAGCGAACGCGAGACGCGCTCGTCGTTGGGGCGGGTCACCTCAAGGGTGCCGTCCTCGGCCATCGCAACCTCGATGGGGCTGGCGACCTGGTGGGTCAGCGTGCCCTTGGGTCCCTTGACCGTCACGGTGGGCCCGTCGATATCGACGGTCACCCCAGACGGGACGGAGATGGGCATACGTCCGATGCGCGACATGCTTCTCTCTCCTTCCCGCTACCAGACGTAGGCGAGGACTTCCCCACCTACGCCCTTCTTGGATGCCTGCCGGTCAGTCAGCAGGCCGGACGACGTCGAGATGATGGCCACGCCGAGTCCTCCGAGGACGCGCGGCAGGGACGTGCTCTTGGCGTACACCCGGAGACCGGGCTTGGACACTCGCCGCACGCCGGCGATCGAGCGCTCGCGGCTCGGGCCGAACTTGAGCTCGAGGGTCAGCGTCTTGCCGACCTCCGCGTCCTCGACGCGCCAGTCGGCGATGTATCCCTGCTCCTTGAGGATCACGGCGATTCCCGCCTTGATCTTCGAGTGGGGCATCGCCACGGTGTCGTGGTACGCCGTGTTGGCGTTACGCAGACGCGTGAGCATGTCTGCGATCGGGTCAGTCATCGTCATGGCCGAAGGGCCTCTCTCACCGTGGTATCCGACTCGGACTTCGTGTCGGACCTGCGGCGTCGTCGGTTCTTACCAGGAGCTCTTGGTGATACCGGGCAGTTCGCCGGCGTGCGCCATCTCGCGAAGGCAGATGCGGCACAGGCCGAACTTGCGGTAGACCGAGTGCGGGCGACCGCACCGGTTGCACCGCGTGTATCCGCGGACCGCGAACTTCGGCTTCTTGTTCGCCTTGTTGATCAGAGCCGTCTTCGCCACTGTCAGATCTCCTTGAAGGGGAAGCCGAGGTGCTTCAGAAGCGCACGACCCTCGTCGTCGGTGGACGCGGTGGTGACCACCGTGATGTCCATTCCGCGGACGCGGTCGATGGCGTCCTGATCGATCTCGTGGAACATCGACTGCTCGTTGAGACCGAAGGTGTAGTTGCCGCGACCGTCGAACTGCCGCGGTGAGAGCCCGCGGAAGTCACGGATGCGCGGGAGCGCGACCGACAGCAGCCGGTCGAGGAACTCCCACATGCGGTCGTTGCGAAGCGTCACGTGGCAGCCGATCGGCATGCCCTCGCGAAGCTTGAACTGGGCGATGGACTTGCGCGCCTTGGTGACCTGCGGCTTCTGGCCGGTGATCAGGGTGAGGTCCTTGATGGCACCCTCGATCAGCTTCGAGTCGCGGGCCGCCTCACCAACACCCATGTTGACCACGATCTTGGTCAGTCCGGGCACCTGCATGACGTTCGAGAAGCTGAACTCCTCGAGCAGTGCGGGCACGATCTCGGCGCGGTAGCGCGCCTTCAGACGCGGCACCACCTTCTCGGTGGCCTCCGCGGTCTCGATGTCAGTGGTCGTCATCAGATGTCCTTACCGGAGCGCTTCGAGACCCGGACGCTGCGCGTCGTCTCATACGACGTGCCGTCGGGGCGGTTCTTCGTGACAACCTCACGGCGGTAGCCGACGCGGGTCGGGCGGTCGTCGGTGGGGTCGACGATCATGACGTTGGAGACGTGGATCGGTGCCTCCTGCGTCACGATGCCGCCAGTCTTGGCACCACGGGTCGACTGTCCGACCTTCGTGTGCTTCTTGATCTGGTTGACACCCTCGACGAGGACCTTGTCGGACTCGATCAGAACGGCAATGACCTTGCCCTTCTTGCCCTTGTCCTTGCCCGTGATGACCTGCACGAGGTCACCCTTCTTGATGTTGAGGCCCGCCATGTCAGAGCACCTCCGGAGCCAGCGAGATGATCTTCATGAAGCGCTTCTCGCGCAGCTCACGACCCACCGGGCCGAAGATGCGCGTCCCACGCGGCTCGCCATCGCTCTTGAGGATGACTGCGGCGTTCTCGTCGAAGCGGATGTAGGACCCGTCGAGGCGTCGGCGCTCCTTCTTGGTGCGCACGATAACTGCCTTGACGACGTCGCCCTTCTTGACGTTGCCACCGGGGATCGCGTCCTTGACGGTGGCGACGATGACGTCACCGATGCCCGCGTAGCGTCGACCGGAGCCACCGAGAACGCGGATGCACAGAATCTCCTTGGCACCCGTGTTGTCGGCGACACGCAGTCGCGACTCCTGCTGGATCACTTGATGTCTCCTGTTGTCGCGCCGGTTCTCGGAGGTCCGAGCCTGGCGGAACTGATGTCGGTGCGGTACGGCGCGGGCGCCGGACCTGGTGAGTCTAGGCGGCCGTCGGGTGACGACCAAAACTCGTGGTCAGCGGACGGTCCCGCCGGGGCGGGATCGACCTGGGATCGAGGGACGGAACCACGGCTGTGGGCCCGTCCCGAGATCACTTCGCCTTCTCGAGGATCTCCACGACGCGCCAGCGCTTGGTCGCCGAGAGCGGCCTGGTCTCCATCAGGAGGACCTTGTCGCCCACGCCGGCGGCGTTGGTCTCGTCGTGCGCCTTGAGCTTGTTCGTGCGGCGCACGACCTTGCCGTAGAGCGGGTGCTTGAAGCGGTCCTCGACAGCGACGACGACGGTCTTGTCCATCTTGTCGCTGACGACGTACCCCTCACGGGTCTTGCGGAACCCGCGTGCGGTCGGCGTCTCTTCGGTGGTCATCGCCTTCTCATTCGTCTCGCTCATGCGGCACCTACAGGGGTGATCCCGAGCTCGCGCTCGCGCATGATCGTGTAGATGCGCGCGATGTCCGTGCGGACGGCGCGCAGTCGGCCGTGGCTCTCCAGCTGGCCGGTGGCCGCCTGGAAGCGAAGGTTGAACAGCTCGGCCTTGGCCTCACGCAGCTTCTCGACGAGCTCCTCGTCGGTCAGCACGCGCAGGTCAGCGGGCTTGGTTCCCGTCGACATCAGTTGACACCAACCTCGCGCCGAACGATCCGGCACTTCATCGGGAGCTTGTGCGCGGCACGGGTGAGCGCCTCGCGGGCCACAATCTCGTTGGGGTACGCCAGCTCGAACATCACGCGTCCGGGCTTGACGTTGGCAACCCACCACTCCGGCGAGCCCTTGCCGCTACCCATGCGGGTCTCGGCGGGCTTCTTGGTGATGGGACGGTCCGGGTAGATGGTGATCCAGACCTTGCCGCCACGCTTGATGTGGCGGGTCATCGCGATACGAGCCGCCTCGATCTGGCGGTTCGTCACGTAGGCGGGCTCGAGCGCCTGCAAGCCCCACTCGCCCCACGTCACCTGCGTGCCGCCCTTGGCGGCACCGTGACGGTTGGGGTGGTGCTGCTTGCGGTGCTTGACCCTGCGGGGGATCAGCATCGGTCAGGCCTCCGATCCGGTGGTCTCGACCGCGGGAGCAGCCTCGACGGTCTCGACGACGGGGGCCTCGGCCACTGCGGTGGCCGTGGCGACCGCCGGGGCCTCGTCCCGACGGGCGGCCGGACGTGCCGGCCGGTCTCGACGGGGTGCGCCGAGGCGCTCCGCGGCGGCGACAGCCTCACGCTCGGTGCGCGACTGGCTGACCTCGCCCTTGTAGATCCAGACCTTGACGCCGATGCGGCCGAAGGTCGTGCGTGCCTCATAGAAGCCGTAGTCGATGTTCGCCCGCAGGGTGTGCAGCGGCACACGGCCTTCGCGGTAGAACTCGGTGCGGCTCATCTCGGCACCGCCCAGACGACCGGACACCTGGACACGGATGCCCTTGGCGCCGCCCTTCATGGCGGACTGCATCGACTTGCGCATGGCACGGCGGAAGGAGACGCGGCTCGAGAGCTGCTCGGCCACACCCTGGGCCACCAGCTGCGCGTCGATCTCGGGGTTCTTGACCTCGAGGATGTTCAGCTGCACCTGCTTGCCGGTGAGCTTCTCGAGGTCGCCGCGGATGCGGTCGGCCTCGGCGCCACGGCGGCCGATGACGATGCCGGGGCGAGCAGTGTGGATGTCGACGCGGACACGCTCACGCGTGCGCTCGATCTCCACCTTGCTGATGCCGGCACGCTCCATGCCCTTGTTCATGAGGCGGCGGATCTTGACGTCCTCATCGACGTAGTCGCGGTAGCGCTGACCGTCCTTGGACGAATCGGCGAACCAGCGCGACTTGTAGTCGGTGGTGATGCCCAGACGGAAGCCGTACGGGTTGATCTTCTGGCCCACGGCCGGGTCACCCCTTCTTCCG
>JBBRAQ010000039.1:0-34377 GCA_038206635.1 Candidatus Nanopelagicales bacterium | reverse complement strand
TGTCGCAGAACATCCCTGACCCCACGCACACCTCCGCCACCGGAACCAGCCGCGTCAAGCGCGGCATGGCCGAGATGCTCAAGGGCGGGGTCATCATGGATGTCGTCACCGCCGAACAGGCGAAGATCGCCGAGGACGCCGGCGCGGTCGCCGTGATGGCCCTCGAGCGGGTCCCCGCCGACATCCGGGCCCAGGGCGGCGTGAGCCGGATGAGCGACCCCGACATGATCGACGGCATCATCGAGGCCGTCTCGATCCCGGTGATGGC
Source organism: Candidatus Nanopelagicales bacterium (assembly GCA_038206635.1). GTDB lineage: Bacteria > Actinomycetota > Actinomycetes > S36-B12 > CAIYMF01 > Longivirga. The sequence continues at coordinate 34,109 of JBBRAQ010000039.1, read as the reverse complement.
CAAGGCCCGGATCGGTCACTTCACCGAGGCGCAGGTGCTGCAGAGCCTCGGTGTCGACTACATCGACGAGTCCGAGGTGCTCACCCCCGCCGACTACGTCATCCACATCGACAAGTGGCCCTTCACCGTGCCCTTCGTCTGTGGCGCCACCAACCTCGGCGAGGCGCTCCGGCGGCTGTCGGAGGGCGCGGCGATGATCCGCTCCAAGGGCGAGGCCGGCACGGGCGACGTCTCCAACGCCACCAAGCACATGCGCACGATCCGGGCCGAGATCAACCGCCTCTCCTCGATGGCCCCCGACGAGCTCTACGTCGCGGCCAAGGAGCTCCAGGCGCCCTATGACCTCGTCGTCGAGGTCGCGCGCCTCGGCCGGCTCCCCGTGGTCCTGTTCACCGCCGGCGGGATCGCCACCCCGGCCGACGCCGCGATGATGATGCAGCTCGGCGCCGACGGCGTGTTCGTCGGTTCGGGCATCTTCAAGTCGGGCAACCCCGCGCAGCGCGCCGACGCGATCGTGCAGGCGACCCTGCACTTCCAGGACGCCGACATCATCGCCAAGGTGAGCCGCGGGCTCGGCGAGGCCATGGTCGGCATCAACGTCGCCGACATCCCCGTCCACCACCGGCTCGAAGACCGCGGCTGGTGACCTCGGCCCCTCTCATCGGGGTCCTGGCGCTGCAGGGCGACGTCCGCGAGCACCAGCTCGCGCTGGCCTCCTGCGGTGCCGCGACGCGCCAGGTGCGCTCCGCCGAGCAGCTCGAGGGCATCGACGCCCTCGTGGTGCCCGGCGGCGAGTCGACGACCATGAGCAACCTCGCCCTGCGCTGGGGGCTGATGGAGCCGATGCGCGACCTGCTGCGGGCGGGGATGCCCGCCTACGGCTCGTGCGCGGGGATGATCATGCTCGCCGACCGCATCGAGGGCGGGCGCCCCGACCAGCAGACCATCGGCGGGCTCGACATCACCGTTCGGCGCAACGCCTTCGGCCGTCAGGTCGACTCCTTCGAGGCCGACCTCGACATGCCGGTGCTCGGCGACCTCCCGGTGCACGCCGTCTTCATCCGGGCGCCATGGGTCGAGGACGTCGGCGAGGGTGTCGACGTGCTCGGAACGGTCGCGGCGGGTCCCGCCGCCGGTAGGATCGTCGCGGTTCGGCAGGGTCACCTGCTGGCGACCTCGTTCCACCCGGAACTCACAGGTGACACCCGCGTCCACGCGTACTTCGTCGAGATGGTGAGAGATCAGGCATGAGCGGCCACTCCAAGTGGGCGACCACGAAGCACAAGAAGGCCGTGGTCGACGCCAAGCGCAGCAAGCTGTTCGCGAAGCTGATCAAGAACATCGAGGTCGCGGCGCGCACCGGCGGCAACGACATGGACGCCAACCCCACGCTCTATGACGCCGTCTACAAGGCGAAGAAGAACTCCGTCCCCAACGACAACATCGACCGCGCACTCAAGCGCGGCACCGGTGCCGAGGCGGGCGGAGCGGACTACACCACGATCATGTACGAGGGCTACGGCCCCAACGGCGTGGCGATGCTCATCGAGTGCCTGACCGACAACCGCAACCGCGCGGCGTCCGACGTCCGTGTCGCGATGACGCGCAACGGCGGCTCGATGGCCGACCCCGGCTCGGTCTCCTACCTGTTCAGCCGCAGGGGCGTCGTGCTGGTGCCCAGGGCGGGCCTGAGCGAGGACGACGTGCTCGTGGCCGTGCTCGACGCGGGCGCCGAGGAGGTCAACGACGTCGGGGATTCCTTCGAGGTCGTGAGTGCGGCCTCCGACGTCGTGGCCGTGCGTACGGCCTTGCAGGACGCCGGGATCGACTACGAGTCGGCCGAGACCTCGTTCCTCCCGAGCATGCAGGTCCAGGTGGACGAGGACACCGCGCGCAAGGTGTTCAGGCTCATCGACGCGCTCGAGGAGAGCGACGACGTCCAGAACGTGTTCTCCAACTTCGACGTGTCCGACGAGGTCCTCGCGGCGCTCGACCTCTGAGCCGGGTCCGGCCCGGCGTGGCGCGCCGTCGGTCGCCTCGCACTCGGCTAGCATCCGAACACCTGTTCGGTACGGCGAAGGGATCATCGGCCTCATGCGCGTGCTCGGAGTCGACCCCGGCCTCACCCGGTGCGGCGTCGGCGTGGTCGACGGGGCGCCCGGCCGCCGGCTCACCCTCGTCCACGTCGAGGTCGTGCGCACCCCGCCGGACCTCGACCTAGCCAGCCGCCTGCTCGCGATCGAGCGGGGCATCGAGGCCGTGCTCGACGCGTTCTCGCCCGACGCCGTCGCGGTGGAGCGGGTCTTCAGCCAGCACAACGTCCGCACCGTGATGGGTACCGCCCAGGCGGGCGCGGTGGCGATCACGGCGGCCGCACGACGCGGGCTGCCGGTCATGCTGCACACCCCGAGCGAGGTCAAGGCCGCCGTCACCGGCAGCGGTCGCGCTGACAAGGACCAGGTGGGCGCGATGGTGGCTCGGCTCCTGGGCCTCACCGAGGTCCTGCGCCCGGCCGACGCCTCCGACGCCCTCGCGCTCGCGATCTGCCATCTGTGGCGTGGCGACTCCTCGGCCCGGCTCGCGGCAGCCGCGGCCGCCGCGCCCCGCCCGAGGATCCCGCGAACGGCTGCCGCTGCGGCCGCTCGCCCGGCGTCGGGCAGCCGCGTCGCCGTCGGGCGAGCCCGGTGATCGCCTACGTCCGCGGGTCGGTCGCCTCCGTCGGGCCCGGCTCCGCCGTCGTGGACGTCGGGGGGATCGGCCTCGAGCTGCAGTGTGCCCCTGGCACGCTCGCCGAGCTCCGCGTGGGGCACCTCGCGACCTTGGCCGCCTCCCTCATCGTCCGCGAGGACTCCCTCACCCTCTACGGCTTCGCCGACCACGACGAGCGCTCGGTGTTCGAGATCCTCCAGACCGTCACCGGCGTAGGCCCGCGACTGGCCCAGGCGATGCTGGCGGTGCACCGTCCCGACTCCCTGCGCCGAGCCGTCGCCACCGACGACGTCGCCGCGCTCATGCGGGTCTCCGGCGTCGGACGCAAGGGCGCGCAGCGCCTCGTGCTCGAGCTCAAGGACCGCCTCGGCGCCCCGGTGGGCGACAGCGTCGACCTCGGCGACCCGATCTCGCGGGGTCCCGCCTGGGAGGGCCAGGTGCTGGCCGCGCTCGTCGGCCTGGGCTGGTCCACGCGTGAGGCCGAGGCCGCCGTGTCGGCAGTGGCACTCGACGTCGAGCCCGACGCCGACGTCTCGACCGTCCTGCGGGCTGCTCTTCGCTCCCTGGATCGCGCGTGAGCACCGAGCGCGACCTCGACCTCGACCCGGGGCCGAGCATCGAGCTCGGGGCCGGCGACGAGCAGTTCTACGAGGACGGCTCGCGCATCGTGGCTGGCGAGGTCGCCGGCGACGACTCCGCGGCGGAGGGTGCCCTACGTCCGCGGACGCTCGATGCGTTCATCGGCCAGCAGCGGGTCAAGGACCAGCTCGGCCTCGTCCTGGAGGCCGCCTCCGCTCGTGGGCGGGCGGCCGACCATGTGCTTCTGGCCGGGCCGCCCGGCCTGGGCAAGACGACCCTGTCGATGATCATCGCCGCAGAGCTCGGGATGCCGTTGCGCGTCACCAGCGGCCCGGCCTTGCAGCACGCCGGCGACCTCGCAGCCGTGCTCTCGAGCCTGATCCCGGGCGAGGTGCTCTTCCTCGACGAGATCCACCGGATGTCGCGGGCCGCCGAGGAGATGCTCTACCTGGCGATGGAGGACTTCCGCGTCGACATCATCGTCGGCAAGGGCCCCGGTGCCACGGCGATCCCGCTCGAGCTGCCGCCGTTCACGCTGGTCGGCGCAACGACGCGCGCCGGGATGCTGCCGGGTCCGCTGCGCGACCGGTTCGGCTTCACCGCTCACATGGACTTCTACGACACCGCCGACCTCCGCGCGATCCTGGCCCGAAGCGCGGCCCTGCTCGACGTCGTCCTGTCCGGCGATGCCGCGGCGGAGATCGCGGGCCGCAGCCGGGGGACACCGCGTGTCGCCAACCGCCTGCTGCGCCGGGTCCGCGACTTCGCCCAGGTGCGTGCCGACGGTCACGTCGACCTCGCCGTGGCGCGGGCCGCTCTCGCGCTCTACGAGGTCGACGAGATCGGCCTCGACCGCCTCGACCGCGCGGTTCTCGAGGCGCTCCTGCGCCGCTTCGGCGGTGGGCCGGTAGGTCTGTCGACGCTGGCCGTGGCGGTGGGGGAGGAGTCCGAGACCGTCGAGACGGTCTGCGAGCCGTTCCTCGTGCGGGCGGGCCTGCTGGCCCGGACCCCCCGCGGGCGGGTAGCCACGCCGGGCGCCTGGGCCCACCTCGGGCTGGTCCCTCCGGTGGGCACCGTCCCGATGCTGCCCTTCGCCGAGCTGGGTCCGCTCCCCGACGCCGACGACACGCGGGACCGTGCCGCACCCACCCCCGCCTAGACTCAGGAGACTCGCCGGGACCGCCGGTGCGAGGTTAAGGACCGCTCGTGGACAATCTCGGTGCCCTGCTCCCGATCGTCCTCCTGGTCGGGCTGTTCTACCTGCTCATCCTGCGTCCGGCGCGCGCCCGCCAGTCCCAGCAGCGCGCCACTGTCTCCCGTCTCGCCCCGGGCGTGCGGGTCATGACCACGGCTGGCCTGTTCGGCACCATCACTGCCATCGAGGGCGACGAGGTCGAGCTCGAGATCGCCGAGGGGGTCCGCGTGCGCTACGTCGCCGCGGCCATCGCCAAGGTGATCGAGGATCCCACGATCATGGGAACACCGGATGAACCGGAGTCGTCCGACCACGGGGACGACACGCCCCAGGTCTAGGCCTGGTTCGGGGGAGACCCCGGCGTCCTTCATACTGCTCGGGCACGACTTTCGCGGCCTTGGTGCCTCGCGAGCAGTGCTCCGAGCGGGCCGATCCGGCGCGCACGGGCAACGGCGGCCGCAGGGTCGTCACGGGAGGTCCCGCACACTGCGGGCACGACGGTTCTCGCACGGGGCTCACAGCACCCGTCGGGACGCACAGGAGACACGACGGTGGCAGCACCGACCCAGCGACACCCCCAGCCCGGTCGCACTCTGGCGATCCTGGCAACGGTCGTTCTCGCGCTCGGCGTTTGGACCTTCTGGCCGGGGCTGACCAACACCCCCAAGCTGGGCCTCGACCTCAGGGGCGGCACGCAGGTCATCCTGACCCCGACTTCGTCGCAGTCCGGTGGCACGATCACCGATGACCAGCTCAAGCAGGCCGTCGAGATCATCCGCCAGCGCGTCGATGGCTTCGGCGTGGCGGAGTCCGAGGTCACCACGCAGGGCAGCGGTCAGAACGCCAGCATCCTGGTGTCGATCCCCGGCGTGACCAACCAGGCCGTCCTGGATTCCCTGTCCACGACGGCCAAGCTCGATTTCCGCCCGGTGCTGGCCGAGGCCGTCGGGGCAACCGCGCCCACGGCGTCCCCGAGTCCCTCGGTGTCCGCGTCCGCGTCCGCGTCGGCCTCCCCGTCGACGTCGGGGACGGCCGTGAGCCCCGGCTCCTCCTCGCCGTCGGCCACCGCGACGTCCACGGGTGCCACGGCTTCGACCACGGCCTCGGCGTCGGGCAACGGCTCACGGATCGTGCACGCGCTGCGCGGTGCTGCGACGACCCCCAGCCCCTCGGCGTCCCCCACCGCCTCCGCCTCGCCGAGCCCCGCCCCGTCGGCGGGGGGCCTGACCACGGCCAAGGGCGGCCTGCCGCCGATCCAGTCCCCGACCAACGACGTCGCCCTGCAGACCGCCTACGCCACGCTGGACTGCGCCAAGACCGGTGCCACCACCGGCGGTCCCACCGACCCCGCGCAGTTCCTCGTCACCTGCTCCAAGGACGGCACCTACAAGTACCTCCTGGACAAGGCGGCGGTGCAGGGCACGGAGATCGCCTCGGCCTCGGCCGGCATCGCCACGAGCGGCGGCGGTAAGTGGGAGGTCAACCTGACCTTCACCTCCGACGGTGCCAAGCAGTTCGCGACCGTCACCGAGCAGCTGGCGAAGAACTCCCCGCCGCAGAACCAGTTCGGCATCGTGCTCGACGGGCTCGTCGAGTCCTCGCCCTACGTCAGCCAGGCGATCATCGGCGGGCAGGCGGTCATCACCGGCACCTTCACCGCCGACGAGGCCAAGGCCCTCGCCAACGTGCTGAAGTACGGCTCGCTCCCGGTCTCCCTCGAGGTCTCCTCGGTGGAGCAGATCTCGCCGACCCTGGGCCAGGACCAGCTCACCGCCGGCCTCTGGGCCGGTGCGCTCGGACTTCTGCTGGTGGTCGTCTACCTCGTGGCCTACTACCGCGCCCTGGGTCTGGTGGCCGTGGCATCGCTGCTGGTGGCGGCGACCATCACCTATGAGATGTTCGTGATCCTCGGTCGCCAGCTCGGGTTCACGCTGTCGATCGCCGGTGTCGCCGGTGCGATCGTGGCCATCGGCATCACGGCCGACTCCTTCGTCGTCTACTTCGAGCGCATCCGTGACGAGATCCGCGAGGGCCGGAGCCTGCGTGCAGCCGGTGACGCCGGGTGGGTGCGAGCACGTCGCACGATCCTGGCCGCGGACTTCGTGTCGTTCCTGGCAGCCGTCGTCCTGTACTTCCTCTCGGTCGGGAACGTGCGTGGCTTCGCCTTCACCCTCGGCCTCACCACCGTGATCGACGTGATCGTCGCGTTCCTGTTCACCCGACCCCTCGTCTCGCTGCTCATGCGCACGTCGTCGTTCACCTCGGGCAAGCCCTGGACCGGGCTGTCGCCGGACCGCCTCGGCGTGAAGCCGCACCTCGTGCCCGTCGTCACCGCCACTACGCGCGGCGCGGGGATCGCCACCCGCGCGCCGAAGGAGTCCTGATGTCCCGCTTCGGCCACATCGCCCACAACCTCTACAGCGGTGAGGTCTCCTACGACTTCGTCGGCAAGCGCCGCCGCTGGTACGCCGTCTCCGGTGCGATCCTGCTGCTCGCGCTGGTCGGGCTCTTCGGCCGCGGGCTCAACCTGGGCATCGAGTTCAAGGGCGGGTCGGAGTTCACCGTCCCGTCCTCGACAGCCACGGTCGAGCAGGCACGCGCGTCGGCCCAGAAGGCCGGCATCGTCGATCCGATCGTGACCCAGGTCGGCAGCAACAAGATCCGGATCCAGACCCCGGCGCTGACGCCGTCGAAGTCGGCGCAGGTCACTGCTCAGCTCTCGAAGGACCTCGGTGTGGCCCAAGGCGACATCGGCGTCACCCTGGTCGGCCCGAGCTGGGGCGCGGAAGTCACCCAACGGGCGTTCCAGGGACTGATCGTGTTCCTCGTCCTGGTCGCAGTGTTCCTCTCGGCCTACTTCGAGTGGCGGCTCGCGATCGCTGCCCTCGTCGCCCTCGTGCACGACCTTGTCATCACCATCGGGATCTACGCCCTGAGCGGGTTCGAGGTCACCCCGGCCACCGTGATCGGCGTCCTGACGATCCTCGGCTTCTCCCTCTATGACACCGTCGTGGTGTTCGACAAGGTCCGGGAGAACACCCGCGGCATCACCTCGGGCAACCGCGCCACCTACAGCGAGGCGGCCAACCTCGCGCTGAACCAGACCCTGATCCGATCCATCAACACCTCCATCGTGGCCCTGCTGCCGGTCGCCTCGATCCTCGTGGTCGGGGTCGGGCTCCTGGGCGCCGGCACGCTCAAGGACCTCGCCCTCGCGCTGTTCATCGGTACGGCCGCCGGCACCTACTCCTCGATCTTCATCGCGACCCCGGTCGCCTGCCAGCTCGAGGAGCGCCGTCCGGAGATGAAGGCGCTGGCAGCGCGCGTGGCCTCGCGCCGTTCCGGCGGTGACGCGAAGGCCGGTCGTGGCACTGCTCGTCGTGCGGGCGAGTCCGCCACCGCCACCGCCACCGCCGTCCTCGACGACGTCGAGACCCTCGCTGGCGGGGTCACCGGGTCGGTGACCCCGGGCGATGTCGCACCCACGGTGGCTCCGACCGGTCCGCGCGCCCAGCCGAAGAAGAACCAGGCACGCAGCCAGCGCAAGAAGCGCTGATGTCCGAGCTCGACGACCTGCTCGACTCCCGGATCCGGGCAGTCCCGGACTGGCCTGTCGCCGGTGTGGTGTTCCGTGACATCACCCCGCTGCTGGCCGACCCCCGCGGCATCAGTGTGGTCGTGGACGGGCTCCTCGCCGCCCTCGCTGACGCCGGGGTGTCGGGCATCGAGATGGTCGCCGGTGTCGAGGCCCGCGGCTTCATCCTCGGGGCCCCGCTCGCGGCCGCCCTCGGCGTGGGCTTCGTGCCTGTGCGCAAGGAGGGCAAGCTTCCCGGCGACCTCCACCGCGAGTCCTACGACCTCGAGTACGGCACCGCGACGCTGGAGGTCCAGGTGGGTGCGGTCGCCTCCGGGCACCGCGTGCTCCTCGTCGACGACGTCCTCGCCACCGGCGGCACCGCAGCTGCGGCGTCGGCGCTCCTGCGCTCTGCGGGCGCGGACGTCGCCGGGCTCGCCGTGCTGCTGGAGCTGTCCGTCCTGACCGGCCGGTCGCGGCTCGGCGGCCTGCCCGTCGTGGCTCTTCGAGCCCTCTGACAGACACCGGCTCGGCCCCGCGCCTGCTGTGTCCCTAGACTGAGTCGCCACAGCACCCCGAGGGAGAAGTGTGGCCGAGGACGTCGTCGCCGGGCCAGGCACCGACGTGCCCACCGCGCGGCCGCCTGTGCCCTCACCGGCGTTCGAGGCCACCAGTCGAAGGTCCCTCCTCCCGCGGATCAACGCGCGCCGCGGATCGAGCCGGCAGAGCATGCATCCCGAGCTGGAGCCCCTGCTCCGCACGGTGAAGCAGTTCCACCCCAAGGCCGACGTGAAGACCCTCGAGGCCGCCTACGAGCGGGCGGCGTACCTCCACCGCGACCAGCGCCGCCGTTCCGGGGACCCTTACATCACCCACCCGCTCGCGGTGGCCACGATCCTCGCCGAGCTCGGCATGACCGCCCCGACGCTGGCCGCGGCGCTGCTGCACGACACCGTCGAGGACACCGAGTACTCCCTCGACGCGCTGCGGGAGGACTTCGGCGACGAGGTCGCGGCCCTGGTCGACGGCGTCACCAAGCTCGACAAGGTGAAGTACGGCACGGCGACGGCCGCCGAGACCGTCCGCAAGATGGTCGTGGCGATGGCGCGCGACATCCGGGTGCTCGTCATCAAGCTCGCGGACCGTCTCCACAACATGCGGACGCTGCGCTGGATGCCGCCGGAGAAGCAGGAGCAGAAGGCCCGCGAGACCCTCGAGATCTACGCGCCGCTCGCTCATCGCCTCGGCATGAACACGATGAAGTGGGAGCTCGAGGACCTCTCCTTCGCGACGCTCTACCCGAAGATGTACGACGAGATCGTCCGGCTCGTGGGACAGCGTGCCCCGGAACGTGACCACTACCTCACCGAGGTCCGCGACATCGTCGAGGCCGACCTGCGCGAGGCGAAGGTCAAGGCGACGGTCACCGGGCGCCCGAAGCACTACTACTCCGTCTACCAGAAGATGATCGTGCGGGGTCGGGACTTCGCCGACATCTACGACCTCGTCGGCATCCGCATCCTGGTGGAGTCCGTGCGCGACTGCTACGCCGTCCTCGGAGTCATCCACGCGCGCTGGAACCCGGTCCCCGGCCGGTTCAAGGACTTCATCGCGATGCCCAAGTTCAACATGTACCAGTCCCTGCACACGACGGTCATCGGTCCGACCGGCAAGCCCGTCGAGCTGCAGATCCGCACCACGGAGATGCACCGCGCGGCCGAGTTCGGCGTGGCTGCTCACTGGCGGTACAAGCAGGGCAACGTGGGCGGGAAGTCCAGCCCCGATGACATGGGCTGGCTGCGTCAGCTCCTCGAGTGGCAGCGCGAGACCGACGACCCCGACGACTTCCTCGACGCCCTGCGCTATGACCTCGGCTCCACCGAGGTGTTCGTGTTCACCCCCAAGGGCGACGTCGTGGCCCTTCCCGGCGGTGCCACGCCGGTCGACTTCGCCTACGCCGTCCACACCGAGGTCGGGCACCGCACGGTGGGCGCGCGGGTCAACGGCAAGCTCGTCCCGCTCGAGTCGGGTCTCACCTCCGGCGATGTCGTGGAGATTTTCACCTCCAAGTCGGAGAACGCGGCCCCCAACCGGGACTGGCTGCAGTTCGTCCAGAGCCCGCGTGCCCGCTCGAAGATCAAGGCCTGGTTCTCCAAGGAGCGCCGTGAGGAGGCGGTGGAGTCCGGCAAGGAGTCGCTCACCCGCGCGATGCGCAAGGCCGGTCTGCCGCTGCACCGGCTCATGTCCGGTGCCGCGCTGCAGGCCCTGCTGGCCGACCTGCACTATCCCGATGTCACGTCGCTCTATGTCGCGGTGGGGGAGGGGCGCGTCTCGGCGGCCACGATCGTGCAGCGCATCATGGCCGCGCACGGGGGTGCGGAGGGCGCCACCGAGGACCTCGCCGAGGTCATCAACCCGTCGAAGGCGTCCACCGGAAAGGCCCGTCCCCAGGGCGATCCCGGGATCGTCGTCGACGGTGACGACGACGTCTGGGTCAAGCTGGCGCGGTGCTGCACGCCGGTGCCGGGCGACCAGGTGCTCGGCTTCGTCACCCGCGGGCACGGCGTCTCGGTCCACCGCATCGACTGCGTGAACTCGGCGTCGCTGCGCAAGGAGCCGGACCGCATCGTGCCCGTCACCTGGTCGCCGAAGGCGACCAGCGTGTTCCTCGTCAACATCCAGGTCGAGGCGCTCGACCGCTCACGGTTGCTGTCTGATGTCACCCGGGCCTTGTCCGACCAGCACGTCAACATCCTCTCGGCGTCGGTGAGCACCACGCGTGACCGGATCGCGATCTCGCGGTTCACCTTCGAGATGGCCGACGCCACCCACCTCGGCTCGGTGCTCAAGGCCGTCCGCACGGTCGAGGGCGTCTACGACGTCTACCGGGTCTAGCGGACTAGCCGGAGAACTCGGCCGCGGCCTTCTCCGCCGCGTCGAGCAGGGCCTTGGTCGTGGTGATCCGACCGTCGAGGTCGGTGGCCTTGCGCGTGTCACCTGCCGCCACAGCGGCGGCGTGCTGCTTCTCGAGCTTCTCGAGGGACCCGCGGAACTGGGTGACCGTGGCCTCGGCACGTGCCCGGGACTCGGGGTTGGACCGACGCCACTGGTCCTGCTCGCCGGTTCGGACGCGGTCCTCCACCTTGCGGAGCCTGCCCTCGATGCGCTCCTTGTCGCCGCGGGGCACGTGACCGACGTGCTCCCAGCGCTCCTGGATCGACCTCAGTGCGACCTTGGCCGCCCTGAGGTCGCCGGGGTCGATGGCCTCGGCCTCGGAGATCAGGGCCTCCTTGGCCGCGAGGTTCTCCGCGAAGCCGGCGTCACGCTGCCCGAGGGCGGCGTTGCGAGCGGCGAAGAAGGAGTCCTGGGCCGCCCGGAAGCGCGTCCACAGCGACTCCTCCTCGGCCTTGCCGGCGCGACCGGACGCCTTCCACCGGGACATGAGGTCGCGGTAGGCGCCGGCCGTGGCGCCCCAGTCGGTGGATCCGCTGAGGCTCTCAGCCTCGGCGACGAGGGCCTCCTTGACCTGTTTGGCCTCGGTGCGCTCGCTGTCGAGGCGCGCGAAGTACTGACGGCGGTGCTTGTCGAACTGCGAGCGGGCGTGGCTGAAGCGCTTCCACAGCGCCTGCTCGCTGGTGCGGTCGGCCCTCGGCGCGGACTTCCAGTCGTCGAGGAGCGTCTTGAACCGCTCGCCGGTGGACTTCCACTGGGTCGACTCGGCCAGCGCCTCCGCCTCGTTCACGATCGCCTCACGCGCGGTGAGGGCGGCAGCCTTGGCGACGGCGCGCAGCTCCGCGGCCACGGCACGGCGCTCGGCGACCAGGACGTCGAGGGCATCGACCCGCTCGCTGAGCGAGGCGAGGTCGCCGACCATCGAGGGCGACGCCAGTGACTCCCGGGCGCGCTTGACGACGGCGGCGGCCTGCTCGGGTGCGGCCTTCCCCTCCGACAGGCGGCGGGTCGCGAGGTCCACCTCGACGGAGAGGTCGTCGTACTTGCGGACGAAGAACTCCAGGCCTTCCGACGGCGTCCCCGCGGCCCACTGCCCGACGGGGTGCTCGGTGCCGTCGGCGAGCCGGACATGGACGGTGCCGTCGTCCTCGACCCGCCCGAAGCGCACGGAGTCCGAGGGCACCACCGGGAGCTCGGTGTGGGCCGGCGTCTCCGCCTCCGTGGTGGCGGCCGGTGTGGCGACCGGACGCGGGGGAGCGGGACGCATCATCCCGGCCAGGGCGGCCGGGCTCGGGCGAGGACCCGACGGGGTGGCCGGCGCAGCTGCGGGGGCATCCCCGGCTGCGGACGGCGGGGTGGGGGTCGAGGTCTCGGCATCGACGACATCGGGCGCAGGAGCGGCCGCAGGCTCGGGGTGGCCCGGGGGCTCCGGGACCTCATCGGGCACCGGGACCACGGCGGGCTCGGGGACGACGGCTGGCTCGGGGACCGGCGCGAAGGCCGGTCCCGGCTCGGGGACGACGGCCGGCTCGGGTTCAGGAGCCACGGGGGGCTCAGGGGCCGCGGGGGGTTCCGGCGCCACGAGACCGGACTCCGGGACGGCAGCGGGTTCCGGCGACGGGTCGAGCAGCGGCTCGGGCGCTGGGGCCAGGGGCGGCTCGGGCTCGGGGACGACGGCGGGCTCCGGCGACGGGACGACCGGCGGCTCAGGCGCCGGGGCTACCAGGGGCTCGGGCGCCGGGGCGAACGGCGGCTCGGGGACCACCGGCGCGGGTGCCGGGGCCGCAGCGGGCCCGGTCACCGCCACGGGCGAGAGGCCCGCGTCCGGGGCGACGACGTCGGCACCGGTCTCGGGTGCGTCGGGGGCCGGCCGGTCGGCCGGGTTCGGCGTGTTGTCGATGCTCATGTCCTGGTTCACTCCTCAGCCGACCCGCGGGGTCGCGCGGGTCGATGCCTTCGTGATGACGATCGGTTGCGCCGGCTTACCGTCGGTGCTCCCGTTGTCCGTGCCGGCGGCCGCCACTCTCGTCAGGATGTCGAGACCGGTGACCACCTTCCCCCAGATCGAGTACGTCGGCTTCGGCCCGAAGTCCGAGCCGTTCTTGTACACGATGAAGAACTGGCTGCCGGCTGTGCCCGTGCCGGCGTTCGCCATGGCGACCGTCCCGACGGGGTAACCCGTCGTGCCGCTCGCGGGGGTGTTCTCGTCAGGGAGCTGGTAGCCCGGGCCGCCCTGGGAGTTGTTGGTCGGGCTGCCGCACTGGAAGACGAACAGCCCGGAGGTGGTGAGCCGGAAGCAGTCGGAGTCGGTGTAGTAGCCCTGGTCGGCCAGGAACATCATCGACTGGCCAGTCTGCGGAGCCTTGTGGTCGAGCTCGATGACGATCGGGCCGCAGTTGGTCTGGAACGTCATCGTGTAGGTCTTGGTGGCGTCCATCGGGCTTCCCCCGGGCTTGGCCCAGGTCTGGGTCTTCGTCGTGGGCGTGGGCGCCGCGGTGCAGCCCTTCACGGCGGCCGTCGAGGCGGACGCCGACACCGACGGCGCTGGCGAGACGCTCGGGGAGGCGGCCGTATCGCTACCGCTGCGGGAGGACAGGACGAGGGCCCCGACGGCGAGGACGACGAGCACGAGGCCCGCCACGACACCGACGATCCGGTTGCGCCGTCGACGATCCGACTCGCGCTCGGCCCGGCGCTCCTGCTGGCGCTCGTACTTCTGCCGCGCTAGATCCCGCTCGCGCTTGTTGCTGCTCGACACGCCCTGCTGCTCCCGTCACCTCGGCGGTGGCTTCCCCAGCACCGGGCCCGAGTGTAGGAGAGAAGTACCGAGGAGAGCGCCAGTGGGTCGCCGGGTAGGCTCTGGGAGTCGGTGGCGCTCGCCCCGGCGGCCCCGTGACCACCCTGCCAGGAGGCGACCGCCCCATGCTCGTCGTCGGCTTCCCCGCAGGTCCCTGGGGCACCAACTGCTACGTCGTGGCGACCGCCGTCGGTGAGGAGTGCGTGATCGTCGACCCCGGCAAGGACTCCATGGCGGGTATCGAGGAAGCCGTGCGAGAGCACCGCCTCGACCCCGTGGCGGTCCTGCTCACGCACGGCCACATCGACCACGTGTGGTCGGTCGTCCCGGTCTGCGGTGCGAGGGGGATCCCGGCCTACCTCCACCCCTCCGACCGAGGCATGCTCACCGACCCCCTGTCGGGCATCAGCGAGCAGACCCGTCAGGCGATGGCCTCGATGACCGGCGACCTGCTCCCGGCGAGCGAGCCCGACGACCTGCGCGTGCTCGAGGACGGCCTCGAGCTCGAGCTGGCGGGGCTGCGGCTCGTCGTCGACCACGCACCCGGCCACACCCGCGGCTCGGTGATGTTCCGCCGCGCGGGCGAGCCCGGGGTGCCTCCCTTGCTGCTGTCGGGCGACGTCCTGTTCGAGGGCTCGATCGGCCGCACCGACCTCCCCGGCGGCGACCACGCTGCGATGCTGCGAAGCCTCGCGACCAAGGTGCTGCCGCTCGACGACGCCACGGTCGTGCTGCCCGGGCACGGCGACACCACCACCATCGCGCGCGAGCGGACCGGCAACCCCTACCTCGCCGCACTGTCCCAGCACGCCGACGCGACGTCACTGACCTCGCCCAGCCGAGGGCTGTGACCCGTGAGCAGACCCGCACCCCTGTCCGGATTCCCGGAGTGGCTCCCCGCCGAGCGCCTCGTCGAGCTCGAGGTGCTCGACACCGTGCGGCGGATCTTCCAGCTGCACGGCTTCTCCTCGATCGAGACCCGGGCCGTCGAGCCGCTCGAGCAGATGCTGCGCAAGGGCGAGATCGACAAGGAGGTCTACGTCCTGCGCCGCCTGCACGCCGAGGAGGGCGAGGCCGACGCCGGGCTCGGGCTGCACTTCGACCTCACCGTCCCGTTCGCTCGCTACGTCCTGCAGAACGCCGGGCACCTCGAGTTCCCGTTCCGCCGCTACCAGGTGCAGAAGGTCTGGCGCGGAGAGCGGCCGCAGGAGGGCCGTTACCGCGAGTTCACCCAGGCGGACATCGACATCGTGGGGCGCGACACCCTCGCCTTCCACCACGAGGTCGAGGTCGCCCTCGTCATGGCCGAGGTCTTCCGGGCGCTCCCGTGCCCGCCCGCGGTCATCCTGGTCAACAACCGCAAGCTGGCCGAGGGATTCTTCCTCGGCGCGGGGGCCACCGACCCCGCCGCGGCCCTGCGCGCGATCGACAAGCTGGACAAGATCGGGCCGGGGAAGGTCGCAGCGCTGCTCGAGACCGAGGCCGGGCTGTCCTCGCCGGCCGCGCAGACCTGCCTGGCTCTGGCCTGGATCCGCAGCGAGGACACATCCTTCGTCGAACAGGTGCGGGCCCTCGGGGTCGAGCACCCGCTGCTGGACGAGGGTCTCGCAGAGCTGGCCGCCGTCGTGGGCGCGGCGCACGCGCGGATGCCGGGTGCACTCGTGGCCGACCTCAAGATCGCCCGGGGGCTCGACTACTACACCGGCACGGTCTATGAGACACAGCTGGTGGGATATGAGTCCTTCGGCTCGGTGTGCTCGGGCGGTCGCTATGACGCCCTCGCCAGCGACGGCAAGACCACCTACCCCGGCGTGGGCATCTCTCTGGGTGTGTCACGGCTCCTCGCAGCCCTGGTGGGACGCGACCTCGTGACCGTCAGCCGCTCGGTCCCGACCTGCGTGCTGGTCGCCGTCACCGACGAGGAGTCGCGCAGCGCGTCGGAGGATGTCGCGGCCGCTCTCCGGTCACGCGGGATCAGCACCGAGGTGGCGCCCAAGGCCGACAAGTTCGGCAAGCAGATCCGCTACGCCGACCGCCGCGGGATCCCCTACGTCTGGTTCCCGGGCGGTGCTGGTACTGCCACAGCCGGCACGGGCGGCGACACGGTCAAGGACATCCGTACCGGAGCCCAGGTCGCGGCGGACCCCGCCGCCTGGAGCCCCCCGCAGGAGGACCTCGCACCCGTCGTCCGCCTGGCCCGCACCGACGACGAGGAGATCCACCCGTGATCCGCACGCACACCGCCGGAAGCCTCCGGCCGGCTCACGTCGGTCAGACCGTCACGCTCGCCGGCTGGGTGGGCCGCCGCCGCGACCATGGGGGGGTTGCCTTCCTCGACCTGCGGGACGCCTCGGGCGTCGTGCAGGTGGTGGTCCGCGACCCCGAGGTGGCGCACCCGCTGCGCAACGAGTTCTGCGTCCGCGTCACCGGCGTGGTGTCCGCCCGCCCCGAGGGCAACGCCAACGCCGACCTGCCCACCGGCGAGATCGAGGTCGTCACCGCGGAGCTCGAGGTGCTCAGCACTGCGGCGCCGCTGCCCTTCCCGATCGACGACCACGTCGAGATCGGCGAGGAGGTGCGGTTGCGCCACCGCTACCTCGACCTGCGCCGTCCGGCCCCTGCCGCCGCGCTGCGACTGCGAAGCCAGGTCAACCGCATCGCCCGCGATGTCCTCTACGGCCATGACTTCGTCGAGATCGAGACGCCGACCCTCACCCGCTCCACGCCCGAGGGTGCCCGTGATTTCCTCGTCCCGGCACGCCTGCAGCCGGGTAGCTGGTACGCCCTGCCGCAGAGCCCGCAGCTGTTCAAGCAGCTGCTCATGGTCGCGGGCATGGAGCGCTACTTCCAGATCGCGCGCTGCTACCGCGACGAGGACTTCCGGGCGGACCGCCAACCCGAGTTCACCCAGCTCGACATCGAGATGAGCTTCGTCACCGAGGACGACGTCATCGACGTGGGCGAGGCTGTCATCAGTGCGGTGTGGAAGGTCATCGGGCACGAGATCGCCATGCCGATCGCGCGGATGACCTACGCCGAGTCGATGGCCCGCTTCGGCAACGACAAGCCGGACCTCCGCTTCGGCAACGAGCTCGTCGAGTGCACCGACTACTTCGCCGAGACGCCGTTCCGCGTATTCCAGGCGCCCTACGTCGGTGCGGTCGTCATGCCCGGTGGGGCCTCGCAGCCACGCAAGACCCTCGACGCGTGGCAGGACTGGGCCAAGCAGCGCGGGGCCAGGGGCCTGGCCTACGTCCTCGTGGGTGACGACGGTGACCTCGGCGGCCCGGTCGCGAAGAACCTCAGCGAGGCCGAGCGCGCCGGTCTGGCCGGCCGGGTGGGCGCGGTTCCCGGTGACTGCGTCTTCTTCGCCGCCGGTGACGCACTGGCGTCGCGTGCCCTTCTCGGGGCCGCCCGCCTCGAGATCGGGAAGCGCTGCGGCCTCATCGACTCCTCGGCCTGGGCGTTCGTGTGGATCGTGGACGCGCCGCTGTTCGAGCCGTCGTCGAAGGCCACCGACAGCGGTGATGTCGCTGTCGGCACCGGTGCCTGGACCGCCGTGCACCACGCCTTCACCTCGCCCAAGCCCGACTGCATCGACAGCTTCGAGGACGACCCGGCGGGCGCCCTTGCCTACGCCTACGACCTCGTCTGCAACGGCAACGAGATCGGCGGCGGGTCGATCCGTATCCACAACCGCGACGTGCAGCAGCGCGTCTTCGCGATGATGGGCCTCACCGTCGAGGAGCAGCAGGAGAAGTTCGGCTTCCTGCTCGATGCGTTCGCGTTCGGCCCGCCGCCCCACGGGGGGATCGCCTTCGGCTGGGACCGCATCTGCGCCCTCCTGTCCGGCATGGACTCGATCCGCGAGGTGATTGCGTTCCCCAAGACCGGTGGCGGATTCGACCCGCTCACTGCGGCCCCGGCGCCGATCACGGCCGCACAGCGTCTCGAGGCCGGCGTCGACTGGGTCCCCGAGGTCGCACCCGACGTGACCGCCGCCGCCATCGAGATCTGAGCGCGGTGGCTGTCAGGCCCGCTCGGGCTCGTGCCCGGGGAGGTAGCCGCTCTGGAAGTCCTTGTCGATGACGAACCCGAGCCCGGCGTAGACCCGGCGCGCGATGTCGTTGTGGGAGTACATGCCCAGGGTCACGACGGGTGCCCCGGCCCCAAGAGCATCGCGCGTGAGCCGGGCGCACAGGTCGCCGGCGAGCCCGCGCCCGCGGCGGTCGGGGCGAGTGACGACGCTCGCGAGGTGCGGCACGCCGGGCTGGTGCTCGGTGTGCGCCGCGCACGCGACGAGGTCGTCGCCCTCCAGGACGCCGAGCCATCGCCGCACGCGCGGGTCGCCCGGGAGCACCGAGGCGCTGTCGGAGTGCCGGAGCAGCGGGGTGATCCGCGGGTCGGAGTCCGCGAGGTCGATCGTGGTCCGCTCGCCCCGGCGCCGCACCGGCTCGGAGGCCGTCCACCACCAGCACCACCGGTGCGGCGCCACCGGGCGGACAGGGCCGGGGAGCGACCCGAGCTCCTCCCAGGGCACCGTCACCCCACTCACGACGTCGCCGGCGTCGGACGCGACCCGGACGAGGGCCTCGATCACGGCGGCAGCAGCCCCGCTGCCGTCGGCGACGCCGGTGGCCCAGCGGACGCCGCGGAAGGGGTGCGTCGAGGTCCAGGCGACGGCCGTACCGTCCACGAGGACCCGCTCGACCCGCTTCGGTGACACGTCGTAGCGGAGGAACGTGTCGTCGGGACGGGCCGAGAGCAGGAGGGCGAAGGGCTCCTGGCGCAGGTGCGGGGATGCTGTCGTCACAGGAGAACCCTCGCAGACCAGCCCGGCCGGACCACCTAGGGTGACGGGATGAGCGCGAGCCTGTTCGACGACGGAGCGGCGCCGACGCGCGCCTCGGCGCCGTTGGCCGTGCGCATGCGTCCCCGGACGCTCGACGACCTCGTCGGCCAGCAGCACCTGCTGCTCCCCGGGAGCCCGCTGCGCCGGCTGATCTCCGCGGCGCAGGACGGCGGGCCCGGCCCGACCAGCGTGATCCTGTGGGGCCCCCCGGGCACGGGCAAGACCACGCTCGCGTCCCTGGTGAGCACCTCGACCGGCCGGCGCTTCGTCGAGCTCTCGGCGGTCACGGCCGGGGTGAAGGACGTCCGCGAGGTGATCGAGCGGGCCCGGGACGCGCTCGGCATGCACGGCACCGGCACCGTGCTGTTCGTCGATGAGGTGCACCGGTTCTCCAAGACCCAGCAGGACGCCCTCCTCCCGGCCGTCGAGAACGGCTGGGTCACCCTCGTCGCGGCGACGACGGAGAACCCCTCGTTCTCGGTCATCTCCCCGCTGCTGTCCCGATCGATCGTGCTCACCCTCGCGCCGCTCGGCGACGACGACATCCGCGGCCTGCTGCGCCGCGCGGTGCACGACGCCCGAGGCCTCGCCGGCACGATCGAGCTCTCGCCCGACGCCGAGGACCACCTCCTGCGGATCGCCGGCGGCGACGCACGACGCGCCCTGACCAGCCTGGAGGCCGGAGCCGGCGCCGCCCTCGACTCCGGCACCCACGTGGTCGATCTCGCTGCGGTCGAGCGCGCCGTCGCCCACGCGGCGCCGCGCTATGACCGTGACGGCGACCAGCACTACGACGTCATCAGCGCCTACATCAAGAGCATGCGGGGCTCCGACGTCGACGCCGCGCTGCACTACCTCGCCCGGATGCTCGAGGCGGGGGAGGACCCCCGCTTCATCGCGCGCCGCCTGGTGATCCTGGCGAGCGAGGACATCGGCCTCGCCGACCCGACCGCGCTGCAGACGGCCACCGCGGCGGCTGCGGCGATCGCGCTCATCGGGCTCCCCGAGGGCCGGCTCACGCTCGCGCAGGCCACGATCGCGCTCGCCCTGGCCCCGAAGTCCAACGCCGTCACCCTCGCGATCGGCGCCGCCGAGGCCGACGTGCGGCGCGGGCTCATCGGGCCGGTTCCCCCGCACCTGCGCGACAGCCACTACTCCCGCGCGTCCGAGCACGGGCACGGCGTCGGCTACGTCTATCCCCACGACGTCCCGGGCGCGGTGGCCCCCCAGCAGTACGCACCCGACCAGGCGGCCGAGCGCCGTTACTACCAGCCCACGCGCTACGGCGCCGAGGCCCGCTACGCCGATGTCCTCGACCGGTTGCGCGTCGCACTGGGCCGCGACCCGGCGCCGGTGCCGGCCGAGGCACCGCAGATAGGGTCTGACGACGTCGAACGAGGAGAGGTGACCTGACCGTGCGCCGCATGTTCTGGCTGTCGGTGGGCGCCGCCGCGGGCTACTACGCCGCCCGCAAGGGGAGCGTCGTGGTCGAGGAGGCCCGCGACAGAGGCCTCGTCGGCAACGTCACCCTCGCCGCGGCCACCGCCTCGAAGGTGGCCGCCGGCGCCACTCGCGCCACGGTCGCTCTCGGCGAGGCCGTCGGGTCGCGCACCCGCAGCCACCTCGAGGACCAGGCGCCCGCGCCCGGTCCAGCCCCCGCACCCGCGACCGGCCAGGCCGCCCCGACCAGCCGAGAGGTCCGACCCTGATGGACTCCGCCGAGATCCGCAGCCGCTTCCTGCGCTTCTTCACCGAGCGCGGTCACACGCAGGTCCCGTCCGCCTCGCTGCTGCTCGATGACCCGACCCTGCTGTTCGTCAACGCCGGCATGGTGCCGTTCAAGCCGTACTTCCTCGGCGAGGCCCCGCCGCCGTGGCCGACCGCCACGTCGGTGCAGAAGGTCGTGCGCACCCTCGACATCGAGGAGGTCGGCAAGACCACCCGGCACGCGTCGTTCTTCCAGATGGCCGGCAACTTCAGCTTCGGCGACTACTTCAAGGAAGCAGCGATCCCGTTCGCCTGGGAGCTGCTCACCCGCCCCGTGACCGAGGGTGGTTACGGCTTCCCCGAGGAGAAGCTCTGGGCAACGGTCTATGAGAGCGACGACGAGGCCCTCGACATCTGGCACCGGCGCGTCGGGGTCCCCCTCGACCGGATCCAGCGCCGCGACGCGAAGGACAACTACTGGTCGATGGGCGTGCCCGGCCCCGGCGGTCCCTGCTCGGAGATCTACTACGACCGTGGTCCCGAGCACGGCAGAGAGGGAGGTCCGGTCGCCGACGAGGACCGCTACCTCGAGGTCTGGAACCTCGTCTTCATGCAGCACGAGCTCTCCGCAGTGCGGTCCAAGGACGACTTCGACATCCGCGGCGACCTCCCGGCGAAGAACATCGACACGGGCATGGGCCTCGAGCGGATGGCCGCCCTGCTGCAGGGCGTCGACAACATCTATGAGATCGACACCACCCGGATGATCCTCGACCGCGCCAGCGCTCTGAGTGGGGCGCGCTACGGCGTCGACCACTCCGACGACGTCCGGCTGCGCATCGTCGCCGACCACGCCCGCACGTGCGCGTTCCTGATCTCCGACGGCGTCCTTCCCGGTAACGAGGGCCGCGGCTACGTCCTGCGCCGCATCCTGCGCCGGGTGATTCGCAACATGCGCCTCCTCGGCGCCGGCGACCCGGTCCTGGGCGAGCTCATCGACGCCTCCGTCGCGGCGATGGGATCGCAGTACCCCGAGCTGGTCTCGGCCGCCGGCCGTCTCCGCAGCATCTGCGAGAACGAGGAGGAGGCGTTCGCGAACACCCTCCGGGCCGGTACGACCATCTTCGACACCGCAGTCGCCGACCTGCGCACGTCCGGGGGCACGAAGCTCGGGGGCGAGGAGGCTTTCGCGCTCCACGACACCTACGGCTTCCCGATCGAGATCACCCTGGAGATGGCGGCCGAGAAGGGGATCGACGTCGACGAGGACGGTTTCCGCCGCCTCATGACCGAGCAGCGCGACCGCGCCAAGGCCGACAGCCGGCTGCGCAAGTCCGGTCACACCAACACCACTCTTTACCGCGACATCATGAATGTGAGCGGCGTCAGCACCTTCACCGGCTACGACGAGGTCGTGACCGAGGCGACCGTGCGGGGCCTCCTCGTCGACGGCGTCGATGTCACCAGCGCCCGGCAGGGCGACCACGTCGAGGTCGTGCTCGACCGCACCCCGTTCTACGCCGAGGGCGGCGGCCAGCTCGCCGATGCCGGCGTGATCACCCTCGCGGACGGCGCGGTCCTGCGGATCGACGACGTGCAGCAGCCGGTTCCCGGCCTCTACGTGCACCGCGGCAGCGTCCTCCGCGGCGAGGCCACCGTCGGGCAGGTCGGCCTCGGCCAGGTCGACCTCGAGCGCCGCCGCGCGATCTCCCGCGCGCACACCGCGACCCACCTCGTGCACAAGGCGTTCCGTGAGGCGCTGGGGGAGACCGCCACCCAGATGGGGTCGGAGAACTCCCCGGGCAGATTCCGGTTCGACTTCCCGCTGTCCTCGGCCGTCCCGACCTCGGTGATGGCCGACGTCGAGGCCCGCGTCAACGACGTCCTCGCGGAGGACCTCGCCGTGCACGCGGAGTGCATGTCCCAGGATCAGGCGCGCTCGGCCGGCGCCATGGCGCTGTTCGGGGAGAAGTACGGCGACCGCGTGCGCGTGGTCTCGGTCGGTGACTGGGCCCGTGAGCTCTGCGGTGGCACGCACGCGCAGCGGTCCGGCCAGGTCGGTCTGGTGAAGTTCCTCAGTGAGGGCTCGATCGGCGCGGGCGTGCGCCGCGTCGAGGCCATCGTCGGCGTCGACGCCTACCGCTTCCTGGCCCGCGAGCACCTGCTCGTCTCCCAGCTCGCAGACATCGTCAAGGCCCGTCCTGAGGAGCTGCCCGAGCGCGTCGACGCCGCCCTCACCCGGCTCAAGGACGCCGAGCGGGAGATCGCCAAGATGCGCTCGGCCTCCCTGGTGGCCAACATCGACGGCATCATCGGCGTCGCCGCCGAGTGTGGCGCCGTCCGGATGTGGACCTTCTCCGCGCCCGAGGGCACCGATGCCGCCGGCCTGCGCGAGCTGGTGGCCAAGGGCCGCGACAACGCCCGCCGGGAGATCCCCTCCGTCGTCCTCGGGGCCGCCGTCCTCGACGGCAAGGTCAGCCTCGTCGCGGCGACGAACGAGGCCGGTCGCGCCGCGGGCCAGTCGGCGAACAACGTGCTCCAGGCGGCCCTCGCCGCTGTGGGCGGCCGTGGCGGCGGCAAGGAGGACATGGCCCAGGGTGGGGGGACCGACGTCGCGGCCGTCGACGCGGCGTTCCGTGCCGCGAAGGCCGTGGTCGAGTCGGCTGCCGGCGCGTGACGTCGCCCACACCGGGGGGTTTTCGACGGGGAGTGCGGATCGGCGTCGACGTCGGCACCGTCCGAGTAGGTGTGGCCCGCACCGATCCTGATGGCCTGCTCGCCGTGCCTGTCGCGACCCTCCAGCGTCCCAAGGCGGTCGCGGCGCCGCGCACCGATCTCCTCGCCCTCGTCGACCTGGTGCGGGAGTACGGGCCGCTCGAGCTGGTGGTCGGGCTCCCGGTCGCGCTCGACGGTCGTGAGGGGCTGTCCGCGGCGTCCGTGCGCTCCTATGTGGCCGACCTCCACACGGCGCTGGCCGCCGCCGGCTGCGACGTCGATGTCCGGCTCGTGGACGAGCGGCTCACCACGGCTGCCGCCACCAAGGACCTCCGCGCTGCCGGGCGCACCGCGCGGAGCGGACGGTCCGTCGTGGACCAGGCGGCGGCTGTCATCATCGTGCAGCACGCCCTCGACTCGGAGCGATCCACCGGGAACGCGCCGGGCACCGTGATCGAGGCCACGACCCCGCGCCACGCCAGCGATCACCCCGTGGAGGACCCCGCATGAGCCAGCTCGGACTCGGCATGGCGCCCGACGAGGCGCCCAGCGACACCCGGCGAGGACACGGCCAGCGCTCCGGCCGCGGCGCGCTGCTGATCGCCGTCGCGGCCCTGCTCGTCGTCGCGCTGGCGGTCTTCCTGGGTATCCGCTCGCTCGGCGGCTCGTCGGGGACCTTCCAGGGGCAGGGCACCGGATCGGTCACGGTCGTGGTCGCCAAGGGTGACTCCCTGCGCCAGATCGGACGCACGCTGGCCACCGCCGGTGTCGTGGCCGGCGAGTCGGACTTCGTCGACGCAGCCTCCTCCGACCCCCGGGCCCAGAGCATCGCCCCGGGCACCTACTCCCTGCACGCTGGCATGGGCGCCGATGCCGCGGTCGCGTTGATGCTCGACCCGTCCACCCGTGAGGTGAAGAAGCTCGTCGTGCCCGAGGGATGGCGCGTCGAGCGCACGATCGCCGCCGCCGCGAAGACCACGGGCATCGACGCCGGCACGCTCAAGGAGAGCCTCTCGCGTGCCGGATCGCTCGGACTGCCCGCCTACGCCGAGGGCAACGCCGAGGGCTTCCTGTTCCCGGCCACCTATGAGTTCCCCCCGTCGACCACCTCCGATGCCGTGGTCAAGGCGATGATCTCGAGGTTCAACCAGTCGGCGACCGACTCCGACCTCGTGGCCGCCGCCGAGGCAGCCGGTCTCACCCCGCTCCAGGTCCTCACGGTGGCCAGCATCCTGGAGATCGAGGCGAACCCGAACGACTACGACAAGGTCGCCAGGGTCATCTACAACCGCCTCGCGGCGAACATGCCCCTGCAGCTGGACTCCACGGTCAACTACGCGCTGGGCGTCTCGACCCTGCACCTGAGCGCCGCGCAGCTCAAGACCGACTCGCCGTACAACACCTACCTCCGCAAGGGATTGCCGCCGGGTCCGATCAACTCGCCCGGCGACGCCGCGATCCAGGCCGCGCTGAATCCGGCGAGCGGGTCCTGGCTCTACTTCGTCACGACCGACCCGAAGACGAAGACGACCGAGTTCGCGACGACGTACTCCCAGTTCCTCGTGCTGAAGAAGAAGTTCCAGTCGAATGCCGGCTGAGGTGCCACGGCGGCGGGCCGCCGTGCTCGGGCACCCCATCGACCACTCGCTCTCGCCCGTCCTGCACCGTGCCGCGTACGCGGCGCTGGGACTGGACTGGGTCTATGACCGCATCGACGTCACGGCCGACGCCCTGCCGGCGTTCCTCGACTCGCTGGACTCCTCGTGGGCCGGGCTGTCGCTGACGATGCCGCTCAAGTTCGACGTCCTGCCGCTTCTGGACGTCGTCGATCCGGTGGCCGTCTCGACGGGTGCAGCGAACACCGTCGTCCTCACCGGCGGGAGGCGCACCGGGCACAACACCGACGTCGACGGCCTCGTGGCCGCGCTCGACGAGCACTCCGCGGGAACCGGCCCGGCGGTGGTGCTGGGTTCCGGTGCGACCGCCCGGTCGGCGATCGCGGCGCTGTCGCGGCGGGGCTCAGCCCACGTGACTGTGTACGCGCGCCGCCCGGAGGCCGCCGCCGGTCTCGTGGCCACGGCCGGCTCGGTGGGGATCGACCTCGAGGTCGCGCCGTGGAGCCGGGCCGCTGCCGGTCTCGGCGCCGACGTCGTCATCAGCACCGTCCCGCGCGGAGCCGCCGATCTCCTCGGTGCGCACGTGCCGGCCGCTCCGGGCACGCTCCTCGACGTCGTGTACGACCCGTGGCCCACGGCGCTCGCTGTCGCCTGGTCCCAGCGTGGGGGAGAGGTCGCCTCCGGCCTCGACCTGCTGCTGCACCAGGCGGTGCGTCAGGTGCGGCTGATGACCGGGCTCGAGGCCCCCGCAGGAGTCATGCGGGCCGCTCTCCGGGCCGCCGCCGACGCGCGCTGATCGGACCCAGGCTCATGGTCGGCGCACGCCGGTCGTTGTCGCCTCTCGGCACGCTCAAGCCGGGCGCACGGGTGGCCGATGGGGAGTACGTGCGGGTTGTCCGATCCCCACTTCCGCGATGCGTCGAGGTGTCACATGTCCGACAACCTTTCCGGCCGCGCCGCGCGACTCGACTCCGCTCTCGCCGAGCTGCTCCGCCAGGCGCCTGAGCTCGAGGCGGCCGCGGTCGTCTCCTTCGACGGTCTCGCCATGGCGTCGTCCCTCCCGGCCGGGATGGACGAGGACCGGGTGGCCGCCATGAGCGCGGCCCTGCTCAGCCTCGGTGAGAAGGCCGCGCAGGGTCTCGGACGGGGCGACCTGTCCCAGGTCTACGTCGAGGGCGAGACCGGAACCGTCTTCCTGGTGTCCTGTGAGGACGAGGCCGTCCTGGTCGCCGTCGCCGCCGCCGGGGCCAAGGCGGGACTGATGCTCTTCGAGGTGCGCCGGGCAGCCGGCGACGTCGCCACCGTGCTGCGCCACGCTCCGGCGGTCGAGACGCCGGTGGTGCTCGACGAGGTCGCCCTCGCCGAGGCCGAGGCCGCCTACGCCGCCCACAAGGCCGCCCAGGCCACCCAGGCCGAGGCGGAGCGCAACGCTGCCAACGCTGCCAACGCTGCCAACGCTGCCGCGGCGGCCGAGGCCGAGCGGGCCGAGCCTGCACCGACACCGACACCGACACCGGCACCGGCACCGGCACCGGCACCGACGATGGTCGCCGAGCCGGAGTACCCGCCGATCGCGTCCAGCTCACCGCTGCTCATGCCGATGGAGACCTTGGCTGTGGCACCCGCCCTGAGCACCACGTACGTGCCCGAGCCGCTTGGGTCGGCACCCGCTGTCCCGGCCGAGGACATGGACACGGTCGATGCTCTTGCCCCGGTCGAGGCTCTGGCCGCCGCTCCTGCCCCCACCGATCCGCCGGTCCCGGACCGGCCGCTGCTGGCCATGCCGTCGTACTCCCTCGCACCGTGGGAGACGCCGCCGCGGGAGTCCACCTGGTCCTGACGGCCGGAGTCCTGCCCCCTACCACCCACCCGCCCACCGGCCTGATCTGACGAGGAGGCGCCACCCGTGAATCTCGAGGGCTCGCTCGACGCGTTCGGGCTCCCTGACGTCTTCGCCCTGCTGTGCTCCACCGGCAAGTCCGGTGGGCTGCTGCTGCGCCGCGCGGACGCCGCGGGCGATCCGGTGCTGGGCGTCGTCTGGTTCCGGGACGGTCGTGTGTCCGGCGCGAGCTCGGACCGCTCGCGAGCCTCGCTGGTACGCCGGGTCGTCGGGTCCGGTGCGGTCGACGACACCGCTCTGCGCCAGGCCGTCGCTCGCACCGTCTCGGGCGGGATCGGCGTCGGGCGGGCTCTTCTCGAGGCCGGCGCGGTCGAACCCGAGCTCCTGCGACAGGCGGCGTCCGACCAGGTCGTCGACGCCGTCTTCGACCTGCTGCGCTGGCCCGAGGGCGACTTCGGGTTCGACCAGTCCGAGGCGGACCCCGACGACGTCGGCATCAGCCTGGACCACGTGCGGGTGCTGGCCGAGGCCCAGGCCCGGGCCGATGCCTGGGGGCAGCTCGAGGCCCTGGTGCCCAGCCCCGACTCGGTGCTCGCCGTCCCGGTCGTCCTCCACCACGACCCCGAGGTCAGCCGCGACGAGTGGGCCCTGCTGGCCCTCGTCGACGGTCGGCGCAGGGTCCGCGATCTCGTCGAGCTCACCGGGGCCGGCCAGTTCGCGGTCACCACCACGCTCGCCCACCTCGTGCAGCGCGGGCTGCTCCAGGTGAAGGACGCAGCCCAGCCCGACCACGTCACCATCGTCGAGCGGCGTCTTGCGATGCTGGCCAGCATCGAGTCCGGCACGGCGGCGCCCGCAGCCCAGCCCGAGGCGCCGCTCGCGCCCTCCGACGCCGACCACGTCCCGCCCGGCCACGCCACAGCCGGACACGCCCCGGCGGGTCCGGGGGCGCTCGGCATGACTGCCGCCGCGGCGCTCGCCGCCGCGCGTGCCGCTCAGGGCCTGGCCCAGCCCGGCGTCCCGGGCAGCGGACAGGTGTCGCGCCCCGCTGCCCGCCGCGAGGTCGTCCCGCCGCGCCCCGAGCCCTTCCTGCCCGGTCGTCGCCCGGAGCACCCGGAGCCCGTCGAGCCCGCCCAACCCACCATGCGTACCCCGATGGCCCGTCCGTCGACAGGGCTCTCAGGTGCCACCGGGGGGTCGGGCGCGGTCCTGTCCCGCCCGTCGGGCGCCGGCGCCTCGGTCTCGTCCGGTTCCGTGGTCGAGGGTGCCACCGCGCGGGCGTGGAGCGAGCCCGAGGAGCTGGCCGAGCCGGCTGCCGATGGCGTCATCGAGCGGGACCCTGGCGTCAATCGCAGCCTGCTGCTGCGCCTCATCGCCGGCGTGCGGGGGTTGTAGGCCATGGCTACCCGCAAGTCGCGACGCCAGGGCGGCCAGGCGGTCAAGATCGTGGTGACCGGTCCCTTCGCCGCCGGCAAGACGACCCTGATCCGCACGATCTCCGAGATCACCGTCCTGTCCACCGAACGCGGCATCACCGACGACACCCGTGCGCGCAAGGCCGAGACGACGGTCGCCATGGACTTCGGCCGGATCACGATCGACCGCGATCTGGTGCTGTACCTGTTCGGCACGCCCGGTCAGGAGCGGTTCGACTTCATGTGGGAGATCCTCGGGGAGGGCATGCTCGGCTACGTCCTGCTCGTGGATGTCAGCCGCCCCGAGACCTTCGCCGAGGCTCAGAACATCCTCGCGGCGTTCCGCCGGATGGCCCGCGTCCCGTTCGTCGTCGCGCTCAACCGTCCGGACGACCCGGGGGCCGCCACGGAGTACGACGTCCGCAGCGTCCTCGACCTGCCCGACACTGTCGCTGTCGTGGCGTGCGACGCGACCGACAAGGACTCGGTGAAGGCTGTCCTGCTGGCGCTGCTCTACTCGGTCCTCGACGAGCTCGAGACGTCGACGGCGAACGCCTAGGCGACCCATGGCCCTCCGACTCCCGCGCTGGCTGCACCGGCACCGAGCTCCGGCGGGGAGGCACGCCCTGGCGCTCCCTGCGACAGGGACTGCCCAGACGCTCGTCGAGCCGGCACCGACACCCGCACCGGTCGCGCCGACCCCGGCAGAGACCGCTCATTCCCCTGCCACGACGGTGATCCCGGCCTCGGCCCCCGTCCCGCCGACGGAGGACCGGATCGGCTCCGCCGTCGGACTCGGGTTCGCCGACGGTGCGAGCGTCGAGCTCGACAGCGACGACCCGCGTGTCCGCACCTTCCGTGCCGCCGCCGCTGCGCTGCTCGACACGCCCCGCGGGTAGCCGAGCGCCACGCTCGAGCACTTCAGCCCGGCTCCCATGGTGCCGAATGGGTGAAGGAGGACGTCGCGCGAGGCGCGTCAGTCCGCACGCATCGTGATCGAAGGACCCGGGAGGGCCACCGTGAAGCAGCTCGGCGAGATCCTCCTGACGGGAGGGCTGGTCACCCGTGACCAGCTCGACGCCGCGGTGATCGACCAGAACGCACTCGGTCGCAGCCTCGGCCGTGTGCTGGTCGACCGTGGTGTGCTCACCGAGTCCCAGCTCGTCGCCGCCCTCGCGGCCCAGATCGGGATGCGCTTCGTCGACCTCACCGACATCGCGGTGGACGGCTCAGCCCTGGCCCGGGTGCCCGGGCACGTCGCACGTCGTCACACCGCGATCCCGATCGGGTTCGAGGACGGCAAGCTCGTCGTCGCCATGGCGGACCCCGCCAACGTCTTCGCCATCGATGACATCAAGTCCGTCGCCGCCAACGGTGGCCACATCGACGTCAAGCCGGTGGTTGCGACGCGCAACGACGTGGTCGCAGCGATCGACCGCTACTACCGAGCCGGGGAGGAGCTCGACGACCTCACGACCGAGCTGGACATGGCCGAGGAGGAGGAGGACCTCTCCAAGGTCAAGGAGATCACCGAGGACGCCCCGATCGTCCGCTACGTCAACCTGCTCATCACCCAGGCGATCCAGGACCGCGCCTCGGACATCCACCTCGAGCCGACCGAGCACGACCTGCGGGTGAGGTACCGCATCGACGGCGTCCTGCACGAGGTCATGCGCTCGCCGCGCGCGATCCAGTCCGGCGTGATCAGCCGGCTGAAGATCATGGCCGACATCAACATCGCCGAGCGACGCATCCCCCAGGACGGTCGCCTCTCCGTCGCCGCCCACGGCAAGAAGGTCGACCTCCGGGTCGCCACCCTGCCGACGGTGTGGGGCGAGAAGGTCGTCATGCGAATCCTGGACAACTCCACGGCTAGGCTCGATCTCGAGGAGCTCGGCTTCAGCCCGTACAACTTCGGGATCTTCTCCCAGTCCTACGTGAAGCCCTACGGGATGATCCTGGTGACGGGACCGACCGGATCGGGCAAGTCGACGACGCTGTACGCCACGTTGAACGTGGTGAACAAGCCCGAGGTCAACATCATCACCGTCGAGGACCCGGTCGAGTACCGGCTAGCAGGCATCAATCAGGTGCAGGTCAACAACAAGGCCGGCCTCAACTTCGCCGCCGCCCTGCGCTCGATCCTGCGCTCGGACCCCGACATCGTCCTCATCGGTGAGATCCGCGACCACGAGACGGCGCAGATCGCGATCGAGGCGTCCCTCACCGGCCACCTGGTGCTCTCCACCCTGCACACGAACAACGCCTCGAGCGCGGTCACGCGCCTCACCGAGATGGGGATCGAACCGTTCCTTGTGGGGTCCGCTATCGACTGCGTGCTCGCCCAGCGGCTCGCGCGTCGGCTGTGCTCCAAGTGCAAGGAGCCGTTCGAGCCGTCCAGTGAGCAGCTGGACAAGATGGGCTATCGGCCGCGGCCGGATGACCCCTCCCCGACGTTCTTCCGCCCGATCGGCTGCTCGAACTGCGCCAAGACCGGCTACAAGGGCCGGCTCGCGCTCCACGAGGTCATGGCGATGAACGACACGCTCGAGCGGATGACCGTCGAGCGCGCCTCGGCGACGGCGATCGGCGAGGTCGCCGTGTCCCAGGGCATGCGGCTCCTGCGTGAGGACGGTCTGCTCAAGGCCAGCCAGGGCATCACCTCGCTCGATGAGATCTTCCGCGTCGTCGCCTGACGGCGCCGAGACCGCCGACAGACCGGACCCGGTGGGCCAGAAGGCTCAAGCGCGGCTCTCCGAGGGCCGATGCCACGGATGAATGCTCGACACCTGTCGGGCGCGGAGCACGAGGAGCACCCGTGGAGACCACGCCGTACGCCGCAGCGCACGCGGCTCCGGGCTACCCGGCCGCCCCGGCCTACCCGGCCGGGCCCGCGGACACCCCAGCCGACGGCGGCCACGCCGTCCCCTCGGGTGAGCCAGCGATCGTGTCGATCGGCGGCCCGGTGCCCACCGAGCCGGCTGCGCCCGCCCCCGAGGCACACGGCAGCCACGCGCAACCCGATCCCGTGGAGGAGCTCAGCGCCTACGCCTCCGAGGGCTCGCACGCCATGCCGGCTCCGGCCGCCGCACCGGCGTACGAGGGCTATCCGGCACCGTTGCCGGTCGCCTCCTCGCTCGCGACCCTCCCGCCCCCGACGATGCCCGCACCGGACATGGCGCCGCCTGCCATGCCCGCACCAGCCATGCCCGCACCGGTTGCGCAGGCACCGGTGAGCTACGCGCCTGCGCCCGAGGTGTTCTCACCGGCGCCCGAGCCTGCCGCGGCCCCGACCGCGCCGCAGCCCGACGCCACGGCCGCACCTGCCGCGACGTCGACCGCTCACGTGAACGGACCGGCCTTCCCCAGCCGGGGCACCGAGCAGTCGCTGCGCGAGGAGGACTTCTCCCTCGTCGAGGCGCTCGGCCGCATGCTCGACCGCGGGGCGTCCGACCTGCACCTCACCGCGAACGCCAGGCCCACCATCCGGGTCAGTGGCTCGCTGGTGGCCATCGACGACTTCGACGTCCTCACCCCGCCGGTGCTGCAGCGGGTCATCTACGCGATCCTCACCCAGGCGCAGCGGCTGAAGTTCGAGGAGCAGCTCGAGCTCGACTTCGCCTACTCGCTCCCGGGACGGGCCCGGTTCCGCGTGAACGTGTACCGGCAGCGCGACTCGATCGGTGCCGCCTTCCGCGTCATCCCGTTCGAGATCAAGTCCCTCGAGAGCCTCGGCATCCCGCCGGCGGTCTCGAACTTCGCCAACCTGCCGCGCGGTTTCGTCCTGGTCACCGGCCCGACCGGCTCGGGCAAGTCCACGACCCTTGCGGCCGTGGTCGACCTTGCCAACCGCACGCGGCACGACCACATCATGACCGTCGAGGACCCGATCGAGTTCCTCCACCGTCACAAGAGCTGCCTGGTCAACCAGCGCGAGGTCGGCGAGGACACGTGGTCGTTCAGCAACGCCCTCAAGCACGTCCTGCGCCAGGACCCCGACATCATCCTGGTCGGGGAGATGCGTGACCTCGAGACGATCTCGGTGGCACTGACCGCCGCCGAGACCGGTCACCTCGTCTTCGCGACCCTGCACACCCAGGACGCCGCCCAGACGATCGACCGCATCATCGACGTGTTCCCGCCGCACCAGCAGCAGCAGGTCCGCTCGCAGCTGGCGATGGCGCTCCAGGGCGTCGTGTGCCAGACCCTGGCGAAGACGGCCGACGGGCACGGCCGGGTGGCTGCGACCGAGGTCCTCGTCGTCACGCCCGCCGTCCGGAACCTGATCCGCGAGGGCAAGACCCACCAGATCTACTCGGTCATGCAGGCCGGGGCCGCGCACGGAATGCACACCCTCGACCAGCACCTGGCCGAGCTCGTGCGCACTCGACGCATCACCTTCGAGGTGGGGCTCGAGAAGTGCCACCACATCGAGGACTTCAACCGGCTCTGCGGCCGGGCCTGAGCGACGGACGGGAGAGGACACGGATCATGGCATCCACCGCCACCTACGAGTACGCCGTCCGGGATCGGGCCGGGTCGATCGTCACGGGCAAGATCGAGGCCGACTCGCCCGCGGCCGTCGCTTCCAAGCTGAAGAGCATGGGGTACGCGCCGGTCAAGATCACCATGGTGAAGACCGGTGGTCTGTCGATGGAGCTCAAGCTCCCCAAGATCGGTGCGAAGGTCAAGCTGAAGGAGCTCGCCGTCTTCAGCCGGCAGTTCGCCACGATGATCAACTCCGGACTGTCGATGCTGCGGTCGCTCTCCATCCTCGAGGAGCAGCAGCCGAACAAGTTCTTCGCCGGCATCCTCACCGAGATCCGACTCGAGGTGGAGTCGGGCTCGGCCCTGTCGGGCTCGATGGCGCGGCACCCGGAGGTGTTCCCGCCCCTCATGGTCAACATGATCAAGGCCGGTGAGGTCGGAGGATTCCTGGACAAGGTCCTCGTGCAGATCGCGGACAACTACGAGTCCGAGGTCAAGCTGCGCGGCAAGGTGAAGTCCGCGATGACCTATCCCGTCGTCGTCTTGTGCATGGCCGTCGTCATGACGATCGGCATGCTGCTGTTCATCGTCCCGACGTTCGCCGGGCTGTTCACCTCCCTCGGTGGCCAGCTGCCGGCGCCGACGCAGATCCTGGTGAACCTCTCCAACTTCCTGAAGGTCGCCATCCTCCCGCTGCTCGTCCTGGGCGCCATCGGGATGGTCTTCTGGTCACGGGTCAAGCACACCGAGCGCGTGCGTGAGATCGTCGACCCGCTCAAGCTCAAGGTCCCGGTCTTCGGCAACCTGTTCCGCAAGATCGCGCTCGCACGCTTCTGCCGCAACCTCGGGACGATGCTCACCTCCGGCGTCCCGATCCTGCAGAGCCTCGACATCGTCGCGGACACCTCGGGCAACGTGGTCGTGGCTCACGCCGTGCGCGACGTCCAGGAGAGCGTCCGGAGCGGCGAGAGCCTCACGGAACCGCTCAGCAAGCACGACATCTTCCCGCCGATGGTGACCCAGATGCTCTCGGTCGGTGAGGACACCGGTGCGCTGGACACGATGCTGCACAAGATCAGCGACTTCTACGACCAAGAGGTCGAGGCGACGACAGAGCAGCTGACCGCCCTCATCGAGCCGATCATGATCG
This sequence comes from Candidatus Nanopelagicales bacterium, assembly GCA_038206635.1. GTDB lineage: Bacteria > Actinomycetota > Actinomycetes > S36-B12 > CAIYMF01 > Longivirga. The sequence goes on along the minus strand of JBBRAQ010000039.1, from coordinate 520 downwards.
CCATCCTGGGCGGCCTGGTGGGATCGATGATCGTTGCCCTGTACATGCCCATCTTCAAGATCTTCGACCTCATCAAGTAGTCACAAGCGCCCACGTGAGGAGCGCGGTGGAGGCCTTCGGGGCCTTCCCGCGCTCGTCACGTTCCGGGGCCGACTCCGTTCGGGTGATCCGCCGAGACTCCCGCTCAAGGTTCACATTGTGCGTTCCGATGAAGGTGAGGTCATAGCAATTCGAAGACCGCACCGGCCAGAACAGGCACACCCGCCGTGAGGCGGGGTCGCAAAGCCAGGGGACTACCTCGGATCTGCGGGGGAGTCGGCCCAGCTACCTCGGCTGTGAGCACCTGCGTCGGCAGCGGTCGTCATCCCAGAAGGGCAGACGGGCATGTTCGCTCGCATCCGCAAGTCGCTCGACAACAAGGACGAGGGCTTCACCCTCATCGAGCTCCTGGTCGTCATGATCATCATCGGTATCCTCGCCGCGATCGCGATCCCGACGTTCCTCAACCAGCGCAAGAACG